>NZ_JBQFSA010000004.1:0-346310 GCF_056537745.1 Ruegeria sp. C12
CGCCCAACCGTTCCGAGAGCTCAATCTCACGCAGCCGGTCGCCGGGCAGAAGAGTGCCCTCGCGAATCTCGTCCAGCAGGCGCTGATACGCGGAATTGCCTTGTGGGCCAGGTTGTAACGGGGCGTCATGAAGGGTCATCGCAGGTTCTCTTGTCATCTTGCGTCCAGTTGTATACATATGGATACATTATAAGTCAACGAAGCTGGAACGCTTACCTTGCACAGCCAAACCGATACCCCCTCTCTTCTGACGAAACAGGCCGTCACGCTCGGCCTGGCGGTGTTGGGCACTGGGGTATTTTGGGCGCTGAACCTGCCGCTACCCTTTCTGTTCGGGCCAATGAGCGCATGTTTGATTGCAGCTCTTGCACACGCACCGATGCAAGGCTTTGGACAGGTCTCGGTTGCCGCCCGCACTATACTGGGCGTGGCGGTAGGGGCATCGATTACGCCGGCTCTGTTTGCTGAATTGCCGAAAATGGCCGCGTCAATTGCGCTGATCCCGTTCTTCATCCTGCTGATCGCGCTGGTAGGTGTGCCATTCTTTCGCAAATTCTGGGGCTTTGACTCCACAACGGCTTTCTACGCAGCCATGCCGGGCGGTTTGCAAGACATGATCATTTTTGGCACTGAGGCCGGGGCCAATCCGCGTACCTTGTCCTTGATCCACGGTACGCGCGTGCTGATCATCGTGACGTTGGCCCCCTTGTTCCTCACCGTGTTCTATGATGCCCAGCTCACCAATCCGATTGGCGAGCCCGCGCACAACCTGCCAATACATGAATTGGCGCTGATGGTTCTGGCCGCCATTGTCGGCTGGAAAGGCGGAGAGCGGATCGGCCTGTTCGGGGCGTCAATCCTGGGGCCAATGATCCTGACGGCAGCCTTGTCACTGGGCGACTTCATTCATACCCGACCGCCTCGCGAGGCCATCCTAGCAGCGCAGTTTTTCATTGGCTGCGGAATTGGTGCGAAATTCGTAGGTGTCACATGGGTCGAACTACGCCGGGTAGTGGCAGCGGGCTTCGCCTATGTCATTGTCCTTGCCGTCCTGGCAGCCGCTTTCACCGCCGTTGTCACCACCTTGGGACTGGGCCAACCTGTCGAGGCGTTTCTGGCCTTCGCGCCCGGTGGGCAGGCAGAGATGACGGTGCTGGCCATCGTCTCGGGCGCGGATTTGGGCTTTGTGATCACCCACCATCTGACAAGGATCGTGTTAGTGATCATTGGTGCGCCCATCGCCGCAAACCTTATTCTGCGTTGGTCCAAACCTCGGGGTTGATCATGTGGATCGGAGCGCCTTCGGCATAGGCGTTCACCTGATCGAAAATATCCGCGAATTGCAGGTCGAACTCATCCTCAGTGACAAAGCCGATATGTGGGGTCGCGATCAGGTTGGGATGTGACAAAAGCGGGTCGGTCGGATCAATCAGTGGCTCGGAATCGAACACATCAATCGCCGCTTTGCCGGGGCGACCGACGTTCAGCGCCTCAAGCAAAGCACCAGGTGCGATCAGCCCGGCTCGCGAGGTGTTCACAAACAGCGCCTCCGGCTGCATCTGTGCGAAATCCGATGCGGTGATGATCCCGCGCGTGTCCGGTTTCAAGCGCACATGGACCGAGATAACATCGCTGCTGCCAAAGAACGCTTCACGGCTGGGCGCGACCTGCGCGCCATCCGCCTGCGCACGCGCCCGGCCTTCTACGGATGACCACCAGACCACATTCATCCCAAAGGCCTCGGCATAATTTGCAATGGCGCGAGCAATGCGGCCATAGCCATAGAGCCCCAACTGACGCCCCCTCAGCGTCTTGCCCACGCCCGCCTGCCAGTGCCCTGCTTTGACCGAGGCCATTTGTGCGGGCAAATTCCGCATCCCGGCCATGATTAACGCCCAAGTAAGTTCGGCTGCAGCATAAGACGGCGTCCCGCCATGCATGTTTGAGCACAGCAGCACGTCGTGATCTGTGCAGGCCTCAACATCGACATGAGGATAAACGCTGCGCTGGCTGATCAGTTTCAGGTTTGGTAATTTCTCCAGCAAGGCGCGGGTGACTTTGGTACGTTCGCGGAACAGGACAAGCACCTCTGCGTCCTGCAGTCGTTCGGCCAGAGTGTCAGCGTCTTCGACATGATCCGTCCATACCGTCACCTCATGAGCGGTGAGTTTCTCAAAACAAGGCAGGCCACGCAGCGTGCCAAACCAGTCATCAAGAATGTGGACCTTCATCGGCTTTCTATACCCTGCTCGGTGTTCAGTTTTCTTGGCGTCGGGACAAAATGCGGTGCGTCAAGGGCGGCCAGAGCGTTTCGGACCCGTTCGCTTTGATCCAGCAGATGGTTGAACTGCTCATCACACCCGGCGATCGGCGTTGGGTATTCTGCCATATCTCGCCGCAAGGCCGCTTGCGCCAGCTTTAGTTCCAGACGCGCGATACCGAGGCATTCCGAATAGTCGACCATCGTGACCTCCTCTTTTGTATACCATAGTATACTTAATGGCTGCCACCTAATCAACTCCCGTCCCAAACAGATTGCGGCACATAAACATGCCCGTCAGCCAACTTGCGCGCAGTTCGAACTAAGCCCGCCGCGTTCACGGTGAAACCTTCGTCGGTAGAGAAATTGACCAGCACGTCTATTTTGCCCGAGGCGTGTTCCAGAACAACTTCGGCTGGGCTTTTAGTGGGGCGATCCAGCAAACCGTCGGCGACGGTTCCGGGCGTCAAAGCACAAGACGCCATGCATTGCGCGCCGGTGACCGCCATGGTCGGGTGGGTTTTCCACGGCATGAAATACCGCACCGCAAGCGTTCCGCACTCTCTGGCCGGAGCAACAAGGCCGAACTTAGGGGTGACCGATTTGGACACATCCCCCATACCCATCCGCTGGCCTGCTTCGATCCTAACGGCCTCCATCCGGTCAAAGAACGCGCGGTTTGCGTCCAGCTCCTTGGCGCTCTCATAGCCCGTCAATCCGAAATCTGTGGCGCGGGCGATAGCCATCGGCATAGCGACATCCATGCAGGTCAGTTCGACGCCCTGAACTGCATCGCGCAGGTTGCCCGTAGGCAGGAACGCTCCGGTGGCCGAGCCCACCACGCCCATGAAACTCAACTGCACCGGCGCTGAATGACCGGGAACGCCGGCGATCTCCGCATCACCCTCATAGGTCAATTCGCCCCCGGGTGTATTCACCTTGGCCACGACCCGAGCCCCAGTGTTGACGGCCCGAATGCGAACTTCAGTTTCATCGCCCTGCGGTTTGAACAGGCCCATCTCGATAGCCGCAGGGGCAACCCCGGACAGGATGTTGCCGCAAGTCGGTTTGAAATCGACCAGCTTGTCCTCGACCGAGACCTGAGCGAAGAAATAGTCGATATCGGCCCACTCATCCTCACTGACCGACAGCATCGCGACTTTTGTGGTCACCGCCGCGCCGCCGCCGATGCCGTCGATGTTCAGCGACTGCCCGGAACCAAGGGCGGCTATCAGCACCTCGGCTAGCGCGTCCAGATCCTCGGGCAAATCCGAGCGACGGAAATACGGGCCTTTCGACGTGCCGCCACGCATCAGCATATAAGGGATTGCGGTTTGAGTCATTTTGAACCCCTCACTTCAACGGCCAGGGCAGGCTGACCATGTCCTGCAACAGACCCGGCGGGAAATCGCGGTTCAGAGCGCCCGCCATCAGGCACATGAACCCGATGCCGCAGGCGGTCAGGATCAGAGTCATCTGCCAGCTGGACCCGGCGCGGATACGGAGAAAGGCGATCAGGAACCCTATCAGGGCGAGGATGAAGCCCACCACCCACGTGGCCGCGATCAAACTGGCGAACCATGCCAGAGTGGACCACAGACCGTGGGGTGCGCTGGCGTCTTCACCGGCGATTTCCTTGTCGGCAAAGATCGCGTCACCCTCGGGCCGCCGCATCATCTGGATCAGAAGGATCACGCAACAGAACAGCGAGACGCTGCCGATCACCAGCGGGATGATCTTGTCGGTCATATTGTAGTCGGGGATCATGTTGGCGTTGACCAAAGCGACGATCAGATAGGCCATGATCACCAGCAGAAAGATAAGCGGCGCGCGTTTGGTACCGGCCTGAACATCACCCTCGGCCATGATCATCTTGGCCTGCCGGATACCCAGAATGACCGAGACGACTGTGACCACGATCAGGACGATCACGATGGGGCTGAAGACATACTCCATCCCCTCGCCAAAGCTTTTGCGGAACCGGAATGAGGCGATCTGGAACGCCTGATTGGTGAACTTCTCAACCGGGTTCGACAGAACGAAACCGATCAGGAAGGCGGGGCGCGACCAGTCGAAGCGGCGCAGGAAGATGCCGATCAGGCCGATTACGAACAAGGCCAGCAGGTCTTCGAAGTTCTGACCGGACTGGAACGCCGCAAAGCTGATCAGCATGAACAGGAACGGGGCCAGATAGGTGAAGCGGATCGTGGTCAGCTTGGCGATCCCGCCCGATGCCGCGATGCACAAGATCGTGCCCACGACGTTGGCCAGCGCCAGCAGCCAAACGATTGAATAGGTGATGTCGAGATTGTCTTTCAGCATGCTTGGACCGACCTCGATATCGCCAGACCCCAGCAGGGCCACCGCGCCGATAAAGATCGCCATTGAGCCGGAACCGGGAATGCCAAACAGCAAAGTTGGCACCAGCCCGCCGCCCTCCTTGGCGTTGTTCGAGCTTTCCGGGCCGATGACTCCGCGCACTTCGCCTTTGCCGAAATTGCTCTTGTCCTTGGTGGATTGAACCGAATGGCCGTAGGCAATCCAGTCGACAACCGAGCCGCCGAGGCCGGGTATGACGCCAACAATCACGCCAATGATCGAACAACGCACCGACAGCCATATATTTGCGAACCAGTCTTTGACACCGTCCAGCCAACCGGCGCCCAGTGAGGCCCCTTTGGCAATCGACCGATCTTGACGCAGCAGCGATACGATCTCGGGCACCGCAAAGATTCCCAGGCCAACGATAACCAGCTTCAGGCCGTCCGTCAGATAAGGAATGTCATAAGTCGCCATGCGCAGCGAACCGCCTGCATCCGCCTCACCAATCGTGCCGACCATCAGGCCCAGACCGGCGGCGGCGACTCCTTTCAGCGGGATCCGCCCGGCCAAAATGGCGACCATCGACAGGCCGAGAATTGTGATCATCAACATCTCGGGCAGGCCGAAGGCCAGAACGATGGGCCGCGCGATCAGAATGAACATGGTCAGGAAGGTCGCGCCGACCAGCCCGCCGAAGAGGGACGAGGAAAAAGCCGCCGACAGCGCCCTTGCCGCTTCGCCCTTTTTCGCCATGGGGAAGCCGTCCAGCACGGTCGCCTGCGAGGCCGAGCTGCCGGGGATGCCCATCAGGACGGACGCAAAAGTGTCCGACGTCGGCACTACCGCGACCATCCCGATCATCAGCGCCAGACCAAGGATCGGGTCCATTCCGAACATGAAAGGCAACAGCAGGGACAGACCGGCAATGCCACCAAGCCCCGGAAAGACGCCCACAGCCAGCCCCATAACGACGCCGAGCACAAGATAACCCAATACGATAGGTTGCAGGATAAGACCCCACGCGTCACCAAGCGCAGGTAGAGCGGTGGCGAAAACCTCCATAGCGGCCGCCTTTCATTAACTGTTTTGTATGTAGAGAAACGCGCGCCCTTCGTTGGGCGCGCGACGACGTGTCAGCTTAGTTCAGCTCGACGCCGTAGGCCTCTTTCAGCCAGTTCAGGACGTATTGCTTGGCATTGTCGTCCACATTGGTCGCCGTCTGCAGAGCAGATTTTGAGCCTTCGCCGACAAAAACAGGATACTTACCAACGCGTTTCGAGGAGATATCAGCAAAATCGCCCCGCTCGGTCACAGCTTGGAACGCTGCTGTATAGGCATCGACGACCTCTTGCGGCGTGTCACCGGGCAGGAAGGCCAGCTTCTGAACCGGGAAGCCTGCCACGAAGAAGGCTTTCCACGCATCCCAAGCCTCACCGCTGGTTTCGCAACCATCTGTGGCCTCGCAAACCTCTTTAAAGGTCGGAATATCCGGGAATGTCGGGTCGCGCACGATATTGCCATCCGCATCCAACGCGCCCCACGTCATCATCGGAACGGCCTGACCAGCCTCGACCAGCGGGGCCGAGCCGCCCAGATAGCCCGAGGACGTTTGGTAATCGATATTGGCTTCACCACGTTCGAACATCAGGCGGCCATCACCGCGGCCCTTGATGCCAAAGACAGGCTCAACATTCATGCCCAGCATCTGCCAGGCCAGCAGCGGCACAAGGTCTAAACGAGTCGCGCCCTGCGAGCCGTAGATGAAGTTGGTGTCTTTCAGCGCATTGGCAGAACCATCAAACTTGGCTCCATCCTCGGCGTTCAGATAGGCAACGCCACCGGTACCCGACGCCATAACCGGAATCCAATCGTTGTATTCGTAGCGCACACGCGGGTCGCTCAGCAGATACGGGAACTGTGTTGAACCCGACGTGCCAAACAGCAGGGTGCCATCGTCGTGCTCCTGCTCCTGAAACCAGTTCGCTCCTTTGGTCGATCCTGCACCGGGCATGAACTTAACTACCACAGTCGGCTGACCCGGCAGCGCCTCGGACAGAAGCGGGGCAAAGAAGTTGGCCCATTTGGCCGACCCGCCCGTTTCCGAGAACGGAATGACCCATTCGATGGTCTTGCCCGAGAAATCGACCTCGGCAGCGGCAGGTGCGGCGAGTCCGGCGGCGGCAATCAGCCCCACGACGGCGCGACGGGTGAAGTTGGAAATGGCCATTGGTTCCTCCCTGTTGACCAGACAACCACGTCAGCGCCCTCCGCACCACCGTGATTGCAAATAGAACTGTGGGGTTGATTCCCCCTCCCATCTGGCAATCATGGAGCGCCAACCTTGCGCGAAACTTGCAGGAGCCCGAATGCGGATCGTCATCGTCGAGGATAACGAGACCCTCGCCAACGCCATTGCCTATCGCCTGCGGGACAGGGGCCATGCCGCTGACGTGCTGACAGATGGTGTCGCGGCCGATTTGTATCTGGAACAGGAAGGCGCAGACCTGATCGTTCTGGACATCAACCTGCCGGGTCGGTCAGGGCTTGAGATCTTGCGGTCCCTGCGCAACCGGGGCGACAGCGCGCCTGTCATCCTGCTAACCGCACGTACCGAGACCAGCGACCGTGTTTCCGGTCTGGATATGGGCGCTGACGATTACCTCGTGAAACCCTTCGAAATGGACGAACTCGAAGCCCGCATCCGCGCGCTGTCCCGTCGCAAACAACTGGATTATGGCGCGCGCGAGACCATCGGAGATCTTGAGTTCGACCGCACCGCCCGGCAGGTGAGCGCAAAGGGCCAAATTCTCGATGTGCCGCGTCGGGAAATGGCTGTGCTTGAATGCCTGCTGGAACGGCGGGGCAGGATCGTCCCCAAAAGTCAGTTGACCGATTACGTCTACGGCGTGGGCGCCGATGTCGACGATTCAGCCGTCGAGCCGCATGTGTCACGACTGCGCAAACGCCTTCAGAACCTTGGCATCCGGATCAAGACCGCCCGTGGCCTTGGATATCTGCTAGAGGTGCAGAAGTGATCCGGCACGGCTCACTCAGGCTCAGGCTTTTCATTCTGATCCTGACGCCATTGGTGCTGCTCGCAATCCTGCTTGGATACTGGCGCTACACCGTGGCCCAGAAAACGGCGCAGGAGTTATTTGACGACAGCCTGCTATCCGCCGGTCTGGCCATTTCGCGCGACGTGGCTGTGTCAGAAGGCGATGCCTTGTCGCCCACCACGCGCAGCTTGATCCGCGATGCGTCAGGCGGGGAGATTTTTTATCACGTGACCGGACCCGGTGGCATCTACGTCACAGGGTATGCATATCCTCCGGCCGCTGCAAACCCGTCAGAGCAAGACGCATACCAGCCGCAATTTTTCGAAGCAGTTTATCGGGATGAGTCGGTGCGCGTGCTGAAAATGACTGAGCGGGTCACGTTGGATAACCTGGTGGGCGATGCGACAGTCACAGCGTGGCAACGCGTTGCGGACCGCAACGCTTTTGCCAACGAACTGTCGATCCGCGCCGCGATCCTGATGGGTATTCTGCTGGCCACCCTTGCCGTTGTCGTGTGGTTCGGGGTCGCACGCGGGTTGCGCCCCTTGCTGGATTTGCAGGATGCGATCGACCTACGCTCACCTGACGACCTGAGCGAAATCAGACGCCCGGTCCCGGTCGAGGTTCATGGAATTGTTCAGACGTTGAACCGGCTGTTTGGACAGGTCGAGCACAGCATCAACGCCCATCAGGTGTTTATCTCAGAAGCCGCGCATCAATTGCGAAATCCGGCGGCTGCGGTCCAGTCCATGGCTGAGGCATTGCGCGATGCAAAAACAGATGAGGACAAAGACAAACGGATAATCGAGCTGGTGGCAGCGGCAAAGAATTCGGCTACAGTGGCGGAACAACTATTGTCACTGGAACGACTGCGGCAACCTACGCATCAGGATCAGATGGACAAGATTGATTTCCGTGCGGTTGTGGAAGAGGCCTGCGCTGACATGGGCGTTCATATCCTCACACAAGGGATCGATTTTGAAGTCACATTGCCAGAACCAACAATCTTGGTCTCGGGAGATCGGATCTTTTTGGCAGAGGCTATCAAAAACCTGCTGGACAATGCGCTTAAGCACGGCGGCGCTGAACTGAGCCGAATATCAGTTGTACTGCGTTGTGACGCGGGGAACGTCAAACTAACCGTATCTGATGACGGAACCGGCCTTTCACCCGACCAAAGCGAAGCCGTTTTCAGTCGATTTTCGCAGCTGGAATATTCCGAAGGTAGCGGTTTAGGGTTGTCGATTGTCTCAGCTGTCGCGAAGCGTCACGGAGGAGTGGTCGCAATCAACCAAGTCGAGCAAGGAGCAAGCGTTACGCTCGAGCTTCCCATAGCCCTATAGTTTGTTTCTATTTCTGCCCGGAACCCGAAACCTTTCATAATCAAAGAGAATTATTGCGATTACAGCGAATGACCGGTTTCCGCCAGTTTCATTAGAATAACAATGCGTTCTTGCGCAAACAGTAAGGGCGCAGCCTGCTCCGCTGCACCTGCTTTGGGTCATCGGCATATGGACAATCCAAACGCCTCTGGCTGTAAAGGGTAAGACGCTGCCTTCCCACTCGGGCAACCCTATTAGACAACACCGTGTCCTCGGCTACGCCTGCGGGCCGCACCACTATTGTCGAATAGCATTGCCTCGCCCCCATCCGCGTTCGCCACGTGGCAGATCAGCAGGAACAGGCGCTTTCGGCGTCTGATCTGCAAATCAGCCCTGATTTTCCCAAAAAGAAGTCAGGATCAATGAGATCGGTCCAGGTGTTAGATGAAGGAAGTGAGGCGAAAATGGAAAGGTCCTGTCGCTGGTGGCAGAACTATGTGTCGCCTTACACAAGCACTGTGGAACGTCACTGATTCCTGACTCAATCGGCGCACAAAACCTCAATAAATGGGCAAATCACGTCATTCAATTCTGACCCAAACGTCAAGCATTTCTGACCCAATACCGGTAGCCCCTATTTATTGACACTGCGGCCAAGGTGTGTGGAGAGCCCATTTTGACAAATGCTGCGCGCGCACGAGCGACTTCGAAGCTCTGATTGCTGCCTTGGGTCTGCGCAAGGATCACACCTTGTAGAAGCCAACCAGACTATCTCCACGCTACGGTGCGGTCCGCCTAAGCTGCCATTGAAGTACTGCGACACAATCGCCGAAAGAGAAATTTTTTGTGGAAATTAATGCGAACTCTCCTCAATCGTCACGCAGAACTAGATCTTTTGACAGTTATTTGGTTTTCACCGAAAAACCAAAACAGACCCGCCTGAGGACGGGTCTGTATTTCGGCCGAACGATGTTTTGGGAGGAACATCGATTGGCCGTTTTGGTCTCGCCAGAGGTTCAACCAAAATGCTCTTTGAAGCGATCGATACAGCGGCGGAAACCGTCTTCGAAATTTCCGTTACCGGGATGGTAGACACTTTCGAATGATATCACCCCATCATAGGCGTCGGTTTTCAGAGCATCCGCCATCGGCTGAAACTGATCGGCCAGTTGGCCTTCGCCCATTTGTTTGACCGTCAATGTTGCGCGGGGCGTGTCGACTTGAACGTCCTTGATGTGGATGTGCCCGAGATAGCCATCTTTTACCTCGTCATACCCAGCAGGAAACGCTTGTTCGTGACACCAGCAATTGTTGGCCGGATCCCAAAGTACCTTTAACGTGTCTTTGGCATCCAGATCATCGATCAGCTTACGGGCGGTGTAATTCGAATTCACCATGGTCCCGTTGCCCGTTTCGACGACCAAAGTCACTCCGCCGTCCTTGGCAACGTCAATCGCCGGTGCAATCAGGGGCAGCATCGCGTCCCATGCACCCTTGGCGACGTTCCATTTTTCTGCACCTCCGGACCCCCACAGAATCTGCTCTTTCTTCGGAGTCATAATGCGCACCAATGGGCCGCCGACCACATGCGCCATGTCGATCACGCGCTTCAGAGCATCCATATGCTTGCTATGCAGGTCGTCCCCTGGTTTGTTCGCCCCGGTCATTCCCGCGAAGATGTGGCGCGACAGACAGGATACAGGCTTGCCCCGATCCCGAAGCAGCGCGTCAATTTCCCTGATCTCATCCGCAGAGTGATCGCCAACCTCCGTATCGCCGACAAATTGCAGTTCGGCATATTCGAGGTCAAACTCATCCATCACATCGACCGCGTGTTTCAGGTCGCGACTGATGCCATCACAGATAACGCCAAGTTTCATGTTCTTGTCCTTTCTCAGCGATGCAACTCAGCGCCGACAATGTCTTCGATCACGCGGGTGCAGGCCCAGTTGTCGCCATCGGGGAATTTGGTTTTGCCAGCATGGAAAATCTGCATGGCAGATGAAGCAGTATGCATTGGAACGCCGAGCTCTTCGGCCAGATCCAGTGAGATGGTCAGGTCCTTGTGCATGGTGCCGATGCCCGAGCCAGTGTTTTCGAATTTACGGTCGATGATGTTCTCCAGCGCTGTGTTGGTGCATCCGCATCCCGCGCCAGAGGTCGAAAAGACCTTGAACAGGTTTTCGCCCTTCACGCCCGCCTTGGCGGCAAGAACCGACGCCTCAAATGTTGCCGAAAAGATTGAACCGATCAGAGTCTGCAGACATGCTTTTACGGTCTGACCTTGGCCGGGCCCGTCCCCTACGCGGTGAATGGTGGCCGAGACCGCCTCCATCACTGGTTGGAATTCGTCCAGTACGGTATCAGGGGCCGCAGCCATCATGGTAAGAGTGCCGCCCTGCGCACCCGGAAAGCCGCCAGAGACAGGGCTATCGATCAGGTGAATGCCAGAACCGGCCACGGCCTCACCAATCTCGCGGGCTTCACGCGGTTTGATCGTGGCTGTCAGAATGACCGCCCCGCCCTGCGCCATGTGACGGACCAGACCGTCTTCACCAAGAATGACAGCCTTGGCCTGGTCGCCATTCATGACCATGACATAGACAGCATCCGCGTTGGCCCCCACATCTGCCACGCTGGTAGCAGGCACTCCGCCCATTTCACCTAGCGTCTTCAGTCGCGCCTCACTCAGATCAAACCCCGTGGTTTCGAACCCGTTTTTGATTAGGTTCCTGGCCAGCCCGCTGCCCATGTCTCCCAATCCTATGACACCTACACGTTGCATAATTGTCTTCCTAATGTGTCGCCCGGCTTGGCCGGCGTTGAGGTTTGGCGCCCATAATTTTTTGGGCGTCGATGTGTGCGGGGATTTCAGGCTTTGGCTGACCAAGGCCGGGCAGGTCCGGAAGACACCCCGCTGCCCAATTCTGTGTCGTTACGGTCCCATCACCGCGTCCGGTATCCACATAACCAGTTGCGGGAAGATCGCGATCAATATCAGCACCACCACATTTGCCAGCAGGAACGGCGCGGCCCCGACGAAAATCTTTCCGATCGGCATACGGCAGATCGCAGCGCAGACATTCAGGCAATTTCCTACTGGCGGTGTGCATGCACCAACCGCGAGACCCGAGACCATCACCACACCAAAATGCACGCCGGAAACGCCCAGCTTTTCAGCAACCGGCAACAGAACCGGTGTCAGTAATAGAATGGCGGGACTAACGTCGATGAACGTACCCGCCATCAGGATCAAAATGGCTGTCAGAACCATGAAGGCGACCGGGCCAAGTCCGAGGCCCGAAACGAAATCGGCCAGTTGATTGGGTACACGTTCCAGCGCCAGTACAGTGATGAACACCTGACTGAACGCGATGATCATCATGATCTTGGCCGACATGATGATGGCGTGGCGCATGGCTCCAGGCAGTTCTTTGAGAACGCCGAAGCCGACGATGAATAAGCCGATGATCAGACCGTAAACCACCGCCGCTCCGGCTGTCTCGGTCGGAGTAACGAAACCGAATACAACCGACCCCACGATCAGGATTGGCATCAACGCCACGGCAGCCGAACGCCGCGCCTGTCGCCCTGCCTCGGCCAACGTGAACGGTACATCTTCGGTCGGGTAATCGTTCTTCTTGGCCAACAACCACACGACGATCAGCTGCAGCAGGCCAACCATGATGCCGGGAATGATCCCGCCCAGAAACAGGCGACCGATGCTCTCTTCGGCAGCGACGGCGTAGATAATCATGGGAACAGACGGCGGGATGATCATGCCCATAGTGGACGAGGCAACCGTGATCCCCGCTGCGAAACTCTTGGGGTAACCTCGTTTCTCCATCTCAGGAATCAGCACGGACCCGATTGAAGCAGTATCCGAGGCAGAAGAACCCGAGATGCCACCAAAAATCATCGAGCCCACGACGTTGACCAATCCCAGCCCACCTTTCAACCGACCGACGAAGAACATGGACAGGTCCAGCAGGCGTCGCGTAATGCCTCCGGAATTCATCACCAGTCCCATCAGGATGAAGAAGGGCAGTGAGACCAGCGGGTAATTGTTGATGCCCGAAAAGAATCGCTGCACGACGAACCCTGTCGCCGCGGGGGCCTCGATCAGGAAATACGCCAGTGATGCCAGTCCGAGAGAATAGGCAATGGGAACTCCACAGACCAACAATATTCCAAGCGTGGCAAAAAGGATCAACATGTCAGTCCTCCGGCATCCAGAGAACATCGATGGAGTCCCGACCGCCCAGCGTCAGAACCACGCGAACGAAACAGTAGAAAACGGCAATCGAACAGGAGATCGGAACAATGATGAACACATATGCCTGAGGCATTCCGAAGGGTTGCCACATGTTTTTGCCTGGCCCTGCGATCCAATCGATGGACAGCCAGACCAATGCCGCGTTCATCACTCCGACAAGGACAAGCCCCGCCACGTAGAAGGCCATTTTGACGTAGTAGGGCATCATGTCGATGAAGAATGTGATCGCGATATGCTCGCGCTTCGTAATCGCGACTGCACCGCCCAAGGCCGAAGTGCAAAGAAACGCAATCTTAACCTGTTCGTCGACGCCGTAGATTGCCATGTCAAAGGGGCGCATCAGGACTTTGGTGACGACAATCACCAGAAACACCCCGAACAGCACAACCATCAGCGCTTCAATAACGCGCGTCAGTACACGGTCAATTGCAGAGAGAGAATCCATAAACCGGTTCCGATAAGAAGGGACTCCGGGCGCAGAGTTAAGGCGCCCGGAATTGCCATTTCAGATCAGCCGCAAGACGCCGCTGCAGCACGGGCAGCGTCGATATCATCCATCGTGAAATGACCTGCGTCGATCATCTGTTGATAGACCGGCGCAACGGCTTCCTGGAAACCCGCCAGGGCTTCGGGCGTCAGTTCGTTGATCTCCATGTGCTTACCGAGTTCGCCGACGATGTTCGTTTCAGCATCGCGATACAGCTTGTCCGACATCGCCATCGCTTCGACCGCAACCTCGTCAAAGGTGGCCTGAAGGTCTTCGGGCAAACCGTCATACCATGCCTTGTTGACGATCAAAGGATCGGGGCCGGTCATGTGGTTCGACAGCGTCAGATACTTTTGCACTTCGTGAATATTGAAGTCCCAGATATTTTGCGGCGGGTTATGCTGCCCGTCAATCACGCCCTGTTTGAATGCCTGATATGCCTCTGAAAACGGCATGGCGACCGGAACCGACCCGATGGCTGTGCCCGTGGCGATCATCAGATCAGATTGAGGTTCGCGAATGCGCAGACCTTGCAGATCAGCAACCGATGTTATTGGCTGAACGTTGTTGGTATAGGCCCGGAATCCTTGGCTGATACCGGTGGCAGGGATGTGATATCCGTTCGCCTCAGCACGGGCCTGAACGCCCTTGGTGAAGTCCGAACCGACCAGACATTCCATCTCATCCCAATTCGCGACGAGGAACGGCAACTGGTACAGGTTGAATGCCCCGGACGCGTCGGCAAAGAAACCGCCACGCGTGCCTTGCAGCAAACCGGCCGTCACCTGATCCATCATTTCACGCTCGTTACCAAGCGCGGCACCAAAGAAATTCTCGACTTCGATGCGACCGTCCGTACGTTTTTCAAGTTCAGTCTTGAACCAGTCCATGGACTGCGAACGGATTGAGGTTTCCGGCTGCTCATTACCATATTTAAAGGTGAAGTCCGCCGCCAGTGCTGTACTGGCCGTCATTAATAGGCCGGTTACCCCGGCCAGTAATTTAGCTGTGTAGGTCATGTTATCCTCCCTGAACGGGACTCGATCCCGTTGCATGACGTTGGGATAAGCCCCCTTACAATTCGGTGGCAAGAAAAATTGCATCAAATGACGGGAATGATGGGTTTTGATGTTCTTAGAGGTTTATTTGAGGATGATTTTGATCGGGAATGATGTTAGCAGAGGCTTATGAGCGATGAAGCTGTAATAATCCCAAAGAAGGCACGTGTCTCCGAGATTGCGAGGATCGCGGGGGTCGGCACCGCTACGGTTGACCGGGTTTTGAACAACAGATCAAACGTAAAGCCTGAGACCCGCCAGCGGGTTTTGCAGGCCAAGCACGCGATCGAATCCGGCGCTCAATTGGACCAGCCTGCGCGACCCTGGCGGCTGAAGATATTTCTACCAGAGGAAGCCGGACCATCGACAGAATTTCTGGGCAACTGTTTTCAGAGTGTTTTCACCAATGGCCGCGCCACTGTCGAGTGTGTCTTTTCCACGAAATTGGAACCATCAGTGTTGGCTCGAAAACTAAGAGCCTGCGCCGGGCAGGGAATTGATGCAGTTGGCTTTCAGGCTTTGGATGATCCGCGGGTTCGCGACGCAGTTGAAGAGCTGCACGGTTTGAATATTCCCTGCATACCTGTCGTCTCCGATCTGATCAGCCCTGTTCTGGGCCAATTTGTCGGGACGGACAACATGGCCGCAGGACGAACAGCGGCCTATTTTATGGGTCGAATGCTACGGCAATCCGGAACCGTCGGCGTGATTTCCGGCGAGCAACTATATCGCAACCATTCGGATCGAGAGATGGGGTTTCGGTCGGCCTTGCGAAGGGATTTCAGCCACCTCCGCGTTGTGGGTACCTATATCGGCCACGATGATGTACTGGAAAATCGCGTGGTGGTGGGCCAGATGCTGGACGAGCATCCTGGGCTGCTGGGCATTTATAACGTTGGCGGTGGCAACGAAGGCATTGTGGCGGCTCTGGCTGATCGCGATTTGACGGGAGAAATCATGCTGATCGGCCACAACCTTACGCCGAAGACGAGAAACTACCTGCTGGACGGATCAATGGATCTTGTCATCCATCAGAATATGCAACGGATCGCCGAACAAGCCGTTCAAACCCTGATCGCGACACTGGAAAACCGCTCCCATCAGGCAGAGGTCGTTCCAGTTGAAGTCATCACCCGTGAAAACATCAACGGCGCCACTTTCGGCTGATGTTCACAAGTTTTCTGATGTGCAAAGATCGAAGGGAATAACCCCAACCTGTTCCTGAATTGGTTTTCCAGTCAGACACCGAGACATTATCTGAGTCACGCGATCAGCAACCTGATCCAGCGGATTGTTGACCACCAAATCGATACTGCCATCGGCAAGCGCGGCTTCGGTAACCGGTGTCCGTTCATGGCAGATGTAGACAATCTCTCGCGATTGCCCTGCCTCGCGCAGCGCTTTCAATGCTCCGGTCACTCCGCCTCCGCAATGATAGACGCCGGAGAGGTCTTTGTTGGCCCGCAGCAATTCTGCTGTCGCTTCATATGCGACTGCCGCGTCATCCAGATAGACCACAGAGTCTCGAAGAGGTTTCTGCGGTGCAAATTCGCGCATGTAGCTTCTGAACCCACTCTCAAGCGCTTCGTGCCCCAGATACCTGTGCGACCCGATAAGGATGCCAACCGCGCCTTCGGTTCGATCAAGACGCGCCATCGCCCAACCTGCCGTCCGCCCCGCTTTTCGACTGTCGATCCCGACATAGGCAGTAATGTGAGGCGAAGACAGCGGCGAGAGCAATGCAATGACAGGGACATCAGCGCTGGCGATCGCACGATTGATCTCCGGGTGATCAATCGCAACCAAGCCTATGGCGTCTACCTTGCCGTGCATTTCGTCAATCGCAGTTGCAAGCTCGGACGGCGACAGACTTTCTACATACCGGACCACAACATTTGCCCGGATACTGCGCAACTGCTCTGCTTTTTGCTGCAACTCGATTGCCAATTCGCGATAAAACCACTTGCTTTCCTTTTGAAGAATAAAGCCCAACCGTTTAGCTGGAGCCATCTCCTCAACTCGGCGCCGCAACAATCCTGCCGAGCGATACCCCAACGCTTCTGCCGCTGAAAGAACCCGCGCAGTTGTCGCCGCAGAAACCGGCGCACGCGCATTCAGAACGCGGTCTACTGTTGCGACGCCTACCCCCGCCTTTTCTGCGACGTCTTTGAGTGTGACACGGGCCATAGCACGCTCCATGATAAAACGTATCATCTATTTTACAGAATATTCTGAGAGAAATGATAGAAAATATCACGACAGGTTTGACGATTCAGGCGCTCCTCGGTTCTGCTCGGCAACAGCAATGTAGAAAAGGAACCTGATGTGCTGCAGGACAATACCATTCCTTGGCGGGATTATTCGCTGACGGGCCGGGACAGCGGTCCAAGCTTTGCACCTAAACAGTGGTATTCTACTCCAGTCCCCCGGAAACGGATGAAGGAACTGATGAAGCGCCGCGATGCTCCGGCCCTGATCGACTACGGGATCTGGCTGGGATTTGTGTTGGCAACCGGTGCTCTGGTCATTCTGACCTGGGGTACGTGGTGGGCAGTGCCGTCTGTCATCCTCTACGGGGTGTTTTATGGATCCTGTGCCGACAGCCGTTGGCATGAATGCTGCCATGGGACTGTATTCAAAACGCCTTGGCTGAACACTGCAGCCTATCAGCTGGCCTCATTTATGTCGCTGAAAAACCCCTATCTTTGGCGGTGGAGCCATACACGCCATCACACGGACACGGTGATCGTCGGAAAAGACCCCGAGATTGCGTTTCCACGGCCTCCGCATCCACTCAACATCTTATGGAACATGCTGCATCTGCAATCTGGCTGGAGTGAATTGAAGAAGATGTTTCGGTTGTCGGCTGGTCGTTTGACCAAAGATCAGAAAACCTTCCTCATCGAAGCCGACCGTTCTAAGGCGTTCTTGGCGTCGCGTGTTCACCTCGCAATCCTCGCAATGACATTTGCTTTGGCAATGGTGCTGCAATCATGGCTGCCCATTGTACTGATCGGCGGTCCCACTTTCTATGGTTCGTGGTTGCATCACCTGTTGGCGTCACTACAGCATGCCGGGCTGGCAGAAGACGTCCCGGATCACCGATTGAACTCGCGAACCGTCTACATGAACCGGTTCTTCCGCTTCGTGTATTCGAACATGAACTACCATGTGGAACATCACATGTATCCAATGGTGCCGTTCTACAATCTCCCGGCCCTGCACGAAGAAATCAAAGGCGATTGCCCACCAGCTTACAAGGGAACACTGACCGCATTTCGCGAAATGCTCCCAGCCATTCTGATCCAGCGGCGCGATCCGTTCTACTTTGTCGACCGCAAGCCGTTGCTGCCCAAGGACGCTAACCCCAGCCCAGAATACACTCGACCAACAGCCATAGCGGCCGAGTGACCCACTCCCCGGAATACAGGAAAGCCTATGACGAACTGGACCCGCGCCTGCGCTTGCGATGACATCGAAACCGAAGATCTAATCCGTTACGACAATGGCGATCGTACCTTTGCCATCTACCGAAGCCCCGAGGACGAATTTTACTGCACAGACGGCCTGTGCACCCATGAAGAAGTGCATCTGGAAGACGGTCTGGTGATCGATCATCTGATCGAATGCCCCATGCACAACGGCCAATTCGATTATCGCACCGGCGAGGCAAAGCGCTCACCGGTCTGTGTGAACCTGAAAACCTACCCAGTTAAGGTCGAAGACGGAGATGTCTTTATCGATATCGGGTGACGTCATGAAACGTATCTACGACTGGGACGCGAAGTTCTCACTTAGAAACTACACCGCTTCCGACCTTCGTGCGCTAAAGGGTATCCGCAAGCTGGTTCAGACGACGGCGAATACAACCGAAGAGGCAGCAGCCGCGAAAGATGCCGGAATTGACTTGATCATGGGCAATGCCCACAACACGTCCACCGTGCGTCAAGGCGCGCCTGAATTGTTCTTCACCGCTGCACTCGGTCTCCCGGACTTTGCAACCGAAAGTGACGTGCTGACCGCCGCGTTTGAGGCCATGAAGGATGGTGCCGACAGCATCTACACGGCAAGAGGACCGCACATCGTTGAACTTTTAGCGCGCGAAGACATCCCCGTGATGTGTCATCTTGGCCTGGTTCCTCGCAAATCCACTTGGCGGGGCGGCCTGCGCGCCGTTGGTAAGACTGCGGAAGAGGCTATCGCGCTTTGGAATGCGTTTCGCACAATGGAAGATGCCGGAGCCTTTTCGGTAGAGGCTGAAGTAATCTGTGACCGAGTAATGGCTGAGATTTCCTCGCGTACGTCGCTGATAACATCGTCGCTCGGTTCGGGTCCCGGCGCAGACATCATCTACCTTTTTCAAAATGACATATGCGGAGAGCAACCTGAAAGCCCGCGCCACGCACGCGCCTTTGGTGATCTCAAATCACTATATGAACAGATAAAACACCAACGCCGAGTTGCACTTACGGCGTTCAGGGAATCTGTTGAAGAGGAGCAATTTCCAAACCCATACGAGTGCGCAACAATCTCGGACGCGGAGTTTGAAAGTTTTATTACACGACTAAAATAATCTATTTGGCTAAGGAAAGTTGCACCCAGAACCACATTTTGAGAACCGGAATTATCACCCAACGATGATCGATGTACGTTGGTCCCCATTCGCGACGGGCAGCAAAGAATTTTGTAATCGCGTACAAGTACCTTTCCCGCCCGACCAGCAGGGCGTTGTCGTCGCAACCCACCAGCAGCTGTCGTTCGAGCAACCGCAGCGAATTCGAACTTTGTCCCGCCCACTTGCCACATGACACTAGAAGTTGAACGTCCGGAATGTGCGGGAAGCGGTCGTTCGCTGCGTTCGCGAAACCACATGGTTTGCTGACAAAGCGGACTTTCGAATTGATCGTCTAAGGAAGTGCATTTGAACGTCCCAGAGCTAAGGAGTGCCCCCCAAAAAGATTCGATCCAATGCGTCACCGCGGTGTTCACTGTAAAATTTTTTGATACATGCAAAAAAACTGTGCAGACATTCCGCTGCGCGCGAAAAATAAGCTGAGAAATTGGGCGAACCGGTAGTCCGATGACTACTTTTGATGGAGTTGTAATTGCGATCAATGACGCTTGGGCTCACTTGATTCTCTATGAAAACAAACCTGACAGTCGTTGTAGTCGAACAGAATCAAGAACGTGCTTTTGCAATTGTAGATTCCTTAAAAGAGTCCGGAGACGTTGAGGTTTTTGTGATCGGTAATGTCTCCGGGCTGGCACGCAAAATCGCAACGCATAGCCCAGACATTGTCCTGATAGATATCGACAATCCCTCGCGCGATATGCTTGAAGAGCTGACCGTTGCGTCGGGTCCACTGGAACGTCCCGTGGCTATGTTCGTCTCGGGCGCAGCGGGCGGGTTGTCAAAAGCCGCCGTTGAAGCTGGGGTCTCAGCATATGTAGTCGATGGCCTTCAAGTCGAGCGCATAAAACCTGTGATCGATACCGCCATCGCTCGCTTTCAGGTACTACGTCAGATGCGGACCGAACTGGCGGAGACCCGCCGCGCCTTGGAAGATCGCAAGGTGATCGACCGCGCCAAAGGGTTGTTGATGAAGGCCAAGGGTGTGTCGGAAGACGAAGCCTATGCCCTGCTGCGCAAAACTGCGATGAATCAGAACCGCCGGGTCGCGGATGTTGCCGAAGCCCTTGTAACTGCGTCGGGGTTGTTGTCATGAGAACCCCAATTCTGCCCGTCGCCTATATGCCTCTGGTCGACGCGGCCCCGCTTATCGTCGCGCGCGAGATGGGGTTTGACCATGCCGAGGGTGTTTCGCTGGACCTGCGCCCAGCCCCGTCATGGTCCTCTTTGCGCGACATGCTCGCCTTCGGGCATGTGGATGCGGCGCATTTGCTGTCGCCTATCCCCGTTGCGATGGCTTTAGGTCTTGGTGGCATTGCAACGCCGCTATCCGCCGTGTCTGTCCTTTCCCTGAATGGCAATGTCATCGGCGTTGGAACGCAATTGGCTGACCGGTTGACCGAACAAGGTTACGGCTTCGACTTCTTTGATGCCGCTGCGGCTGGGACTGCGCTGGCAAAGGCCGCCGGTGACGTTTTGGTATTTGGCGTGCCTTTTCCCTTTTCAATGCATGTTGAATTACTGCGCTATTGGGTTTCTAGAACCGAGCTGGCCTCTAAACGGGTCGAAATCCGAACTGTGCCACCGCCGCTGATGGCGCAGGCACTCGCGGGTGGCGAGATCGATGCCTTCTGCGTGGGCGAGCCTTGGGGCTCATTCGCCGTAGACGACAATGTCGGCGCACTGCTGCTGCCCGGCAAGGCGATCTGGACCTGTGCACCTGAAAAGGTGTTGGCGGTCAGAAACGATTGGGCCGAAACCGAGCCGCATTTGCTGGGCAGCCTCATGCGGGCCGTTTGGCGCGCGGGGCGCTGGCTCTCGAACGCAGACAGCCGGACGACCGCGTCCGAGATGCTATCGCGTAAAACCTACCTCAACGTCTCACCCGAACTGATCGACCGAGCATTGATGGGCGAATTCACAATCTCGGCCCGCGGCGAGCAACGCCATGTGGATGGATTCGTCGAGTTCTTTGACGGCGCCGCTACTTTCCCGTGGCGCAGCCAGGCGAAATGGGTCGCGCATCAATTGGCGCAAAGAAACGGGCTGGACGCCGGAACTGCGGAACGACAAGCCGCCAAGGTCTTTCGCAGTGATCTCTATCGCCGCGAGTTACAAGGGTTGGGCGTCGAAACCCCCGGCGCGTCGGAGAAACTGGAGGGGGCGTTGCCCGAGTCGACGGCGGTTGCCTCGGCCAATGGCAGCCTGATTCTGTCTCGGAATGTCTTTTTCGACCGGCGCATTTTCGAGCCTACCGGGTAAGTCTGCACAAAATTTTTGCAGTGCAGCATATCTTCTTGCTGCATTGCAGAATTTTCAGGGTGAAAACCTCAAAAAGTGATGACGCCGCGCTTTGCGACTGACTTAATTAAGACATCGGCAGGCAACGACGCCCACCGACGGAATTCGCCCATAGTCCAGGGCACCTCACAAGAGCAAAGCCGCTCGACCATCCGCCACCTCCTCCCGGCGGACTGTGTCGGCGGCTTTTTTGTTTGCCCAAGGGGTTGGGCTGAACCGAAAGGGATCGAGATGAAAATGCTTCTTTTAGGCCTCGCTGCAACGACGGCACTTGTGTCTCCGGCGCTAGCCGAGTTGGAACTGGAAAAAGACGAGCTGACGTTTGGCTTCATCAAGCTGACCGATATGGCGCCGCTGGCTGTTGCTTATGAGAATGGGTACTTTCTGGACGAAGGCCTGTTCGTGACGCTGGAAGCACAAGCCAACTGGAAAGTGCTGCTGGACGGCGTAATCGACGGTCAGTTGGACGGCGCGCATATGCTGGCTGGACAGCCTTTGGCAGCGACCATTGGGTACGGGACCGAAGCCCATATTATCACTCCGTTTTCGATGGACCTGAACGGCAACGGCATCACCGTCTCCAACGAGGTTTGGGAAGAGATGAAGCCGAACATCCCTGTCATGGAGGATGGCCGTCCTCAGCACCCGATCAGCGCCGAAGCTCTGGCTCCGGTGGTTGAGAAATACAAGTCCGAAGGCAAGCCTTTTAACATGGGCATGGTCTTCCCGGTTTCGACCCACAATTACGAACTGCGCTATTGGTTGGCAGCCGGTGGTCTGCATCCGGGCTTCTACAGCCCCGAAAACGTGACCGGTCAGATCGGTGCAGATGTATTCCTGTCGGTGACGCCTCCGCCGCAGATGCCTGCCACGTTAGAGGCCGGCACGATCTATGGCTACTGCGTGGGTGAGCCGTGGAACCAGCAGGCCGTGTTCAAGGGTATCGGCGTTCCGGTGATTACCGACTATGAGCTGTGGAAGAACAACCCGGAAAAGGTGTTTGGCATCACGGCAGAGTTCGCCGAAGAATACCCAAACACCACTCTGGCCGTGACCAAGGCTCTGATCCGTGCTGCGCAGTGGCTGGATGAAAACGACAACGCCAACCGCCCTGAAGCCGTCGAAATTCTGAGCCGTGCGGAATACGTCGGCGCGGACTATGACGTGATCGCCAACTCGATGACCGGCACGTTCGAATACGAGAAAGGCGACAAGCGCGAAGTTCCTGATTTCAACGTGTTCTTCCGCTACAATGCGACCTACCCGTTCTACTCAGACGCCATCTGGTACCTGACCCAGATGCGCCGTTGGGGTCAGATCCCCGAATCCAAGCCCGACAGCTGGTATGACGAAGTCGCCAAATCCATCTACAAGCCTGAGATCTATCTGGAAGCCGCGCGCTTGCTGGTCGACGAAGGGCTGGCGAATGAGGCCGACTTCCCTTGGGAAAGCGATGGTTACAAAGCGCCGACCCCTGCCGAGGATATCATCGACGGCATCGCCTATGACGGCCGCGCCCCCAACGCCTATCTCGAAAGCCTCTCCATCGGTCTGAAAGGCGATCAGAAGATCGTCGGCTCGGACGTGCAAGGCTAATCCCGAAACAGCGCGCCCGGCATTGGTCGAGCGCGGACCCCAAAGTGCCCCGCCATCGCAAGGACACATCAGATGACAACGGTCGATCCCGAATTCAACGCAGACGCCGCCCGAGAGGCGCGTCGCGCCCGCCTGTTCACCCGTATCAACGCAGCCGACAAATGGTTCCAGGTTCTGGGCCTCAGCTGGGCCACCCCGGTTCTGAAGGCCGCTGCCGGAGACAACCCGCGCGCCCAGATGACCGAGATCTGGCGTCTTCTGGTCGTTCCCCTTTTGTCGATCTGCGCGTTCCTGCTGTTGTGGGGGACATTGGCACCCAAAGTTCAAACCTCTCTGGGCGCGGTCCCCGGACCGGCTCAGGTCTGGGAAGAAATGATCAACCTGAACGAGGACGCGCAGGCCAAGGCCGCCAAACGCGACAAGTTCGAGGCGATGGTTGAGAAACGGAACCAGAAGCTGATCGATGCGGGCCGGGCGGATGAGGTCAAGCAAGTCGCTTACACCGGTGCTCCGTCCTACTACCAGCAAATCTGGACCTCGATCAAAACCGTGTTTTTCGGCTTCCTGATCGCTACGGTTGTGGCTGTTCCGCTTGGGATCGCTGCTGGCCTTTCACCGACTGCAAATGCGGCGCTGAACCCGCTGATCCAAATCTTCAAGCCGGTCTCACCGCTGGCATGGCTACCGATCGTTACCATGATCGTCTCGGCGGTTTACGTCACCAATGACGGCTTGTTCGCCAAATCCTTCCTGATCTCGGCCATCACTGTGACCCTGTGTTCGCTTTGGCCCACGCTGATCAACACTTCTCTGGGCGTGGCATCCATCGATAGAGACTTGGTAAACGTTTCCAAGGTTCTGAAAATGAACACTTATACCAAGATCACCAAGCTGGTGCTGCCCTCGGCCTTGCCGCTGATCTTCACTGGCCTGCGCTTGTCGCTGGGCGTCGGCTGGATGGTTCTGATCGCGGCTGAAATGCTGGCGCAGAACCCCGGCTTGGGCAAATTTGTCTGGGATGAGTTTCAGAACGGCTCGTCCAGCTCGCTCGCCAAAATCATGGTTGCGGTCTTCACCATCGGCATCATCGGCTTTCTGCTGGACCGGGTGATGTACGCGCTGCAATCGCTGTTTACCTTCACGAATAACCGGTGATCGAGATGAGCATTCTGAGCTTCAAGAAGGCCTCGAAATCCTTCGGTGCAGGCGCCGCACGCACCGACGTGCTGAAAGGTATCGACCTTGACGTGCAAGAGGGTGAGTTTCTGGTGATCCTCGGCTTCTCGGGCACCGGCAAGACGACCTTGATCAACCTGATGGCCGGACTGGACACCCCAACCGGCGGAGAGGTCACGTTCAAAGGTACTCCGATCAAGGGGCCGGGCCCCGAGCGTGGCGTGATCTTCCAAAACTATTCTCTGATGCCGTGGCTGACGGTCAGCGGCAATGTGGGTCTGGCGGTAGACACAGTCTTTCCCGGCCTCAGTAAGGCCGAGAAATCCGAGAAGGTTGCGCACTACGTGAAGATGGTAGGCCTAAGCCATGCCGCAACGCGCCGCCCAGCAGAACTGTCCGGTGGGATGCGACAGCGGGTCAACGTGGCGCGCGCCTTGTCGATGAACCCCGAGGTTCTGCTGCTGGATGAGCCTCTGTCAGCGCTTGACGCGCTGACTCGCGCCAATCTGGCGGATGAGATTGAACACATCTGGGAGGCTAACAAGAAAACCTGTGTCCTCATCACCAATGACGTGGATGAGGCAATCATTCTGGCCGACCGGATCATTGCCCTGAACCCGGATGGTACGCTCGGACAGGAGTTTCGGGTGTCGATCCCGCGCCCACGGGATCGGGGCGCGATGAACAACGAAGAAACATTCAAGCGCTTGCGCGCTAACGTCACCAAATACCTGATGGATGTGGGAATCGAGGCCAAGGTCGAAGGCTCCCGCATCCTGCCCGATGTCACCCCAATTCATGGCGTGCCAACGGCGGTGGCAGAGGCGCAGAAAGGGATGATCCAGGACCGCTTCCTAGACTTCTCGCAACTGCACAAGGTTTATCCGACTCCCAAAGGCCCGTTGACCGTGGTCGAGGATTTCGACCTGAAGATCGACAAGGGAGAATTCATCTCGCTGATCGGCCACTCTGGCTGTGGCAAATCCACGGTTCTGACAATGGCCGCTGGGCTGAACGACATCTCGAAAGGCGCGATCAAGCTGGATGGACGCCATGTCGAAGGGGCAGATCCTGAGCGCGCCGTCGTGTTCCAGTCACCCAACCTGTTCCCGTGGCTCAGCGCCAAGGAAAACGTCGCGATTGGGGTGGATAAAGTCTATCCCAAGGCCAGCTTGGCCGAGCGGCAGGATGTGGTCGAATACTATCTGGAGCGGGTCGGTCTGGCCGATGCGATGGACAAATCCGCCTCAAACCTGTCGAACGGCATGAAGCAACGCGTCGGCATCGCCCGCGCTTTTGCCCTGTCTCCCAAACTGCTGCTGCTGGATGAACCGTTTGGAATGCTCGACAGCCTCACACGATGGGAATTGCAAGAAGTTCTGATGGAGGTCTGGTCCCGCACCAAGGTCACCGCGATCTGTGTGACCCACGACGTGGATGAGGCGATCCTTCTGGCCGACCGTGTGGTGATGATGACCAACGGCCCGCAGGCAACGATCGGCAGGATCACCAAGGTTGACCTGCCGCGGCCGCGCACTCGCAAGGCCCTTTTGGAACATCCGGACTACTACGCCTACCGGCAGGAAGTCCTCGATTTCCTCGAAGAATACGAACACGGCGCCAAGCCCAACACACCCGCCCCCAAGGCGATTGCAGCGGAGTGAAATCATGAAGCAAAGACTTGTTGTCATTGGCGCAGGTATGGCCTCAGGTCGGGTGCTGGAACACCTGACCGATGCCGCGCCGGATGCGTTCGACATCACCCTGTTCAACGCCGAGCCTCGCGGGAACTACAACCGCATCATGCTGAGCCCCGTTCTATCGGGAGAGAAGACCTATGAAGAGATCGTCACCCATGACGACACCTGGTATGCCGAGCGCGGCATCTCCTGCCGCTTTGGCGAAAAAGTTGAAAAAATCGACCGCGAGATGAAGGTGGTCGTGGGCGCAAACGGCCACGTTCCATACGACAGGCTGGTGATCGCCACCGGGTCTAACCCGTTCATCATCCCCTTGCCCGGTCATGATCTGGACGGCGTGATTGCCTATCGTGATCTGGAAGACACCCAGCAGATGATGGGCATGGGCCCGGACAACAAGGTTGTCGTCATCGGCGGCGGCCTGCTGGGGCTTGAAGCCGCCGCGGGCATGGCCGCGCATGGGGTTGACGTCACGGTCGTTCATATCATGGGCCACCTGATGGAGCGTCAGTTGGACGAAGCTGCAGGCTATCTGCTGAAGAAGTCGCTGGAAGACAAAGGCATCAAGATTTGCCTGCAGGCGAATTCCAAGGAAATCCTCGGGGAAGACGGCAAGGTCCGCGCTCTGTTACTGGATGAAGGGACCGAACTGCCCTGTGATCTGCTGGTCATGGCGGTGGGCATCCGCCCCAATACCGCGCTGGCGCAGGAGGCAGGGCTGGCAACCGGGCGCGGCATTCGTGTGGATGACAAGATGCTGACCTCGGACCCGGATGTCTACGCCGTGGGAGAATGCGTCGAACATGACGGGGCGGTCTTTGGCCTTGTCGCGCCGCTCTATGATCAGGCGAAAGTGGCCGCGCAGGTGCTGTTGGGCGAAGAGGCAGCGTTTGTTCAGAAAATCCTCTCAACGAAGTTGAAGGTCACCGGCTGTGATCTGTTCAGCGTGGGCGATTTCGCGGATGGGCCGGGACGTGAGGATATCGTGTTCCGCGACCCTTCGCGCGGCGTCTACAAGCGGCTCGTCATCGAAGAGGATCGTCTGGTCGGCGCGGTCATGTATGGCGACACTGCCGATAGCAATTGGTTCTTCGGCCTGATCAAGGACAGTACTAGCATCGAAGACATGCGCGAGACGCTGATCTTCGGTCCGGCTTATCAGGGGGGCGATACCGCGGACCCTCTTTCAGCCGTTGCAGCATTGCCGCCTGAAGCGGAGATTTGCGGCTGCAACGGCGTATGTAAAGGAAACATAGTTGAGGCGATCAACGCAGGCGCCAACGGTCTGGGCGCCGTGCGTGAAAGCACCAAGGCCAGCGCCTCGTGCGGGACATGCACGGGGCTGGTTGAACAGGTGTTGCAAGTCACCCTGGGCGATGAATTCCAAATGCCAACGGCGCAACCGATCTGCGGTTGCACCGATCTGACGCATGAGGACGTACGGCGTTTAATCAAGGGCCAGGAACTAAAAAGCCAGGCCGCTGTCTGGCAGGAGCTTGGCTGGACAACGACAAATGGCTGCCATGTCTGCCGTCCAGCGATCAACTACTACCTGCTGGCGGATTGGCCTTTGGAATATCAGGACGACCCGCAAAGCCGGTTTGTGAACGAACGCAAACACGCCAATATCCAGAAGGATGGTACATTCAGCGTTGTGCCGCGCATGTGGGGCGGGATCACTACCCCCGGAGAACTGCGCGCCATCGCTGACGCCGCTGACAAGTATGATGTGCCAACCGTCAAGGTCACCGGCGGTCAGCGCATCGATCTTCTGGGCGTGAAGGGTGAGGATCTGCCTTCGATCTGGTCGGATCTGAACGAGGCTGGTCTGGTCTCGGGCCACGCCTATTCCAAGGGTCTGCGGACGGTCAAAACCTGTGTCGGAACCGATCATTGCCGGTTTGGCACGCAGGACAGCACCGGCCTTGGTATCAAGCTGGAGAAAATCCTGTGGGGCTCGTGGACGCCGCACAAGCTGAAACTGGCAGTATCCGGTTGTCCTCGCAACTGTGCTGAGGCGACCTGCAAGGATATCGGTGTCGTTTGCGTGGAATCTGGCTATCAGATCAGCATCGGCGGGGCCGCAGGTATGGACGTGAAAGAGACCGAGTTGCTCTGTCAGGTGCCCACCGAAGACGAGGCCATCGAGGTCGTGATGGCCGTCACCCAGGCCTATCGTGAAGGCGGTAAGTATCTGGATCGATTGTATAAATGGCTGGAGAAGGTCGGCATGGACTGGGTCAAGGCGCAGGTTGTGGATGATCTTGAAAACCGGGCCGACTTGGTCGCGCGGTTTGAACTGTCGCAAAGCATCTACCGCAAGGATCCATGGGCCGAACACGTGCGCGACAAGGCGCAAACTTATGCGCCGATTGCAGATTTCACACTGGAGGCGGCGGAATGAGCTGGATCGACATCGGACATATCGACGACATACCACTGCGCGGAGCGCGTCTGGTCAAAACCCATATCGGCTGTATCGCCGTCTTCCGGACCGCCAAGGCAGAAGTATACGCCGCGACAAACAGCTGCCCGCACAAGGGTGGCCCATTGTCCGAAGGCATTGTCCACGGCCAGTCGGTGACCTGCCCCTTACACAATTGGGTGTTCGACCTGAACACAGGCGAAGCGCAGGGTGCCGATGACGGTCGGATCACCACATATCCGGTGCGCCTCGAAGATGATCGTATTCTGCTCGACGTCAGCGCGGTTGCTCAACGGAGCGCAGCCTGATGGACGGCACCAGCCTACCCGAAGTTCGTTCGACCTGCGCTTATTGCGGGGTTGGCTGCGGTGTGCTCCTGAGGCCTGATGGGGTCGGAGGTTTGACCGTTCGCGGCGATCCGGATCATCCGGCGAACCGTGGTCGTTTATGTTCAAAAGGACTGGCGTTAGGTGAAACTGTCGGGCTGCAACACCGGTTGCTGGCTCCTCGCGCCTTTGGCCAGAACACCAGTTGGGACAATGCCTTGCAATTGGTCGCAGATCGGTTCTCTGCCGCAATTAAGAAGCATGGGCCGGACAGCGTGGCTTTTTATGTATCAGGACAGTTGCTAACCGAGGACTACTATGTTGCCAACAAGCTGATGAAAGGCTTCATAGGCTCGGCGAATATCGACACCAACTCGCGGCTATGCATGGCTTCGACCGTGGCCGGGCACAAACGCGCCTTCGGGACAGATACAGTACCCGGAACCTTTGAGGATCTAGACGAGGCTGATCTGGTTGTCTTGGTTGGCTCGAATCTCGCTTGGTGCCACCCCGTTCTGTATCAGCGTGTCATAGCTGCCCGTCAGGCGCGCGGTACGAAGATTGTAGTTGTCGATCCGCGTCGAACAGCAAGCTGCGATCAAGCAGATCTCCATCTGGCGCTGCGACCCGGCAGTGACGTGGCGCTGTTCAATCGGTTGCTGAACAGAATTCACCAAACGGGGCATATTGCTCCGGATTTTCTGGATCGCAGCCTGGGGTTCAATGAAGCCCTCGAACTCGCGCAGCTTGATGATGCGAATGAGACCGGGCTAAGCCCTGATGAAATTGAGGCTTTTTGCGATTTATGGATCGGTACAGAGCGCGTTGTTACGATCTTCAGCCAGGGAGTAAATCAATCCTCCAGCGGATCAGACAAGGTCAACGCGATCCTGAACTGCCATCTGGCCACCGGGCGGATCGGTCGCGCAGGGATGGGTCCGTTCTCGGTCACCGGTCAGCCTAACGCTATGGGAGGCCGAGAGGTCGGTGGCTTGGCCAACATGCTCGCATGTCACTTGGATATCGAAAACGAAGCTCACAGAACAGCCGTCCAGGACTTCTGGAAAGCTCCAAAGATGCCAGAAAAGCAGGGGCTGAAAGCGGTTGACCTGTTTCGCGCTGTCGAAGGCGGTCAGATAAAGGCACTTTGGATCATCCACACCAATCCGGCGGCCACCATGCCGGATGCAGACCGAGTGATGGCGGCTATCAAAAAAAGTCCATTCGTAGTTGTCAGTGACCTGACTGCCCGAACAGACACTGCACGCGTTGCAGACGTTTTGTTGCCCGCTGCGGGATGGGGCGAAAAAAGCGGAACAGTAACCAATTCAGACCGCACGATCAGCAGACAACGCGTCGTTCTGTCACCTCCGGGACAAGCACGTGCGGATTGGGATGTTATGGCCGAGGTGGGCCGCCGCATGGGGTGGACCGAGGCATTCAGTTATGAGTCACCGGCGCAGATTTTTCGAGAATACGCGAACATGACTTCGCTTGCCGTGGCATTTGGCAAAGACTTGGACATTACCGAATTTTCGGACATTGATGACTCGGACTACGAAGATCTGAACCCGTCACGGTGGCCGACGACATCTCGCAAATCGGATGGCCGATTTTTCGGTGATGCGCAGTTTTTTCATCCGGATGGCAAAGCACGTTTTGTTCCTGTCACTCATCGTTCACCCAAAGCGGCGACGTCTGACCAATACCCGTTTCTGTTGAACACAGGACGAAACCGGGATCAGTGGCACACTATGACTCGGTCTGGGTTGTCTCCCCGTCTTTCGGCCCATTTGGCCGAACCATACGTCGAGGTTAATCCGAAGGACGTTGATCGGTTGGGTCTTGGTACCGCAGATTTGGTTGAGCTCAACAGCGTGGTCGGAAGCGGCATTTTTCGACTTCGCATCACAGACACCGTCGCGCCAGGTCAAGTATTTGCTCCCATTCACTGGACAGGTGAAACGGCGCCAACAGCCCGTGTGGATGCGCTTGTTCCAAGTGTAGTCGATCCAATCTCTGGACAGCCTGAGAGCAAGGCGGCGGCCGTTTCTGTGCGACGTATGAATGCCTCGTGGTACGGTTTCGCCGTGTCCGTCGATGCGGCCTCACCTACGGCAGAATATTGGGCAATGAGCAAAACGGCCAAAGGTTACAGGATCGAGTTAGCGGGGAAGCAAGATATTGACGATTGGGAAGACAAAGCCCGCGAGTGGTTTGGGCTATCCGATGCCGTAGTGACTTCAATCGAAGATTCCAAACGCGGCTCGTACAGGATCGCATTGTCTGACGGACAGCGCCTTTTGGCAGCGCTCTTTGTTTCCCGACAACCCATCACACTAATGCGAGAGTTTTTGGCAACTTTGCCTGAGGTCTCACTCCATCAGATTCTGTCTGGCCGGTCATCTTCCGCTTCTGAAGACTGTGGACCAATCATCTGTTCGTGTTTCGGGGTGGGATTAAAGACCATCATTAGCGCCATTCACGACAAACGTTTGATCGATGTGGACGATATCGGAGATACCCTTCAGGCTGGAACGAACTGTGGTTCATGCCGTCCAGAGTTGGTTGACTTGGTCACGGAGCATTCGAAGTTGAAACGCAATAACCCGAAGAATTGCCTGCAAGAACAATAAGGGTAGACACGGGGTTTTCGACCAAGACTGCGGTTTGCTTTTATCGGCATTCAAATAAAGCATGGGTTCTGTTCATACTGTTCAACATATCCAATTTAGCCTTACTGGGGTCAGAAGATGTCTTTGCCTATTGTTTCCGACCTCCACCCATGCCCGAGTTTCGCGTTTGTAGTAAGTGTCTCGTCTGACGAGCCGCACTTAGCAAAAGCGATGAAATTCGCGTCGCTACAGAGGGCCGCGAGGCAACTGAAACAACCCCGCCACCTTTTTTGATGGCGGGTTATTTTTGAGCCCAAATTGAGTCAGAGCTTGATCCGGAAGGCTGCGAAGCCGTCGGCACCTTCTCCGGCGTCCTCAATTGTGACACCCTTGACGTCGCCTATGTAATCCCGTGCTTTCGGGCCTGTCTCGAACAAAACAGTCGTGTCCGCAAGCGGAGCAAAAGACCAGTTGGCATCTGCCTTTGGATCAATCGTACCCTGTTCGACAATGTAGCGAACGATGACGTCGCGGTTGGTATCCGGGGCCTCAAATACGATTGTGTCACCTAAAGCTCCGGGGAATGAACCACCCCCTGATGCGCGATAGTTGTTGGTGGCGATAATGAACTCCATATCATCGGTAACTGGTTCGCCGTCGTAAGAAAGGTTCACAATGCGCGCTGCATCGGGGTTAATCTCTTCTCCCTTGGGTCCGAAGCGCGATGGCTGGGACAGGTCAATTTCATAGGTCACGCCATCTATGACGTCGAAATTGTAGGACGGGAATTCCGGGTTCAGCAGGATCGCATCCTTTGAACCCGTCTCAACCTGATTGAACATTCCGGCCGACCGTTCCAACCAACCCCTAACTTGCGCTCCATTCACGCGGACTGCGCGCACCGTGTTCGGATAGAGATAGAGATCCGCGACGTTTTTGATGGCAACATCACCAACGGGTACATCGGTGTAGTATTCCGGACCACCGCGGCCACCAGCCTTGAAAGGCGCTGCCGCAGACAGGATCGGCAGGCCTTCATGTTCGGTGCCTTTCAGCATCTCTTCGACATACCACTTCTGCGCAATCGAGACGATCTGGACTGAGGGATCATCTGCGACCAGCGCGAAATAACTGTGCAGCGGTGCCGAGGTCTTGCCAACTGCGCGACGAACATAGGCCAGCGTTTCGTCGTGATCCGTCGCAACCGAGTCCAGGACGCGCTCATCATCTTCGACCAAGGCGGTGATTGACCGGTCTTCGTTCCGCCGCGAGATAGGCCGCGCCTCGGATGTGGTTGTCACCACCCGCCATTCATTTCCATCCCGTTGCAGCAGCAGATCAAGCAGACCAAGATGCGACCCCCAGAACCCGCCCATGACGGCGGGCTTGCCCATCAGAGTACCTTTATCGACGTCAATTCCGGGGCGGTCTGCAAAGGTAGGCGACGGAAAAACTAAATGGTTGTGACCTGTGACCAGCGCGTCGATCCCTTCGACGCCAGCCAGCACGACCGACGCGTTTTCCATACCATCTTCATGGTTGGCGTCCCCAATCCCGGAATGCGACAAGGCGATGATCAGGTCGCAGCCCCGCTCCTGCATCTCAGGGACAAAAGCCTTTGCCGTCTCAACGATATCCCGCGCTTGGACATTGCCTTCGAGATGCTTGCGATCCCAGTTCATGATCTGCGGAGGCGTAAAGCCTATCACACCGATCTTGATCGGATGTTTTGTGCCGTCACCCATTTCGATCTCGCGGTCGAGAATGGCGTATGGTTGGATAAGCGTCTTGTCCTCGCGCGGGCTTGCGCCTTTCTCCTTTGCTACATTAGCCAGAACCGCTGGGAAATCCGCACCTGCCAATGAGGTCTCAAGAAAGTTTAATCCGTAGTTAAACTCGTGGTTGCCCAGTGTGGCCGCATCATAGCCAATCGTATTGAATGCGGTGATGATTGGATGGCTGCCCCCTTCTTTCATACCGCGTTCATAGGCGATGTAATCGCCCATTGGGTTTCCTTGCAGAAAGTCTCCGTTGTCCACCAGAAGCGAGTTCGTCGCCTCAGAGCGGATTTCATTTATGATCGAAGCCGTACGGGACAGGCCCACCGTGTCACGGGGCTTGTCGGCATAATAATCATAGGGGAATACATGAACATGGATGTCGGTTGTTTCCATGATCCGCAAATGTGCCTGGTTGTTCGCCGCAGCAGCCGAGAAGGGGTGAAGCGTAACGGCTGCGGCACTTGCAGCAGTTGTGTACAGAAACTGACGACGCGAAATTGGTGGGCGGTTAGAGAACGACATTGGGCACCTCTCAAGTGGGTTGGTCAACGCGACTTTCGCGGACTATCCGCGGCATTCGTATGAAATCGGTTACGAGAGCATGTGTCGCGTTATTCACAGGCGGCTGTACTTAACACCATACGTTAACTTTGGGGGTTTGCTAAGGGATCGCAGATGGTGAACCTAAGCCAATAGTTGCTTATCAATCAAACGCGGCGAGTTTTTGAACCTTCGAACCTGAAGGAAGCAAGCAAAATGCTGAAAAAGATATACTTTGACATATATTTTCTCGTTCATGCACCCTTGTTTCGCAGAGCTGCAACAGATGGTTGCTCCTGTCCGCAGTCCGCTAGTTCTCCAGGCAACACAGTTTGCAGCCTCGGCGAAACCGCTTGCTTGGATCCGACATGGCTTCCAGTAAAACGTCAATAGAGCTAATGAAGTCCTTGACTTGGTATTAAACGGACGTCTTCATTGAATAAGTACTTGTTCTTATTGTTTAACAAATAAGCCATCGGTTAATTGGCGGTTTAAGTTAACAAGGAGATGCTTGCTGGCAGAGTACATGTAGAGATCCTGTTACTAACGTAAGCAAAACTTATTGATGTCCGATATAGCGTCTTGGCTAAAGAAACATGGTTTGTCCAAGTATGCTGTCGCTTTTACTGAACATGAAATCGAACTTGGCGACCTGTCCGAATTAACTGACGAAGACCTAGTAACAATCGGACTTCCCCTCGGGCCGAGGAGGCGGTTTCTGAAAGCCATTCGCGCCAGCATAGAAGAGGAGCGGCGACCGCCCAGCAAAACCAACAGCCCCGAGATCGTGGCAGAGCGGCGACAGCTTACGGTAATGTTTATCGATCTTGTCGGATCAACGGAAATAGCACAAAGCGTCGATCCGGAGGATCTGGCCGATGTACTTCGACTTTTTAAGGAAACCTGTGCGGCGGCTGTTGCAGCGTTTGATGGCCATATTGCCAGCTACTATGGCGACGGAATCATGGTTTTTTTTGGATTTCCCCACGCCCATGAAGATGATCCCGAACGCGCCATTCGTGCGGGTCTGCGTATCATTGATGAGATGCCGGATGTTCGCACCCACGCGAAACTCAACGTCCGGATTGGGGTCGCAACCGGATTGGTCGTGGTCGGCGATCTGCGAGGCGAAAAGATGTTTGAGGACGGAACGGCGATGGGTGAGACGCCCAACTTGGCCGCGCGTCTTCAAGCGATGGCAGATCCGGGGACGATGATTATCGCCCCAACCACTCATCAGTTGGCTGGTGATGCTTTTGAATACGTTTTGCGTGGCGCGTTCAAGCTCAAGGGTTTTGCTAAGGAAGTCGAAGCCTGGCAAGTAACCAGAGAGCGAGAAACAGTCAGCCGGTTTATGGCGATCGACAGTGTTTTGCTCAAGCCTTTGGTCGGTCGCGCCGCAGAATTGAAGGCGTTGAACGATAATTGGGCCTTGGCCAGTAATCGAAATGGGCAGGTTGTGTTGGTGTCAGGCGAGCCGGGAATTGGCAAGTCGCGTCTGGTGGAGGAATTTCGGCAGAACATCTCCGATTTGCCCCACACGCAAATGCGATATCAATGTTCTCCATATCACTTTGCGACTGCACTGTACCCTGTCATTCGCCAACTTGAGAGTGCCACTGATCTTCGCGCTGACGAGTCAAATCACGTCAAGCTTGAAAAAATCCGCGGCGTGTTGAGCGATCAAACCGACCAAGCTTTGAAGTTGGCAGCATCCCTTTTGTCCATACCGTTCGAAGATCATTTGGGGCCGTTGGATCTGACACCGCGGCAGATCATGGATCGGTCTCTGGAATTGTTGCTGAACAATCTTTCGTCAAAGGCTGAAGATCATCCGGTTCTCTTCCTGTTTGAAGATGCTCACTGGATTGATCCAACAACCAAATTGTTGCTGGATCGTTTGGTGGAGCGAATTCGCGACCTTCCAGTTCTGGTGGTTATGACGTTCCGGCCTGAGTTCGATCCAGGTTGGACACTGCAATCGAACCTTACGAAAGTTAATTTGAAGCAATTAAGCTTTCGACAGGTCAAGAGCATTGTTGACGAAGTCGCCAAAGACGAGTTGGTCGCTGACGGGATGTATGATGTGGTCGCGGCAAGATCCGACGGTGTGCCGCTATACGTCGAGGAGGTGACAAAAGATCTCCTTGAATCGGGCGTCCTGACCAGGGGAAGGGACACTTACACGATGGGTGGGGCATCGCCTGCGAACTCGGTGCCAAGTACGTTACATGATGCACTGATGGCACGCCTTGACCGCCTGAGCTCTGCCAAAGAGGTTGCCCAGATTGGAGCTGTAATTGGCCCTCAGTTTACTTACCAGTTGATTTCAAAAGTGGCCAGAATCAGCGATAAAGCGTTACGCGCAGGATTGGAGCTTCTGGTCGAAGCTGGCATAGTTTCAGTTTTTCGCGCAGAGGATTTTGAAACCTTCAGCTACCGTCACGCCCTTATTCGTGACACCGCATACAACAGCCTTCTAAAGCGAGAACGCCGGGTTCTGCACTCTCGCGTCGCGCAATATTTGGATGACACGTTGGCTCACACTGGTGACGCAAGCCCGGAAATTCTGGCTCATCACTATACCATGGCAGGAATGTGTAAGGAGGCCGTAGACTATCGTTACCTTGCAGGCCAACGAGCAGTCCAGCGATCCGCTAACATTGAGGCAAGCACGCAACTGTCGTTGGCGATTGAGCAGCTTGGCGAAATGGATCAAAGTTTTGAACGGGACCGCAAGGAAATTGAGATTCAGGTACTCAAGGCTGGTGTCTTACGATCAACCGCAGGAATAGCTGCCGACGAAACCGGTTCTGTTTATGCAAGAATACGCGAATTGTGTGAACGCATCGACGAAACCGAGCATCTGTTCCCAGTTCTGAATGGTTTGTATTCCTTCCATTTGGTGCGTGCCGAGTATGATTTGGCTAGGGACGTCGCAGCGCAATTGCTGGACCTAGCGGTGTCGACTCGTGAGACGCAGCATCAGATGGTGGCGCATCGCGCAATGGGTGCTGTACTGTTCCACATTGGTGACCTGGTGTCGGCGTATGAGCATTTAAGCAAAGCACTGGACCTCTACAGCAGGAAACGTGATGCGCATCTGGCGTACATCTATGGGTCCGACCATGCGGCGATTACTTCGTGCTTTTTAAGCTTGGCCATTTGGATGCGTGGGGACCCGGACAAAGCCCTTGAGGTTCAACAGCTCGCGGTGGCGGGTGCAAAAGAGCTGGAGCATGCTCATAGCATCGCGCAGTCAATGACCTATCTGTGTATGCTTCACCTTCTGCGCCGTGAACCCGCAAAAGTGCTGGAGATCGCGGAACAGCTTGAGGAACTTTCAGCCAAGCACTCGTTTACATTCATGTCTTTGACCGCGACCTTGTGGCGAAGCTGGGTGAATGCCTATGTTTCGCCGAAACAAGAAACGATCGATGCGTTACACGCAGCGTCTATAACTTGGTGGGAGAGTGGTGCGGGAAACTATAAACCGTTCTTTCTGACCCTAGTGGCGGAACTCACCTTGAACATAGGTAATCGGGACGGTGCCCTGAAATTGTTGGCTCAGGCCCGTGATCAACAGCACCACACAAATGAAGGCTGGGCCCGATCCGAGACCGATCGAGTCTACGCGCTCGCACGTTGCGAGAATGAGCTCGCAGAAAAAGCATTTCTTGAGGCTTTGGCCACTGCAAGAGAACAGAAAGCTAAGATGTTTGAACTCCGAACGTCGGTAGATTACGCAGAACAATGCAGACTATTTGGACATACGCACAAGGCGATATCTGATCTTCGTACTGCTCTGGATGGTATTGCAGGAGGTGAGTCTACGATCGATGTGATTGATGCAATTAAGCTCCTTAATCAAAGACCCGTAAGCTAAATTTCATGCTTTTCAAGGCATCACGCGGTTCTACTGATTGCGAAACTCTTTTTACGGAATGCGGAAATTTTTCACTTCATTGCGCCAACTGTGAGGCAATACGCTTGGAGATTTCGCTGACGCAGCGAATGACAGCATTGCGGGGTGCAACTGTAGCAATAATAGTCGCGCTCAAAGTCGTATCGCGCCGTTTGTCTGGGTCGTGGGTACGACGGCAATCGAACTCACGGGACGCATTCATGCGCCCGGCGATGTAGGCGCGCAAACGAGCTAATTCCTTTCCCGCACCGAAAAAGCGCCAAAGGAGATGGGGGCCGATCTGCGCAATGTGGCAGGTTGCAGTTATATCTGACTGACCTGTTACAGGCAGGCGAATTCGCCCGTGTGCATGGTGAGGTGTTCAAAGATATCGACCGGGTACTGACCGCTGTTCAGGTCGACCTGACGCAACCCGGTCTGTTGGTGAAGATCGACGTTGACGCAGTGATTCGCAACAAAAACGGAGAAATCAGCGGATTCTGAACATGAGTCCCCAAGAAAGGATTTGATCGCACCTTCGGCTTGTGTACTGTATACAGAATACAAGAATGGTAAAATAACAGACACAGGGAGCTAATGTGATGATCAAAACAGCACTACTAAGCGGAACATGCATCGCGCTAATGGCCTCGACGGCCGCTGCAGAGATCAAAGTTGGATTTATCGGGTCACTGTCTTCGGACACCGGTTTGTCCACGCTGCGCGGTGCCGAAGTTGCCATTGAGGAACTGAACGCCAATGGCGGTGTTCTGGGCCAGCAGATCACGCTTGTTTCAGCTGATACCGGGCAGGACCCTACCGAAGGCGTGCGCGCTTACGAGTATCTGGCGGAAACCGAAGAGGTTGATTTTATCATCTCGGGCTCGATCGACGATGTGTCGCTGGGCTGGCTGCCACGGATGCAGGAATACCGCATCCCGACGCTGGACACCTGGACATCTTATATCGGCATCATCGACATGGTGGCCGAAGACCCCGAGGGTATGGCTCCCTATTTCATGAACATCGCCTCGGACGAGGCGCTGGCAACGCTGTACATTAACTTTGGCGCGGATGTGTTGAAGGGCCAAATGGGCTGGGACACCGTGGTCATTTTAGCCGAGGACACAGCCTTTGGCGAGGCCATCACCGGTCTTGTGACCGAGGCGCTGGCCCCCGTGGCCGGGATCGAAGTCAAGGACATCATCACCTATGACGTCGCCACCGTCGATTTCGCGCCGATCTTCAGCCGGGCGCAGGATACGGGCGCAGATTTCATCTATCAGGTCTCGTCGGTAAACTCGCAGGTGGTATCCTCGCAATATGTAAAGCTTCAGGTGCCGATGGCGATGACGGGCGTAAACGTCTCTGCCCTGGGGATGGAGTATTGGGAGGATACAGGAGGGGCTGGCGGTGGCATCTCAACCCTGTCGCCGGTGCCTTCGGTGGGTTTCAAGCTGGACCCGGCCAGCCAGGAATTTGTCGACACCTATCAGGCCAAGTATGACAGCCGCCCGCTGCTGCCCCATTTTAATGGGTTCAACGCTTATCACGGGTTGAAACAGGCGATGGCGGCAGCCGAAGAGGCCGGTGGGTTTGACAAGGTCGAGGCCTGGGCCGAGGCGATGAAGAAGCAGGATCTGGTGCTGGATCTGGATGGTCAGTTGTGGCTGCGTTACGCCTTCTGGGGCGATGACGAGGTTGAGCCCGTCACCAACCGGACCTATCCGCACAACGCGCGTTTTGACTTGTCTGAACCTTTCGACGATGCCCAGCCTTCGATGGTTGTGGTCCAATGGTACGAAGACGGCACGGCGGCTGTGGTCTACCCCGAGAAATACGCGACGGGCGAGTTCACTCTGCCCAGCTGGGTCGAGAAGTAATCCCACCGCGTAGAATAGCATAAAGCGGGCGCGCGCCTTGATGCGCGCCCGAAGCTAAGGATCCAAACTAAATGTTGCAGATACTGATACAGGGGCTTTTGCTCAGCGGTCTCTATGCGCTTATCGCCATGGGTTTCACGCTGATCTTCAGCATCGGCCGCGTCCTGAACCTTGCCTATGGCGCATATCTGATGGTCGGTGGGTATATCTATTTCTGGGTGTCGCAGACCCTGGGAATGCCCAAACTGATGGGTGTTGTCGTTGCCGCCGCGCTGGGTGTGGTGATGGGGGTGCTGAAATACCGCCTGATCGTCAAGACACTGAAAGGCGATCATGTCGCCGTTGAGATTTCAACGCTGATACTGGCCGTCGTCATTCAGGCGGGCGTGGTGCTGGCCTTTGGCGACAGCAGCAAGATCCTGCTGCCGATCGTACCCGGCGTGATTAATGTGGCTGGGGCCTCGGTGACGTATAACATTCTGATCGCTACGCTGATCAGCTGGGCCATTTTGCTGGGCCTCTATGCCTTTGTGCGGCTGACCCATACCGGGCGGGCGATGCAGGCGGTGTCGATGGACGCCAAGGGCGCGGCAATCTCGGGCATCGACCCGGACCGGATCAACCTGATCACCTGGGGCATTTCCGGCGCGCTGGGTGCGCTTGGCGGGGTGTTCTTCGCCAGCTACACGCAGCTGTCGCCCTCGATGTGGGTGGCCCCGCTGATCATCTCGGTCGCGGTTGTCATCGTCGGCGGGATCGGATCGATCATCGGCACGCTGGTGGTGGCCCATATCGTCGGCTTTCTCGAGGTTATCGTGGTGGCGACACTCGCCCCGGAACTGCGCGGCGTGTTCACCATGCTGCTGATCATTGGCGTGCTGGTGACGCGTCCACAGGGCCTCTTTGGCCGCGAGGAACTTTGACGATGGAGCTGCGCTGGTTTCACTTTGCCCTCTGGGGCGGTCTGATCGCTGGAATGCTGTTGCTGCCGCAGGTCGTCTCGAACGGCACACTGCGGACGATGATCTTTGCCAACTACTTGGCGATCTTCGCCATCAGCTGGGACGTATTGTCCGGTCGTACCGGGTATATCAGCTTTGGCCACCCGTTCCTGATCGGGATCGGGGCCTATACCACGGCGATCCTGACCAAGCGGTTTGACGTGCCGGTCGAAATCTCCATCCCGGCTGCAGTTCTGGTCACCATGGCTGCGGGTCTGCTGGTGCTGCTGCCTGCGCTGCGCATCCGTGGCAGTTACTTTGCGCTGGTCACGCTGGCCTTCATGGAGCTGCTGTACCAACTGGTGCAGGTGATCCGTCCGGATCTGACCGGCGGCACCCGCGGCATGTCGGGCATCCAGACCCTGACCCGTGGTGCGGCAAACGGCTATTACCTGTCGACCGCGCTGATGCTGAGCGTTGCGATCAGCATGTGGCTGCTGATGAAAACCCGTCTGGGCACCGCACTGGCCGCCATCGGCATGAACGAGGAAAGCGTGCGGGGCTCGGGCCTCAACACCACGCGGCTCAAGGCGTTTGCCTTTCTGACCAGCGCGATGGTCGCAGGGCTGGGCGGGGCGTTCTATGTCCACTATCTGGGCTCGCTGGCACCACGTGCTCTGTTCGATATCAGCTTTTTGTTCACCATCATCGTGGCGGCGCTGCTGGGCGGAACCTCGACCATCATCGGTCCGATGATCGGAGCGTTCTTCATGACCTTCCTGCTGGAATACCTGCGTCCGGTGTTGCCGGGGGCGGAACGGTACTTCGTCTACGGGGCGATCGCGCTGGTCCTTTACATGTATCAGCCCAAAGGCCTGATCGAACTGATACAGCGCGGCTTTGCCCGGCTGCGGAAAGGAGGTGTGGCATGACCGCAGCGCTGGAAGTCACAAACCTGTTCAAACGCTTCGGCGGGCTGGTCGCCACCAATGGTCTGTCCTTCTCCCTCAAAGAGGGTGAATCCCTGGGCCTGATCGGTCCGAACGGGGCGGGCAAGACCACCGTGTTCAGCCAGATCATGGGCGAGCATCGCCAGAACAGCGGCACGATCGAGCTGTTCGGGAATGAGATCTCGTCCCTGCCGACATCACAGCGGATTCAGGCCGGGGTCAGCCGGACCTATCAGATCCCGCGCCCTTTCGGCGACATGAACGTGGCCGAAAACATCCGCGTAGGCCTGATGCCCGACAATATCTGGCAGATGATCACCAGATCTCCCGATCCCGACCGGGAACGCGAACTTGCCCTAAGCGTCGGATTTACCGAGGCCGATCTGGAACGGACCCCGTCCGAGCTGGCCATGGGTGATCTGCGCAAGCTGGAAATGGCCCGCACCATGGCCACCGCACCCAAGGTGATGCTGCTGGACGAGGTGTTCGCCGGTCTGACCGTGGGGGAGATCGCGCAGATCTCGGAACTGATCCAGCAGATGCGCAAGGATGGCATGACCTTCCTGATCGTCAGCCATGATCTGCCCGCGCTGGAGCCACTGATCGACCGCGCCGTCGCCATCGAGCGGGGCACGATGATCGCCGAGGGCACCTTTACCGAGGTGATGAATGACAAGGCCGTGCAGGCCTCGTATCTGGGGAGCGCCTGATGTCTTATCTGGAAATCGAAAACCTGTCGGCGTTCTACGACAAGGCGCAGGCGCTGACCGACATCTCGATCACCGTCGAACCGGGCGAGATCGTCGCCGTGGTCGGCCCCAACGGGGCAGGCAAGTCCACCCTTTTGGACAGCATCATGGGTTTGGTGGAAACCGAAGGTGACATCCGGCTGCATGGCCACAGCCTGACGGGCCGGACCCCCGCCGAGATCGTGCGCCACGGCGTCGGTTATGCGCCGGAACGGTTCAACCTGTTCCCCTACATGTCGGTGCGCGACAACCTCATGGTCGGTGCCTATACCGCCCGCGAGGATATCGAGGACAACATGGACATGGTCCACAAGCTGTTCCCGCGCCTGAAAGAGCGGGAAGTGCAGGAAACCTCGACCCAATCGGGGGGTGAACGGCAGATGGTGTCCTTTGGGCGTGCGCTGATGACCAGCCCCGAACTGCTGCTGATCGACGAACCGACGATCGGCCTGGCCCCCAAGATCTGCAACGAGATCGCCGAAGTTGTTCGACAGTTGAACAAGGAATTCGGCCTGACCGTTGTGATCACCGAGCAAAACGCCAACTTCGCGTTGTCTCTGGCCAGCCGGATCTACGTGCTGGAATCGGGCCGGATGCAAACCTCGGGAACCGCCGAAGAACTGCGCAACGATGAACGGCTGCTGGAGGCCTATTTCGGCAGCCACTGAGGCATGCGCGGCTTTGTGCTGGCCATTTCTCTTCTTTGCGTCGGCGCTTGTTTGACGAACTGAAAGACTGCAGTCCAACAAAAAATTGTTGGCGAAAGCGTAGCGAATTTTCCTTATGTCCAAGAAGATTAAATTTGTTTACGATCTAACTTAGCGGCTGCATCGAGCGTCCAGAATGCGGGCTGCGATCACAGTATCTTTCCTAGTCGATGAATGACTGGCTGGGGCCGCCAACGAAAGCGGCCCGCAGTATTCAGATTTCAATTGCCTCTGCTATAGCAAGTACATCCTCGAGCTCAACTCCGAGATACCGAACGGTACTGTCCATCTTTGTATGCCCAAGTAAGAGTTGTACCGCGCGCAGATTGCCCGTCTTTTTGTAAATCTGAGTAACCTTTGTGCGCCGCATCGAATGTGTGCCATATGCGCTGGCTTCCAAACCTATAGACATGACCCAATCACGCACGATCCGGGCATACTGGCGCGTTGAAATGTGCAAACGCTCATGGAAACGCCCTGGCCAAAGGTATTCAGACCCAACCATAAGTTCATCTTCCATCCACTTCTCGACGGAGGTTCGAGTACCTTCAGAAATTTCGAAGCGGACCGGTTTCTGAGTTTTACTTTGCAGCACCGAAGCCCGCTCCTTGATCTGACCAGAGGCCATGATGTCAACGACTTTCATCTTCACCAAGTCACAACCGCGCAACTTGCTGTCGATGGCCATATTGAAGAGAGCGAGGTCGCGATGGTTCTCTGCGAGCTCCAATCTTACTCGAATTGCCCAGACGTGTTTGGGTTTTAACGGGCGTTTTTGACCGACGATGCGTCCCTTGTTCCAAGCTGGGCGAAGCGCGCGAATGGCAGGTAAGTTTGGTGTATCCATAACTGATCCTCCTTTCCGCCATTCCCGCCCACAACGACAACCCGACGTTGACAAAAGAGGATATCACAGGATGCCGCGTTGCCGCCGAGATTGGCTGCGAATCATACCTCCCAAAGGCCGCAAAGCGAAACTCTTTTAGGTGCACCAAAATTAGACCTTGGTCACCGTGAGACGTGCTTATCACCGCAGATTTCACTGGGCGAAGTTACGAGCATGTTGCGGGTGCCAGCGTCACAGTCGGAGTACATGCACCGAACACTGAGCATGGCGAACAACGAGAGCAGCCGTGGAACCCAAAAAGAACTCTTTCATCCCAGGTTTGTGTGAAGCGAGGACGATACAGTCGATGCCGTGTTTGTTGGCGTATTCGGTGATTGCGCGACCCGCCGATTGGCTCTCGATCAGGATAGACGACACTTCTGTCTCACTTGTTAGGCGCTCGGCCAAGCGCGCCTTTGCTTTTTGGAGAGACTTTTCTGCGATTCCTTCATCCATATAGTACATTATCTGTCTGTTTGGGGGCTCATGGACATGCGCGGCAGTGATTTTTCCACCTTCGGATACAAGGGCATGTGCCGCCGCAAGTGCGTGTTCACTGATGCCATGCTCCAGAGACAGAGCGACTAGAATATTTTTGTACATTTCAAACCTCCGTATTCAGGTCTTCAGTTTTCTGCTGCTAACTCGCCGCTCCTATTTCACGTTCGGGAGGGCGCACAGGCACCCCAGCCGTAAGAATGGGGTGCGTGCAGTTTCGTCTTGGGCTTATTTGTGCTTTCCCGTCGCTACCTGCTGAGCAGGAGGTCCGGCAGGAACAGGGCCAACTCTGGTACAAAAGTTGTCAACATCAGCGTTGGGAGCCAGGCAAAGACTATGAAGATCAAAGTCGGCCATAACATGCGCGAAACCGGTTCATCACAGACCTGCGCACCAAGATAGAGCAGAGGTGCAGTCGGAGGGGTGATGTTCGCCATACCTAAGTTCACGCCAATCACGGCCGCGAAATGGATGGGATCCATGCCGGTGCTCTGCGCGATGGGCAGTAGGATTGGTGTTGCCAAAAGCAGACCGGAGATATCGTCCATCAGCATCCCGATCAGGATCATCACGACGTTGATCATCAGAAGGATGACGACCGGATTGTCCGAAACGGAATAGACCAGATCTTTGGCCAACTGAGGTGCACCCTGCGAGATCAGGTTGTCCGACACGATCAGAACCATGAAGATCATGACCATGACCACACCAATCGTAACTCCGGAATTCTGGATCGTCTGGGCCAGAGTTTTCCAGGTCAGGCCACGATAGAAGTAGAGCGCGATTGGGATCGAGTAGACCACTGCGATACCGGCGGCTTCGGTCGGTGTCATGATACCGCCATAGATACCGCCAAGGATGATCAACGGCATCATAAGCGCAGGTCCGGCCAGGCGCGCCTGAACTCCGAATGTCGGCAGGAACGGTTTAGGACGCTCCGTCAGGTTGATGTCGTCATACTTCCGCAGCATGAACTGATTAACGATTATCAATAGCGTGATCAGGATGATCGCCGGAATGACCGTGGACAAGAAGCACTTTAGTACATGCTGCTGTGCGACCCAGCCATAAAGGATGTGCGACGAACTCGGCGGGATCAACAGACCTAAAGGGCTGGCCGCTACGATCAAAGCCGCCGATTGCCCACCCGGATAGTTGGCCTTTTTCAGGTGGGGCATCATGATGCCGCCGATACAGGTCAGCGTTGCGTTTGCACTGCCGGAAATGGAGCCAAACACACCGCAGGCCAGCACCCCCGCTGCGCTCAAACCTCCTTTGATGTGACCAATGAACATTTCAGCCAGTGCAACAAGAGGGGCGGCGATCTTACCTTTTTCCATGATGCCACCGGCAATCATGAAGAGGGGGATCGCCAGAAGCACCAGTGAGCGGATACCTGTAGAGCCGGTGGGCAAGTAGCCAGTGATGGATTGATCTCCAATAAGGGCGATGAAAATCAAAACCGATCCGAATGCCACATAAACGCTGACGCCTAACAGCAGCATAAAGCAGACGATAAGGAGACTTCCTCCGATGATCATTGGGTTTCTCCTTTTTGCATTTCGGATCTCAGGGGTAGACCGAGCCCTTTGCGGATGTGCACGTACAAATATGCCGCCGTGAACGTCGCCATGAGGCCAAAGGCAATCATGATTGCAATCCGCCAGGTCACAAACGGAATGCGCAGCACCGGGGTTGCGCGCAGCCGGGGGAATGAGAAGTCATCAAGCAGCGAGACATAACAGGCGTACATGAGGAATAGGATCACCAGCACCTCGACTGTCAGGACGACAAAGCCGCGCCACCAAATCAACCGAGGATTTTGGATCACAATGCCAAGAATGTCCGCGTTGATGTGCAGGTTGCGGGCAGAGGCCAGAACAGCACCTGCAAAAAAGCCGATGATGCTAATGCCCAAAAGCCATTCTTCGTAGGCAAACAGATCACCGCCAAATCCATACCGGATGACAACAACTGCCCCAAATGTGAAAGCCATCAGGAAACCGGCAAACATAACGATCTGCCTCATGACAAAAGCCACTGCTTTCAGCGGATACCCAATAATGACTGGCAACTCGTCAGTGATTTTTTGCGAACTCTTCTTTTCTGCGCTTTCGACGACCAATGGACGTTCAGCTTCAGAACTAGACATCTTTCTCCCTCCCTTTGTTGAGCCAAAGACCAAAAAAGGGCCAGATGATCTGCTGGCCCTTCTTCTCAGTGATTATTGCTGTTCTTTTGCTGCCAGCAGGCGGTCGATGATGTCCTGACCGACGTTTTGTGCCATTGCGGGCCAGACCGTTTCCTGGACATGAGCGGCCATCGCAGCTTGTTCTTCGTCGCTCAGGCGCAAGATGGTGTAGCCTTTGTCGATCAGTTTCTGGCCGAACACTTCGTCGTTCTCACGGTTGTAGGCAAAGAAGTCTTCGGACGCCTTGGTCATAGCGGCTTGCAGAGCGGTGCGCTGTTCATCGTTCAGCTTGTCGAGTGTCCGCTGCGACGCATAGAAAGTTGTCAGTTCCGAAATCGAGTTGTACTCGACAAAATGGGTGCCAACATCTGACTGAGCGAAGATCGAGTAGGTGGCTGTCTTGGTGCAGCAGATCGCCCCATCAACAATACCGGCCTGAAGTGCGGGGAAGATGTCGCCCCATGCCATGGTGGTCGCCTGGTAACCCAGTTCTTCGACCATCGACTTCACAACGCTGGACGACCAGACGCGAATGTTCATGCCCTTGTCGTCAAAAGTATTCCAGTTCTGGGGCTCTTGCGACGAAACGATGCCGATGAACCCTTCCGGATTCTGCGCCATGACGCGCACGCCATATTCGTCGGTGATCTCTTGCAGGATGGTGTTGAACTCGGAGTCCATGTTCAGAAGCGTGCTCTCCATGTCATCCCAGCCGCCCAGCAGGAACGGCATTGACAGGAATTCGAGGCGTGGATCTGTATCGGCATAGATGAACGCCGATGCCAGATCGATGTTGCCGCGTGCAACATCTTCGAACAGCGCCTCACCAGAACCCAGCTGGTTTGCAGGGAAGACCTCGACCTTCAAGCCGACATCCGCTGCTGCCACATCCGCTGCGACCTGTTCCATCATCTTCGTGCCCTGATGATCGATCGGGAACACGCCAGCGAAGCGCAGTGTCATGTCTTCCGCTGCAGCGGTCGTTGAGATTGTGGTTGCAGCGAGCAAAGCTGCGCCACCCATCGCGCCGAGGGCGCGGCGGTTAATCTTCGTAATCATTAAGGTTTCCTCCTCAGTGGTGTGTGTCCCGCCGCATTACGCGCGGTGGGACATTTCTTTGCTTCAGTTCAGCAAAGTTCCGGGGCGATGAACTCGTATCCAAGGTCATCGGCCACAGCCTTGTAAGTCACCTTTCCGTGGGCCACGTTCAGGCCATTCATCAGGTGACGATTGTCTGCAAGCGCCTGCTTCCAGCCATTGTTGGCAATAGCCAGAGCGTGCGGCAGCGTGACGTTGTTCAGTGCATAGGTCGAGGTTCGGGCGACTGCGCCCGGCATGTTGGCGACGCAGTAATGAACAACATCGTCGACAACATATGTGGGCTCGGCGTGAGTGGTGGCTTTGGACGTTTCAAAGCAGCCGCCCTGATCGATCGCCACGTCCACGACGACCGCACCGGGTTTCATTTTCGAGATCAGCTCGCGCGAGACCAGCTTGGGCGCAGCAGCGCCCGGGATCAGAACCGCGCCAACAACCAGATCGGCATTGGTGACTTCTTCCTCCAGTGCAGCTTTGGTTGAATAGACAACCTTGGCCGAGGCCTCGAAGTGGTTTTCCAGCTTCTCCAGAACTGCAGGGTTACGGTCCAGAATGGTCACGTCCGCGTGCAGGCCGACGGCCATCTGGGCCGCGTTGAAGCCAACGACACCACCGCCGATGACCACAACTTTGCCCGGCTTCACACCAGGCACGCCGCCCAGCAATACACCCAGACCGCCCTTGGCCTTTTCCAACGCGCTGGCCCCGGCTTGGATCGACATGCGACCGGCAACCTGGCTCATCGGTTTCAGCAGGGGCAGACCGCCATTGTCGTCGGTGACGGTCTCATAAGCGATGCAGACAGCGCCCGAGTCGACCAGATCTTTGGTTTGTTCCGGGTCGGGGGCCAGATGCAAATAGGTATAAAGGATCTGACCTTCACGCAGCATGGTGCGCTCAACGGCCTGAGGTTCCTTCACCTTCACAATCATCTCTGCATTGGCAAAGATATCGGCTGCAGTTGCAGCAATTTCGGCTCCGGCAGCGCGATAGGCGTCGTCATCAGCCCCAATGCCAGTCCCGGCATTGGTCTCTACGATGACGTTGTGACCATGCGAGACCAGTTCCGCGACGCTTTCGGGGGTCAGGCCAACCCGATATTCATGGTTCTTGATTTCCTTGGGAACACCAATGAACATGTTCTTCACTCCTTGGATCGAATGATCATTTCGCCGTAGGCATCACAAACTCAGCACCTTCCGAGATGCTCTCGGGCCAGCGCTGCATGATGGATTTCTGCTTGGTGTAGAAACGCACACCCTCTTCGCCATAGGCGTGCATGTCTCCGAACAGGCTCTTCTTCCAGCCGCCAAAACCGTGCCAGGCCATCGGAACCGGGATCGGAACGTTGACGCCGACCATGCCGACCTGAACCTGCTTGCCAAACTCACGTGCAGCATTGCCGTCGCGGGTGAACAGCGACACGCCGTTGCCAAACTCGTGGTCGTTGATCAGTTGCAGGCCTTCGGCAAAGTTCGAGACGCGAACACAGGACAGAACCGGGCCAAAGATCTCTTCCTTGTAGATCTTCATGTCTGTCGTGACATTGTCGAACAGAGTGCCGCCCAGGAAGAAGCCTTCCTCATGCCCTTCGACGCTGTAGTCGCGGCCATCGACCAGCAGGTCAGCACCTTCTGCAACGCCAGAGTCGATGTAACCCTTGATCCGGTCACGCGCAGCAGCCGTAACGATCGGGCCCATCTCGGCATCCAGCTCAAGGCCATTCTTGACCTTCAGGGTTTCGGCGCGCTCTTTCAGAACCGGGATAAGCTTGTCGGCAGCATCGCCAACCAGCAGAGCAACCGAGATCGCCATGCAGCGTTCGCCCGCCGACCCAAAGGCCGCGCCAATCAGGGCGTCGGCAGCCTTGTTCATGTCCGCATCGGGCATCACCAGCATGTGGTTCTTTGCGCCACCCAGGGCCTGAACCCGTTTGCCGTGCCGCGCACCAACCTCGTAGATGTAGTTCGCAATCGGGGTCGAACCGACAAAGGACACAGCCTTGACGTCGTCATTCTCCAACAGCGCGTCCACGGCGACCTTGTCACCTTGCACGACGTTGAACACGCCATCGGGGAAACCGGCTTTCTGCATCAGATCCGCGTACAACAGCGCTGCGGACGGATCGGTCGGCGACGGCTTCAGGATAAAGGTATTGCCTGCGGCGATGGCGATCGGGAACATCCACATCGGAACCATGACCGGGAAGTTAAACGGCGTGATCCCGGCCACAACGCCCAATGCCTGACGCGTGGTCCAGTTGTCCATTCCAGTAGACACCTGCTCCGTGTAATCGCCTTTGAGGAGTTGAGGGATGCCGCAGGCAAACTCGATGATGTCGATGCCGCGCTCAACTTCACCCTGCGCGTCCGTAAACACCTTGCCGTGTTCGACGGTGATGGCGCGGGCCAGATCGTCCTTATGCTCGCGCACCAGGGCCAGGAAGTTGTTCATCAGGCGGGCGCGGCGGATCGGCGGGGTATTCGACCACTTGGGAAACGCTGCTTTGGCAGCTGCAACCGCATCGTCAACCGTCTGTACCGTCGCCAGCGACACCGCGCCGGTTTGCGCCCCGGTTGCAGGGTTGAATACCGGCTGGGTCTTCTCACCAGAAGGAGCAGTGATTTGGCCATTAATGTAGTGGCCGATCAAAGCGATCGGGGATGCATCTTTCATGATGTCAGTCCTTTTTGGGGTTAGAAGTCAGTGGTCATGGCAAGTCAGCCAATACCTCTCCAAGTGTTTGACAGAGTGTCGTTATTTCAGGTTCCGAAATGATAAGCGGCGGCGACAAGGCGATAATGTCACCGGTGACACGGATCATTATTCCGGCGTCCCAGCCCCGTTTCATTGCATCATAACCCCGTGCCCCAGGCGCGCCCTCTCGTGGTGCAAGCTCGACCGCGCCCACCAATCCCAGATTGCGGATATCGATGACGTTGGGCAGACCCTTGAGGCTGTGAAGCTGATCCTCCCAGTGCTGCGACAGCAATGCAGCGCGCCGGAATAGATCATTCTGCTTGTAACTCTCCAGCGTTGCCAGCGCCGCGGCGCAGGACACAGGGTTGGCGGAATAGGTATAACCGTGGAACAGCTCAATCGGCGCATCGGCGTTTTCCATAGCCGAGTCATATATCTTGTCGGATACGATGACCGCTCCCATCGGAATGACACCATTGGTGAGGCCTTTGGCGGTCGTGATGATGTCCGGCTTTACATCATAATACTCTGATGCTGTCGCTGCCCCCAAGCGGCCAAAAGCGGTGATGACCTCGTCGAAAATCAGCAGAATGCCATGGCGGTCGCAGATCTCACGCAGCCGCTTTAGGTATCCTTTCGGCGGCAGGAGAACACCGGTCGAACCGGCCATTGGTTCGACGATCACAGCCGCAATGGTCGAGGCGTCATGCAAAGCAACCAAACGCTCCAGATCGTCTGCCAGCTCTGCCCCGTGTTGTGGGCAACCGCGGGAGAAAGCGTTTTTGTCCAGATCATGCGTGTGACGCAGGTGATCAACGCCGGTCAGAAGCGTGCCGAAATGCATGCGGTTCTTGACGATACCGCCAACCGAGATGCCACCAAACCCTGTGCCGTGGTAGCCACGCTCGCGCCCGATCAAACGCGTACGCGCCCCATCGCCGCGCATTCGATGGTAGTGCAGCGCAATCTTTAGCGCCGTATCAACAGACTCGGAGCCAGAGTTGGTGAAGAAAGCATGGTTCATCCCCTCAGGCATCATCGCGGTCAGCTTTGCCGACAACTCAAATGCCTGCGGGTGTGAGAACTGGAAGTTTGGTGCGTAATCCAGCTCGTGCACCTGTTTCTGTACCGCTTCAACGATAAGCGGATCACGGTGACCGGCATTGACGCACCACAGTCCGGCGGTGCCGTCCATGACCCTGCGACCATCGGAGGTAGTGTAGTACATCCCATCAGCCGCTTGGATCATTCGGGGCTCGCGAAGGAAATCACGATTGGCCGAAAACGGCATCCAAAACGATGACATTGAGTTGGGTTGATCGAGCACGTTCTTTCCTCGTGAAACAGATTTTCATTTGATGACAAATCTTTGCAGAGTTCAGACCTTCCGCACACCCGGCTTTATGCGATTCTGTAAGTTATTGAAAAACAGACCGCCGCCCCCTAATGTGCTTAAAATCAAAAGCGGGAAATCATTATGGATGCCTCACTAAAATCTGATCTGGAAACCGCAAGACGGCTGCGATTGATTCGAACCTCAAAGGGCCTCAGTCAGCGCGAAATGGCAAAGCGGGCCGGTGTGGGAAGCGGTACGATTTCTCAAATTGAAAGCGGATCGTCCCAGCCATCTGTGGCATTGCTCAAGAAGATTCTTGCAGGTGTAGACATAAATCTTGGTTTCTTTTTCAGCTTTGAACTCAAAAACGACGACAGCTTTTATTTTCCTCACAGCAGCATGCGTGATCTTGGATCACCCGGAGTTTCCTATTTGCTTGTCGCAGGTGAGCGCCGAGACAGAAAGCTTCAGATGCTCATAGAAAAGTACGACGTCGGAGCTGACTCGGGTCGGTCTGAACTATCGCATGAAGGAGAGGAATGCGCGGTTGTGATAGAGGGCCGTCTTGAAGTGACGGTAGATGGGCAGTCCAGGGTTCTGGGTCCCGGGGACGCGTACTATTTCTCAAGCATATTGCCACACAGGTTTCGAAACGCTGGAGACACACCCTGTAAAGTCATTAGCGCATGCACTCCTTCGTCGTTCTGACTAAATCACAAGACCTCTTCTGTGAACGCTTCAATATTTCGCGGGATGGTCAAATTCGATAACCAACTCAGAATGTGGAAATGAAATCAACATTCACGATCAGGAGCCAACTGTCGCCTTTCTCACGCCCCCCCCCGACGGCGGGCTTATTAGGTTTCGCGCCTGCAGCGAATGGCCGAATGCGTGCTGCCGCTGCGGCATCTTGAATGCTCGGCGAAGGTCGGGATTGGGCCGAATGTCACTTTTCGCTATTAAGGGAATTTAATGATCGTCAATGGTGGCTATCATCCTTCACGCCTCATTCCTTTCGTGGGCCAGCGGGATTTGGACAAGCCAAACGCCCCTGGCCGTCAGGGTGAGGGCGCTGCCCTCCCCCTAGGGTAACCCTATTAGACAGGCCGTGTCCTCGGCTGTGCCTGCGGGCCGCACCACCCCTATCGAATAGCGTTGCCTCGCCCCCTCCCGCGTTCGCCACGTGGCAGATTAGCAGGAACAGGCAGCTTCGCTGTCTGACCTACAAATCAGCTCTGATTTTCCGATATGGATGTCAGATCAAACCATAATGTCTGCGGGAGTATGAAATCGGGGCGGCGTGTTAGTTGATGACTCAAAGATCAAATTCAACTGATATCCAACGTTGGGGGCGCCTTCCGATGTCGAACGTTCACTGATTTCTGGTCCAACTGTGACGGTTGGGTCAGGTTCGTGTGACGTTCAACAAGCACTGTGGAACGTCACTGATCTTTGACTCAATCGACGGTCAAAACCTCAATAGAACTGGGAATCGCGTCATTCATTTCTGACCCAAACGTCAAGCATTTCTGACCCAATACGAATAGCGGCCCTTCATCGGCGCTGCTCCATAAAGTCCGCTCCCGGAGATGCACCGCACGGCTGATCCGCTTGACGGTGCGCCATAGACCATTCATCAACTAGGTCTGCTTAGTTATGTGGATCTTGCGGATCGCATCGACCCGCCCCCTACCTTGCCCCATCAGAACTTCAACCTGCCGTAGCTTCGAGACAATCTCCTCGGCTTGCGTCGCTTATTTCCCATCGTAAATCCTCCGTTCTTCTAAACATAGCGGCGGACCACTTAAAAGGGGGAGGATCAAGAGAACAAGCATGATATTAGATTGGTGTATCCACCGTTCAAACATCACCTTGTGCGACCAGGATCGTGAGCTATGACGCCTTCGACTTCTCGCAGTTTGGCAATATCGCACAGAAGTAGCTGCGGTCCATCCCGGATGACGAGGCGCAACTTGCTCCAGCGGCTCATCTCTCGCGATACTGCCTCACGGTGAGTACTGATACGCACCGCCAAATCGTAGTGGGTCGGGGCCGGCGAGATTATCGCCGTGCCTTCGCGGAAATTGGGACCGCCAGCCAAACGAAGCAACTCATGCACCAACCTTTCGCGGACCAACATAGTCGAAAATTCGAATATGCGTTCTGTCATCACCCGGCTTTGCCTAGCAAAGTGATGCAACAGCGCTGACGCGAAATCCGGTTCGGTTATGGTTAACCGTGCGAACTGCTCGCGCGTTAATACGTTGACGGTCACATCGCTGACCGCAATGATGCTGGCCGAGCGTGGCTCTCCATCGATGGCTGCCAATTCCCCGAATATCTCACCTTCACGGACGTCGCGAAAGGTAACCATCTTACCCTCAGCCGACAAAACCGTCGCGCGCACCACGCCCTCCAGCACCACAAAGGCTGAATCGGATGTGTCATCTTGTGCAATGATTATTTCGCCTGCAGAATAGCACTGAGTTGCACTCATCTGTTCCAAAGCCTGACGTGCCGATGGAGATAAGTAATTGATAAAACAGCTAGCGTCTGGTCGGTCCATGCTCGTCCTTGCGCATTTACTGGGCTGGCAAAAACCCCGCGGAATCACTTGGCCGAGAGCATTATACTGCGGGATGTCAAGGAGGCCGCAAAGAGTTGCAATACGGCCCCAAATAGAATTTGCGCGAAAACCGCCATGGGTTATCCAAAGTTGATGAATGCGATCCAAATATCCGATCGCAAGCTACGAAGCTTGAACGGTTTGCATCGTCCCATAGACCGAGGGCGGTTCGTACACTAAAATTTGACCTAAACTGCTCACGTGGGCCCCTCCAAAGCCCCCAAGTTTTCATACGGTGCGAATAACATGAAAAACAAGGAACTTATTAAAAGAACTGCCGTTATCTGCTACGCAGATGCTAGTAAATACACTCTCCTGACCCGCGAAGATGAAGACGGAACGCATTCAGTATTGAAGTATGAGTTAGAACGTCTTACCCAAATTGTAAAAGATTACGGCGGAACAAATCTTGGATTTGCTGGAGATTCACTTCTCTCTGAATTCCCGACCATTAAAAGTTCCGTAGAAGCAGCTCTCGAATTTCAGAGACGAGAAGAGAAGTGGGCAGATGACGAACAAGTTATTCGCTTGCGGTTTAGAATTGGTATCAATTTTGGCGATGTGATTGAGGATAAAGGGAATATCTACGGGGATGGCGTGAACCTTGCGGAGCGTTTGCACCGACTTGCTGATCCGGGCGAGATCTGTGTATCCGAAGCTATGTATCGGGCCTTGGAAAGTACAAGCTCTTGGCATTTTCATGACATTGGCAAACATTCAGTCCACAATGTTAAACAGCCTATTAGAGCTTACATCGTTTCTGAAAGGTCCTTAACTCGACGGCAAAGTCGGATTGCAGTTACGACCACTCAGCTTGACTATTTGATCGCAATGTCTGTCAGAATTTTGGAATTTTCAACGCTGGCCAACGCAACTGATCTGGAAAAAATGTCTGAAACGACTGAGCACATCACCAGTCGTTTTGAGCTTATCGTCGGTCATTTCGGAGGAACTCCTCAGATCGGTACAAACGGGCGATTGCACGCTTTGTTTGGCACGCCCAAGAGTTTTGGGGACGATGCTGAGCGGGCTATTCAGGCAGCGTTAGATTTCGAGAGATTTTTGACTGAATCTGAATTGCAAACCTCAGTCCGGATTGGTTTGGACATCGGGCCGGTCCTTGTATCTAATATTAAAGGTCGCGAGAAGCAAGCTGTTGGCGCTCCACTGATAAATGCGGACTTAATTGTTTCCGCGTTTGACTCACCTGGTATTTGGGTATCTCGAATTTTGCGTGGTGCGTTGCCACCATCTTTTGAGTTTGATGCGCAGCAGAAAATAATAAAGCGAGACCAAAGGCAGCCGATTTGGAAACTTCTTAATTATAAGCCTACCCACATACCGGATCGAAATTTCGTTGGGCGCAAGCGTGAACTAGGACTGCTGCGACATTTGCTCAGCGATTGCTTCTCTAATGGCAAGGGCGCAACGATACAAATTTCAGGCGAAGCAGGATTAGGGAAATCTTCTTTGCTTTCCCAGTTTTTGAATTTGGCCGACGAGTTTTCCTGCATGAGTTGTTTTGGAGTAATTCGCGATTTCGGAGCGATAAGGGGGCGGGACGCGTTACGAATGATTTTTTTTCGACTACTTAGCACCGAAGAGTTCGTCGTTGAGCGATCGGATCAAGCAATACGAGCAATCGAAAGTCGCTGGCCTAATTCAATCATAGGTTCACTACTTTGCGAAATCATTGGACTGCCCCAGGGGAATGAAGGGGTGCATGAAATCGAAATCACAGATTTGGCGGTCCAAACAAAGGATCGTCGAGAGGCAATTATTGCTCTTTTGGAAGAGGCGACCGAGAAGCGCCCAGTGATCATTGCAGTCGAAGATATCCACTGGGCTGACACTTTTGTTTTGAGCGTCCTAGAAGTGTTTTTCGAGGCTTCACAGAACTTCCCATTATTAGTGGTTTTTACTTCGAGAGAGCAGAACAATATTTCAAACCGCCATCCGATTATTAACTTTCAACTATCGCATCTATCCATCCAAGAATCAAAAGAGCTAGCTCGTGAGACAGTTCGATCAGTTGAGGATGAGGAAAAGAAAAGGCTAGACGCTGAGAGAGTGGCTAGTTGCGTGCAACGCGCCGGCGGCCACCCATTTTTCTTGGTCAATTTAATCAGGAACGACTCGGCAGAAACAACGCACGAATTGCCGCCAACAATCATGAGTGCCATTCGGCATAGATTCGATGGGCTGTCTGAGGGAGAACTCTCGGTTCTTCAGAGTGCTTCCGTGGCGGGTCAGAAATCTGAATGGGACCTTGTCCGATACATCATGGGCTCGCAAGATGCTGATATTTCGCGTTTGGTAGATAGAAGATTGCTCAAAGCAGATCACGACAATTGTGTCTTTGAACATTCTTTGATTAGAGATGCTATGTATTCACTCCTCTTACCCTCCCGAAAGCAGCATTTGCACAAAAAGGCTGCCGAATACTACGAACTTCTCCAACATGATTTGCCTACGCTCGCAGAGCATCTCATGAGCGCCGGAGATAAACGAGCAGCCGACGCATTTTTTGCTGCAGCTCGCGCAGAGGCGCGGCAATATCGCAACGACAATGCGATCACTTTGGCGTCGCGGGGTCTTGAGTTGATTCCAGAGGATGACAATCAAAACCGAATAAAACTGGGGCTGTTCTTGGGAAAAACTCAAGCTTTGAATGGAGATTTGGTAAAATCAAGCGATAGCCTGAAGGCTGCACTTGAACTCGGGACTGACGAAGACGAAATACCTCAAATTGAAGTTCAGCTTGCAGCGAATGCTGCTGGCTGTGATCGCTATGAAGATGCTCTGAAACTACTTGATAGTGCGATCTCCAAGATCTCGAGCACCGGAGATCACGAGAAACTTGCGAATGCATATCGAGAGAGAGGAAACGTTTACTTTGCTCTTGGCAAGATCAAGGAGTGTTCCAATTCTCACAATGCTGCACACAAGCACGCCGAAACTTCCAGAGATCCGACTACTTTGATACAAACTTATGGCGGGATGGGCGACGCCGAATATGCTCTTGGGCGTATGAGGCGCGCGCGCGACTATTTCGAGAGATGCGTAGAGATGGCGACTGCTCATGGTATGCTTCATCTCAGAGGTGCAAACGAACACATGCTTCCAACGTGCGGGCACTACTTCCGCAATCTTGCTTCTGTTGTTAGTGAATGCGAAGCAGCCTTGGAAATTGCGCGTTCAGGTTCTCATCGACGGGGTCAACTTTGTTGCTTTTCGGTACTAAGTGTCGTCCATTTCGACAGAGGTGACAGTGCAGCTGCGCTTGAAGCTGCAGAAAGCGCCGAAAGTCTCGCCAGAACTTTACACTTGGCCCGTTTTCGACCGCTCAACTTGACTTACATGGCCAAAGTCTGTCGTGTCGGACATCAGATCGCCAAGGCGCGGGAATATATCGATGAAGCTTTGCTACTATCGCGTCAGCTCGGTATGAACTACAACGGTCCCCGCATCCTTGCTGAGAAAGCTTTGCTGAGTGACAATGTGGATTCCAAAAAACGTGCACTTGATGAGGGAAAGGAGATTCTGTCCGGTGGTTGTATCGGGTCCGGTCATCTTTGGTTTCATCGAGATGCGATCGAAGTTTCTCTCGGAATCGGAGAATTAGAGAGCGCCGAAGAACATATGGATGCTCTAGAAAGGTATTCGCTCGCCGATGACTTAACTTGGGCAAAACTAATATGTGCGCGTGGAAGAACGCTTATTAAGTACTCAGGTGACGCTGACGTCTCCTCGAAACATGAAGAACTTAAGGCGTTAATGTCGGCAGCTACCAACTACGGCTTCGGATCGCTTGTGGATAATATTAAACAAGATCTTTTGCAGCAATAGAATTAACGCTGCCGGTGTTCGGGTGCTCCCGTATTAACAACTACGCCTCTAGTGTAAAGCATTTGCAGAAGTGCAATTGCATCGGATTCTTTTAGTCTTTGCCTCCAAATCTGAATGATCTCTTGCACAGAAATATTGGACTTCAAAACCCATACAAGGTCTTTCAATGACACGGAATGATAAAAAGCAAATGGTTCATCCAGACTAGGATGATGCAGCGCTGGTGAAAGTTCAACAAAGTTCCCTGCGAGCAAGGGGACTTTTTGGAATTTTGCTTGATTGCATAGTTTTACAATGCTGCTCGGAGAAAGTGGAATTGGCGAGCGAGTTGCTTCAGGGCGGGCTGCAGTTTCTTTTAACGCCGCTCTTCGACGCCAGAAGGTCGTCGGATGCAAAACTGCCTGCTCTCGATAGTAACCTCCCGCCACGTTCTGAGCATGCTGCAGTATTCGGCTCTGTCGTTCTCTGTAAAAAGTTTCAGCAATATCCTTATCTTTAGGCCTCGCAAGCATTGTATTTATGACCGCCGCGCCACGTAGGGCAGAAGACATCGCAAAAATCACTCCTTGAGCAGACAACGGGTCGACGCTAAAGGCTGCATCACCCACTCTAATGAAACCGTCAGAAATTGGCGGCTCCTTTGAGAGAATTGATGCATCACATGCAAAAACCTTAGTGCATAACGTGCCATCGATGTTTCCATCTTCTCTGTTCAAGCCTTGCAATAGCTCTAGGTACGCTGCCTTTAGTGAGGATGCGCGCTTAATGACTGGGTTCCAAGGGTCGGAAAAAACCGCCAAATTGGTCGTGCCATCTGGGAGCGAGGCGCTCCAGATCCATGAATTTTTATCGGCGATTATTCTGGTGCCATAGCATGCCCGAGTTTCTGTGCTCCAATATGCAAAGAGTGCCAAGGTTTTTGGGGACATTCGCTCGGTTCGGGCGGCAAATTGTGACCTGCGTCCCGTCGCGGCCACAACGTAGCAGCAATCTACACGCGCTTGTTCAACCCCGTGTCGGATGATCAAACTCCATTCACCACTTTTTAGTCGCTTTGACTGGACGATTACTGCAGGCATTCTCACGTCAACCCCTGCCTCAAACACCGCGTCGCGAAGAGTTTGATCAAATCTGGCGCGGTCGGTATGGAAGGCTGCCAGCGGATCATCCTGCGTCGATATATGGCGTTTCCCTGCCCAATCCACGACTGATCCAGCACGCTTCATGCAGTTGGCGCTCTCGAGGCGATCACGCACACCAAGAGTGTCGAGTATGGCCAACACCGGGCGGGCTATCGATTCTCCTAGTCGTCGGCAGGGCTCGATATTCCGCTCCAACAGACATACCTTAAGGCCCAGCGTGTTCAGTCGCATGGCAATTGCGCACCCGGCGGGACCGCCACCAACGACACATACATCAAATACCCGGCTGCGCATGTGAGTACTCAGAGTTAATCATTCGCTTCGGCAGCACCCGCAATGGAAGGCTCGGCCACCTCTTGAACACGCAATTCGGAAGACGCAACAACATCTGAGAAAGAAGGGACGGGCAAACCAAAATAGTTTGGAACTTTTTTGCGCAAGCGCACGTATGCCTTTAGGCAATAATGCAACCATCCCCGGACGTAGTCACAAGAAGGCCGGCCCCGTTCAATCACTTCGTGGTGGCAGCCACCTCCACACAAATACCGGGCCCAACATCCCGAGCATGGGCTCTGGAAGTGGACATGCCGTTCCGAAAGCCACCTCCTCTGGGATTTGCCATCTAGGCCCTGCCAGATGTTTCCCATAGCTCCAGCGTCATCGTCAACAAAACGGTGACAGGCAAACAATCCTCCGTCTGCTGATACACCGAGATATCCTGCCCCGGCACCGCATGGGTATGGGCGATGTGTTCCCTGGTGGAGTTCTTTGAGAGCATTGACCATATTTGCGAATGGGAACCGGCGACCAGCCAGAATATGGCTCTCAAACGCCCTTCCGCACGAAATCATTTGCTCCAGCAAGACCGTTAGATCCGATTTGTCCATCTCGCCAATGCCAGTGGGAGAACGCAACATTGGCGAAAAGCCAACACTATGAAACCCGAGCGCTACAAACTCCTCCAGTGTTTCAGTTAGCCTAAGGTTTTTCGGAGTTACCGTCACTCTAGCCGAAACCTGCATCTGCCGTTGTGTCAAGAGTAGCGTCTCGATGCGTTTAAGGATTCTCTCATAGCTACCACGGCCACCTTTGAAAGGGCGCAATGCATCGTGGGTTTCTCCGACTCCATCTAAGCTGATCGTGACGGCAAATCCATGGCGCTCAAAAAACTCCGCATCCTCTGGCCGGACCAAGGTACCATTTGTCGTTATGGAAAAGCCAATTCGCACCCCGAGTTCTTCGGCGCGTTTGGCGGCATAATCAGTCGTTCGTTGCAGCAGCACCCTGTTGATCAGCGGCTCGCCACCTAGAAAGGCTAAGTTAACCCTCTCCCCTGGCTTCACTCCACGGACAAGGCGTTCGACTGACGCCAGTGCTACGTCTTCAGACATGTTCTTTGCAGCGCCTCCGAACTCACCCTGTTGGGCATAGCAGTAGGTGCAGCCAAGATTGCACTTTTGCGCGATGGCCAGCGAAAGTGCATGTGGAGGAAACCGTTTCACCGGCCTGTCATCGATCAGCGGCGGAGTATCTAGACCAAAGCGCGCGAGAAGTGCGCCAGCCCCGTCGGTATCCCCGGCACCCGTCAGCCTCTGATATGCATCAGCAAACTCATCCTCCACCGCAATAATTCTTGAGCCGTTTGCTAGAAACAGGTGGGGCCCGTCTTCAGTATCGAATAAAAAGCCTTGCGAAAGCCATGACCTCTCCTCTCCTGCGAAATCCGCTAGATTTGAGGAGGTCATGTTTCCACCCCTGAGTCATCCCCGGTCGCTGCCGCCGGATTTGGCACCACACCATCAGGAACATCTTTCCCACCCACTACAAATTGGAACTTACTTTCCCAATCTTGCATGACGTCTTCATGTTTGAGGTTCTCCTCAGGTCGCAATGAATAAAACGGTTTGCCATCTTCAACTACGCGATCCGGATTCAACCAATGATTTCCGGCGTCATTTTCGTCAGTTATGTTTACGTAGTCAGGACGATTAGATGCCCAATAATAGCAGGCACAACCAATATAATCTGTTTGCCAAGGCGAACATAAGCTCTCAGTTATCTCTCCTGCTAGTGTAGTCGATTTCGAAATAAGCCCGCTATTGTTTTCCACAAGAGAGTTGACAGTAAACTCATGTGACGATGGAAATTCCACCATGCCCAATCCGTTCGTCGTAATCGCTCGTGCACTGAACTTGCACAAGACCGGCAATTTACTCCGAATAGCCTTTTCGAAGTGGATTCTGGAAAGCGAGTTACTCCACTCAAGCGGAGTGCTGCTGAGCCGTTCGTTTTGGCCACCGATAGTTTTTGGCCCAGTCACGTCAATTGTAAGAGACTTGCCGTCGACACTATCCAAGAACAAACCTGCGAACGTAAATCCTTCCTCAGCAATAAAGTCAATCACGGCTATCAGCTCATCGAGAAAACCAGTCGGCACCTCTGACTGAGACACCGCGATTACTTGATTTGTAGACTCAAGAAGTTCAATTCCCTTGAACACACGTTTCCAAACATTCTGAAAGTTGAACTCCAAGCCTGGAAAAAAATTGCCAACCGCAGTACTTGGATGGGAGGCAGGTGGATTTCCCACGCCCAGGTAGTTCTGTTGAGCGAGAGCATCAGTGGGCGAGATGCTATCAGGTAATGATTTTGCCATCGAATTAATCCTTAATCTTCAAGTTTGAGGGAACCGTAGCTCGCTCTGTAGAATTGTTTTCAGGACTGCGCGGTGTGTTCCTCCATCCTGGGGCAGGATCTATCTTCATCTTCTCAATCCGGACACCAGCTTTCGCACTCGTGGCTCCCGGCTCCACATTGTGTACTGCGACATCGTTTTCTTGAGGTTCATCTGCCCCGGGAACGATACTAGCTGCCACAGGGAGCGCTCCCGGTTGCCCTTCGTGTTCGACGACGTTGTCTTCTTGTGGTTCGTCTGTTTCCTGAGTGAAAGTCGAGTCTGCCAATCCGAGCTTATTGATTTGCCTCATTGTAAGACAAAGCTCGAGGCCTTCATTGCCTCTCATCATCGACGGCATCAATCGTCGCGAGTCATTTGACAAGTCGGCAATTTGTTCAGGCATACGAACAATGCCCATCATAGGAAAGGCGTCTTCTAAGTCGGCCGCTTGCAGTGCAGCGCGAAGTGCGAAACCGTGAGCCTGAACGACGCTTGAGTACTCTGCACCACCCTGCCCAAAAGTAGGTTCATAAATTCGACCCGTCCCGGTAACTTGGCCTGGCATATTGTTTCGATTTTGAGGAATACCGGCGATTGGTTCATCCCCGTTTTGTACCATTGTGTTCATTTGTTGAACTGTCTCGACGCCTCGACGAAGAATATCCTGTACGTCATTCAGTGCACTTTTTTTGCCGTCATCATCAATTGGCGTGTCCACAATAGTACCCATAACCATTTGCTCGACGTCATCGGAGATCGATCGCACCGGCAAGCAATCGGGAGCAAAGTCAGGCACCGCAGACGAAAAACGAGCGTACGAACTAATCGTTTTTTCCGGAAGGGAAATTGAAACCTCGAGAATCCCATCACAAGTATCGTCGAAGTAGCCATGGCTCAGCTTCGTGTTTCCAACGTCCTCACCTTGAAAAATATCTGCGGGCGCAGTGAAGGGCGGTGTATCCGGCTTGTTGTACCAATAGCGATCCCATTTACCCGGATATTCAGTTGCAGGACTCTGTGCTGTATCGTGGCGAGCGGCACGATGTCCCGCATAAACGTCGTCGTTTGTAAGTGGCTCGCCGGTTTCTACATGTCTGTCAACCTGATTTGGTCCAAAGACCTTGCCCATTGCTGGTGTGAACCGAGCGCGGATTTGAGGGTGTGAGTCGTTTGGCCGAATGTACCTGATGGTACCAAATTTTATGTTTTTGCCTGGTTTGAAGTTTTGGCACTCACCCATCAGCGTTTTGGTGTCATGGTCAGAGAACTGATCAACAACGGCGACCACGTTGTCATTCTCATCGCCTGTCCGTCTGAAAGCTTTGGAGTTTGCAGCCACGACACGCCACTTCACATCAGATGCAGACAAGCCCAGTTCCGAGAGGTGTAGACTAGTAAGCCTAAGTAGCGGTCCATCGTCTTCGAAAACAGCCCACACTTCAAAAAAAGGACAAACTGGCTTGATTCTGCCATCGGCATCGCGGAAATTTATCGTCTCCACCTCCTCGACCCGCTGCAGGCTAACTGTTCCGTCGTCTGCGTTTACCACAAGCGATTCTGCTGCGATCAATTGACGGTAAGTCCGCGTTGGATTGTCATCTTCATCCTTTGCAACGGTTGGCTTCCCGTATTCATCGCGAAACACATCCAATACGTAATTCTGCATCGGCTCCGGCGAAGAGCCGAACCTAGCAATTCCCATGGGAGGCAATATTCTGATTTCTTTGATATCGGTGATTGTTTCTGACAATGTCTTACCCCTCCTTAGACGCCGCTATAGTGCAGTGCCGCAACAAGCTTCAGTCATCGAGATCCATTGTTCAACTTCGGGAAGCATCGAGTCTTGTCGTCATCCTAAAGCACTTCGATCTCGACCTAAGTGGGAAATCCCACACTCATTGACTGGGCGCTTTATTCAGGATGTCCTTCATCTATCCATTTCTTGAAGAGGTCGATATCCGCTTGCGGCCATCGCTGATCCGGCGGCATAAGCTGAGGGTGACCTTCAGGCTTCTCCAAACGCCTTAGGATTTTTTGACTGCGGGATTTGACCTCGTCGTAATCTGTCAGATCAAAGCGCTTGAAAGATGGGATCGTCGGCCCTGATTCACCTTTCATGTGCGCCGTGTCTATATCGGTGAATAACGGCTTGATGTCTCTTTCGAAACTGGTATTTGAACCTTCGCTCTCGGGCATGGCAATCCTCTCTCCGTGCGTTAGCTTTGTGATCAATTCTTGGTCTACGCTGCGAATAAATTCAAACACGGACGCATCTGAATCATTCAGAAAGGGATCGCTCGATTTAATATCTTCAACGAGTGACGCTGATGAATGTATCGTTGCTAGATGCGCACGGATGCGATCGCAGTCACGGTCTGGCAGTTGAAGCGTGTAAGGAAGCTCGAACGTCGGTCCAGCACGCATCGGATCGTCCGGCTCACCCAATGGGCGTTCGACGATCCGGTCAGAAATGGCGCTGAGAAGATGCATTTCGTTAAGAGCCGAGTCTCTAAATGCGTTTCGCCACATGATATTTGCCTGCGTGTTACTGTCGATCAAAAGGTGGTGCTGTAGCACGCCAAACATCAGCCTGTAACGAACGTTGAACAGTTGCGCCCATTTCCTCGCATGGACGTTTGAAATCGGAGTGACTTCAAATGCCCTGGCACGCTTGAATTCTAACGTACTCGGATTACACGGTACCGGAAGATGCGGAGACCAGGATTCCGAAGCCTCCAACGAGACTGCGTATGCCTTGTAGAGTTCCAGCAACTCTCTAAAGTGCGACGAATGTCCCTCGCCGTCGATGGTAGGAGCTTCCCCTTGCTCCGCGATCTCCCTAAGCGCTTCTATCGCTTCGCCGCGAGTGGTGATTGGAGGGATAAGGATACCACTGCCGTCGAATGTCCAGTCTTCTTCCTTAGCCTGATACCCCTCAACGAAGTTCAGAAAGTCGCCATCAGAAAGATGCTTCCCTTCTTGTCCATTCTGCGGTGCAGAAAACAAGTCTATGAGCCGAGCGTATAGTAGACCCACTCGATTTACGTTTTGTGTAGAACCGATGATGGCTTCAACCAGTGATCTTTCTAAGTCCTCCACGACTTCAAGGAACGGCATTTCAGCCGCGATGTATCGGTTGAGTGATCCAGCCTCTTCAAGGCAACGAGCGATTTCCTCTTCTGTTCCGCCCCCATCGGGAAGCTTGGCGGGCTGAGCGATCGTCAGCGGCTCAAGTGTAAACGGGAACGGGTAAAACTCTGAACGAAACGGAGTGTCTTCACGCTCAAAGTTTAGAGGCCCTCCGATCAGACGCAGGAGGTTCTGAACGGTAACCAAGTGTCCCATTTCTTCCTTGGCTATCTTCAGCAGAGTTTTGCTCCAGTCACGGGCTATTTTGTGCTGCTTGTTCAGAGTAAAGGAAGCGTACAGATACTGCACCATCAGAGAGTGCTCGATCTCCGCTGCCGTGTGCAGAAGAAAGATCGCTTCGTCGCGTGGTAAGAGTATCGGATCGTGGAAAGGAAGCTCTTTCTCCACCGATGATCCGAGCATTTCCGAGAATGCGACTAAACGTGAACCTTGCCAAGTTAGCAGTCGCGTACGCATCTTTCCCTCCTACGGTTATCACCTTCGGCGTGGAATCAGCCAGCTATATGTCTCTGGTAGATGGCTGTCATCTCTTCTTCGACGGCCGTGAACCAACCGACTTCGTGAAGACTTTGCAGCGCCCCCTCGCTAAGGCCTACTGAAGTCAAACAATTTTGGCATTCCAGTTCAAGCCTTTCCGCATCGAACTCCTGGGTCAGCACCGCAATTGCGTGAACCAAGGATGTCACATAACTTTTACTTTGTTCCGGTTTGGCACCATGTTTCGTAAGCCAGCAAACTGATGTGGCTGTGACTTCGAAGAACATTGCCATAAAGGCCCCAGCGCACGTGTATGCGTGAAACTGCGCTTCATCATCGAAGGTCATAACCTCGCCAATTTGAGAAAAAATATGTTCTACATCCTGCTCTCGCGGATATATCAGAATAGGGCCTATACCCTTGACAATTGGTGGCAATGGGTAGGCGCGAACGATTTTCGGACTAGACCTGCAGTAATGTCGTAATCTTGGCAAATCTATCCCGGTCGCTAAGCTAACAAGTGTTTGATCTGGCCGCAAAACAAGCCTTTGACAAATTTTTTGCACTTGCTCTGAACGCACTGCAAGAATGATAACACTGCACTTTGCAACGATCGTTTCAGCTTCAGCACGTATGACATTGTTGAATTTGGAGGAAAGCTTGTAAGATTGCGCCGAATTTCGGTTCGAGACCCAGACCTGAAACGGCCAAGCTGCGTGACCTAGTAAACCTTCCACTATTGCTGAACCCATGGCGCTGGTTCCAATTACCCCAATTTTCACCATGATTTCATTTCTGTAACTGTACCTCCGAATTTGCCAACAATTACAGTCTGTTTGCGCCAGTTTAGAGCCTTAGAATAAACTGTAAGGAGGATATGCATCGCTTGATCCTTTGTGACAGTTTTTTTCGAATTCTGCCCAAAATTGCACAATTCGCACAGCTACGATGTGTGGTTTCCCACAAGACTAGCTTTTTATTGGCTGGTACTTTCGCGTTACTGAGCCGGCGGAGCTCATCATAATCTCTCGATGCTGCAGGCATTGTTGCAATGGACCAGCTATATTGTAGCTTCCGTGCTCAACCATGCCTCAACGCCGCGATTCTGGTGCTGCAGCCACAAGCACTTTCTGCATCGGCAACAGCCAGCCTTGCAAGAGAAGGTTCAATTTGTGTTGCAGGTGTCGCCAAAAGTCACCTTGAATGAAAGGTCTCGCAACCTTTGGCTGTCCGATGGTGTCACAACGCTCGGCGAAAATCGCTAAACGGGTGTTATGTGAAGCGATCTCTGGTTGTATTATCGCCCATCTGAGTCCTCATCACTCCAGTGCCCCAACTGCAGATTCTCAAGACAGATCATCAAGGTTTGCACAGAGGACGATGTCACGTAGCGCAGAGACGTTCCGAAACGATGAGCTTTCAAAACGTTCTGCCGGATAAGCGCCTTCACCCGCGTTCGCCACGTGGCAGATTAGCAGGAACAGGCAGCTTCGCTGTCTGATCTGCAAATCAGCCCTGATTTCCCAAAAGGGAAGCCAGATCAAACGAAACCCTTAGTGGGAGAATTAAAATGGGAAATTTGGGTCAGTTTGAGACGCAAAGGTCAATTTCAACTGATGTCCAACGTTGGTGGTGCCTTCCGATGTCGAACGCTCACCCCGTTTCTGGTCCAACTGTGACGGTTGGGTCAGGTTCGTGTGACGTTCAACAAGCTGTCGGGCGACACATAGTTTTGCCATTCAACAACAGCTAAGCCATTGATTTTGAGTCATTCGATTTTTTAGGTGCGCACGGGTTTTGCCATTTGCGACTCAAAGGCTTTCCATCGAGATGGAGCAGCCGAAAGAGTCTATTCTGTTTTTTGATCGCCCTCATCGGCACAGATCGTTTCTAAATCACTCAAAATTTCTGCCAATTCTTCTCTCACAAGCTTTAGCCGTGCTATCGATATCGTTTCGCTCCGTCCCGCCAATTCGAGTACAACCGCGAAAACTGTGTCTGAATGCTTCATCAATGCGATCAGGTTTTCGCCTGTTGGTCCGTATGAGCCAGATATCCAGTTCTTAGCCGTTCGTTCACTTGCTCCAGTCCACCGCATCGTTGATTTTGTAGCTCGCCCTGCCCCACCCAGTTCTTGAGAAAGAGCGTCGCTGATCGCCTCCCTGTATTCTGACGCCGAAACGCGCTCGTCGCACTTTCGATGAAACGTGTTGCCCTTTTTATGAAACATGTTTCCGGACCTCTCCCTTTAGGATTGAGAAAGGAATCGCAGAGTTCCCGTACAGGTTTGCAAATTTGAGTGGTGGGAGCCGCAGCATTGAGTTGGCCGAAGAACAAGACAGACAGGGAAAACCGCCGGAACGCTGCACAGTACGTTCGCATGTCGACAGAGCATCAGCGCTACTCGACCGAAAACCAGGCCGACGCCATCCAGCGCTATGCCGATGAACGCGGCTACAGAATTATCCGAACCTATTCTGATGCAGGCAAAAGCGGATTGAGAATTCAAGGCCGCGCAGGCCTATCGCAATTGATCGACGACATCGAAACTGGCCAGACCGAATTCGGAACTGTTCTCGTTTACGATGTCAGCCGTTGGGGGCGCTTCCAGGACGCGGATGAAAGCGCCTACTACGAGTATATCTGCAATCGGGCTGGCATTTCGGTCGAATACTGTGCGGAACAGTTCGAGAATGATGGCAGCCCAATGTCCACCGTCGTCAAAGGTTTAAAGCGGGCAATGGCAGGCGAATACAGTCGCGAGCTTTCGCAAAAGGTCTTTGCGGGGCAGCAGCGGCTGATCGAGTTGGGCTATCGACAAGGCGGCGCAGCTGGGTTCGGGTTGCGGCGGATGCTGATTGATGAAGCAGGACGTACCAAGGGCATTCTTTCGCGAGGTGAACATAAGAGTATTCAGACCGACCGGGTAACACTTGTTCCGGGTCCCGCTGATGAAATCGCAATAGTGAATCAGATCTTCTTGAGATTTGTGAACGACGGTTGGTCTGAAACTGAGATTGCGTCAGACCTGAATCAGCGCGGAATTCCAACCGATCTGGATCGCGATTGGTCACCAGCGGTTGTACGTCAAATTCTGACCAACGAAAAATACATCGGGAATAATCTCTGGAACCGCAATTCCTTCAAACTTAAGAAACGCCATGTCCGGAACGATCCGGAAAATTGGGTTCGCGCTGTTGGTGCCTTTGAAGCAATCGTTGACGCCAACCTGTTCGACGCTGCCGGAGCAATTATTGCAGCCCGCTCCCATGTGTTGTCCGACGAAGAAATGCTAGATCGGCTAAAGGAGGTTTTGGAGGAAAACGGGTACCTCTCGGGCTTTGTCATCAATGAAGCACCAAAGCTTCCATCCAGCGGGGCCTATCAGAACAGATTTGGTAGCCTGTTGCGCGCTTACAGCCTCGTCGGCTTCAAGCCTGACAGAGATTACCGATACGTTGAGATCAACAGACGATTGCGCAGCCTGCATTCCGACATCATCCGGGACATCATCGCCGGAGTCGAAGCCGTTGGCGGAGATGTCGCTCGTGACCCCAATACAGATACCCTCATCATCAATGACGAGTTCACCGTTTCCATTGTCATCGCACGCTGCATGCAAACAGGCGCGGGCGCGTATCGCTGGAACATTCGCCTGAGCACCGGCCAACTTCCGGACTTGTCCATCGTCGTCAGGATGGGACAGGCCAATACCGCGCCCCTCGACTACTACTTGTTGCCCACCTTTGACATGACCAAATCAAAGTTACGCTTGGCGGAAAACAACGGCTTGTCCCTTGATGCATTCCGCTTCGACAACCTGGCGCATTTCTTCGACATGGCCGCACGTACGCCAATACTGGAGGCAGCGTGATGGACCATGCGCCGGTCGGACACACTGTTCTTGTTCCTGTCGATGCAATTACCGTCGTCAACCCAAGGCTCAGGAACAAAAAGGTGTTCGACGAGATTACCGCGAACATCGCGGAGCTTGGGTTGAAAAGACCCATAACGGTTGCTGCGCGTGAGACTGAGGACGGAAGTGAGCCAGCGTACGAATTGGTCTGCGGCCAGGGCCGCCTTGAGGCATTCAAGGTTCTTGGCCAGTCTGAAATACCAGCGATCGTCATAGATGCCAGCAGCGAAGATTGCCTTGTTATGAGCCTGGTGGAAAACCTGGCGCGCAGGCACCACCATTCGCTGGACTTGCTCAGAGACATTGGGCGCCTCAAAGAAAGGGGCTACTCTGAAACTGAAATCGCCGCCAAGACTCAGCTGTCCAAGAAGTATGTCCACGGCGTCATCAAACTTCTGGAAAGTCACGAACACCGCCTCCTGCGTGCAGTGGAGAGTGGTAAGATTCCGGTCAGTGTTGCCGTTGACATTGCGGACGCGGATGACGTCGGCGTGCAACGTGTTCTGAGGCAAGCTTATGAGAAAAAGCTTCTGCGCGGCGGCAGACTCCTGGCGGCTAAACGTCTTGTTGAGGCGCGCCAGAAGCATGGCAAGGGCCGCGCGCCCACTGGCGAACGACCGCGTAAAAGCCTGTCGGTCGAAAGCCTGCTCAAGACTTATGAAAACGATGTCGAGAAAAAGAAGGTGTTGCTGAGAAAAGCAAGTGCAACGCGCAGCGAACTGCTCTTTCTGACACAAGCGCTCAAGACCCTGATGACTGACGAAAACTTCGTCACTTTGCTTCGCGCCGAAGGGCTTACCAATCTGCCAAAGCAGGTTGCAGACCGGTTGGCGCAATCCGAGGAGGTGTCCGCATGACGGTGACCAGGAAAGAACGGACGGTTGTAGCTGCTTTTGAACAGGAACTGGTGACACTCTCATTCTTGAACATCGCGCCGCTCTATGTGCTCACGCCGCAAAAGAAGGCCAGCATCAAGTTCAAACAGATCGCCGCATCAGTTCAGGAAATTGGCCTTGTTGAACCTATTGTTGTGTCCCGCGACCCGTACAACGCTGGTCAATATACTCTGCTTGATGGGCATCTGCGCCTCGAGGTTTTGAAAGACCAGGGTCAGACACATGCGCGATGTCTTGTCTCCACGGACGACGAAGCCTTCACCTACAACAAACGCATCTCTCGTCTCGCGACCATTCAAGAGCACAAGATGATCCTGAGAGCCCTCTCTCTTGGCGTACCGGAGGCCCGTTTGGCGAGCGCGCTTAATGTCAACATCAAGACCCTGAAGCAGAAACGCCAGCTTCTGGATGGTATTTGCGATGAGGCGGCGGAACTGCTGAAAGACAAACAAGTGGCTTTGACTGGGTTTCAGATTCTGAAAAAGATGAAGCCAATCCGCCAGATTGAAGCAGCGCAATTGATGGTCGCCATGAATAAGTTCACGATCAACTATGCCCGATCGCTTCTGGCCGCGACACCCGAGCGCCAGTTGGTGTCAGCGGCAACGCCGAAAAAGATCAAAGGCATTTCGCGCGAACAGCTGGAGCTGATGGAGCGCGAGTCTGCCAATCTGGAACGCGAGGTCCGCCTTGTCGAAGACAGCTACGGCGCGGATCATCTCGATCTGGTCCTGACACGCGGGTACATCGCGAAACTGATGCGCAGCGAGCAGATCACACGCTACCTGTCGCTGCACCATGACGCGTTCTTGCCCGCATTTGAAAAAATCACCGAGAACGAGGCCTTCACTTCATGATCTCTCGCGGCTGATTGAAACGGTTATTGGGGACCCGGACCCATCAAGCGCGGGGACCGCAGGAGACGCCGCACGGTGGGGCGGATCAAGCGCGGCGATGGGGAGGACGGCGACCCCGTCGGAGCCCATCATGCCGGGCCAGATGCCCGGCAGGTTTCTCGATGGTCCGCGCGTGTCTCCCGATACAGAGGCACGCGCAGACAACTTTTGGCTGAAATGCCTCACCATAACGAACCGCGAACGTCGTTGAAGCGGCATAATGTGAAGCGATATCTGGTTCAGTGGTTCTTTAATCTGCTTGTCAAAATGCTCCAGCAAATCAATGCGCTTGATAACGAGCATTGATAGCGCATGCAGATACCAACTGCGATGAGCCAGTCTCAATTGATGCTGCGATCTGTATTTGCATCAGCTTTGGGTCGGACTCTATTCTTGTCGTATTGAAGCTTCTTCGAGCCGTGTTTTGAGACGACCAATAACATTTTGCGCAGTGGCAATCTCATCTGGCGAAAGGCCCTCCGACAGTTCATTCACCCATGGGATTTGCCTCGCAATCGCGGCTTCGTACAACTCCTGCCCCTTTCGAGTCATGACAACCAAGTGCGCCCGCTTGTGGTGTGGGTTCGGCTGAAACTCCACCATGCCTTCTTTGCTCAATTCATTGATGATCCGTTGTACGCCTTGCCGGTGAACACCCATCGTCCGTGCATGCCAGGCAACGGATTCCGGTCGATCAGAATAGGCGATGGCGCCAAGGATCTGCCATCGAGCACTTGTCAGACCGAGTTCTGATACAAGGCGATCACCGGCAAGCTGCAATCGACCGTTCAGCCGAAACACATCCAGTATCAAGGCTGTCACGGCTTCTCCTTCTTCGGTCCTTCGCGCATCCGGCATGTCGATTCCTCATTTTATTTGACAACGTGTTGTCATTGTGTTTGATACTTCCTAAATATGACAACATGACACCAAGTTGAAGCTACTTTCAAGGAGCACCGAAATGGTAAGTTTCAAACCCCTCGACCCGGAGTTTCCAATTGAACGGCAATTGGACATCGACGCTGGACCCGTCGTTCTCGTCAATCTCTTCACAGTCGATCCCGTTGACCAAGTCGCCTTGGTAGAAGCTTGGAAGTGCGATGCCCAATGGATGAAGAAGCAACCGGGTTACATCAGCACCCAACTGCACAAAGTCGTTGGCGACGGCAGCATGTACCTGAACTACGCGGTCTGGGAGTCTGTTGCGGACTTCCGCGCGGCGTTTTCAAACCCCGAGTTTCAGCAGCAGCTCAGCCATTATCCCTCAAGCGCTGTGACCGCCCCCCATCTGTTTGAGAAGGTTGCGGTGCCGAATTGCTGCACGGCCTGACGAAATCCTTTCCAAAAGGCAATTTTAGAGAACCACTATGAAAACAAAGATTCACGCCATCGCGGGCGGCATCGGCTTTGTGATGATCCTCCTCTTCTGGACATCAACGGTCACCAGCGAACTCTTTGCGAGCCATGAAACAGTGGCAACCGTCAAGGCATTGATCCTGAAAGGCATGTTCATCCTCATCCCGGCAATGGCGATTGCTGGCGGATCGGGCATGGCAATGGGCCGGAAACGCAAGGATGCGCTTACGAAGGCCAAGAAAACCCGAATGCCTGTCATTGCGTTGAACGGCTTGCTGATCCTCGTACCGGCCGCTTGGTTTCTGGCTGGCAAAGCCGCTGCTGGCGAGTTTGACAGCACCTTTTACACAGTTCAGGTGATTGAGTTGATCGCTGGCGCAGCCAACCTCGCGATGATGGGATTGAACATTCGCGATGGTTTAAGGATGACCGGCAAAATTAAGCGCCTACACTGAAAGCTCGATTCTAATCCAAGTGCTAGCGAAATTGCCGACATTCGAGCGAAGGCGACGAATTGGTGCATTGTTGTGCCAAGAGGACATCAAGATACACCCAACACAATGTCGGCCTACTGGTCGCTTAGAACAACCAAAGCTTGAAAGTGCTAATCTCAACAAACCGCGAACATCCTTGTAGCGGTTTTATGTGAAGCGATCTCTGGTTGAGTGATGACCGTTCAGTGGAACAAGTACGAAAGGCTGCCTCGCGGGACAAACCGGACTTGTGCACACGCGGTTTTTGCTGACGCAGCGATTGTTCGCACATGCGGCAGTATGATTGCCGCTGCGCAGCGGTGGGTCGTCAAACCGGTCATTAACCGGCTTGCTCTTGGCGCGATCCGGGACCATGCTTTCGCCGCTGGCCTATTCGACAACTCACAGGCGGGACATTGCCGCCGTTGTCCTTTCAGATGTTCGCTGACGCGACATCCATTCGCAAGTGCAGCGCGCTCATCGCTGCGTTGAAGCCGAAGTCATCAAACCGGTCATTCAGCGTAATTGCGATACCCAAATTTCAACCGTTTTCGCTGCTGCCACGTCAAACAACCTAGACAAGCAACGGAGCCGCCTTTCGCTTATATGGCGATTGTCGACGCAGAAATTTCACGCGGCTGCGGCACGCTATTATTGCAACGCAGCGTGCATCGCTGATCCAGCCATCCCTGGGTGTGGTTTGTCTGACTAGGTAGACTAGTCATACTTTTTCAATCCAAGCTTTTGAAATCGAAAATGTTATTAAACGGCAAATCAAAAACGAAAAGCAGCCACCCCTATCGGGGTGACTGAAGTCGGGGAGATTTACGATCTATGCTTTAGAAAGATCAGGTGCCGCCAAAACATGCGGCGTATTGTATGCTTCGAGGTCCAATTGATCTTCGGACTTGGCGATCAGAACGGTGCACGCCGCGTCCCCCGTGACGTTGAGCGATGTCCGCGCCATGTCGAGAATACGGTCGATACCCGCAACGATTGCAACGCCTTCCAGCGGCAGCCCAACCGATGTCAGAACCAGCGACAGCATGACAAGACCAGCGCCGGGAACGCCGGCGGTTCCGATCGAGGCAAGCGTCGATGTCAGGATGATGGTGATGTATTCGGACATGCCCAAGTCAACGCCGAACGCCTGCGCGACAAAGAGTGCAGCAACACCTTGATACATCGCCGTGCCGTCCATGTTGATGGTCGCACCAAGAGGAAGCGTGAAGCTGGCTACGGAACGATTTACACCCAGATTTTTCTGTACAGCTGTCATGGTGACCGGAAGCGTTCCCGAGGAAGACGTGCTGGTAAAGGCCACGATCTGAGGTTCAACGATGCCCTGGAAGAACCGCACCGGGTTCAGACGGCCAAGGAATGTAACCAGACCACCATAGACGAACAATGCGTGTAGGATGCAGCCAATGTAAAGTGCCGCAATGATCGTACCCAACGGAAGAAGAAGATCCAGACCGTAAGTGCCTGCAACCCAAGCCATCAGGGCGAAAACACCGTAGGGTGCGAACGATATGACGATTTCCGTCAGTTTGAGGATGACCGAATTCAGGGCTTCAAAGAAATCCCGGATCGGTTTTCCCGCGTCCCCAACAAGGTTGATAGACAGGCCGAACATGATGGCGAAGAAAATGATCTGCAGCACTTTACCGTCAGCCGCTGCCGCAATTGGGTTTTTGGGCACGATCGCGATAAGCTGATCAATGAATGGTGGTGCAGTTTTTGCTTCCATCGCAGCGGCGGCGCCTAGGTCGATGCCTACACCAGGCTGGAAAAGTGTCCCAAGAAGAAGCCCGATGGCAATCGCGAACGCAGTTGTGCAGAGATAGAAGACGACCGATTTAAGGCCGATCCGGCCCATACGCGCCATGTCGCTGACCGAGGTCATACCGCAAACCAGCGATACAAAGATCAGCGGTACGATCAGCATTTTGATCAGCGAAAGGAACAATGTCCCGATGTACTTGATCGTTGTTGCAAATTGTTCGTTGCCGGTTGTGTTCAAAATGACACCGACGATGACCCCAAGAACAAGGGCGATAACGATTTGCTTCCACAGAAGCAGGTTTCTCCAGGGCGCGAGAAACCCTGTTTTTTGATTTGCGGTTTCCATGATTACCTCCCTTTCCACTGGGCAGTCGGTATGTCGAACTGCGAGCAATCATGTATTCTTTAACAGCCTAGTGATCGGCCTTACGCCCCAAATGGAGAAACGGCGTTGCAAGTTTTGCAACGCCGTTTCTAAACAGTCAAAAGCACTTGAATTTACGTACTCGCTAACTGCACGCATTTGCGGGCGAGCACATCTGTCGGATCGACTGGTAATGCGGCCAATCTCGGGTCACTGGCATCGATAATCAAAGGAAGCTCTGTGCATCCCAGAATGATTGCTTCTGCCCCATTTTCGACCAGATGCCCGAATGCCTGCGCTATCTGCTCGACACAAAGCCCGTCAGTGTATCCGGCTTTCACCCCCTGCGGCCCATAGATGGAGTCCATGACCAAAGCCTGATGGGTTTCGTCCGGCAAAATCGACTGCAGGCCAGCGTTTGAGAGCGCTTGCTGATACAGGCCGCTATGGATGGTTCCGTTTGTTGCCAGGATGCCCACACGTCGACTTTCTGGCGATTGTTCGGTGATGTAGTCCGCTGTGGTGGAAAGAATGCTGACAATCGGAATATCCAGGTGACGCTGAATGCGATCCACATAAGCATGGGCAGTGTTGCACGGGATGGCGATCATATCAGCGCCGCCCCGTTCCAGCTTTTTGCAGGTGGAATAGAGAGCCACTGTGGGATCTGTGCCATTGCTGACCAGGTTCTCGGTACGATCAGGGATTTGCGGATTTTGTTCGACCAGAACTTTGATGTGATCCTGATCTCGCGACGCTTCGGTCGCCCCCACAAGCTTACCCATAAAATCTACGGTTGCAGCTGGCCCGACGCCGCCAACGATTCCCACTTTGAACTTGTGGTGCCGGTCGACCTTGGTCGCGTCCAATGCGTGCCGTGCATACGCAGCAGCCGTGTCGACAGCGGCCATTCCTTCAGGGATCGTGAGTTGATCCAACAGCAGCGGCAACTCCGTCATGCCTGGAACAAAAACTTCCGCCCCTTGCTTTGACAGACCGTTAAGGGCCTGATCGATCGGAGATATAATCTCAGGCCCCCTGTTTCCTGACTTGAAGCCGCCCACACCATAGATCGCCTTCATCACACTCATTTCCAGTTCAGTAGACGGGTAAATGACCGAAACGAGGTCGCCAAACAGCGCTTCGAATAGCCCGCTCTTTCGGACGAAAGGCGTTGTCAGCACTCCAATCCTTGATGGCGCAGACGGTAGTCCATCAATGGCGTCTTTGATGGCGTCGGTCATGCTGATCAGCTTGATTTCAAGCTCATCCTCCAGTTCCTGCAAAAAGCAATGGGTGATAAAGCACGGCAGCAGAGCTGCGTGACACCCCTCCCGCTCCATTTTTGCCAGAGTATCAAACACATACAGCTTCCGATGCGTGGGGCTATAGGCGCTTTCCATTGGCGCAACAGGCTCGCGCATTGGCTTCTGTTCGAATATTAGCTCCCGATGGTCACCCTCCGATTTTACCGGGGTCGATTCCACGATCCGATAAAGCAAATCAGCCCCCGACAGCGCACCAAGCCCACCGACGATACCAAGGCGTAGAGTTCCGGTTTGTTTCATTCGACAATACTCGCTTCGCCAAAGTTCAGATGCGACAGCGCGATCGCAGCCTGTTCGCTAGGCAGCACTGGCTCAGCTGCTGCTTGCAGGCTCAGACCGTTCGCCTGAGCATGTTTTGCAAGTTTTGTTGCCGCCTCATATCCAATGATCGGCGCCAGTGCGGTGACATGTACAAGGCTGTTTTCAAGCAGGGCCTGGCAACGCTCTTCATCTGCAACGATGCCATCCACGCATCGGGCTGAAAGGACGTTCATTGCGCTCGTTAAAGATCCCATCGTTTCCAGAACCTTGTGGATGATGACGGGCTCCATGGCGTTCAGCTGAAACTGTCCTGCCTCAGCGGCCATTGTAACAGTGAGATCGTTCCCGATCGCCTGATAGCAGACCTGATTTACCACTTCCGGGATCACGGGGTTCACTTTTCCGGGCATGATCGACGACCCGGCCTGCACCGCCGGTAGAATAATCTCCCCAATTCCGGCACGCGGGCCTGACGACATCAGGCGCAGGTCGTTGCAGACCTTGGACAGTTTGATGCTGACTCTCTTGAGTGTGCCTGAGAACATGACAAATGCTCCAAGGTCAGAGGACGCTTCAATAAGATCTGCGGCGAGTGACAGGGGCTCACCCGAAATATCCCGCAGATGGGCGACGGCTGTTTCACCAAATTTAACTGGCGCGTTAATACGCGTTCCAATCGCTGTACCGCCCAAGTTTACTTCGGTCAGCAGGCGCGACAAGTCGCTTAAGCGATCCACATCTTCGTTTATTGTTGTCGCAAATCCCCGGAATTCGGCCCCTAGAGACATTGGAACAGCATCTTGCAGCTGGGTCCGTCCGACCTTCATGATGTGGTCAAACTCCTCAGCTTTTGCCATCAAAGATTTACTCAGAGAGTGCATCGCTTCAATGAGCGGGCTGATCCGGGCCAGAACTGCCAACCGGATCGCAGTCGGGTAGACGTCATTTGTGGACTGAGAGCGGTTTACATCATCGTTTGGATGAAGGTGGCGGTATTCACCAAATTGCAGCCCTAATTTCTGTAGGGCAAGATTCGCAATAACTTCGTTGGCATTCATATTAGTGGATGTGCCTGCGCCTCCTTGCATAACGTCGACAACGAAGTGTTCGTGATGCTGACTCTCCAGGATTTCATCACAAACCGCGACGATGGCATCAGCTTTTTGGTGGGCAAGCTCTCCAAGCTGCTTGTTGGCAAGCGCGCAGGCCTTTTTGACCGCCGCCAGCCCTGTGATCAGTTCGGGATAATGACTGATCGCAACCCCCGTGATCGGGAAGTTCTCCAATGCGCGCTGGGTCTGACACCCCCATGCAGCAGCCTGTGGAATACTGATTGCACCCAGACTGTCCGTTTCGGTTCGAGTTGTGGTCATCCAACGGCCTTTCGCTTGAAATCTTATGTGGCCGAAAAAGAGCGGTCACATCCCCGATGTGGATTGGGGTTGCTTCGCAAGCTAAGATTTCGACTGTTGCAGCGCCAACGCTATTGGCGCATCATCATTGCAAAACTTGCAACAGCATATGGTCTTATGACGATGCCACCAGAAAGAACCTGACATGGAGATTGATTGGCTTGAAGATTTTCTGGCCCTTGCGACCGCCGGTGTCTTTGCAAGGGCGGCTGATGCCCGCAACATCAGTCAATCCGCCTTCACCCGGCGCATCAAGAACCTAGAGCACTGGGCTGGTACCCCATTGTTTGACAGAAGCGTTCACCCGGTAGAACTCACCGCTGCGGGCAAGGCGTTCCGACAGACCGCAATTGATACGGTAAGTGCACTGAACCTCACAAAGGACGACATCCGCAGCCTGTCGCGCCGCGAAGCCGATACCCTGGACTTTGTGGCACTGCATACACTGGCGATCTCATTCTTTCCGGCTTGGCTGGGCCAGATGACAGACTACCTTGGCCCTGTAAAAACACGGCTGGTTGCCGAGAATTTTTCCGGTTGCGCCGAGGCTATTCTCAATGGCAGCGCAGACTTCATGCTGTGCTATTCACATCCTTCTGTGCCGACAATATCGGATGAAGCCCGATACCCTTCAACGACAATTGCCAAGGATAAAATTATCGCTGTCAGCGCTGTGAATTCCAGAAACGAACCTGTGTTCAGCCTGGATGAACCGGGCGAAGTACCTTACCTGTCTTATCCGCCCGACACTTTCCTAGGGCGCATATCACAAGTCTGCCTGAAGCGTGGCAACCTACAGGATACCCTGTCCCCGACCTATGAAAACTCTGTTGCTGAGGCGCTCAAATCGGCGTGTTTTGAAGGGCATGGCGTTACGTTTCTCCCAGAAGTATCTGTGAAACGCGAACTGGCTGCAGGCAAACTAACGAAGGTGAGCAAGCCAGGTTTCGAAGTTGAGATATACGTCAAACTCTATCGTTCAATCGAACGATCCAGACCGCAACTGGAACGGTTCTGGAGGCTCAGCCAAAAGCAACAGTAGCTCCGATCTCATAGCGCTGCTTCTGCGATTTCAAAATCGACACTTGAGTTTTTGGCCAATGTCCAAAAGCGCTCGACAGCAGGGCGGCTTGTTTGCATGTTACGAAAGAGCTTGATCGGCATCTGATGCTCTGCATCGGGATGGCTGATCCGCACAAGAGTTCCATCGTCAAGCTGGGGTTTGATGGCCATCTCGGGAAGCCAGGCAACGCCTAGCCCCTCAAGGCATGCCGCCTTTTGCGCCTCGGCAACCGAGTTTTCGCTTTGCGTGTCCAGCCTGTCAGCCAAATCGGCCCGTTCAATCACGTCTCGGCTTAGACGACCGAGAAAACTCTCCGAGGGGTAGGACAAAAAGGGTAGACGACCCTTCTGGTCAAAGTGAAATAGCGCTGTGCCGTCTGTATCGGCGCGGGAGACAGCAACCAGACAATCATCAGAGACCGTGATGGATGGGTACCACGAATTTTCGGTCAGTACCGCCATTGAGGGGTGGTCATAGCTTAGCATGAAGTCAACGTTGCCAGCCGTCAGTGTCTCAACACAATCTGAAAAATTATCCACGACGAAATTGGTCCTGACCGGGCCGATGGATTTGGATATTCTCCTGATCCAAGAAGGAACAAATGATATAGAGATCGTGTGCAGAACCGAAAACTTCAGCACTTCTCCGGCAACGCCTGAAAGCTGAGTCAGCTCTGCTCGAGCCTGTTGCAACGCGCTGAGTGTTTGACACGCCGTCGAACGAAACGACTCTCCTGCTGATGTCAGTACGACCGGGTGAACACTGCGGTCAAAAAGCGGAGCGCCAACCCAGTGTTCCAGATTTTTGATACGTCTTGTGAATGCAGATTGGCTGACTCTGCGGCTATGGGCGGCCTTTGCGAAAACACCCGCCGTGGCTAGGGCGAGAAAATCTTCCAGCCAATCAATTTCCATAGGTCTGCTCCATAGATCACAAGTAATTGTAACCGTTGGCAAGGGAAGGATGAGTTGCAAACATTGCAATCGTGTTGCGAAGAACACCGAATGCGTTTTGGCGTCCTTCCGTTTGGACCCTGACCAAAGACGTGTATTGCGCAAAGGCCGGTACCAATTGAGCTAAGAATTCCACTTTGCCACACGCCAACGGCAGCGGTGCTCTCCGTATTGCAGCACCGAGCTATTAGCTTTTTTGGAAAAAACCACAGTGCGCCCACTCACAGCAGATTTTGAACACTTCGGCTAAATGGCAGCGTTTCCCGTCGCCTTGCAGCAGTGCCACACTCGCGCTTGCGGCAATTTTCTCGCTGCGAGCGCTGGCAGCGAAATTCAAAGGCTTCTGCTGTGGGCTCCTTCGAGCCATTCGCCGCGTCCCGCCTAAATGTCAGGTTTTGAGTTCTCGGAGGGAAGGCCTTAGATAAAGGCCATTGGACATTGCTGAACGGGTGTTACGTGAACCACCTTCTAGTTACATCGTCACCCATCTGGGTCCTCATCGCTCCAGTGTCCAATTTCGTAAACACCCTGCTTTTTCAAGCGACGTATGAACGCTAGGTAGTTAACTACGCGGTCGATCTCATCCAATTCTCCAGTGGCAAAGGCGACCGCAATCATCTTGAATTGGGCCTCAATATCTTCCGCAATTTTTTCGTCTCGTCGAGCCAGACCCTTTCCAGTCCTCAAAGAAACAGTAGTTGTTTCGTCTTCGCTCCACATCTCATCGAGATAGGCCTTTAGATTAAGCTCGGGACTATTCGCGCCCAGCTTGCCTACGGCCTCCCATATTGGTTGAAGCCGTTCAGTAAGACTTCTTCGACTACTAGTCATGTTTCTTCACCTCGCAGTACAGCAGTTCAACGTAGTTGCCCCAATCGATAGACCGTCACTAAAACTGATGAGCATGAGCGGCGGAACATCAACTTAGCTCCGCCACCAGCTTTTATTGACTAAAGCAGTCAGTTTAGATTGACGTTTTACCCCCCCCCAATCGTCAGTTCTCGAACCACGTCCCGTGTCTCGTTCGGGTACGCACGAACGAACCCAGCCTCGCAGGAAATTGTCTCAACTCCTCTTCGGTCCAGCGCCGGAGCCAAATGGATCGCGGCGATCTCAAACTGCTCTGCCATTTGGCCCAGCGTTACGTAGGATTTTTCAAACGTTTGAATACTCTCTTCAGTGATGTAGCAACGGTAGTGCTGCGTGTCCGGGTTTCGCAGCTTTACCTGCTTAAGGTATCCACAATCCCGCAAGAGCCGGATTGACCCGATACTAATTCTCAAGCGCGCCGCCGCATCCAGAAGCGACAGATCGCCAGAAAACACGCGCTCCGATTTTTCCAAGATCTCAGCGCAGTCTATAAGAATTCCAGCCAACCCCTCTACGTCCGGATCTCTCCAAACGCCGGTCAGTCGGCCTGCTGCCCAATCGGCGACAACGCGAGCCAGGGCCACCCTGCTCTGTCGGCTGTACTCCGAGAGGGGCAACCTATGACGTGTCCGAGAGGCAATGCGCAGGCCTTCAAGCCTAGTCAGCAAGGTCTGTACCGAGGACGATGGAACATAGCGCAGAGACGTTCCAAAACGATAGGCTTCCAGAACATTGTGCCGGATCAGTGCCTTAACATGGACCGGATGGATATTCAGCTGGACCGCGGTGGATTTGGTATTCTGCAACCCAGACCAGAAGTCGAGCACGGCAGCCAGATCCTCATGGCTGACATCTTTCATGTATGACAGATCGCTCGCATTTATACCGCGAAGATGAGCGAGAATGCCTCGCACCCGAACCTCGCCGACCCCATGTAGCTCCCGCGCGCGTTCAAGCGTGGTGAGTTTGGGTGCTGTGATTTCCGTACCCAGAACTTTCGCACCGGTCTGCAGCGGATAATTCTCCCGAACGAAATCCTGCACGCAAGACCTGAGCACTGCTGTCGCCGGGTCCTTTTCAGTTTCTTTCAGCCAGGTATAGAATTCGCCCATATCTGTTGTGAAATAAGACCGTTTAGAGGAAGACTGGCGCCTGGCACGCTCCAACTCAGATTTCAGGGCTTCCGGCCCACTCTTCAGAACCTCGAAACCAGTCGACATGCAAGTACGCTCCTGTTCGAAGTCCAAATCCGAACGGCCGACGCCGCGGTCCATAGCAATCGCCATACCTAATGTCAGAGCGGACTGATGAAGATGCGTCAGCTCCAGCGAATCCAACCAGTCACCGGCGACCCCAAACTCAATACGGCGGCTCAGGTAGGTTTCAAACGAGGATCGCCCAAGCGTTGTTGCGTCTTGAGCGGCTTCAAAGATCAGATCCTGGTGACGCGTCACTTGCTCAACCACGTCGTAGGTGAGATGCGCATGCGACGCGTTGGGAAGCTGGAGCAACGGTACGCCATGCTTGGCACAGGTCCCGATCGGCAGCACCAACCACTCAAGAAGTTGAAACGCATTCTCAGGACCCGACCCATTTATGGCATCCACAATACACTTCGGACAGACTCGGGTGGTAGCCCGGCGGAACGAACCCGAGGTGGCAAAGGAATGCCCGACGCGGTACCGACAGGGGCCAACCAATCTGGCCGCCGCCAACTCCAACGCTTCAAGTGGCACCCCAGCCAGTTGTGACAGCCGCTCCAGCTGATCCGGATGGGCTGAACAGATATGGGGCCATCTCAAACCCAGATCTGAACAGAACTCCCTTGTAACACTAAGATTGCGACGTGACAGCCGGGCGACATAGGAAGCAGGCGTCTCCATGTGATGATGAGGCAGAGTGAGAGCGAGTTGTCGTTTCATTGCAACCCTCCGTCCAACGAGGGGTCGCCGTGATCCAACCAGCCCATGATGGTCCTAACATCTATGCTAATGTAGTCTTGGGCAAGGAATGGGTTGAAAGCAGGTATACAACCCGACTTGCGCCGGAATGCTTCTGCAAAATGTCCAAGTCGGAGCTGGGTTTCTCCGTCGTAGAGCGCCTCTTCTATCCCACTCAGACACATTTCGATGATCATTCCAAACTCATTGCCGCCTGCGTGAACCAGCCACTTGAGAAACTCTCTCTGTTGAAGTTCGTTGGAATGTGTCAGACCAGACTTCTCAACGAACTCAGTAAAGATCTCTGTGACCTCGGGTTCGTGGGATATCCAGCTCACTGCACCCAGGTACACAACATCTATGCGCCTTTTAAGCTGAACATCAGAATTGATCATCTCGATCAGATCGGGCGTGCCAGACAGAACAAGACCAACCGGCCAGTCCTTATCGTTCATAAGCGATTTTAGGGTGTTCACCACATCATTGCGGGTTTTGACGCCTTTGCTGATGTAAAGGTCCTGAGCCTCGTCCAGATGCACAAACAGGGTCCTTCGCAGTTGGAGAAACTGACGCACCTGCGTCCAGATGATCCCAACCGATTTGTCCCGAGCGAGCGGATATCCCAAACCGGACAGGATCGTCATGCCAACATTCTTTAGCGTCGCTGGTGACGGCACCAGTAGCCGGATCACTTCCGCCACATCCTGTCCCTCCGTTGGCAGGATCAGGTCCGTATGATTGTCAAACAAGCGGTCTGCGAGAGTGGATTTCCCACTGCCGGACGCCCCGATCAGAGCAAGACCACGCGCCTCGCTGCGACTACCCATTCGGATAGCCGCTCGTCTTCGGCGCAGATGACGATCAAAAACCAGTTTGAGATCGTGGAACACCTGATGCGAAACGAACATGTTTCTAAGACGTGCAATCTGTACGTCGATCTCATCAGATGGGTCGCCAGGGAGATCAGTCATCTTCAATCCTCCATTTCGAAACTCTCGGACGATCCTCATCAGGGTTTTGCTCCCGGACAGCACTATCGTCGGAGACTTCGTCGTCCTCGTCTGATAGCGAGATGACATGCCCGAATAGATCTGGCTCCGGCGGAAGGTCAAAGTCTTCAGGATCATCCGTTTCGATGCTTAAACCTAGGAACAGATCTTCCCTGGCCCGTCTAAGCCCTGCCGGTGTCTGACGCTTCAGGACAGCCCCGAACCTGCGTTCTTCATCGGAGGTCTTTTGGATGATGGCATGCAATGCGTCAGGGACAGTCTTCTCCTGAAGCACGGCCTCAGCCTTGTATTTAAGCCGCAGCTGACGCGCAGTCGCTTCCCACTGTTCATATGACACGGCGTCAAAGCACTTCTGCAGAGCGCGCGCCGCATACCACTTTTTCCCGATCTGAATCATGATCCAACCGAGATCGTTCAGGTCAACTTTTATTTGAACGTGACGGCGACGATCGTGCACATAGAACTCACGAAGTGCCTGGCAGGTTTAGTCGATGCCAAACAGCCTCACTCCTTTGCCAAAAACACGCCTGCGATACCTCACTCCAAAGGCTTTGCGTCGGGTGGTTTCAGCGAGCTGGGGGACAATACCCATTTTCTCGGCGAGGCGTTTCCAGCAGTTATTGGAGGTTTCGCCGTTCAGCCCACGGTGCGGCATGTTGTGATACACGTCCACAACGAACCTGATGAGGATTTCCATCAGCGCGTCATCTGAAAGAGAAGCCATCTCTTCCGAAGGGTAATCTCCTCGCTCTTTAGGATCGGAAAATGTGCGACCGGCGAGGAGAGGCATCAGAGCCGTCCCAAAGGTTCGAAAGATACGCTCCACGCGCCCGCGCAAACGCGGTAGCCCGCCGCGAGGCGTCTCAACAACCCCATGTGCATCAAAGACCGCACTTCGAAACGCGTCGTCCACAAAAGCAACGCCAAGATCGGTCACCAGGGAACTCACCCCGCCGTAGTGATGCCAGGTCGATTTGCAGCCAGCCGCTATCGCAAGGTCCGATTTGTCGCGTGTGATGTCAGACAAAAGAGCCATGGCGTCTTGGCAATTCGGCTTTTCCGCCAGTCTCATACCCACCACACATCGCGTGGCACAGTCGATCGCGAGATAGAGCCAACGACGCCCACGGTTCAGCTTGGCGAGCTCTTCAGGACTCAAATGATCCAGCGCGCCCCTTTCAGCAAGTATCGTGATTAGATCAACGCACCATTCATCTATCTCAACACGCTCCATTGGATAGCTTGCTGTTACACCTTCCTCATAGAGCGCGAACTTGCGATTGGCGTAGTCCACGCCGTGCCTTTGGACGCATGTGAAATACGGATCAAGCTCGGAAAGTGCGCGCTCAACTTTGCGCCGCGAAGGAATTGTGAGTTCCGGCTTGCCCTCCACCACTCGTTGCTTGTTCACAGTTTTGAACCGGTCCCGGCACACGTCCGCGACGTTCTTCTTGGTTAGTCTTTTCCGGGTCAAATAGGCTTCGAGGCATTCGCCCAGCAATCTCGAAGCCTCGAGGCAGAACCGCGCAGTTCGGTTGCCGGATCTATGTGTGCCCGGGATCAAGCCAAGCGGAGAGCCGCCTGCTTTCTCGTATCGTTTCACCCATTCTCTTAAGGTTCTTGGACTGGGTGGGTCCCGATAAACGTTCTTCTTTCCGGCCCTCGGATTCCGCCAATTGCTTTGGGCAGCCCGTGCCTGTTTGTTCACATGGGCCTCGATGGAAGGAATGACACTCTGAAGTGAGAAATCGGTCCTCTTCGCCTCATCGACACGCTCGAACTGGTAAAACCCGTCGACCCAGGAGAAGCGCCAGACTACTTCGGATCTCACGTCATCTGGCAAGCTTGCTATTGCTTCAACACCCGCACTCATTCGCAAGTCCTGGCGTTCAGGTAGGTAATATCCGGGATCAAAGGTCACATCGGGCCTTTGAAGAAGGTCGGCAAATTCGTCGAATGTGAGAGACAGGTTCCGGCCAGTCTCATCAAAATCTTCGAAGTAGTAACCAAAGTCAGTTTTCCGGTCTAATTTGTACTTCCGGCCGTCTACCGTCAGAAGGCCAAAGACACTCACTCTGAAAGGCAGGTTCATTTTACACCCCCCTTCGAAAGCAAAGTGTCGAGATCAATCAGGTGCTTTCTGTCGGCCGTGAGTATGTCTTCAAAGATCCCAATCACAATGCTCCTGAACCCTGCGCCACCGAGCCCCAACAACTGGCACATCTCGTTGATCAGCAGGAACAGGCGCCTTCGGCGTCTGGTCTGCAAATCAGCCCTGATTTTCCCAAAAGGAAGTCAGGATCAATGAAATCGGTTTAGGTGCTGGGTGAAGGAAGTGAGGCGAAAATGGCAAGGTTCTGTCGCTGGTGGCAGAACTATGTGTCGCCTGACAAAGCACCAAATGGCGGACCGAGGAGGATTCGAACCCCCGACCCCTTGATTCGTAGTCAAGTACTCTATCCAGCTGAGCTATCGGTCCGCGTTGGTGAGGCGGTATTTAGACCCGGGGCGGTGGACGTGCAAGTCGATTCTTCAAAAAACTTTCAAAAAGTCACGTCGCCGCGGGGAAGCCTTATTTCAAAGGTTGTTCCGCTTGCGCTGGTGTCTTTCAGAAGCAGATCTCCGCCATGGCCGCGCACCAGTTCCTGTGAAATCGCAAGGCCCAGACCCGAGCCTCCTTTGCGGACGCCGCCCTGAAATGGTGTGAACAGATTCTCGCGCGCCTTTGGCGGCAGACCGGGGCCCGTGTCGCTGACTTCGATGCACCAGCTGGTCTCGAACTCGCATCCGGCGATGGTCACGCGGCCGGGTTTGCCTGATGCGACCAGGGCCTGTCTGGCATTGCGCACAAGGTTCATGATGACGCGGAACAACTGCTCGGGGTCGGCGCGTACGACCAGGTCCTCGGGGACTTCGTTGACGATTTCGACGTGGGCATCCGCAACGGCCAGTTGTTCGCTGGCCGCCACATCCGCTGCCACGTCCCGAACCCGGACCATTGTCAGGGTCGGCGCGGGCTCTTCAGCGCGGCCGAAGGCCAGGGTGCTTTCGCACAGTGAGACGGCCCGCGTGATCGAGTTGACCAGTTTCGGCGCCAGACGACCAACCAGCGGGTCATCGCTGGATTCGATCCTGTCAGTGAACAACTGCGCCGAGGTCAGGATGTTACGCAGATCATGGCTGACCTTGGCGACGGCTCCGCCAAGCTGTGCCAGACGCTCGCGCTGTTTCAGGGCCTGGGTCAGATCGGTCTGCAAGGTTTTCAGTGCCTCTTCCGCCTCGCGCAGTTCCGTGACTTTGGAGGCGGGTGCAATGATACCCCGCGCGTCCTCAGGCGCGCTGGCGTAGCGCTGCATGTAGCCGACAACGCTTTTGATCGGACGGACAAGGACGACGCGAACCGCCAGAAACAAAAGCGACGCCGTGATGATCGAGATTACAAAGGACAGACCGAGAATCCGAAGGCCGTAATCCACCATCGCCATGCGCAAAGGCGCGCTGTCGATGGTCACCTCGATCAACAGCCCGGCCCCTTTGACCGGCTCTCCGATCACGCGAACAACTTCGTTTTCGACCGTGAAGATACGGTTCACCGCGTCGCGGATCAGAATCCAGGGGCCCGCATCGCGCAGATCATAGGTGTTGGTGATCTGCTCGGGGATTGGCGAGGACAGCATCAGCTGCCGGACCTCGTCACGCCGCAAAACCACGTTATAGACACCGGCATTGGCCAGCAGTTCGGCCTCAAGCTCATCGGCCAGCATGTCGTCGGCCAGCAACGCGAGCGAGGCGATCTGCGCACGCTCAAGCCTGTTCAGCAGAAAGTCTTCGCGAAAGCGCGCAATCGAGGGGACAAAGATCAGGATTTCGGCCAACATCACGAAGACCGTCGTCAGGATCAGGAAACGGCCCGAAAGCGAGTTCAATTGGCGCTCCTTCTTTAGGTCAGGGGATCCAGCGCTGGACGAACCTGACCACTCGTTTAACTGTCTGATTCTCAAACAGCCTCGGCGAGAAATAAGCACCCGCCACACGTTTGTTAAGCTCTCCTATCGTCGGATAGGGGGAAACCATCGCGGCGATCTGACCCATCTTAAGGTTATTGGCAAGCGCAAGAGACCACAAGTTGATCAGTTCCCCGGCTTGATGCCCCACGATCGTTGCACCGACAGGTCGGCCTTTTACGACCATAACCTTGATAAACCCTTTCGTCTTGCGCTCGGAAATGGCGCGGTCGTTGTGGTGGTAGTCGAACCGGGCGATTTCCATCTTGTCCCCATGCTGTTCGCGCGCCTGCGCTTCGGTCAGACCAACCTGGGCCAGTTCCGGGTCGGTATAGGTTGCCCACGGAATATGCGCGGTCTTGGCCTTGGATGGCAGGCCAAACAGCGCGGATCGGATGATGATACCGGCATGATACCCGGCGACATGGGTGAATTGCAGCCCGCCAGCGACGTCGCCGATGGCATAGACCTTGCGGTTGCTGGTGCGCAGAGCGTCATCGACCTTGATACCCGTCCGGGTGCGGTCGATCCCCGCCGCCTCAAGGTTCAGGCGTTCGACGTTGGCCTTGCGTCCGGCGGCCATCAGAAGGTGGGTACCGGCAAAGACCTCTCCGGTTTCTGTGACAACCTCGACCGCGCCGTCTGCGCCCCTGATCTCGGCGACCATCGCCTGTTCGCGGATATCGACGCCTTCCGCTTTCAGGGTATCCAGCACGATTGCGGCGGCCTCGGGGTCATCCTTGCCCAGCGCCTTCAGGCCCTCGATCACCGTCACTTTGCAGCCCAGCCGGATATGCGCCTGCGCCATTTCCATACCGATGGGGCCGCCGCCGATGATCAGCAGGTGATCGGGCTTTTCGCGCAGGTCAAAGATGGTTTCGTTGGTATAGAACGGTACCGTCTCCAGACCCGGTATCGGAGGCACAAGCGGCGATGAGCCCGTTGCGATCACCACGCGGCGGGCGGTGATCACATTGTCCCCCGCCTGCACCTGCGTTGGCGACAGGAAGGTCCCAAACTCGCGAATGACCTTCACGCCGAAACCTTCGAACCGGTCCTGACTGTCCATCGGTTCGATCTGTGCGATTACGTCGTGCACGTGGTCCTTGGCGGCCCCATAGTCCACCTGTGGGACGACATCCGACACCCCAAAAGGTGATGCGTGGGCTTGCGCATAGGCGGCCTTGCCACTGGCAATCAGCGCTTTGGATGGGACGCAGCCGAAATTCAGGCAATCGCCACCCATCTTGTGACCTTCCAGCAGAATCACATCGGCCCCCATCTGGGCAGCCCCGGCAGCCACGGACAGGCCACCTGACCCGGCACCGATCACCAGGATATCGGTCTTCAGTTCTGTCATGAGTCAGGCGTCCTTTTTGCCACGCAGGGCTTTGATTACAATCGGCAGAGCAGCCAGCACACACAGACCAATGATAGGCCCGATCACAAATGGCTCCCACAACAGGGACACGTCTGGGGTTTCACCCCGGTCGAACACCCCGCCCAGCCCGACGCCGATCCAAGTGTAGACAATGCCGCCCGGAATGATGCCCAGCGCGGTTGTGATCAGGAAGTTGCGGAACTTCACGCCGACCAGCGCGGGCACCAGATTGGCGACAAAGAAGGGAACGACCGGAACCAGCCGCAACAGGAACAGGACCGAGATCTCATTCTCACGCAGCCCGTCTTTCAGCTTTTTGACCGTACCTTCCGAGGATTCCAGCCGCGCCGTCAGCGACTCGCCCAATCCCCAACGCGCAGCCAGGAAGATGGCAGATGCGCCAACGGTCGCGGCAAAAACGTTGAATAACGTGCCCGCGAACAGACCGAACAGGAACCCGCCGGTCATGGATGCCACAGCAGCGCCGGGCAGCGAGAATGCAACGATCACGATGTAGATCGCCACAAAAGCGGCCGCCATTGCCCAGTAATTTGCATCGCGCCAGGCCAGCAACGCCTCGCGATTGTCGCGCAGGGTCTCGAAGCTCAGGTAATCGCCAAGCGTAAAAAACCCGACCGCAGCAGCGGCAAGGATAACAAGCAAGGGGATATGACGCGCAATTCCGCTGCGCGGCGCCTGGGTCGTTTCGCTCATCTGGCCATCCGGCTTTGTCTGTTTAATTCCTGACCCAACATGCGCTGCCCGACGGCCAAGCAACAGGGCCCTCACGCGGCCTTGAACTATGTGGCAGGGAATGTGAGGGTTTCGGGCGCAAAACCCGGAATTTGAAACCTTTTCCGGGGCCGGGATACAGAATTGTTGCAAAAGGCGTCAAAACCCCGGTCTTGGGGTTTGACTTACCCCCCGCTTAGCAGTAGAGGACGGGCTTCGAACACTAGGGCCAGGCGAATCCGCGCCGCACCCGACCGCTATAGATTGGAGACGGAGCGATGAAACGCACCTATCAGCCTTCGAACCTGGTTCGCAAACGCCGCCACGGTTTCCGCGCGCGCATGGCCACCAAGGCCGGCCGCAAGATCCTGAACGCACGCCGCGCACGCGGTCGCAAATCGCTGAGCGCATAAGCCGCTCACCGATCAGGTTATGAACATGACGCCGCCGGAGGCCCCTGAGGATGGTAGAAACCACCCCCGGGAAACGCCCCCGGCGGCGTCCGTTTGCGCGCCTGTATCCCTGACGGTTCTCAAAACCCGATCGGATTTCCTGAAAGCGGCACGTGCGCGCCGACAGGGCACGTCGTCGATGATGGTGCAGGCCCGCAAGCGCGCACCTGACGAAGCCCCGGGGCTGCGCGTTGGGTTCACCTGTTCCAAGAAAGTGGGCAACGCTGTTGCACGCAACCGCGCCAAACGGCGCTTGCGCGAGGCTGCAAGGGCCGTTTTGCCACAACATGGACAGGACGGGTGGGATTACGTTCTCATCGGCCGCGCCAATGTCACGGCAGATCGCCCATTCGCGGCGTTGCTGGATGATCTGCGATACGCGCTGCGCAAAATACATGCGCCGCGCAAGTGACCTTTCTCTCCCATATCATCGCGCTGCCAATCCGGGCATACCGGCTGATCTTCAGCCCATGGGTCGGATTCAACTGCCGCTATCAACCGACCTGCTCGGCCTATGCGCTGGAAGCGCTTGAAAAGCATGGCCCGATCAAAGGCGCATTGCTCGCCGCGCGTCGCATTGGCCGGTGCCACCCCTGGGGCGGCGATGGCTATGACCCGGTGCCCGAAAAGACCACCAAACCGCCCGACTAGAACAGCGCCAGATTGCCCCGGTCAGTGAACTTTCGGGTCGGAATGACTTCGCGGTCCAGTTTGCCCGTCAATGTGTGGTGCAGGTCTTCATAGAACCGCGACGAATCGAAGTACCAGCTATGGGTGGCCGATGGGCCGTCCGGATAGTCATCGCGATTGTCTTTGAAATACGCGCCGCAATACAGGTTCACGGCCTTTTCCGGATGATCGTCCGGCATGCCGACACGCCCCAGCCTGCGCGACACGCCGACCCGTTTGACCTCGGACACCGACAGCACCTCATCAAAGGGGCTGTAATAACATGTCAGCCGTGTGCAGTGGCGCATCAGGGACGAGGTTTTGGAACTGCCATCCCGGAACGACTTTGCCGACACATCCGCCGCGACAAAGGCAATCTGGCTGGTCATCCAGCTGTGTTGCGCGATTTCGTGGTCATCATCGGCAAAATCCATCGCCTCGCGCACCAGAAACGTGCCCATGGAATGGGCCAACACATGAATGTTGTATCGGCAATCCGCCGTCTGCATGCGCGACAGACGTCTGATCCCATGGGTAAACAGCTTGTCTGCCGAGCGCCGCGCGTCGGCCCGGTCTGAACTGTAACCCAGCACCGACCCGTCGCTGGGCCAGTCAAAGCTGACAAGCGCGCCTTTGAAGCCATGCGCCTCCAGCCCCTTGCGGATTTTCCGGTGCCGCTCCAGCATCTCGAACTGCTCGGTGTTGAAGCCGTGCACAAAGATGACGATGTTGCCCTTTTCATCATCCGTGGCACCGGCCTCGTCCTGAACTTTTCCGACCCACTGCGACACCGGAACTTCGTGTTTTCGGGCCGGTGTCTTTACGTTCGACGGAATCGCCAAATACCGCGCCGTGCCCAGTTTGTTCGAATAGTGATCTCCGCTGCGCCCGCGGACCGAGAAAAAATAGTCCATTACTAGCTCCAACTCCAAATCCCGCGAAGATAGCATAATCGGGGTGGTTTCCCAAACCGGCGAACGCGCAACACCTTGCCCGGACCAACGGTCCGCTGTAACCACGGCCCATGTTTGATGATGCAGACGATATCCACCCGCTCTTCGCCGGCGTGCCCTCGACCACCGAGTTCAAGAAGCTGCGCAAGCGCATCGTGCGCCAGACGCGCGAAGCGATCGAGCAGTATGGCATGGTGGACCCGACCGCCCATGACAAGAACGGCAAGCCGCCCCGCTGGCTGGTCTGCCTGTCTGGCGGCAAGGACAGCTATACCCTGCTGGCGGTTCTGTATGAGCTGAAATGGCGCGGCCTGCTGCCCGTGGATCTGCTGGCCTGCAATCTGGATCAGGGCCAGCCCGGCTTTCCCGCCACCGTCCTGCCCGAGTTTCTGGAGCGTATGGGCGTGCCCCATCGGATCGAGTATCAGGACACCTATTCCGTCGTCATGGACAAGGTCCCGCAGGGCCGCACCTATTGCGCGCTATGCTCGCGCCTGCGCCGCGGCAACCTGTACCGCATTGCCCGCGAAGAGGGATGCTCGGCCGTGGTGCTGGGCCATCATCGCGACGATATTCTTGAGACCTTCTTCATGAACCTGTTCCACGGTGGGCGTTTGGCCACCATGCCGCCGAAACTGGTGAATGAAGAAGGTGACCTGTTCGTCTATCGTCCCCTCGCCCATGTGGCCGAGGCGGATTGCGAGAAATTCGCCAACGCCATGCGTTACCCGATCATCCCCTGCGATCTGTGCGGCAGTCAGGACGGGTTGCAACGCCAGCAGGTCAAACAGATTCTCGACCAATGGGAAAAGAACAGCCCCGGTCGTCGTCAGGTGATGTTTCGCGCCCTGACCAATGCCCGCCCCTCGCATCTTTTGGACCCGAAACTGTTCGATTTCGCCAATCTTGCGTTGAAACCGGACGAAAAAGCCGAAAATTCGGATGAAATTCCTCGGTTGCGTTAACGACTGACTCAGACTGATTTCCTACGGTTGGCCCGTGCGATCACTGCCAGGGGCCAAAAGACCGATGCGGAACCGACCTTCACTTGACCGTCTGGCGCGTAGCCTGACGTCCCTTCTGAACAGCTCTTCCGCTTTGGCATTTGTCCCCGCTCTCAGCCTTGGTGCGTTCTGGATCGGGGGTGAGCGTGCTTTGGTTGCAACAGCACTTGGCCTTCCGCTGCTGATCGCTGGGGCCAGCACGCTTGAGGCGAAAGCCGGGCGCGGGCAACACTCGGGCGGTCTGCTGGCCAATGATCGGTTCGACATTGAACTGAGCGGGATATTTGATCGTTCAAAACAAAGCGGCGATGTGTCGGCCTGCCTTGCCATCGCGCTGGATGACCACACGCAGATCCTTGATCTGCACGGGCAGGCAGCGGCCAACCATATCATGGAACAGGTCTGCGCGCGCGTCCTGTCGATGATCCGTGGCCAGGATATTGCAACACGTCTGGGCGAAAACAAGATCCTGATCGCCCTGCGCCCGTCGCAACATTTGGACCTTGAGGCCTGTATCCAGATGTCAGGGCGCATTCAATCCGCCGTCGAAGACCCTGTCATGCCGAATGGCACAGGTATCTATGCGTCCTGTTCTATCGGCTTCTGCCTGAGTTCGCGAGAGGCGGACGGTGCAGCCGAAAACTGGAAAGAGGCCGCGATCAGTGCCTTGATCGAGGCACAGCAAAACGGCCCCTCAACGATTCGCGCCTTTTCCTCGGATACCCGCCGCCGGTCGCGCATTCGCACCAACCTGCGGAAAGAGTTCGACGCAGCCCTGAATGGCGGCGAAATTCGACCGTGGTTCCAGCCGCAGGTTTCGACCGATACAGGCCGCGTCACGGGGTTTGAGGCTTTGGCCCGGTGGGAACATCCCCAAAAAGGCGTGCTGGGGCCGCATGTGTTCCTGCCCTTTGCCGAACAGGCCGAATTGATGGAACGCTTTGGTCAGGCCATCCGCCACCACGCCTTTCAGGCCATGCGCGATTGGGATCAGGCCGGGGTCATCGTGCCCCGGATCGGCATCAACTTCTCATCTGACGAGTTGCGCGACGCCGGTTTGATTGACCGCCTCAAATGGGAACTGGACCAATTTGACCTGACACCGGACCGTCTTGCTGTCGAGGTTCTGGAAACCGTGTTTTCCCGCCGACCGGACGATGTGATCACCCGCAATGTCACAGGCCTTGCGGCGCTGGGATGTTGCATTGATCTGGATGATTTCGGCACCGGCCACGCCTCGATCGCGTCGATCAAGCGGTTCCACGTGTCCCGGATCAAGATCGATCGATCCTTTGTCGCGAAATCTGATCAGGACCCAAGCCAGCAGCAACTGGCCAGCGCGATCCTGACCATGGCCGAACGGCTGAAAGTGGAAACTCTGGCCGAGGGCGTCGAAACACCGGGTGAACATGCCCTGATGGCACAACTGGGCTGCGATCACGTTCAAGGGTTCGGGATCGGAAAGCCCATGCCGTTTGAAAAAACGCTGGACTGGATTGCCGCACATGGCAACAAGGTCAACGGTGTTCCGAAGATTGGGCGTCAAACAGGGTCATAAGGCGGACTTTAGGCCGATCAGACCCCTGCCGTGACGAAATAACAACCGATTCCGCTTGACCTTTGGGCCTGCACTCTGTTGAACCCTGCGGGTGTCTTTCACTGCTCAAGGTGGCTGTCCCAGATGGACGATCAGAACAAGAATCTCATCCTCGCAACCGCGCTCAGCTTTCTCGTGATCCTGGTCTGGTTCGTGCTGTTCCCCCCGCCGGAACCCACACCTGCCACCGATCAGACCGAGATCGCCGCCACCCAAGAGTCCGAGATTCAGACACCCAGCGCGACTGCGACCGGTGCTGTGGGCGAGGCGACCGCCGCCACCGAAGAGACACTGCCCGAAGAACAGGCCCCGCGGGTCGCGATTGACACCCCGCGCCTGAAAGGCAGCCTGTCGCTGTCGGGCGGGCGCATCGATGAGCTGTTCCTGAAAGACTACAAGGTTTCCATCGAAGACGGCGCGCCCATTGTCGAGTTGCTGGCCCCGGTGGGATCAGACTCGGCCTATTACGCGCTTTATGGCTGGGCTCCGGGCTCGGGCGTGAGCGGCACGGATGTCCCCGGCCCCAACACCCTCTGGACGCTTGAGCAGGGCGAGACATTGGGCGTGGACACTCCGATCACGCTGGCCTGGGACAATGGCAACGGCCTGACCTTCCGCCGCACCGTCTCGGTCGACGAAAACTACATGTTCTCGGTGACCCAATCGGTTGAAAACACCACCGCAGCCGAGATCAGCATGGCCCCCTATGGCATTCTGGCGCGGCACGGCATTGGCGAAGATGGCGACCTTCCCGGCCTCAAGAACTTCTTCATCCTGCACGAAGGCGTCATGGTCATGGCCGACGGCGTTCTGGATGAAATCGACTATGGCGATGTGCGGGACTTCGACATCGACCCCAACGAGCGCGCGCAGGCCGAGGTGTTTCAGGTCAAGGAAGGCGGTTGGGTCGGATTTACCGATCACTATTGGATGACCACGCTGATCCCGGCAGAAGGCGCAACGTTCAAGGCAGCCGCCAAATACGACGCCCGCCGCAAGATCTACCAAACCGAAACCGTGCTACCCACCCTGACCGTCGCGCCTGGCGCGACCGAGCAGGTGACGACGCAGCTGTTTGCCGGTGCCAAGGAATGGGACACCATTCGCGAATATCAGGCGGAAGGCGTGCAGAAGTTCATCGACAGCATCGATTGGGGCTGGTTCTACTTCCTGACCAAGCCGATCTTCTGGCTGCTGCACAACATCAATGTGCTGATCGGCAATATGGGTTGGTCGATCATCGGTCTGACCCTGATCATCAAGGCGATCCTGTTCCCGCTTGCGTTCAAATCCTACGTCTCGATGGCGAAGATGAAGGAATTGCAGCCGCAGATGGAGGCCCTGAAAGAGGCCGCTGGCGACGACCGTCAGAAGATGCAGCAGGGCATGATGGAACTGTACAAAAAGGAAAAGGTAAACCCGGCTGCGGGCTGTCTGCCGATCCTGATGCAGATCCCGATCTTCTTCTCGCTGTATAAAGTGATCTTTGTCACCATCGAACTGCGTCAGGCCCCATGGTTCGGCCCGTTCCAGGACCTGAGCGCACCGGACCCGACCTCGATCTTCAACTTCTTCGGCTTGCTGCCCTGGGCGGGACCTGCACCCGAAAGTTTCATGGCGCTGATCTTCATCGGTATCCTGCCGCTGCTGTTGGGTATCTCGATGTGGCTGCAGCAAAAGCTGAACCCGGCCCCAACCGATCCGACGCAGGCGATGATCTTCGCGTGGATGCCATGGGTCTTTATGTTCATGCTGGGCGGGTTTGCCAGCGGGCTGGTGGTCTACTGGATTGCGAACAACACAATCACCTTCACCCAGCAATATCTGATCATGCGCAGTCAGGGCTACAAACCTGACGTGTTCGGCAACATCAAGTCCGGCTTCAAGCGGACGCCCAAGACGGACGGAAAATGAGCGGGACAGTCTCAGCCCTTTGGCGGCACCCGATCAAAAGCCATGGGCGTGAAGCCCTGGATCAGGTCACAGTAATCCCCGGGCAGACCATGCCCGGGGATCGCGTTTGGGCCGTCGCGCACGAGGCGGCGCAGACCGATGGCACCAAATGGGCGCCTTGCGTCAATTTCAGCCGTGGTTCAAAGGCACCCAAGCTGATGGCGATCTCGGCCCGGATGGAAGGGGACCGCGTCACCTTGCATCACCCCGAACGCCCGGATCTGAGCTTCGCGCCCGATACGCAGCAGGATGTGTTTCTGGACTGGGTCAAGCCGCTGATGCCTGCGGATCGCGCAGCTTCGGCCCGGATTGTCCGGGTACCGGGGCGCGGCATGACCGACAGCGACTACCCCTCGATCAGCCTGTGCAATATGGCCTCGCATCGCGCGGTCGAACAGAAACTGGGCCGCGAACTGTCGCCCAAGCGCTGGCGCGGCAATATCTGGTTCGAGGGCCTGCCCCTGTGGGAAGAATTCGACTGGCTGGGTCGCGACGTGCAGATCGGTCAGGCCGTATTCCACATTCGCGAACGCATCACCCGCTGTCTGGCGACAACAGCCAATCCCGAAACGGGTGAGCGGGACGCAGATACCCTGGGCGCGCTCAACAGTTGGGATCATCAGGATTTCGGCGTCTATGCCGAGGTCATTCAGGGCGGCGAGATCCGCCTTGACGATAAGGTTAACCTGCTATGACATCGCTGCCCTTCCCGCTTGCCGAAGACCCGGACGAGTTCGCGCAAGAGCGTGGGCGCAAGCTGTTCGCCGGGCCTTCGGAATTCGTCAAAGGGGTTGTGGCCATGAACGGTCTGCCCGCCCCCGACCGGCTTGAGGTCTGTTTTGCCGGGCGCTCTAACGTGGGCAAGTCCAGCCTGATCAACGCGTTGACCGGCACCAAGGGTCTGGCGCGCGCGTCGAACACGCCGGGCCGCACGCAGGAAATCAACTTTTTCACCCAAGGCCCGGAACTGTATCTGGTGGACCTGCCCGGCTATGGCTACGCCAACGCGCCGGTCAAGGTGGTGGAGAAATGGCAACGGCTGCTCAAGCAATATCTAAGCGGCCGACAGACCCTGCGCCGCGCCTTTGTGCTGATCGATTCGCGCCATGGGGTGAAGCCCGTCGACGCCGAGATCATGAAGCTGCTGGACACCAGCGCCGTGACCTTTCAATGCGTCATGACCAAGGCCGACAAGGTCAAAGCGAATGATCGCCAGAAGGTTCTGGATCAAGTGCGCGCTGCGCTGTCCAAACACCCTGCGGCCTTCCCTGAAATCGTGCTGACTTCGTCCGAGAAAGGCGACGGAATTCCCACCCTGCGCTCGATCATTGCGCATCTGGAATAGCTTGGCCCTTGGCAGCGCCGTGCAAACCTCCTAACACGGAACGCCAGAGGGACTTAGCCATGAAGACACGTGACATGAACCGGGATTGGATCGCCACCGCCGCCACCTTGAACAGTGCCCTGCCCTATCTGCAGCGCTATGACGGGGCCATCGTCGTCATCAAGCTGGGCGGTCACGCCATGGGCAGTGACGAAGCGATGGAAAGCTTTGCCCGCGACGTGGTTCTGATGCGGCAGGTGGGTGTGAACCCGGTGATCGTGCATGGCGGCGGACCGATGATCAACGCGATGTTGGGTCAGTTGGACATCCAGTCCGAATTCGTGAACGGCAAGCGCGTCACTGACAAACCCACTGTTGAGGTGGTCGAGATGGTGCTGTCCGGCCTTGTGAACAAACGCATCGTGCAGGCGATCAACGGTCAGGGTGGCAGTGCCGTGGGGCTCTCCGGAAAGGATGCCAACCTGATTGTCTGCGATCAGGCCGATCCGTCGCTTGGGTTTGTCGGATCGCCGTCCGAGATGAACCCGAAAATTCTGCACGATCTGTTCTCACATGATGTGATTCCGGTGATTGCACCTCTGGGTGCGGGCAAGAATGGCGAAACCTTTAACATCAACGGCGACACCGCAGCCGGGGCGATTGCATCGGCGTTGAAAGCGGATCGCCTGCTGCTGCTCACCGATGTATCCGGTGTGAAAAACGCAGGTGGTGAGGTTGTGACCGAGTTGAAAGCCGGTCAAATCCGCGAGATGACGATGGACGGCACCATTGCGGGCGGCATGATCCCCAAGACCGAAACGGCGCTGGACGCGCTGCACAGCGGCGTGCGGGCCGTGGTCATTCTGGACGGGCGCGCACCCAATGCGGTCCTGCTGGAGCTGTTCACCGAGCACGGCGCGGGTTCGCTGATCCGGCCCGACTGATCCAATCTGCGGAGGAGAGATGACCGGATATCCCCCACCCTCCTCTTACATGGCCGCAATCAGCTTTGGCTGGGTGGGGCGCGTTGCGCATCAAGCGGGTCTGATCGTCATGGGTGCGACCCATCCACGGGTCAGCGGCGCCAAAGGGCTGGACGGGGGGACTCTGGTCTTACTCGGGGCGGGTTCGGCTTTTTGGCCGGTTTTAAAAGCGTCTCCCGAATGGAAGGGTCCTGATCCGGTGGACCGTTGGTCCAGGCGTGTCATCGGCGGGATGGCACAGTCACTGGGCGCAGAGGCCCATTTCCCATTCGGCGGACCGCCTTACGCCCCATTCATCGACTGGGCGCTGAAATCCGGACGCACCTTCAGCAGCCCGGTTGGCGCATTGGTTCATGACACGGTCGGCATGATGATCTCGTACCGTGGCGCGCTGCATTTAGCGCAGGAATTCGACATCCCCGAGGTCAACGCCGCCTCGCCCTGCCTTGCCTGCCCAGCCCCCTGCACGACGGCCTGCCCGGTCGGGGCGCTGAATGCCGAAGCCTTTTACAGCGTCGATGCCTGCCATGACCATCTGAATTCGCCCGAGGGGCAAAGCTGCATGACCGGCGGATGCCTTGCCCGGCTGGCCTGCCCACTTAGCAGCGGCGCGGGCCGCGACCCGGAACAGTCCGCCCACCATATGAAAGCGTTCCACCCGTCATGACCCGCACTCTGATCCTGACCCGCCACGCAAAATCCAGTTGGGATTATCCAGCGCTTGACGATCACGACCGCCCACTGAACAAGCGCGGGCGCAAGTCGGCCCCGGCGATTGCCGGATGGCTGCGCGAAAACGGGTGGCTGCCGGATGAGGTCATCAGCTCCACCTCAGCCCGGACCCGCGAGACATGGGACAGGATGGGCCTGCAGGCCGCCACGGTCGGCTTTACCCGGACCCTTTATCATGCCGGGCCAGACGAGATGCTGGCCGCTCTGTCAGGCGCAACAGGGGAAACGGTGCTGATGCTGGGGCACAATCCGGGCATCGCGGGTTTCGCACAGCACATCGTGCGGCAAGGCCCAGATCACGCCAGATTCTACGATTACCCCACCTGTGCGACAGCGGTTATCCGGTTCGACATCACAAACTGGGCAGATGTAACATGGCGCAGCGGGGCGGTATTGGGATTCACCATTCCGCGTGAGTTGCTGGAATAAAAAAGGCGAGGCCAAAGCCCCGCCTTTTTTCGGATTTCAACCGGTTCAGTGCCCCAGAATCTGGCTGAGGAACAGCTTGGTCCGCTCGCTCTGCGGATTGTTGAAGAACTCTTCTGGTTCGTTCTGTTCCACGATCTGACCGGCATCCATAAAGATCACGCGGTTGGCGACCTGCCGGGCAAAGCCCATCTCATGCGTCACACACAGCATGGTCATGCCTTCCTCGGCCAGTTCGATCATGGTGTCGAGCACCTCTTTGATCATCTCGGGGTCCAGCGCCGAGGTCGGTTCATCGAACAACATGATCCGCGGCATCATGCACAGGCTTCGCGCAATCGCCACGCGCTGCTGCTGACCACCGGACAGCATACCGGGATACTTGTCGGCCTGTTCCGGGATCTTCACCTTTTCCAGGAAATGCATCGCACGCTCTTCGGCCTCTTTCTTGGGCGTCTTGCGCACCCAGATCGGGGCCAGCGTGCAGTTTTCCAGAATGGTCAGGTGTGGGAACAGGTTGAAGTGCTGGAACACCATGCCAACCTCGGACCGGATCTTGTCGATGTTTTTCAGGTCATTCGACAGCTCGATCCCGTCCACCACGATCTTGCCCTGCTGGTGTTCTTCCAGCGCGTTCAGGCAGCGGATCAGGGTGGACTTACCTGACCCCGACGGCCCCGCGATCACGATCCGCTCGCCCTGATTGACGGTCAGATTGATGTCGCGCAGCACGTGGAAGGATCCGTACCACTTGTTCATGTTGTTGATTTCGATGGCGACCTCGTCGCTCACCTGCATTTTCGAGCGGTCGATTTCGCGTTCTACTGCAAGTTCAGACATGTGTTGAACTCCTTAACGATGATCCGTGGCAAGGCGACGCTCGAGCCACTGGGAATATTGAGAGATGCCGTAACAGACGACGAAGAACAGAAGCGCGGCAAAGCCCAGAAGCTCCCAATAGACGCCGTTCCATTCGGTTGACGCCAGGATGGGACCCCGGATCATGCCCACCAGATCGAACATCGAAATGACCGAAACCAGTGTGGTGTCCTTGAACAGGCCCACGGCCACGTTCACGATCCCGGGGATCGAGATCTTCAGAGCCTGCGGCAGGATGATCAGCCGCATCGCCTGCGGGTAATCAAGGCCCAAACTGTCTGCTGCCTCATACTGTCCACGTGGAAGCGCGGCCAAACCGCCGCGGATCACCTCGGCGATATAGGCGGCCGAGAACATGGTGATCATGATCACAACGCGCAGGAACAGGTCGACCGTGCTGTCAGGCGGGAAGAAATAGGCCAGCATCACCGAAGCCACGAACAGCAGCGTGATCAGAGGCACGCCACGGATGAATTCGATGAAGATAACGCAAACCCACTTGATCAGCGGCATGTTGGACTGACGGCCCAGCGCCAGGGCAATGCCCAGCGGCACCGACAGCGACACACAGGTCACGCCCAGCATCATGTTCAGCATGAAGCCACCCAGGTCACGGCTGGGAACAGCCGAAAGCCAGGCATTTTCCGACGCACCTTCCGGGATCAGCGCCCCGCCGACATTCCATATGATCAGCGCAACGACAATCGCGCCGAAGAACCCGGCGGCAAAGCTGCTCTTGCCCAGTTTCTGGAACACGGCACCTGCTGCCACACAGCCCACCAGCGCGACCAGTGGCGCAAGGATCGTACCGCCCCAGATCAGCCAGAAGGCGATGAACGGGTACAGGCCGGTAAAGATCAGCAGCTTGCGCGGCAGATCGAAGAACAGCACCGGCGCAAACGCCACCAGCATCAGCACAAAGGCCAGATTCGGGCGCCAGTAAGCTTCAGCCGGGTATTTGAACCCATAGATCAGCTGCGGCCAGCGTTCCGTCAGAACCGCGAAACAGGCCCCTGTCTTGCCCGCCAGAATCTCGCGGCATTCCGCCAGCGAGTTTGCGTTCCAGACCCCGTTGAGCATCCATGGCAGGAAGTTCTTCAGCAACAGATAGATCAGGACCAGCGACAGCAGTGTCAGGATGGTGTTGGTGACGCCCGAAAACAGGTTCTCGCGCAGCCATTTGATGGCACCCGTCTGGTTTGCGGGCGGTGGCGAGGGCGGGATTGTCCCGTCAGCCACAAAGGCGATCGGATTTGTTGATTGATCGGCCATGGCTCAGCGCTCCTTCAACTTGACGGATGCGTTGTAGATGTTCATCACCATCGAGATCGTCAGCGAGGCCGTCAGATAGAACAGCATCAGCAGCAGAACACATTCGATCGCGCGACCGGTCTGGTTCAGCGTGATTCCACCCAAGGTCGCGGTGATATCTGCATACCCCACGGCAATGGCCAGCGACGAGTTCTTGGTGATGTTGAGGTACTGCGAAATCAGCGGCGGGATGATCACCCGCAACGCCTGAGGCAGAACCACCAGGTTCATGATCCGACCCGGACGCAGGCCAAGGGCCGCAGCAGCCTCGGTCTGACCTTTCGAGATCGCCTGAATACCCGCCCGCACGTTTTCAGCGATAAAGGCACCAGTGTAGATCGACAGCGCGAACCACAGGGCGATCAGCGGGCCACCGACCTTGATACCACCGCTGAAGTTGAAACCCTTCAACTCGGGGATGTCCCATGTCAGGCCCATCAGAACCATCAGAACGACAAGCGGACCCAGCCAGATGGCCAGTTTGATCATGAACGTCTGGGGGCGCTCGCCAGTCTGTTCTTGTTTCAGCGTGGCGCGTTTTTCGACTTCGTGCGCAGCGAACGACGAACCCACCAGACCGGCGATTACCAGCAGCCAGTTCAGAATTGTCGCGCCAAACAGCCCGTTGGTGAATTCGGGCCGCGGGATATAGACACCCCGGTTGGTGAATGCGAACGCATCGAACAGCATGGTCGAAGACGGGTCTTCGCCCCGGAACGCCCTTGGCCCCGGCAGCACGGCCGTCATGATCGTAAAGATGATGATGATCCAGATCAGAACCGGGATGTTCCGGAAGATCTCGACATAAACCGCCATCAGTTTCGACACGAGCCAGTTGTTGGACAGTCGCAGAACCCCCGCGATCACACCAAACACCGTGGCAGTGATACAGGCCAGGAACGCGACCAGAAGCGTATTGAGAATACCAACAATCGCCGCGCGTCCATGCGAGGATTGGCTGTCATATTCTATCAGTCGCTGGTTGATGTCATACCCGGCTGAGTCGCCAAGAAAGGTATAAGAAATATTGAGCCCTGCGGCTCGAAGATTCTGGATCAGGTTATTGCCAAGATACCAGATGGATAGCGCAATAACGATGGCCGCAATCACCTGAAAGGTCAGCGATCTGTAGCGGGTATCGTTTATGAGCATAGACAACCGAAAATCAGCTTTCGGTGGGTCAGTCATAGTCGACATGTTTTGGGATCCCCGTAGCTTGTGGACTGTTTTTACCCCGGCGAGGTTGTCCCCGCTCCGTTTCTGTCCACAGCAGTTATAGTAGAAGAGGGCGCAGGTTGCCCTGCGCCCTCTCCCGTTGATGACTTAGCGGAACGGCGGCGAGTACAGCAGGCCGCCTTCGGTCCACTGAGCGTTAAGGCCGCGTGCCAGACCGATCGGAGTTTCTTCACCGATGTTTTTGGCAAACACTTCGCCGTAGTTACCACCGGCTTTGATCGCCTTAGCAGCCCAGTCAGCGTCCAGACCCAGCATTTCGCCCAGGGTACCTTCGGTGCCCAGCAGACGGTTCACTTCCGGGTTGTCAGTGCCGCTCGACAGTTCGTCGATATTGGCCGAGGTCACCCCCAGTTCTTCAGCCGAGATTAGCGCGTTCAGGGTCCAGCGGACAACATCGCCCCACTCGTGATCGCCGTGACGGACCAACGGGCCCAGCGGCTCTTTCGAGATGATTTCGGGCAGCAGGACGTGATCACCGGGATTTTCGAACGTAGCACGTGTCGCGGCCAGGCCCGAAGCGTCGGTGGTGTAAACGTCACATGCGCCAGCCAGATACTGCTGCTGCGCTTCTGCGTTGGTTTCGATCGGAACCGGCTCGTAGCTGATGTTGTTGGCACGGAAGAAATCGGCCAGGTTCAGCTCGGTGGTGGTGCCAGTTTGGATGCAGACAGTTGCGCCGTCCAGTTCCTTGGCCGAGCTGACGCCCAGTGCCTTTGGAACCATAAAGCCCTGACCGTCATAGTAGTTCACACCGGTGAATTCGAACTTCAGGTCAACGTCACGGCTGAAGGTCCAGGTGGTGTTCCGGGCCAGCATGTCGATTTCGCCAGACGCCAGCGCGGTAAAGCGAGTCTTGCCGGTGGTCGGAACGAATTCAACAGCGTTCGCATCGCCTAGAACAGCAGCAGCTACAGCACGGCATAGCGAAACGTCAAAGCCCTGCCATTCACCATTCGCGTCGGGTGCCGCAAAGCCAACCAGACCGGTGGTCACACCACAGTTCAGAGTCCCACGCGCCTTGACGTCGTCAATGGTACCCGCCACTGCTGCGCTTGCGGCCAGACCGGCAACTGTTGCCGCGCCCAAGATTACGGATTTTTTCATTTTTACCTCTTCCTGATTTTCCGCCCTTTGAAAGGCGGCTCTGTCCGGCAAGTAAATGCCGGTAAGGTTACCCCAAAGGTGTCTCCCCTTTAGTGGGCATGAGTTTGGGCGCAATCATAAACAAACGTCAAGGGCCGGATCAGTGAAAACGATGGATCAGGCCCGCTGGTTCATGCACTTACGCCCAAAAATCAGGTTGTGACGGATCAAACTGACAGGTCGAAGAACCTCTTGGCGTGCAGAAAGGCGGCTTTCTTTACCTCACTGGCTGCATGGGCCTCGTCGTCGTGGCCCCATTGCTCGATTTGCCAGTCCTCATCCAGACGCGAAATGCGCCATATCTCGTCCGGATTGCGCCAGTTCATGGCCGCAGCAAAGCCCAGGACCAAGGACCCGGACAGGCTGACCAGATCGTGGAACGCCGCCAGCTGGAACGCATCCATGTCATGCACGCGGGCGCGCAGACGCTGCAACGCCTCTGGCGATTGCGGCTTGTGCAGGACACCCGCGACAGGGATCAACCGGGCTGACAAATGTTCAGCGGCCCAGTCCAGCGCCGGGTCCCATTCCCTGGCCTGTCGCATCTGCAGCTCTTGCGGGTGCGTGGCGCGGTAGCACAGCAGATCAGAGTCGCCGTAATCCGCCAGCATATCCGCCACTTCGCCGTGCTGAATGCGCACCTTGTCGATGGCGGCATTGGCCGAGCGGGTGAAGGGCATGGTGGCAGGGTCCACCTCTTTTTCCTGTGCCTCCCATTCGGCAGCCACGGCCTGAGCCATCGCATGTGTCGGCAGGATCAACGCCGCTTTGGCCGGGGTCTTGACCCGGCGACCGTCCAATTCGACCGTGTGGCCACCTTCGGCCTCGACCACGGTACTGTTTGTCCAGAAGCGTTTCGGTTTCCAATCGCTCATGTCTCAGGTCCAAATCGTGTCCAGCGCGCGGGGCAACTGGTCGAAGGTTTCGATCATACAGGTGGCAGAGGTCAGCGCTGATGGATCGTGATAACCCCAGGACACACCGATCCCGGCAACACCGGCAGCGGCGGCCATGTCCATGTCATAGCTGGTGTCCCCGATCATCACCGCGTTCGCCGCATCAACCCCGGTTTCCGCCAACGCGGTCTGCACCATCGAAGGATGCGGTTTTGACGGGTGATGATCGGCCACCTGCCGGGTCACAAAATAGCGCTCAAGCCCATGCGCCTCGATCAACGCGTCCAGACCGCGCTGAGATTTGCCGGTTGCGACACCCAAAAGGATTTCGGGCACCGCATGCAGGGCTTCAATCGCCGCGCGCGCACCGGGATACAGCGGCGAACTGGCGGCACCCAGGTCCAGCCGGTGGGCGTGGAAGGCTTGCTTGTAGCCCTCGACCAATTGCGCCTGCACCGCGTCGGACTGATCCGGCGCCAGCCGCGCAATGGCCTGTGGCAGGGACAGGCCGACAATCGACAGAATCGTCTCTCGGGGCGGGACAACAACCGAAGCCGTCTGAAAACTGGCAGTCATGCAATGGACGATGCTGCCCTGACTGTCGACCAGAGTGCCATCGACATCGAACAGAACCAGCCGCAGGGGTGCGCTCATTGCAGCTCCTCAAACGGGTCGTCAGCGGCAAGGTCTTCGGTCCATCCGAACGTGTCCCAGCTGTGCTTCATATGCTCAGGCAGGGGCGCTTCGATGGTGATCAGTTTGCGCGTCATCGGGTGCTGAAAAGACGCACGCCGCGCGTGCAGGTGCAGCTTTTTGCTGATGATCCCACCCAGTTGCGCGCCCCAGCCATCGCCGAGGTTTTCCTGACCCGATCCGCCGTATTTCCCATCCCCGATGATCGGATGCCCAATCGCCGCCATATGGGCACGCAATTGATGGGTCCGGCCAGTGATCGGCTCCATCGCCACCCAGGCGGCGCGACCGGCGACACGGTAAAGCGTCGCATAATGCGTATGGGCGCGTTTTGCACCCGGCGTGCTGTCGATGTCGCCCATATGCACCGGGATCATCTTCTCGCCCTCGCCCTGCTTGCCATGGCCTGCGGCCTTGACCAGACCGGTCTTGATCTCTCCCAGATAAGGCGTGGGCACACCTGCGACCAAGGCCCAATAGATCTTGCGCGTGTCGCGGTGCCGGAAGGCGGCGGTCAGCCCTTTGGCGGCCTCACGCGTCCGTGCCAGCAGCAAAACACCGGATGTGTCCTTGTCCAGGCGATGCACCAGACGCGGGTTTTCATCATAGCCAAAGCGCAACGCTTCGGACAGGCTGTCCACATGACGTGTCTGGCCGCTGCCGCCCTGAACTGGCAGGCCATGCGGTTTGTTTAACGCCAGAACATGATCGTCGCGGTAAATCACGCAGGACTGGATCATCTTCGCATCCGCGTCGGACACGCTCCGCTTGACCTCGGCTGGTTTGTGATCCGCGTCGGGTAAGGGCGGTACGCGCACGACCTGCCCCACCTCCAACCGGGTCGAGGCTTTGGCCCGGCTGCCATCCACGCGCAACTCGCCCTTGCGGCACATCTTTTCGATGCGCCCCTGGCTGACATGCGGAAACAGGCGGCGCAGCCAGCGGTCCACACGCTGGTCGCCGTCGCCGTCTGCGACCGTAATCATCTGTACGCCACTCATGCCATTGCCCCTTGCGCCGTGCGGCTGACCCGCCCGGATTGCGCTATTGCCAGTGTCCTAGAAAACATGCGCGTCTGTCGCCCGCAACGGCGCAAGAGTCAAGCAATCAGCGGCCCGTCAGATGTTCCGGAAATCTCCGTGCCGCCCGGCCCCGTCCCGGAACCGCCCCGCGCCTGCGGTGCCTTCGCGGCGGATCGCTTCCAGCCCGTTGGCCCATTCGAGCTTCAGCCCATCGCGCACAGACATCCCGCGCGTTTCGATGATCGAGCGTCGGTCAGCCCGTACCGCCTCTTGCGGGAAACGGGCGATGTCGTGGGCCATGGCCTCGGCTGCGGCCCGCGCCTCGCCATGGGGTACAACCTTCTCGGCCAGCCCGATGCGATAGCATTCCTCGGCCTCGACCTTGCGCCCGGTCAGCGCGATTTCCAGCGCTTTGCCCTGCCCGACCAGACGCGGCAGGCGGACTGTCCCGCCATCCATCAAGGTCACGCCCCAGCGGCGGCAAAAGACACCTTGATAAGCGGTTTCGGCCATCACCCTGATATCGCACCACAAGGCAAGCTCCATCCCGCCCGCCACGGCGGCCCCCTCTATCGCACCGATCACCGGTTTCGACAATTCCAGACGCGATGGCCCCATTGGCCCCAATGTCGACGGGGCTGATCCTATGGGAAAGCCGTGTCTCTCGTAATACGCTTCACCCAGTTCCGGATCGGCCAGGGTTGCGGCCATCTTCAGGTCCCACCCTGCGCAGAAATTGCCGCCTTTGCCCCAGAACACCGCCACCTTGGCGTCGCTATGCTCAAACTCCAGAAAGGCATCGGCCAAGGCCTTCGCGTGATCGGCATCCACTGCATTGCGGGCCTCGGGCCGGTCATGAATGACGGTCCAGACATCCTCGGATTTTTCGATTGATACGGGCATGACGCGTCCTCCCTTGCAGTCACTGACCCAAGGGAAACCCGAGTTGCGCCACCTGTCTCCTGTGACGCCACGGCAGCAGCGGACCTGACCCTGCGTTACCCGCTGTTTCGCTGCGACCGCAGCTTGGCAAAGTAATCCAGTCGTTTCTTCAACTCACGCTCGAACCCGCGCTCGACCGGTTGATACAGTACGGGCCGTTTCATCGTCTCGGGAAAGTAGTTCTGGCCTGAAAAACCATCTTCGGCATCATGATCATATGCATAACCTGCGCCGTAGCCCTGATCTTTCATCAGCGAGGTCGGCGCGTTCAGGATATGCTTGGGCGGCGGCTCGCTGCCCGATTGCTTGGCCAGCCGCATCGCCGCCTTGTAGCCCACATAGGCCCCGTTCGATTTCGGAGCCAGCGCCAGATAGACCAGCGCCTGCGCCAGCGCCAACTCGCCCTCGGGCGAGCCGAGCCGTTCGTAGGTTTCCCACGACTGCAAACAAATCGCCTGCGCCTGCGGGTCGGCCAGACCGATATCCTCGACCGCCATACGGGTGATGCGCCGCGCCAGATAGCGCGGGTCTTCGCCGCCGGTCAGCATCCGCGCAAACCAGTAAAGCGCCGCATCGGGGTCTGAGCCGCGCACCGATTTGTGCAGGGCCGAGATCAGGTTGTAATGCTCGTCCCCCGACTTGTCGTACTTGGCCGCGCGGCGCATCAGACGTGTCGACAGCGCATCCGGGTCCAGCGGTGCATCGACGTTCCAGGCGGCGACTTGCTCGATCAGGTTCAGCAAGGCACGCCCGTCGCCGTCGGCCATTTCCTGCAGCGCATCGCGTGCCGCCGGAGTCAGAGGTAGGGTTTTGCCCAGTTCCTTCTCGGCCCGTTGGGCAAGACGCTCCAGATCTGCAAGGCTCAGACGCTCCAGCACCAACACCTGCGACCGGCTGAGCACAGCGGCGTTCAACTCGAAGGACGGGTTCTCGGTCGTCGCCCCGACCAACAGGATGGTGCCATCCTCCATATGCGGCAGGAATCCGTCCTGCTGGGCTTTGTTGAAGCGATGGATCTCATCCACGAAAAGCAAAGTACCCTGCCCGTTCTGACGTCGGATCTTTGCCGCCTCGAACACCTTTTTCAGGTCCGGAACCCCGGTGAAAATAGCGCTGATCTGAACGAAATGCAGATCGGTTTCCTGCGCCAGAAGCCGGGCGATCGTTGTCTTGCCGACACCCGGCGGCCCCCAGAAAATCAGGCTGGACAGGCTGCCCGAGGCCAGCATGACACCCAAAGGCGCATCCGGTCCCAGCACCTGCTGCTGCCCGATCACCTCGGCCAGCGTTTGCGGGCGCAGCCGATCCGCCAAAGGGCGATGAGGGGCCGGTGCAGGCTCGGTCGCGCCGGTGTCGAACAGGTCGCTCATGGCGTTACAGCCGGAACCGCAGTGACAGGGTGCGCCCGCCGCGCTGGATCGTCATCTGCACCCGACGGCTGGGATCGGTCAGCGCTTGCACAACGTCGCGCGGGCGTTCAATGGCGGCACCGTTGATCGCGTCCAGAACATCCCCAGTGCGCAGTCCGGCGCGCGCACCATATGGCCCGGGATCAATGACCACGACCCCGGTCTGGGTCAGGCGCAGCCCCAGCTTTGTGATAACCGCCGGGTTGACCCCTGATACCTTCAATTCGGGCAGCACCGTACGGTCGTCCAGAGTGGTTTCTTCAGCGGCAGGTGTTTCAGGCGCTTTGATCAGAGCCACTTCCACATCTTCGCGATCCTCGCCGCGTAACCGGGTCAGAACCGAGGTTCCACCGACCCCGGCAACGGACATGCGGAATTTCATCTCGGCGGGAGAGTTCACCTCATCCCCGTCCACGTGCGTTACCACATCGCCGACCCTCAGACCGGCCTCGGCCAGTGGGCTAAGGTCATGCAGATCTGAAATCACCACGCCCAATGGGATGGCCAGACCCAGCGACTCGGCGATATCAGCGCTCATATGCTGGCCAGTGATCCCCGCCCAGGGGCTGACGAAACTGTCATTGCCGGCCTGCGCCTGCCGCAGAAACTCGGCCACCAGATTGGCCGGAATGGCAAAGCCGATCCCGTTGGACCCGCCCGAGCGGGTCAGGATCGAGGTATTGATCCCGATCAGATCGCCATTCACATCAATCAGCGCACCGCCCGAATTGCCCGGATTGATCGCCGCGTCGGTCTGAATGAAATACCCCCGCGCATTGCCCGTGGCGGTCCCGGTCCGCGCCAGACCCGAGATGATGCCCGACGACACCGTCTGCCCGACCCCGAACGGGTTACCGATGGCCAGCGCAAGCTCTCCCACCTCAACCTGATCCGAGTCCCGCAGGTTCAGGTAAGGCAGGTCAGACGCATCCTCTAGCCGCAGAATGGCGATGTCGCTTTCCTCATGCCCCAGAACAACCGTCGCCGAAAACTCACGCCGGTCGGTTGTCACCACGCGGATTTCGGTCGCCGAGCCCACAACATGGTAATTCGACACCACATAGCCGTTATCGGACAGGATCACGCCCGAACCCAGCGAGTTTTGCACTCGCGGCTGCGGGGTGCCAAAGCCGCCACCAAAGAAATCCTGAAAGAACGGGTCCGAGAACAACGGGTTGGTGCGCCCCTGCCGGACGATCTTGGCATAGATGTTCACAACCGCCGGGGCGGCTTGTTTGACGACCGGGGCAAAACCCAGACTGATGTCAGCCTGGGACTGCGGAACCCGTGTTTCCGCCGTGGCAAGTGATGCCGACAAAATGGAGAAAGCTAAAACTGTCGCGCGCAGCATTCCGACCTCAATCTTCAGAGACCCGTAGGATATGCGGCCACCGGGCCGGTAATGCAAGCGCGGCATCCGTGACCGCGTTCGGGAAAAAGAAAACCCCCACGTCCGGGACGCAGGGGTCTGACAGTCAGATCGTCGGATCGACTTATTCTTCTGCGGCCTCTTCGGCAGCAACGCGGGCCTTGTCGGCCGCGCCTTTGGCATCGACGTCACGATCAACGAATTCGATGATCGCCATCGGCGCCATGTCACCATAGCGGAAGCCAGCTTTCAGGATGCGGACATAACCGCCCTGACGCTCGGCGTAGCGGGGGCCCAGAACTTCGAACAGCTTGGCGACGTCTTTGTCTTCTTTCAACTGTGCTGCGGCCTGACGGCGGGCGTGCAGGTCGCCGCGCTTGCCCAGAGTGACCAGCTTTTCGATGATCGGGCGCAGTTCTTTTGCCTTGGGCAGAGTTGTTTTGATTTGCTCATGCTCGATGAGCGAGCCAGCCATGTTCGCAAACAGCGCCTTGCGGTGCTCATGAGTACGGTTCAGTCGGCGGTAACCACGTGCGTGACGCATTTTTCAGTTCCTTCTTTCGCGTTTTGCTTTGTCTGGCACCCGATGCGTGTCAGGCGCTCTCCTTGGGGCATCATTGCCCTTGTTGTCCCCGGTAGTCCGGGCATTTGTTGTTGCGTGTGCCGGGCTGAAGCCCGGCCTACGGGTTGGTCCGAAGTAGGCCGGGCTTCAGCCCGGCACCACTTCAGAACGCGTCTTCGAATTTCTTCGCCAGATCTTCGATGTTGTCGGGCGGCCAGTCCTCGACATCCATGCCAAGGTGCAGACCCATGCCGGACAGCACTTCCTTGATCTCGTTCAGCGATTTGCGGCCGAAGTTCGGGGTGCGCAGCATCTCGGCTTCGGTCTTCTGGATCAGGTCGCCGATATAGACGATGTTGTCGTTCTTCAGGCAGTTTGCCGAACGGACCGACAGTTCCAGTTCGTCCACTTTCTTCAGCAGAAGCGGATTGAACTCCAGACCGTCATCCTCGTCCTGGCGGCCGGCCGATTCCGGCTCGTCGAAGTTGACGAAGATCGACAACTGGTCCTGCAGGATGCGCGCAGCATAGGCCAGCGCGTCCTCGGGCGTGATCGACCCGTCGGTTTCGATCTTCAGGGTCAGCTTGTCATAGTCCAGAACCTGACCTTCACGGGTCGGCTGAACGTCATAGGCGACCTTCTTGACCGGAGAATAGATCGCGTCGATCGGGATCAGGCCAATGGGCGCGTCTTCGGGCTTGTTCTTCTCAGCCGAAACGTAACCCTTGCCTGTGTTGACGGTCAGTTCCATGAAGAGATCGGCGCCATCGTCCAGGTGGCAGATGACGTGGTCGCGGTTCAGAACCTCGATGCCGGCGCTTTCGCTGATGTCGCCAGCGGTGACAACGGCGGGGCCTTTGGCATTGATCGACAGGCGCTTGGGGCCTTCGACTTCCATGCGCAGCGACACGCCTTTGAGGTTCAGGATGATGTCGGTGACGTCCTCACGCACGCCCGCAACCGAGGAGAACTCGTGCAGGACGTTGTCGATCTGAACGCTGGTGATGGCCGCGCCTTGCAGCGAGCTCATCAAAACGCGGCGCAGGGCGTTGCCCAAGGTCAGACCAAAGCCACGCTCCAGCGGTTCAGCAACCAGGGTTGCCTGACGTGCAGGGTCGTTGCCCGGCTTGCCGTCCAGCTGGGTCGGCTTGATCAATTCTGCCCAATTCTTGTGGATCATGTAATCCCTCCATTCCTGTCCGCGCCCCATGACCAACAAGGTGCAGACGCCCGAGGTTCAAAATGACGTGCTGGGGCCGTGCAAAAACACTGGCCCCAGCTCAATTCAAAATCGCTTAGACGCGGCGACGCTTCGGCGGGCGGCAGCCGTTGTGAGCAATCGGTGTCACGTCGCGGATCGACGTGATGTTGAAGCCCACGGCAGCCAGCGCGCGCAGAGCCGATTCACGACCCGAACCGGGGCCCTGAACTTCGACTTCCAGCGTCTTGACGCCATGTTCCTGCGCCTTCTTGCCTGCATCTTCAGCAGCCATCTGAGCGGCGTAGGGGGTCGATTTCCGCGATCCCTTGAAGCCCATGGTACCGGCAGACGACCACGAGATGGCGTTGCCCTGTACGTCCGAGATCAGGATCTTGGTGTTGTTGAAGGTCGAGTTCACATGGGCGACGCCCGATGCGATGTTCTTCCGCTCTTTGCGCTTAACGCGAGTCTTATCACGTGCCATCAGTCAGACCCTCCCTTATTTCTTCTTACCAGCGATGGCCTTTGCGGGGCCTTTGCGGGTACGAGCGTTGGTGTGGGTGCGCTGACCGCGAACCGGCAGGTTGCGGCGGTGACGCAGACCGCGATAGCAGCCCAGGTCCATCAGGCGCTTGACGTTCATCTGAACTTCACGACGCAGATCACCTTCAACGGTGTAGTTTTCGTCGATGTATTCGCGGATTTTCAGAACTTCGGCGTCGGACAGTTCGTTGACGCGACGGGTCGCTTCAATGCCTACAGCTTCGCAGATCGCTTTGGCCGAGGTGTTGCCGATTCCGGTGATATATGTGAGGGCGATAGGTACCCGCTTGGCAGTCGGGATGTTTACGCCGGCAATACGTGCCACGTGTCACTTTCCTTTTTGTTGCGGTTCCGTAACTCCGGAACCTTTTTTCACAACACTTGATCTTGGCAGTGACGCCAGAGGATCCAGCATTATTTCGAGGTAGTAAAAGCGCGCGCGACGAATCTCGCACGCACGGGTGATTCCCAAAGGGATGTGGGTCGATATGGGCTTTTGGGCCTGACGTCAATACTCCAACCGGAGCTTTGGCCCCGGCCACTGACAATTTATAGCAAACCCTCTGCTTTCATTTCGGCTTCCCACTCCGCGGCCAGCCCTTCAAACTCACTGAACGCGCTGTTGGCAGGCACGTCTGCCCCGCTGTCCGGCGTCGGCTTCCGGATGTGGTCCACCAGGGGTTTTGCAGCCAACCAATCCCTGACAAACGTCGAGCGCATGTACTTTTTATAGTAGTCGGCGTCGAGAATCCCGGCCTTTATCCCACTGGCAATCAGCTCGTAGTGGTTGAGCATCTCAAGCACAAGGCGGCGTTGTTTCTGCAGCACAGCATTGCTGGGGCTGAACAGCGCCGACAACCCGTTTTCGTCCTGCCGCGCATCCCTGAACGCGACATACCGTTCCTGATAGTATTCCGTGGATTCCGAACGCTCGATCAGGTTCAAAGTCGCCAGCCTGCGGGCAGTTGTCTGGTTTGCCCTGATTGTGGCGCGCGCCATGAAAAAAGCGATGAGGGCCGAGGTCAAAATGGCCGCCGGCCCACCAAAATAGCGTATTAACCACTCAATCCCGGACTCAGAAGCCACGCAAACCAGTATTTGCGTGGCTTCGACCATTTCTGCAGTGCAGTTCATCGGGGATCGTTAATCCCTGTAACCTTCGCGAAAGACAAGCATACAAGCCTCCTGACATGCACGTATTACGCGTGCTTTGCTAACAAAAAGATAAGACCTTACGATTAGTTGTCAAGAACACCGGCAATTGCGCCCTGAACTTCGGCGATCTCGCCCAGCCCGTTGACCTTGGTCAACGCACCTTTGGCATAGTAGTAGCCGATCAGCGGCGAGGTCTTTTTGTAGTATTCCATCAGACGGGTCTTGAGGCTTTCCTCATTGTCGTCGGCGCGGCGCTTGAAGTCGTTTTCCTTGCCGCAGTTGGTGCATTTTCCATCTGCAGGAATCGGCTTGGTGACGTCGTTATAGACTTCACCGCATCCGCCACAGGTCGACCGGGCCGTGATGCGCTGGACCAGCGCGGTATCGTCGACTTCCATCTCGATCACCGCGTCCAGGCTGTTGCCGGTGCTGTCCAGCAATTCACCCAGCGCGTCCGACTGCGCCAGCGTGCGCGGGAAACCGTCAAAGATGAAACCACCCTCGGCGCCCTGCTCCAGCTTTTCGCGGATCAGGCCGATGACGATCTCATCGGTGACCAACTCACCCTTGGCCATGACCTCGGCCACGCGGTTGCCCATTTCGGTGCCGCTGTCCTTGGCCTCGCGCAGCATGTCGCCGGTGCTCAGCTGGACCATGCCGCGTGTTTCGACCAGGTGACGCGCCTGCGTCCCTTTACCGGCCCCCGGGGGGCCAAGAAGAATGATGTTCATCGACGAGCGGGTCCCTTCCTGCCGCGTTTCTTGCTTTTGCCGCGCAGTTGGGACTTTTCGATCAGCCCTTCGTATTGATGCGCCAGCAAATGGCTCTGAACCTGCTGGATCGTGTCCATGGTTACAGAGACGATAATCAGAACCGAGGTGCCGCCGAAGTAGAACGGGATGGCAAACTGGCCCCGAAGGATTTCAGGCAACAGACAGACCGCTGCCAGATAGGCCGAGCCCAGAACCAGCACGCGGTTGACCACGTATTCCAGATATTCGGCGGTTTTCTTGCCCGGACGGATACCGGGAACAAAGCCGTTCTGCTTTTTCAGATTGTCCGCCACATCATCCGGTTTGAACGATACGTTGAATGTGTAGAAATAGGCGAAGAACACGATCATCGAAGCAAAGAACAGCAGATACAGCGGCTGTCCGGGTCCAAAGTTGGCCAGCATCCAGGACATGATCGGACCATTGGCCGCCCCCGACGAGAAGGTCGAGATCGTCACCGGCAACAGCAGCAGCGAGCTGGCAAAGATCGCCGGGATCACACCCGCTGGGTTGACCTTGACTGGCAGGTGGCTGGATCCACCCTCGTACACTTTCATACCGGCCTGACGGCGCGGGTACTGAATGTGGATCTTGCGCAACGCGCGTTCCATGAAGACCACAAAGGTGATCACGGCGATGACCATGACGATCACACCAACGATCACTGCAGGGCTGATCGCGCCGCTGCGGCCCGAGGCAAAGAACTGCGCCAGCGCAGCCGGAACCTCGGCAATGATGCCGACGAAGATGATCAGGGAAATCCCGTTGCCGATGCCGCGCGCGGTGATCTGCTCACCCAGCCACATCAGGAACATGGTGCCGCCGACCAGAGTGATCATGGTCGAAAACCGGAAATACAGCCCCGGATCGGTCGCCAGATCGCCCGATTCCAGCGACACGGCCAGACCATAGGCCTGAACGGTGGCCAGCGCCACGGTGCCGAAACGGGTGTACTGGTTGATCTTCTTGCGCCCCTGCTCGCCCTCTTTCTTGAGCTGTTCGAGCGCGGGAACCATAGATGTCAGCAGCTGCACGATGATCGAGGCCGAGATATAAGGCATGATGCCGAGGGCAAAGATACCCATCCGACCCAGCGCCCCGCCGGTGAACATCGAAACCATGCCGCCGATGCCCTGCCCCGCCTGTTCCATGAACTCGCGCAGCGCCTGTCCGTCAATGCCCGGCACCGGAATGAAGGTGCCCAGACGATAGACGATCAGCAAACCCAGCGTGAACAGGATGCGGTTGCGCAGATCGGTGGCTTTGCCAAGGGCAGCCCAGCTTGTATTGGCTGCCATTTGTTCTGCTGCTGATACCATAAATCGGTCTCTCTTATGCAAACGCCGCCCGGAACCGTTTTCCGGCTCGGACGGCGTCTAGGAAAACTGTGAGGTCTATGTAAGCGGGTCTGGGCCCGCTCACAAGCGCTTACTCTGCCGCAGCAGCTTTTGTGACCTTAAGTGAGCCGCCCGCTTTCTCGACCGCTTCGACAGCGGCTTTCGAGGCACCGGTGACTTCCAGGTTCACCTTGGCGCTGATTTCGCCCTTGGCCAGAACGCGGATGCCGTCCAGCTTGCGACGAACCAGACCGGAAGCAACCAGCGCGTCTTCGGTGATCGCAGCTTTGGCGTCCAGCTTGCCGGCATCGACGAATTTCTGGATCAGGCCCAGGTTGATAACAGCGAATTCCTTGCGGTTCGGCTTGTTGAAGCCACGCTTGGGCAGGCGCTGGTACAGCGGCATCTGGCCGCCTTCGTAGCCGTTGATGGCCACACCCGAACGGGATTTCTGGCCTTTGATACCACGGCCACCCATTTTACCTTTGCCGGAACCCGGACCGCGGCCAACGCGGGTGCGTTTCGGTGCGGCGCCAGGATTGTCGCGCAATTCGTTCAGTTTCATTTCGCTTCTCCTTAGCCGGATGTGACCCCCGAAGCGTGATGGGCCAACCACGGCGTTTCTTGGTTTTGATTCTCGTGGACGGAAATCCACCGGAGCGCTCTACAGCGTTGTGCCTTCAGTTGCAAGGTTTGTTGTCGATTGCCGCCAAAAAGCAAAAGTGGCGCCCGAACGGCGCCTCTTTCACTGTGAGTGGTGGGGTATTTTTACGAGCAATATGCATGCTCACGCGCGATATCCGCGATATCGCAGCGACGGACGCCGATGTCGTCCAGTTCGCGGTTGCTCAGACGCTGCAGCTCGGAATAGGTGCGCTGGTATTCCGCCGCACGGGCACGGGCTGCCTTGAAGCGCTCAACCAAGGTTGCAACGCGGGCGCTGAAGTTGAATCCGGTGTTCGAAAAAGTAGCTGTGTTTGCCATATCTCATTTCCTTTCTGTATTGGGGCGTATTCCCCAATGTTCGCTTGTTTGTTCCTTACTTGGACAAGGCTCAGATAGGCGTGGCTGGTAACGCTAACAACGGAAGTTTCGGTCTAGCCGGTATGCGTTTCGGGAATGGCACGACCAAGCGCCAATTGATCGAAACCTTCTGGCCCGGCAAACCAGAATTGGCCCGATTGCTTCTCACGTTTCGAAAAAATTGGTAGTCTTGCGCAGATGTCAGCGCAGGATGCAGGGTGCGAAATCATGTCATTGGATCTTCTAACCAAGGGGGAAAAGTACTTTCTTCTATACACGGGAACCGGCACCGATCTGATATTCAACCGAGGCGTCGAGCTGCCGGGCTTTGCGTCATTTCCCCTGCTCGAGCATCCGGACACACGCGCAATTCTGGCTGACCAGATGGTCGAACTGGCGCAACTTGCGGGGGAACTGGGCCTGGGATGCATTCTGGACGCGCCCACCTGGATGGCAAACGCCGATCGCGCAGCCCCCTTGGGATATGACAAAGATCGACTGGATGCGGTCAATCGGGATGCAGTGTCCTTGATGGATGAAATCCGTCGGTCAGCCGGTCGTGACGACATTCTGGTATCCGCCTGCATCGGACCTCGTTACGATCCATATGCTGATATTCCCGCCATGCCAGAAGATGAAGCCTGCGCGTATCACACTGCTCAGCTGGCCACACTGAAAGAAACCAGCGTTGACCTCGTCACCGCCTACACGTTCAACCGTCCCTCCGAGGCGATTGGGTGCATTCTTGCAGCGCGGCGTCTGAACCTGCCTATCGTGATGTCATTGGTTGTGGAAACCGACGGTCGGCTGGCCAGCGGCCTGAGTCTTGCCGAAGCGATAGACCAAATAGATGAAGCGACAGATGCGTCAGCGCTGTTCCATATGGTCAACTGCGCTCATCCGTCCCATTTCGCGAGTGCCATGGACAATCACCCCCGGTTGAAAGGGGTCGTTGCCAATGCCTCAAGCTGCTCGCACGCCGAACTCGACGAGGCCGAGTATCTTGACGAAGGCAACCCGTGGCAACTGGGACGGGAAATTGCCCAAATCGTGAAAGAAAACCCGTCTGTGCATGTATTCGGCGGGTGCTGTGGGACAGATATGCGACACCTGCGTCGTATGGGTTCGGAAGTGAACGCTGACGTGATTTCGAGGAAGGAAACGAGACTTTAGGCTCGTCAAATCGAAACCCTCAAACGAAAAACACCCCCGAAAGTTCCGGGGGTGTTTTCACTTGAAGTTCAATCGCGCTTAGTCGCGCTCTTCGATGATCTCAACCAGATGCGGGATCTTGTTGACCATGCCGCGGACCGAAGGCGTATCCTCTAGCTCGCGTGTGCGGTGCATCTTGTTCAGGCCCAGACCGATCAGGGTTGCGCGCTGTTCGGCGGGGCGGCGGATCGGGGAACCGATCTGCTTGACGACGATGGTTTTTGCCATTGCTCGCTACTCCTTACGCTTCGGCTTCAGCCGGTGCTTCGTCCCGCTTGGGCAGGATGTCGGCAACTTTTTTACCACGACGTGCGGCAACCGAACGCGGGCTCTGCTCTTTCTGCAGGCCGTTGATGGTGGCGCGGATCATGTTGTACGGGTTCTGCGAGCCCAGCGACTTGGACACAACGTCCTTGACGCCCAGCATTTCGAACACGGCACGCATCGGACCACCGGCGATGATACCGGTACCTTCAGGCGCGGTGCGCATAACCACTTTACCGGCGCCGTGACGGCCTTCGATGTCGTGGTGCAGAGTCCGACCTTCGCGCAGTTGCACGCGGATCATCTGACGCTTGGCTTGTTCGGTCGCCTTGCGGATGGCTTCAGGTACTTCTTTCGCTTTACCCTTGCCAAAGCCGACGCGGCCTTTCTGATCGCCAACAACCACCAGAGCGGCGAAGCCAAAGCGCTTACCACCTTTTACGGTTTTCGACACACGGTTGATTGCGACCAGACGATCGGCAAATTCCGGTGCTTCTTCACGGTCGCGGCCACGGCCCCGACGGTTTTCACGTTCTGCCATTTGGCATCCCTTTTCTCATGTGGCGCTTGTCGCGCCAGTTTTCTCAATCGAAGTGAGCCACGAAAGAAATCCAGGCCCCCCGATCATCGAGGCGGGCGGACCCGCCTACAAAGCAAGATGGGTGCAAGCACCCATCCTACGGTTCTTTGTCGTGTAGGATGGGTGCTTGCACCCATCGCCACATCAGATCTTCAGACCACCTTCACGCGCGGCGTCGGCAACTGCCTTCACCTTGCCGTGGAACAGGAAGCCACCACGATCGAAATAGGCCTCTTCGACGCCTGCCTTCTTGGCACGCTCGGCGATGGCCGCGCCCACTTTGGTGGCCGCTTCGACGTTGTTCTTGCCAACTACACCCAGATCTTTTTCCAGGGTCGAGGCCGAAGCCAGGGTCACGCCACGAACGTCGTCGATCAGCTGGACGCTGATATTCTTGTTCGAACGGTGAACCGACAGGCGTACACGGCCGGCGTTGACTTTGCGAAGTTTGTTCCGAACGCGCAGGCGGCGCTTCAGAAAAAGGGTTCTTTTGCTGTTTGCCATTGTCTGCGTCCTTACTTCTTCTTGCCTTCCTTGCGGAAGATGAACTCGCCCTTATAGCGGATGCCCTTGCCTTTATACGGCTCGGGGCGGCGCCATTCGCGGATTTTGGCCGCGACTTCGCCCACCTGCTGCTGGTCGATACCTTCCACAACGATCTCGGTCTGCTTCGGCGCGGTGATGGTGACACCTTCCGGAGCAGTGAAATCAACATCGTGGCTGTAGCCCAGGTTCAGCTTCAGGGTGTTGCCCTGCATCTGCGCCCGGTAACCAACACCCTGGATCTCCAGCTCTTTTTTGAAGCCAGTCGTCACACCGGTTACCAGATTGGCAACCATGGTGCGGCTCATGCCCCACTGCTGGCGGGCACGCTTGGACATGCCACGGGGGTCGATCTTGACCACGTTGTCTTCAACCGACAGCGTAACGTCGTCGGTGGCGGTGAAGCTGCGGGTGCCTTTCGGACCCTTCACTTCGATGGTCTGACCTGACACAGAGGCGGTTACGCCGCTGGGCAGCTCGACCGGTTTTTTACCAATACGAGACATTGCAGACCTCCTTAGAAGACGGTGCAGAGCACTTCGCCGCCAACATTGTTGGAGCGAGCGTTTGCGTCCGACATCACACCTTTCGGAGTGCTGACAATCGACACGCCCAGACCCTGACGGACCTGCGGGATGTCATTGACGCCCATATAGACGCGACGGCCGGGCTTCGAGACCCGCTTGAGTTCGCGAATGACAGGGGTGCCTTCGTAGTATTTCAGGCTGATTTCGATGGCCGGATGACCGTTTTCACCGGTCGTCTTTTCATAGCCACGGATGTAGCCTTCGTCCGCCAGCACATCCAGAACCCAACCGCGCAGCTTGGAAGCCGGGGTGGAAACGGTGGACTTGCCGCGCATTTGCGCGTTGCGGATACGGGTGAGCATATCGCCGATAGGATCATTCATATCTATGTCTCCCTTACCAGCTCGATTTCACCATGCCGGGGATCTGACCAGCAGAACCCAGCTCGCGCAGCGCGATACGGCTGACCTTCAGCTTACGGTAGTAAGCGTGGGGACGACCGGTCAGCTGACAACGGTTGTGCAGACGGGTAGCCGAGCTGTTGCGCGGCAGTTTCGCCAGTTTCAGACGCGCTTTGAAACGCTCTTCCATCGGGCGGCTCTCGTCATTCGCGATTTCTTTCAGCTCGGCACGCTTTGCGGCATATTTGGCCACCAGGCGTTCGCGCTTCTTCTCGCGTTCGATCATTGCTTTTTTAGCCATGTCTCAATCCTCCCGGCGCTTACGCGTTGAACGGCATGTTGAAAGCTTTCAACAGTGCCTTAGCTTCAGCGTCGGTTTTCGCTGTGGTGGCAATTACGATATCCAGGCCCCAGACCTCGTCGACCTTGTCGAAGTCGATTTCCGGGAACACGATGTGCTCTTTCATGCCCATGGCAAAGTTGCCCTGACCATCGAAAGACGGCTTAACACCGCGGAAGTCACGAACGCGCGGCAGCGCGATGGTTATCAGACGATCCAGGAATTCGTACATCCGGTCACCGCGCAGGGTCACTTTCGCGCCCAGCGGCATGTCTTCCCGGACGCGGAAACCCGCGATCGACTTCTTCGCCTTGGTTGAAACGGCCTGTTGACCAGCGATTGCAGTCAGATCCTCGACAGCAGCTTTCGCTTTCTTCGAGTCTTTGACCGCCTCAGCACCACAACCGATGTTCAGAACGATTTTGTCCAGCTTGGGCAGCTGCATGTCGTTCTTGTAGCCGAACTCTTCTTTCAGAGCGGCACGGATGGTTTCAACGTACTGAGCTTTCAGACGCGGGGTATAGGTTGCGGAATCAAGCATCGATCACGTCCCCTGTGGTCTTGGCGAAGCGGACCTTCTTGTCACCTTCCATGCGGAAGCCAACGCGGGTTGCTTTGCCGTTCTTGTCCAGCAGCGCCAGGTTCGACAGCTCGATCGGGTTTGCCTGAGGCAGGCGACCACCTTGCGAGTTCTGCGACTGACGGGTGTGGCGGATGGCGATGTTGATGCCATCGACAACAGCTTTACCGGCTTTGGGGTCAACCGAGGAAATGGTTCCCTCTTTGCCCTTGTCCTTGCCGGCCAGCACGACGACCTTGTCGCCTTTGCGGAGTTTAGCAGCCATGATTACAGCACCTCCGGAGCCAGCGAGATGATTTTCATGAAGTTCTTGCCGCGCAGTTCGCGAACAACGGGGCCAAAGATACGGGTACCTACGGGCTCATTGTTGTTGTTCAGGATGACGGCGGCGTTGCGATCGAAGCGGATCGCGGTGCCGTCTTCGCGACGGACTTCCTTGGCGGTGCGTACGACGACGGCCTTGCGGACGTCACCTTTCTTTACGCGGCCGCGCGGGATGGCTTCCTTCACCGAGACGACAATGATGTCGCCGACGGAGGCGTATTTACGCTTGGAACCACCCAGGACCTTGATGCACTGAACTCGGCGTGCGCCGGAGTTGTCAGCGACATCCAGATTGGTCTGCATCTGGATCATGTGGTTTCTCCCGACCTGTGGGGGCTGGTCTTGTTAGATCCCCCAGGGTTTCGACAAATGGGAAAATACCGGAGGCTTACGCTTCCAGAACTTCCCAACGTTTCGTCTTCGATTTCGGCGCGCATTCGATGATGCGGACTGTGTCACCGACCTTGAAGGCGTTCTTTTCATCGTGAGCCCGGTATTTCTTGGACTTACGGATGGTTTTCTTCAGAACCGGATGCGTAAAGCGGCGCTCGACGGATACGGTTACGGTCTGTTCGTTGGCGTCGCTGGTCACGGTGCCTTGCAGGATACGCTTGGGCATCTGATTACTCCTCGGATGCCGCGGCAGCGGCCTTTTCGTTCAGAATGGTTTTGACACGGGCAGCATTGCGGCGGGCCGCTTTGATACCGGCTGTGTTTTCCAGCTGACCGGTTGCCTGTTGAAAGCGCAGGTTAAAGCTTTCTTTCTTCAGGTTGGCCAGTTCCTCGCGGAGCTGGTCCGGGGTCTTGTCACGCAGTTCTTGGGCGTTCATCGCCTTTTTCCTTTGCTCAAAACACCAGAAGGCCCCGTACACGGGTCACCTTTGACCTGGTGGATGAATGATAGACATACGAATCGCCCGACAACGCCGGGAGATCGCAGGATGCCGCCGTATAAGGGTTTGGGGGGTGGGTGGCAAGAGGAAGTTTAAGGCTTTCCGTGTATGGGAGTTTAGCGATCATCCCAAAAACAAAACGTTGCGTAGTCGTTCACCCAACAGGCTTCTTCACGCTGTAGGTCACGCTGGATTCCGTGAGCGTGAGCGGCATAGGGTTCGCCGTTCCACGCAACTACGCCGGTCCCATCATCCTCGACATAGAAACCGCCCCAATACTTACCGTTGTAGGTTTTGAAATCAAAGGAGCCGAAACCATCGGTCGGGTCAAATTCGCATGGCCCATCAACCTTGGTTTCCCATATTCAATAATAAGGCATGAAACCTCTCTGGCCTGCCCTAGCTGTGCAAAAGAGGGTGTGACAACACTAAGACTGCCGATCAATGCAAAACAGATCTTCTTCATTTCTCTCGTTACTTCTTGGTTGTGGAACTAAGTCGGCATTTGATTTTAAGGGAACAATATGCAGGCGACTCGTATGATCCGGTAAACTTCTACTTCCAGTTAAGAACACTAATAATTCTAGCAAGCTACAATCAGGGCTCCGCCCGTTCGCCCCTCAATCGCTCCACCGGAGCGATTGCCGCTGCGCGGACCGGGGCTCACTCCCACTTATAATTGAAACTCACCGAAATCCGCTCGTCCTCGGCCATGTTCATCGGCACCTCGTGGCGCAGCCAGCTTTCCCATAGCAGAACGTCCCCCACCTTCGGCTTCATATAGATGAACGGCTGCAAGTCCCGCCGCCCGCCTTTAAGACGTGTCGGCGCGGCCATCATGCGGCCCGAGCGGGGGTCTTCCAGTTTCAGCGCGCTCGCCCCTTCGGGCATTGCCACGTAGGTCGTGCCTGAAATGACGCTATGCGGATGCAGGTGGCTGGAGTGCATCCCACCTTCGGGCAGGATGTTGATCCACAGATCCTCCAGCTTCAGCGTGCCCTCGCCCAGATCGAACTCCAGATCCTTGGCAAAGGCCGCGACGTGCTGGTCCAGCGCCTTGACCAGATCGGCGAAGATCGGGAAGCGCCAGGGCAGATCGGTCAGCGAGGCATAGCTGGTATAGCCGGGATAGCCGTTCTCTTCGCACCATTCCTGCCCGGCCTCATCATCCTCGGCGATGACAAGGCAAGAGCTTTCCAACTCATCCGCGTCGATCTTGGGATCGAACGCAGACAAGGCGGCGCGGTAAAGACGGGTAACGAAGAGTGATTCAATCTGTGCCATGCCCTGGCTATAGCCCAGCCGGGACGCAAGGGCGAGACCAGCCGCCTTAGAAAAGCGGCTGGTCGGGTGCGACCAATCGTTTAGCATTTATTGTGTATCGAAATGCGCTGCCTCGACCTTCGGTCGAACGCGCCTTCCGATGCTTGCACTCGGCAAAAAGCCAAACGCTTTAACAGAAGTAGCGCAGCCAGATATAAACGTTGGCGATCATCAGGGTCAGGATCATGATCGGGAAGGCCATGATCGCGAACTTGACGAAACCGATGGGCTGCTTGGCCTTCTCGGCAAAGGCCGCAACGGTCAGGTTGGCGCTGGCACCCAGCAGGGTCCCGTTGCCGCCCAGACAGGCACCAAGGGCCAGCGACCACCACAAGGGCTCGATCGCCTCGGGGCCGCCAAACGTGTCAGCGGTGGATTCGATCAGCGGGATCATCGTCGCCACAAAGGGGATGTTATCCAGAATGGCCGACAGAATACCCGAGGCCCAGAAGATGAAGAACGCGGTCCACATCATGTCGCCTTCGGTCAGTTCCAGAACCTTCTGGCCGAAGAAGTCCAGCAGACCCACGTGTTCCACACCCGCGACAATCACAAACAGGCCGCCGAAGAAGAAGATCGTGATCCACTCGACCTCGCCAAAGATGTGGTGCACGGATTCGGATTGTTCCTCGCCGTGCTGGTGACCATAGGCCAGCAGCATCAGCAGCGCCGCACCCGCCAGCGCCGAGGTGCCGGGCTGGACGCCATAACTGTGGCCCAGAGTGAAGCCCAGCAAAACCAGCGCCAGAACGAACAGGGATTTGATCATCAGCCGGACATCGGTGATCGCTTCGTCTTCGTTAAAGCGCATGATCTTTTCACTGGCGGATTTTGGAATGGCGGCCAGCGTGCGGCGGTTCATCAGATAGATGATGCCGGTCAGAACAACCAGACAGATCGCCGAGATCGGGGCCAAATTGACCACAAACTCGTTGAAACTCAGCCCGGCGGCCGAGCCGATGATGATGTTGGGCGGGTCACCGATCAGCGTGGCCGTACCACCAACGTTCGAGGCCAGAATTTCGGCAAAGAAGAACGGGAAGACCGGCGTTTCCAGCGCGTCGGTGATCAGCAGGGTAATCGGCGCGATCAGCAGCACCGTGGTCACGTTGTCCAGAAGCGCGGAAAATACCGCCGTGATCAGTGTCAGCATGATCAGGATGCCGGTCGGGTTGGCCTTCACAAGTTTTGACGCCTTGATCGCCACATATTGAAACAGCCCGCATTTGCTGGTGATCCCCACGATCACCATCATGCCGATCAGCAGCGCAAGCGTGTTTGCATCCACTCCGGCGACGGCCTGTTCCTGATTGAGGATGCCAAACAGCACCATAAGCGATGCGCCCAGCATGGCAAGAATGGCGCGGTTCACCTTTTCAGTGATCAGCACCGCATAAACGGCGACAAGAATGCCGGTGGCAATCCACAGAGGATCAACCCCTAACAGTTGAGGAACGGAGAACGCGTGTTCCCCATGCGAAACAGAATGATCGGTCACAATTTTGGTCCGGTATTTTAGGGGTTAACTCAGCGCGTGATCTATCAGCGAGTTCGGGCTGACAGTGCCGACAAACCGTTTGGTGTCGGGCTCAACCAGGAACACATGGCGCTTGAATTTGTGGATCAGGAAGATGCCCTCCATCACCGGCGTATCCGGGGCGGTCACGGGGATGTTGGCCGGGTTGGACGTGTGATCGCCGACCCGTTCCTCATTCAGTCGCGTGACCTGTTCGCGGAAATCTTCCTTGGTCAGATCCATGAAGCTAAGGTTGCTGATCGGCACCCGGCTTGTTTCCGAGCTCATGCCAATCAGTGCGGCCTTGGGCAGGATCATCTTGATCAGGGTCGGTGCGGTAAACACACCCAGAAACTTTCCGTTCTCGTCGACAACCGGAAGAAAGCGCACCCGGCTGTCCCGAATGATGTCGAACGCTTTTGCGACAGTGTCATCCGGATGTATCGTTTTCTGCGTTTCAGGCGAGACCATCACGTCCCGGCAGGTAAGGCCCATCGTTTTCCTCGGCTTTCGAACTGTATCGCGGCGCTCAGCTGTTTTTGCTGGTTGGCGAAAGCACGGTTGCACACTTGCCAAACACCGAGCCCACGAGAGAATGTCGTTGATGCGGGCGTCATTTCACTAACCGGTGGGATTGGCCAGACTTCAAATCGATTTTTTTTCAGGACGTCGGGTGAATATCGCGCCCGGCACTCGTTTTGGCGGACGGAAGCGCCAAAAGGCTATTGCTGTAACAGGTCAGGCCAGTACCCGTTCGCCTTTGCGATATTCTCATCGATCCTGTTGGCCCAGATGCGCCGGACCTCGATGCTGTAATTCAGGTATAGTTTGTCGTCCCAGATGCGCCACGCAATCGGGTCCACGTCCGCCACGGCATTCTGACTTGCGGCATAGGCACAATAGCCGCCGAACTGAGGGGCAAACCTGTCTGGGTCAGACAGAAACTCCTGCCGGTTTTCGTCGTTCAGAAATACCCAGGTTGCCCCTTTGTATTCGGCACTGATCTCGGGATCGCCTTTTTGCGGATCGCCGCCGCGCCAATAGCTCATGACGTCGTAGCCGTTCATGGCCAGGCCGTTGAAATGGCCCAGGTTCACTTCGGGTGAGGCCGCCCCGAGGGGTGTCGCGCCAAACAAAACCGTAAAAGTCAGGAACACAGGCACCAAGACGTCGTGGATGGTTCGGACAATGGTCGTCATGGCGGTCTTTCCCGGTAAAGCTACCGTGAACACTGCCATGTCTGACGCCACAATGCCATTCAACTGTGGGTGCGCATGACCATAGCGCAACAGGACGCCCCGCCGACTGCCCGACCGGGTTGGTTGTTTCAAGGCCGGGTTTTCAGACCGCCCCCTTCTGGCCGACACCCGCTTTGGTTCAGGCCTTAATCTATGATGCGCCCCTTGCCGCAGCGTGGCGTCGGGCGACCGCCATCGGCATAGGCCACACACAACACCACCTCATCGGGCAATGGCGCGTCAGATATGGTCAGGGTCATCGTATCGTAGTGGTTGATCGACCATGGATCGTCCTTGTGCCCCAGCGGCAAGTCCAGGGCGCAACCCGGCGCACCCAGTTTGGCGTTCGACGGGATGACAGCCTCACCGCCGCCAATCGCCGCGCGCATCGGGGCGCCAAGCTTGGGGTGGATGAGTGCTCCGCCATGCTCGGCATCTCCGTTCAGGCCCACAATCGCGGCCTTTCCGTATGAGATCGGCGCAGCCTTCAACTCGGCAACAGCGTCAGCCACCAATTCCGCGCCCAATGTGCCGCCAATGTCGAACAACGCACTCAGATCCTCGGAAAACACGCCCGCCAAAGGGTTTTTGAACACCGCCACAGCCGCGACACGGGTGATCGGCGCGCAGGGCTGGCCCATCTGGTCAGAGGTAATCACCTCTTTGAAAAGGAGTTTCCTACGCAGCTGAACCATCGAGGCCTCCTGTTTTTCCGACAGCAAATCAGGGGCGACCTTGTGGTGCCTCAGCCAAATACGCAATCCAAATCCAACGCCATGACACAGAAATGAAATACCCCCGCCGGTATCCCGACGGGGGTCAATCTTGTCACGAACGGGGTTACCCCCGGAACGCTTACCAGTCTTCGCGAACCACGACGCGGGTCTTGATCGGCAGCTTCATCGCGGCCAGGCGCAGGGCCTCGCGGGCGATATCGTCATTGACGCCGTCGATCTCGAACATCACGCGGCCAGGCTTGACCTTGCAGGCCCAACGGTCGACCGAACCTTTACCTTTACCCATACGAACTTCGATCGGCTTGGCCGTGACCGGAGTGTCGGGGAAGATGCGGATCCAGACGCGGCCCTGACGCTTCATGTGACGCGTCATGGCACGACGTGCAGCTTCGATCTGGCGTGCGGTAACACGCTCAGGCTCAAGAGCTTTCAGGCCGTATGTGCCAAAGTTCAGATCAGAGCCGCCCTTGGCGAGACCCTTGATCCGGCCTTTGTGCATCTTGCGGAATTTAGTACGCTTTGGTTGAAGCATATCTTTCCCTCCTTAGCGACGACCGCCACCAGCACCACGAGGTGCAGGGCCGTCCTGGAGTTCCTGTGCTTTACGGTCACGTGCCTGCGGATCGTGCTCCATGATCTCACCTTTGAAGATCCAGACCTTGATCCCGATGATCCCATAGGGGGTCATCGCTTCGGCATGTGCGTAATCGATGTCGGCACGCAGGGTGTGCAGAGGCACGCGGCCTTCGCGGTACCACTCGGTCCGTGCGATTTCGGCGCCGCCCAGACGACCAGCGACGTTCACCCGGATACCCAGGGCGCCCATGCGCATGGCGTTCTGAACCGACCGCTTCATCGCGCGGCGGAACGAGACACGACGCTCCAGCTGCTGAGCGATGGACTCGGCAACCAGCTGCGCGTCAAGCTCGGGCTTGCGCACTTCGACGATGTTCAGGTGCAGTTCGCTGTCGGTCATACGAGCAAGCTTTTTGCGCAGAACTTCGATGTCTGCACCTTTCTTGCCGATGATGACACCGGGACGTGCAGTGTGGATCGTAACGCGGCACTTTTTGTGCGGACGTTCGATGATCACACGGGCAACACCGGCCTGCTTGCACTCTTTGTTGATGAACTCACGGATCTTGAGGTCTTCCAGCAGAAGATCACCGTAGTCCTTGGTGTCGGCGTACCAGCGGCTGTCCCAGGTGCGGTTGACCTGCAGGCGCATGCCGATCGGATTTACTTTATGACCCATTAGGCTTGCTCCTCAACTTGACGCACCTTGATGGTGATCTCCGAGAACGGCTTCATGATCTTGCCGAAACGGCCACGGGCACGCGGACGACCACGCTTCATGACCAGGTTCTTGCCAACCCATGCTTCGGCGACGATCAGCTCGTCAACGTCCAGGTTGTGGTTGTTTTCGGCATTCGCGATTGCGGACTGCAGGCACTTCTTGACGTCCTGCGCGACACGCTTGTTCGAGAAAGTCAGGTCGGTCAGAGCCTTTTCGACTTTCTTGCCGCGGATCATTTGCGCAACCAGGTTCAGTTTCTGCGGGCTGGTGCGAAGCATGCGGGTTTTCGCCATTGCTTCGTTTTCAGCCACGCGGCGGGGGTTCTTTTCCTTGCCCATGACTTACTTCCGCTTCGCTTTTTTGTCTGCGGCGTGGCCATAATAGGTCCGGGTCGGCGAGTATTCACCGAACTTCTGACCGATCATGTCTTCCGAGACGTTGACGGGAATGTGCTTCTGGCCGTTGTACACACCAAAGGTCAGACCCACGAACTGGGGCAGAATGGTGGAACGACGCGACCAGATTTTGATGACTTCGTTGCGGCCCGACTCGCGCGCTGCTTCGGCTTTTTTCAGCACGTAAGCATCGACGAAAGGACCCTTCCAAACAGAGCGAGACATGGATTAACGTCCCTTCTTCTTGGCGTGCCGCGAGCGGATGATCAGCTTCTGGGACGCTTTGTTCTTGTTGCGGGTACGCTTACCCTTGGTGTCCTTACCCCACGGTGTAACCGGTGTACGGCCACCCGAGGTCCGACCTTCACCACCACCGTGCGGGTGATCGATCGGGTTCATTGCAACACCACGAACCGACGGACGAACGCCCTTGTGGCGCATACGACCGGCTTTACCGAGGTTCTGGTTGGAGTTGTCGGGGTTGGACACGGCACCGACGGTGGCCATGCATTCCTGACGGACCATGCGCAGCTCGCCCGAGCTCAGACGGATCTGAGCGTAGCCGCCATCGCGGCCAACGAACTGAGCGTAAGTACCGGCCGCACGTGCGATCTGACCGCCTTTGCCAGGCTTCATCTCGATGTTGTGGACGATGGTACCAATGGGCATGCCCGAGAACGGCATTGCATTGCCCGGCTTGATGTCAGCTTTTGCCGACGCGATGACTTTGTCACCAACAGCCAGACGCTGCGGAGCCAGGATATATGCCTGCTCGCCGTCTTCGTATTTTACCAGTGCGATGAATGCGGTCCGGTTCGGGTCATATTCGATCCGCTCGACGGTTGCCGCGACATCAAATTTGTTCCGTTTGAAGTCAACGATCCGGTAGAGACGCTTTGCGCCACCGCCGCGGCGGCGTGAAGTGATCCGTCCGGTGTTGTTCCGGCCGCCCGATTTGGTCAAACCCTCAGTGAGAGACTTGACCGGACGTCCTTTCCAAAGCTCCGAACGGTCGATCAGCACCAGCCCGCGCTGGCCCGGCGTCGTCGGCTTGTACGACTTGAGTGCCATGCTTTCTGTCTTCCGTTTAGCAAGTGCAGGGAGTTTCCCCGCTATGTGATAGGCCCCCGTAGGTGCCAAGGGTATAGGGCCCCGAAGGTCCCCGGTTACAAATATCAGAGGCCCCGGAACGAATCCGAGGCCGCAAGATTGGGAGCGTGTAACAGATCAATTGCACACCGTCCACAGCAAAGGCGCACTTTTCTAAGCAGCGGAGCCGATTGCCCGAAACAAGGTGCTAGTCCAACCAATGTTCAGGTTTTCGTTCAAGCAACCAAGGCGCCGTGTTTCGGAGGGCCCGAACAAACCGCGCATTGAAATCTTCGGCAATTTCTTTTCCGGCGTCTCGCCCAATCGTTGTGCCTTGCTGCGAGTCCCTGCTCATGACCTCGTCAAGCCGACTAGGATCCACTTCCAGTTCCCCGACTTCCTGCGCGATCCTCTCGGCTTGCCGCAGCGGATCAGCAACCAGTGCCCCATAGCTTATCACACTTATCTTCAGACCACGCGCTTTTGCCAGACGCATGGACTCAACCATGTCACTTAACCGCCGGGCCAAACCTACAGGTCGCCCGCCCCACAGCCTGTGCCTGGACCTGGCCCAGGAAACGGGATCTCGTACCAGGAATAAGCATACCGATTCCGGATGGTGACTGCACAGGTCTTCACAGAATGGCGTCACGTTTGACCGCAGCTTTATGCCCATGCTTTTCTGCCCTGCCAAGCGGGTTTTATCCGCGATATCTGCAAGAGCGACCCGAGTCAGCATTCGGAAATCCGCAGGCTGATGATGCAATTTCGGGTTGCCCGCGAGATTGGTTAGAGCGTCCGGTTCAGACCAGGTCAAAAGACCAGCCGCATCACATATCTTGGCAAACAGCGTCGATCCGCAGCGACCAATCGAAAATATGAAAACCGGTCGCGCCGTCAACGGCCGTTGCCAGGATCCGAGATTGCCAAACTTAACCGCGTACCCCTCAGTCGCATTTTGTCGAATGCCCTGATAGTAAAAGCTGTAGCCGGACAGCGAAGCTTCATCCTTTACACGACACCAAAACACCTCGGAGTTTTCTGCGTCGATATGGTGGATATGCAGGTTCGCGAAAGCCTCAGGGCTGAGTGTCACGGGTCCTTCGTCTGCCAGCCGAAGAACATGGCGCGAAGACACAGCTGTTTTCGACTTTCGCGTACCAACGACCCGATACTTCTGGGCCGGGATAGGCGCTGCGTTGTCGGCCTGCTTTACCGTCTGAGAATCTCTGGTCATTCTGCGCGTTTTGTTTTCATTGTTGTCACTCGGGTCTTTCAGGCTGTGGCGCAAAGTACTTCTCTGTGAACTCTATAAAAGTCTCACGATAAAACCGCAGAATATCCTGCGAAACGGGCTGGTTCTCGGAAAAAAACTCCATACTGTGGTAAACGCCCGGCCTCGTGTCGAAAACCACGTCCACGCCCGCGTTGCGCAGCGCCTCGACCATTGCTGAGGTCTGGGCATGGAACAGATCGCATTCGCCAACAAAGGTGAAGGTTGGCGGCAGGCCGGACCAATCTTTCGTGCGGATCGGGGCCTCGTAAGGGGTCACATCGGCGCCGCCCCGTCGCCCTGCCCCCAAAAGCCGGTCCCATCCAAATCGGTTCAACGATGGCGGCCAGCTTTGATCGGCCGGAGCGACCGGTGTCCAGTTGGCCTCGGTATCGTCGATCATCGGGCAGATCGGGAACTGGAACGCGACATTGACCTCACCGCGGTCGCGCGCGCGCAGGGCGGTGGACAGGACCAGCCCGCCTCCGGCGCTTTCGCCGCCGAGAATGATCTGGTCAGACCGCCCGCCGATATCGTGGGCATTGCGGGCCGCCCACACCAGCGCGTCATAACAATCGTCATGCGCCGCCGGGTAGGGCATATCCTTTGCCAGCCGATAATCGGGAACCACAAATACGGCGTCCGTCGCTTTCAGCAGATTGGCGATCGGTTTGAACGACGAGCTTTCCGGCGTCCCGATCAGGTATCCGCCGCCATGTAGATGCACGACAACAGGCAGGGGTTCCTTCTGCGCTTTAGGCGAGATCACAAGGGTCCGGACCGAGCCCGAGCCGTCGCTGCGCAGAATCTGAATCTCGCGGCATTGATACGTCTCCGGAAGCGGTGCTATCGGGTGTTTCGACAGGGCATCCAGCAGCCTGACCGCCCACAGTTTTGCGGGCCAGTTGCGCAACAAGTTAACAGCAAAGGGTACATTCTTTGGGTCGACTTTCATGTCCACTCCCAGACGTTTCACCGCGGCGTTCCCAGGGCCACATGTGCTTTATTACGCCGTTCCGCTTGCGCTCCACCCATTATCCATAAAGCGCACGGGCTTCGGCGAAAGACAAAAGACGGCGGCTTTTTTCGTCCCACAGGTGCAACCGGGCGTTGGCAAAGCTCTCGCGGATGGTCATTCGGTTGCTGTTTGCCAATTCGTCATGGTCCCGCAGCACTTCGGTCAGGCGGTAGAACGGAATGCGGCTGTACAGATGATGGACGTGATGGATGCCAATATTGGCACTAAACCATTGCAGAACGGATGGCAGGATATAATGCGAACTGCCGTGCAGGGCGGCCTCGTGCAGTCGCCAGTCCTTATCGGGATCCCACTGCGTCTCTTCGAACTGATGCTGAACGTAAAACGGCCAGACACCCGCTGTTGCGGCCAGCAAGGTCGAGGGCAGGAAAATCAGCAACAACGGCATCAGCCCGCCAAAGTGGTAGATGGCCAGCAATGCCAGCAGGATGGCCAGATTGGTGGCCATCGCGCTGATCCAGAATTTCATGTGCCCCGTCAAACCAAGCGGCAGGCGATTCTGGAGCAGAAACAGATAGCCCGGCCCAAAGCCAAACAAGGTGATCGGGTGACGATACACACGATACCAAAGCCGGTTTAAGGGGCTCAGCGCCTGATACTCGGCCACGGTCAGGGTGTGGATATCGCCCATCCCGCGCTTGTCCAGATTGCCCGAGCTGTTGTGATGCGTGGAATGCGTGCGGCGCCAGACGTCATAAGGGGTCAGGGTCAGCACTCCGATAATCCGCCCGACCCAGTCACTGACCGTCCGGTTGCTGAAGAACACCCCGTGCCCGCAATCATGCTGGATCGCAAACAGGCGCAGCAAAAAGGCCGCATTGAGGACCGAGATTGCAAAAGCCAGCCAATAGCTGACCGACAGAAGCGCCCAGGACAAAGCCCATAGCGCAAAAAATGGAACTATGCTGACGCCAAGCTCGAATGCGCTGCGCATCTGGTTCGGCTCACGGTATTTGGCCAGCGTCGTCACCCAATCCCGCGCTGCGGCCATTTCCGGTTTTCCCGGGGTCGAATCTATGGGTCGAGTCATACGCCTGCCATTTTATTACGTTTGCAACCGGATAGAGGAACACTCCGGCATCGCAAGCGGTTTATGGAATTGCCGCGACGTCGCGAGATCAATTTCCAGTGTCACCGCCATACGAAAAAACCCCCGCTCTCGCGGGGGTTCTGTTCTTTTCCAAAGACGTTCCGATCAGAGACCGGTGGATACGTCGATGGTGTTGCCCTCTTCCAGGGTCACATATGCTTTTTTGACGTCTTTCCGACGGCCCAGCTGGCCGCGGAACCGCTTGACCTTGCCTTTGGTCACGGTGGTGTTCACCGCTTTGACCTTCACACCAAACAGCGCCTCAACGGCCTCTTTGATCTGCGGCTTGTTGCTGTCGATCGCCACTTCAAAGACAACCGCGCCGTTTTCGGACGCCATGGTCGACTTTTCGGTGATGATCGGCTTGCGGATCACGTCGTAGTGTTCTGCCTTCGCGCTCATTTCAGACGAGCCTCCAGTGCTTCGACAGCCGCTTTGGTGAGCACCAGAGTGTCACGCTTGAGGATGTCATAAACGTTTGCACCCATCGACGGCAGGATATCCAGACCTTCGATGTTGCGCGACGCCTTCAGGAACCCTTCGTTCACGGTCGCGCCGTCGATGACCAGAGCGCGTTTCCAGCCCAGGTTTGCAACCTGTTTGGCCAGAGCGGCGGTCTTGCCTTCGGCTTCGGCGTTCTCGATCACAACCAGTTCACCTGCCTTGGCTTTGGCCGACAGAGCGTGGCGCAGGCCAAGCTTGCGGAACTTCTTCGGCAGGTCGTGGCCGTGCGAACGCGGGGTCGGGCCCTTGTAGATACCACCCTTGCGGAAGATCGGCGCGTTGCGGTCACCATGGCGTGCGCCACCGGTGCCCTTCTGGCGATAGATCTTCTTGGTCGAGTAGCTGGTTTCCGAGCGGGTCTTTACCTTGTGGGTGCCGGCCTGCGCGTTGTTGCGCTGCCAACGGACCACACGGTGCAGGATGTCCGCACGAGGCTCGAGACCGAACAGATCGGCGTTCAGCTCGATGTCGCCGGCTTTGCCGCCGTCCAGTTTGATTACATCAAGTTTCATGCTTCACCACCTTCCGCGGGAGCTTCTTCCGCAGGTGCTTCGGTTGCAGCCGATTTCACAGCAGCCGGGAAAGGCAGGCCTTCCGGTGCTTTCTTCTTCACGGCGTCCTTGACGGTGACCCAGCCCGATTTTGGTCCGGGAACGGCGCCTTTGATGAAGACCAGACCACGGTCGGCGTCGGTTTTGACAACCTCCAGGTTCTGGGTGGTGACACGGGCAGCACCCATGTGACCGGCCATCTTCTTGCCTTTGAAAACCTTGCCCGGGTCCTGACACTGACCGGTCGAACCGTGCGAACGGTGGCTGATCGAAACACCGTGCGAGGCGCGCAGACCACCGAAGTTGTGGCGCTTCATCGCACCGGCAAAGCCTTTACCGATCGAGGTGCCCGACACGTCAACTTTCTGACCTTCCAGGAAGTGTTCTGCCGAAATCTCGGCGCCCACTTCGATCAGGCCATCTTCGGAGACGCGGAACTCGGCCAGCTTACGCTTGGGCTCAACCTTTGCAGCGGCGTAGTGACCGCGCATGGCTTTCGAGGTGCGTTTTGCCTTGGCAGCACCGGCGCCCAGCTGAACGGCGGTGTAGCCGTCTTTGTCAGCGGTACGCTGTGCAACGACCTGCAGGTTGTCCAGGTGAAGAACGGTCACAGGAATCTGCTTGCCGTCTTCCATGAACAGGCGGGTCATGCCAACTTTTTTTGCGATAATACCAGAGCGCATAATCTATACCCTCCGATCTTACGACTGCAGCTTGATCTCGACGTCCACACCAGCAGCGAGGTCGAGCTTCATCAGCGCGTCAACGGTCTGGGGGGTCGGATCAACGATGTCGAGCAGACGCTTGTGCGTGCGGATCTCGAACTGGTCGCGGGATTTCTTGTCAACGTGAGGGCCACGGAGAACCGTGAACTTCTCAATCTTGTTCGGCAGCGGGATCGGGCCGCGCACGTTCGCGCCGGTCCGCTTGGCAGTGTTGACGATCTCTTGCGTGCTGGCATCCAGAACGCGATAGTCAAATGCCTTCAGCCGAATACGGATGTTTTGGCTTTGCATTTTAACAGCCTTTTATCAGGCGTTGAGGTTGAGAGGAGGACAAGCGCGCATCGCCAACCCTCTTCGAACCCAAAAGGCGGGAATCACCCCGCCTTGATGTTCTTGTTGAGAACTCGCGCGTATTAGTGGGGTTGGAGGGGTTTGGCAAGGGGTTTGTTGGCTTGCCCCCAACTACACACTTTACCAGTGATCGAGTCCACAACCAACTCAAAGGACATCTGGAAAATAACGTTCCACAGCAGTGAGATTTACACCATCTGCCCCTCGCCACCACACTGCAGGATAACCCCAATCGTTTGAATGCTCGTCTCCTGGACGTTGGTCCACTGCGAACGTGAATTCACCAAAGAACCCACTTTCATTTTTGGGTTGAAGAATTCCGCTCTTGCTCAAGACCTCTATCAGAACCCGCCGTTCGTATTCATTCGACTTAACAACACCCGACAATGCTCGAGCCAATGCACTTGGCCTTGCATCATCCGCAAGCCCACTGGCAACCTCAAGTATCTGGCGCATTATGTCTAAATCGGTTTGACACGGCTCAAGCATCTCGTCGCTTTCGAAACGGGTTAAATCAAACCAAGCGTAAAGTGCCTGCCCATGCCTAACGCCGCCCCATTTGTGTCGCTCAAAATTCAGAACATTCAAATCTTCTAACTTTGGTTCAGGAAAGCTGTGCTCACCGCAGATGTGGCAGAATTCGGCACCAGAAGGAGCAAGCGATCTTGGGCTGGACAAAATCTTATGTTCAGGAAGGTTAGAAGCGTATCCGTAGCTACCAAGGGCAGAGCGCAACTCCAGCCTTCGCGAACTAAGGCTTGCGAGGAAAGAATCTCCTATTCGTTTTGGTGCCAGTGTCTTGCAATGCGCTACCAATTCCTCAACGATTACGTCATGTTGAACGATTACCGGATCGAACCAAAATCCTTTTGATTTCGCGTATTCGATATCAGCTGCGTCCGAAGCCCCAGCATCTTTTCCTTTCCACCCGGCTTTCCAGTATTGATCGAACAGTATCTTTTTAGCTTTTTTATCAAACATCTAACATATCTGAAGTTACTTAGAGCATGGTTGTTGTATCAGCTAAAGGTGCATGGATATTTTTGGCAACCGCGAAAAGTGTTCTTGGAGACGTAAAAGTATGTAGGTGGAAAATTTAAACTCAATTAAAAAGGCCGCCCCATGTGGGACGGCCTTCGCTAGTTCAACGGGGTGGGCTCTCATTGCTCCTGCGGAGCAACTGCCGCCCACCAGTCGGCAGAGCCGACTTACTCGATGATCTTCGACACAACGCCGGCGCCGACGGTGCGACCGCCTTCGCGGATGGCGAAACGCAGGCCGTTTTCCATCGCGATGGGTGCGATCAGCTCAACGCCGAACGACACGTTGTCGCCGGGCATGACCATCTCGGTGCCTTCGGCCAGGGTCACGGTGCCGGTCACGTCAGTCGTACGGAAGTAGAACTGCGGACGGTAGTTCGCGAAGAACGGGGTGTGACGACCGCCTTCTTCCTTGGTCAGGATGTAGGCTTCGGCTTCGAACTTGGTGTGCGGTGTAACCGAACCCGGTTTACACAGAACCTGGCCACGCTCAACACCGTCACGATCCACACCGCGCAGCAGGGCGCCGATGTTGTCGCCCGCTTCACCGCGGTCCAGCAGCTTGCGGAACATTTCAACGCCGGTGCAGGTGGTTTTGCTGGTGTCGCGGATGCCGACGATTTCGATCTCGTCGCCAACGTTGATCACGCCACGCTCAACACGACCGGTCACAACGGTACCACGGCCCGAGATCGAGAACACGTCTTCGATCGGCATCAGGAACGGCTGGTCAACAGCACGCTCGGGGGTGTCGATGTAGTCATCAACAGCCGCCATCAGTTCCTTGATCTTCTCTTCGCCGATTTCCGGGTTGTTGCCTTCCATCGCGGCCAGAGCCGAACCTGCAACGATCGGAATATCGTCGCCGGGGTATTCATACGAAGACAGCAGCTCGCGGATTTCCATTTCCACCAGTTCCAGCAGCTCTTCGTCGTCAACCTGGTCCACTTTGTTCATGAACACGACCATCTTCGGGATGCCAACCTGGCGGCCCAGCAGGATGTGCTCACGCGTCTGCGGCATCGGGCCGTCAGCTGCGTTCACAACCAGGATCGCGCCGTCCATCTGAGCGGCACCGGTGATCATGTTCTTGACGTAGTCGGCGTGGCCGGGGCAGTCGACGTGCGCGTAGTGGCGGTTGTCGGTCTCGTATTCCACGTGGGCGGTCGAGATGGTGATGCCGCGCGCTTTTTCTTCCGGCGCACCGTCAATCTGGTCATACGCTTTGAAGTCACCGAAATACTTGGTGATTGCTGCGGTCAGCGTGGTCTTGCCGTGGTCAACGTGGCCAATCGTGCCGATGTTGACGTGCGGCTTATTACGCTCAAACTTTTCCTTTGCCATGATGGCCTCCTTTTTCGGTAATGAAGGGAGCCCCTGACCGGAGCTCCCTCAAATCTTCGCTTACGCGTATTTCGCCTGGATCTCGTCCGAGATGTTCTGCGGAACCGGATCGTAGTGGTCGAACTGCATGGTGAACTGGGCACGGCCCGACGACATCGAACGCAGAGTGTTGATGTAGCCAAACATGTTCGCCAGCGGAACGAACGCGTCGATCGCGATCGCGTTGCCGCGCGGTTCCTGACCAGACACCTGGCCACGACGCGAGGTCAGGTCGCCGATGATACCGCCGGTGTATTCTTCCGGGGTGATCACTTCGACCTTCATGATCGGTTCCAGCAGTTTCGCGCCAGCTTTGCGCATGCCTTCACGCATACACATACGGGCCGCGATTTCGAACGCAAGAACGCTCGAGTCAACGTCGTGGAACTTACCGTCCAGCAGGGCAACCTTGAAGTCGATCACAGGGAAACCAGCCAGCGGGCCGCTATCCATGACCGAGTTGATGCCTTTTTCAACACCCGGGATGTATTCCTTCGGAACGGCACCACCAACGATGCGGGACTCAAAGGAATAACCTTCGCCCGGCTCTGTCGGCTGGATCTCCAGCTTAACTTCGCCGAACTGACCCGAACCACCCGACTGTTTCTTGTGGGTGTAGGTGTGCTCGACCGGCATCGAGATGGTTTCACGATAGGCCACCTGCGGTGCACCAATGTTCGCTTCAACCTTGAACTCGCGCTTCAGACGGTCAACCAGGATGTCCAGGTGAAGTTCGCCCATACCCTTCATGATGGTCTGACCCGATTCCAGGTCAGTTTCCACACGGAAGGACGGGTCTTCGGCGGCCAGACGGGCCAGACCCTGGGACATTTTCTCTTGGTCGCCCTTGGTTTTGGGCTCAACTGCGATCTCGATCACCGGATCTGGGAAGGTCATGGTTTCCAGAACCACCGGATCCTTCGCATCACACAGGGTGTCACCGGTGGTGGTGTCTTTCAGACCCGCCAGCGCGATGATGTCGCCTGCAAACGCTTCTTCGATCTCTTCCCGGTTGTTCGAGTGCATCATCATCATACGACCGATGCGCTCTTTCTTACCTTTGGTCGAGTTCAGGATCGAGTCACCCTTGTTCATGGTGCCCGAGTAGATCCGGGTAAAGGTCAGCGAGCCTACAAACGGGTCGTTCATGATTTTGAACGCCAGACCCGAGAAGGCCATCTCGTCGTCTGCACGACGGGCGATGTCACGAACTTCTTCCTCGTCGCCGGGCTTGAAGCCCATGTAATCGACAACATCCAGCGGGCTGGGCAGATAGTCGATCACAGCGTTGAGCAGCGGCTGAACGCCTTTGTTCTTGAACGCAGACCCACCCAGAACCGGAACGAACGCGATGTCCAGCGTACCTTTGCGCAGCAGGGCGCGCAGGGTCTCAACGTCGGGCTCATTGCCTTCCAGGTATTCCATCATCGCGTCGTCGTCCATTTCGACGGCCGCTTCGATCATCTTGCCGCGCCATTCGTCAGCCATGTCTTTCAGGCTGTCGCGGATCGGTGCTTTGATCCAGCTTGCGCCCAGATCTTCGCCCTGCCACAGCCACTCTTCCATGGTGACCAGGTCGATCAGACCTTCCAGCTCGGACTCGGCGCCGATCGGAATACCAACCGGAACAGCACGTGCGCCGGTGCGGTCTTCGATCATGCGAACGCAGTTAAAGAAGTCTGCGCCGATCTTGTCCATCTTGTTGACGAAAACCATACGCGGAACCTTGTAGCGGTCAGCCTGACGCCACACGGTTTCGGTCTGGGGCTCAACACCGGCGTTCGCGTCCAGAACGCAGACGGCACCGTCGAGAACCGCCAGCGAGCGTTCAACTTCGATGGTGAAGTCAACGTGGCCGGGGGTGTCGATGATGTTCAGGCGGTGCTTGGGGGTATCGGCGGTCTGACCGTCCTCGGTGCGTTCCCAGAAAGTGGTGGTCGCAGCCGAAGTGATGGTGATGCCGCGTTCCTGCTCCTGCTCCATCCAGTCCATGGTGGCTGCACCGTCGTGCACCTCACCGATGTTGTGGGATTTACCAGTGTAATACAGGATACGCTCCGAGCAGGTGGTCTTACCTGCGTCGATGTGCGCCATGATACCGAAGTTACGGTACAGTTCGAGCGGATATTCGCGTGCCATTTTTGATAAGCCTCTGAATTACCAACGGTAGTGGCTGAAGGCTTTGTTCGCCTCGGCCATCTTGTGGGTGTCTTCGCGCTTCTTCACGGCAGTACCGCGGGACTGTACAGCGTCCAGCAGTTCACCGGCGAGGCGTTCTTCCATGGTGTTTTCGTTGCGGCCACGGGCAGCGGTGATCAGCCAGCGGATGGCCAGAGCTTCGCGGCGCTCGGGGCGGACTTCGACCGGAACCTGATAGGTTGCACCACCAACCCGGCGCGAGCGAACCTCGACCGACGGTTTGATGTTGTCGAGCGCTTCGTGGAACACTTCGACCGGTGCGCGCTTGATCTTGTTCTCAACGCGGTCAAACGCGTTGTAGACGATGCGCTCTGCGACCGACTTCTTGCCGTCGATCATCAGGTTGTTCATGAATTTGGTCAGAACCTTGTCGCCAAATTTGGCGTCAGGCAGGACTTCGCGTTTTTCGGCGGCGTGACGACGTGACATATCAGCCTCTCCTTCTTACTTGGGACGCTTCGCGCCGTATTTCGAACGGCGTTGCTTACGGTCTTTGACGCCCTGAGTATCCAGAACACCGCGCAGGATGTGGTAACGCACACCGGGAAGGTCTTTCACACGGCCGCCACGGATCAGAACAACCGAGTGTTCCTGCAGGTTGTAGCTTTCACCGGGGATGTACGAGATCACCTCGAACCCGTTGGTCAGGCGTACCTTGGCAACCTTACGCATAGCCGAGTTCGGTTTCTTCGGTGTGGTGGTGTAAACACGTGTGCAGACGCCGCGTTTCTGCGGGCACTGCTCCAGGTGCATGGACTTCGAGCGTTTTACTTTGGGCTGCCGCGGCTTGCGGATCAGCTGTTGAATAGTTGGCATTCCGGTTTCTTCCCCGTTTTGCAACACACATGACATGCACGCGGGTTGCGTGCGGTTAAATTTGCTGCACTCATGCGTCCACAAGCGCAAAACCCGCGAGCGTTCCCATTCCGAGGTGAACGTCGCGGTTGGTTATCAGAGGGCGCGAACGGCAAAATTGTCCGGGCCTTGACCAGTTCATTACTGAAATCGGTTATGGGGCGGCCCCCGGTACCGAGATGTCGCGCGTATTAAGGGGAGTCGGCCCAAGTGTCAACAGCGCACCCGGCCCACAGGTCAACTGGCCGTATCGCGGCGATTTATCAGGGCTTGCTCCGGTTTGGCAATCGTTCTATTCGTTGCAGCCCATCGGATGCGCGGGCATAGTCGCCGCATCGGATGTCCCAGCGGGTGAATCATGCAAATCCTCGGCCTGTGCCGTTTTTCCTTTCCCGCCACTGACGGCTTTCAGATCCTGCATGACACGGTCGAGGACCGGAGGGCCCACCTATACAGCCCCGCCCGGCTGGAAGAACGGTTCCGCCTGTTTGAAACCACCACCCTGCCCTGTTTTCGCGAACAGACCGACCCGGATTTCGATCTGATCCTGCTGACCGGAACCTGTTTGCCCAAACCCTTTCTTGAACGACTGCAAGACGTCACGTCCGACGTGCCCCAGATCCGCATTGTCCAGAAGGACCCCGCGCCGCACAAAGCTGTGGTTCGCGACGTTCTGAACACCGCACGCCAGACGCCGGATCAACCCTGCATACAGTTCCGAAATGATGACGACGACGCGGTCTCGGTGGATTTTGTCGAACGGCTGCGCCGGACGGCGAACGACAACGCAGGCCTGATGCAACGGTATGAGAGTGTCGGGATCGACTTCAACTCAGGCTATCTGGCGCGGTTTGGGCCGGGTGGGATTCGGGCCACCGCCGTCATGCGCTCGCTGTTGGCCGTCGGCCTTGGGATGTTTGTTCAGGGCGGCAGCAGCAGAACCATATTCGACCGATTGCACAACCGATTGGCCCGGTTCATGCCGGTGATCAGCCAACCTGATGCGCCGATGTGGGTGCGCGGGCTGAACGGGTTCAACGACTCGCCCCATGCGCGGACAGACAAGACCGAACTTCGCCCACTGACGTCGCAGCAAGCCGGGGAATTCATCGCCCGCTTTGCTATCGACTCCGATGCCGTGCGGGAAGCCCATAGCAAAAAACCGGACGACCGGCCATGATGCAGGTTATCGGTCTGTGTCGGTTTTCATACCCTGCCATTGGCGGCTTTCAAGTCATGCATGACACGATCGAGGATCGGCGGCGTTTTCTCTATGACCCGGTCAGGTTGGAGCAGCGCTTGCACCTTTTCGAAACGTTGGCCCTGCCCGGTCTGCGGCACCAGACGGATGAGCGTTTCCAGTTTCTGATCGTTGTCGGCGAGTGTCTGCCCGAACCGGCTCTGCACCGGCTACGCGACATCACGCAAGACCTGCCGCAGGTGCAGATCATCCCGAAACCGCCAAAGCGGCACCGCAAAGTCATGCAAGAGGTGCTGAATGCAGCGCGAAAGCACCCGGACCTGCCCTGCCTGCAATTCCGCCACGACGATGACGACGCCATTGCCATCGATTTTGTCCAACGCTTGCGAGTGGCGGCGCAGGATTGCGGCGGAACCCTGAAACTGCACGACACGGTGGGCATCGATTTCAATAGCGGCTATCTGCTGCATTCCGGGGATGCGGGCGTCTTTACGGCGCAGATTCACCGGCCTTTGGTCACGGCCGGTTTGGGCTTGTATGTCGCGGCAGGCAACCCAAAATCCATCATGAACTTCACCCACAACAAGATCAGCCGCGTCATGCCGGTCGTCACCCTGCCGGACAGCCCGATGTGGGTGCGCGCACTGCATGCGCATAACGACTCGCCTCAGGCCCGGAAAAACCTGAATGACCTGACGCCTGTCCGGCCCGCCGATGAACAGATTCTACGCCAGCGTTTTGCGATTGATCCGGATGCTCTGCGGCAGGTTCAGTCGTCCGATTGAAGCGACCGCTCGCGTAGCAGGGTGAACAGCCCCGCCACGACAACCAAGGCCGCACCCATCAGCGTGACGCTGTCCGGCCAATCCCCAAAGACAAGCCAGCCCAGACCCAGCGCCCATAGCAGGCTGGAATAGCGGAACGGGGCGACAAATCCGACCTCGCCCACCCGCATGACCATCACGCTGAACGTATATCCCATCAGAACAAACACGGCCGCAGCCGCCACCAACCCACCGGTTACATGTGCGACCGGCACCCAGCCTTCGAACACCGAGATGATCGCCGCCGTCACCGTGATCGACAATGACGTCGCCAGAGTGACCACCATCGAAGGCACTTGTGCCGACATGCGCCGCGTAATCAGATCGCGCACAGTAACCGACAGCATCGCAATCAGCGCATAGACCGCATACAAGTTGAACCCCTCGGGCCCCGGGCGGACGATCAGCAGCATTCCGGCGAACCCAATCGCAATGGCGATCATCCGCCGCCAACCGATGCTTTCATTGAAAAACAGCGCCGCCCCCAGCGTCACGGTCAGCGGCAACGCCTGCAAAACCGCCGTCACATTCGCCAGCGGCATGTTTTTCAAGGCCGCCAGAAAGAAGAAAGTGGCCGACAATTCTGTCAGACACCGCAGGGCAACCAGAATTTTGTCATGCCGCGGAAAGTTCAGATGCAGCGCCCCAAGATGCCGGCCCAGCAGATAGATCAGCACCGTCGCCAGCACACCTCGCATGGCAATCAATTGGAACAAAGGCAGGTCCTGCAGCGCAACCTTCACCAGAGTGTCGTTGACGGTAAAGGCCATCATGCTGCCCATCATCAACAGGGCACCTCTGACATTGGGGGTCATTCTGGTCTGATCCAAATACAAATGCTTTTGGGCATTGGTCTTTCAGGTCGCTGAAATGTCAACTCATCAATCAATGATCTCGCCCAGCATGACGGTGGTGTGGGGAGACACCTGTCCAGGCCAAAAGGGCCTATCCAAAACCCGCAGCACCTGTAAACTGATTGGCACCCGATACAGCCGCAGGCTGCACCGGGCACGGCGTATTTGCCCACACTCGACGCAAATCGCCCGCTTTTCTCAAAAAAAATCCCAAAAATGTGAGGTCATTTTGATTACAGCCGAATATTGCCGTCTATTCGCCCGTTACAACAGCTGGCAGAACTGTTCGCTTATTGCGGCAGCCGGAGCCGTACCTGATCCAACCGACCTTCCAAGAATGCCGTTGCTATAGGTGTCGGCGCACTGAACAAAAAAAGGCCCCGCGCAATCGCGGGGCCTTTTTCAATTGTCTTAAGCGAAACTTACTCGCGGCTTTCCGGGGTTTCCACCAGAACGTCCAGCTCATCCCCCACCATGTCGTCGTCGAATGCCGGGGCGGCCAGAGCAGCGGCGGCTTCGGCTTCTTCCCGACGGGCTTCGATGACCACGTTGTCACGCGACTGCGCGATGTGGCGGACGGCCTGAGTTGCACCACCGGTACCGGCGGGGATCAGACGTCCGACGATGACGTTCTCTTTCAGGCCAACCAGCTTGTCCTTCTTGCCCTGAACCGAAGCCTCGGTCAGAACGCGGGTGGTTTCCTGGAACGAGGCCGCCGAGATGAACGAACGCGTCTGCAGCGAGGCTTTGGTGATCCCCAACAGGATCGGCTCGCCCTGTGCCGGACGACCACCACGCGAGAGGGTCTTCTCGTTGGCCGCGTCGAACTCTTGCTTGTCGACATGCTCGCCTTTCAGCAGGGTGGTGTCGCCTGAATCCAGGATCTCCCACTTTTGCAGCATCTGGCGCACGATGACCTCGATGTGCTTGTCGTTGATCTTCACGCCCTGCAGACGATAGACGTCCTGCACCTCGTCGATCATGTAATCCGCCAGCGCTTCAACACCCATGATGGACAGGATGTCATGCGGAGCCGGGTTACCGTCCATCAGGTATTCACCCTTCTGGATGAAGTCCCCTTCGGCGACCGGGATGTGCTTGCCCTTGGGCACCATGTACTCGATGGTCTCCATGGACTCGTCAGCCGGTTCGATGCTGATGCGACGCTTGTTCTTGTAGTCGCGGCCAAAGCGCACGTAACCATCGGCTTCTGCGATGATCGCGTGATCTTTCGGGCGACGGGCTTCGAACAGTTCGGCCACACGCGGCAGACCACCGGTGATGTCCTTGGTCTTGGCACCTTCACGCGGGATACGCGCGACAACGTCACCGGCTTCGACCTGCTGACCGTCTTCGACCGACAGGATCGCATCCACCGACATCGGATAGTGAACCGGGTTGCCCGCATCGTTGCGGACCGGCTCGCCATCTTCACCGACCAGAATGATCTCGGGCTTGAGGTCGCTGCCTTTGGGGGCGGCGCGCCAGTCGATCACGATCTTCTGGGTCATGCCGGTTGCTTCGTCAGTCTCGTCGCGGACGGCAAGGCCCGAAACCAGATCGACATATTTCGCGGTACCGGCTTTCTCGGCGATGATCGGCAGGGTGTACGGGTCCCATTCGAACAGCTTTTCGCCACGGGCCACTTTGGTGCCGTCCTTGACGAACAGCTTGGAACCGTAGCCCAGCTTGAAGCTGGCACGCTCTTCGCCGTGCTCGTCGTTGATCACCAGCTTCATGTTCCGGCCCATGACCAGGCTTTCACCTGCGGCATTGACCAGAATCTGCGGGTTCTCGAACGCGACAACGCCTTCCTGGTTGGCTTCCTGGAACGACTGCTGACCACCTTGGGCAACACCACCGATGTGGAAGGTCCGCATCGTCAGCTGCGTACCGGGTTCACCGATGGACTGGGCGGCGATGATGCCGACAGCCTCACCCGTGTTCACCATAGTGCCGCGAGCAAGGTCACGACCGTAGCAGGTGGCACAAACGCCTTCCTCGGACTCACAGGTCAGAGGCGAGCGGATGCGCATCGAGGCAACACCGGCTTCATCGATGGTGTCCGCCATGCGTTCGTCGATCAACTGACCTGCGGCCACGATCACCTCATCGGTGCCCGGACGCAGAACATCGTCAGCAGCGACACGGCCCAGCACACGTTCGGCCAGCGAGGCGACAACCTCACCGTCGTTCACAGCGGCTTCGGCAGTGATCGCGCGTTCTGTACCACAGTCGATCTCACGAACGATACAGTCTTGCGCCACGTCCACCAGACGACGGGTCAGGTAACCCGAGTTCGCCGTCTTCAGAGCGGTATCCGACAGACCCTTACGTGCACCGTGGGTCGAGTTGAAGTACTCGAGAACGGTCAGACCTTCTTTAAAGTTCGAGATGATCGGCGTCTCGATGATGTCACCGTTCGGCTTGGCCATCAGGCCGCGCATACCGCCCAGCTGTTTCATCTGAGTGACCGAGCCACGCGCACCCGAGTGGGCCATCATGTAGACCGAGTTCGGTTCCTGCTCGGAGCCGTCCTCTGCCCGATCCGACGACGAAATCGTCGACATCATGGCTTCGGTGACGCGGTCGTTACACTTCGACCATGCATCGACGACTTTGTTGTACTTTTCGCCCTGGGTGATCAGGCCGTCCATGTACTGCTGTTCAAAGTCCTTCACCTGACCGCGAGTGTCATCAACGATGCCCCACTTGTCATCCGGGATGACCATGTCGTCCTTACCGAACGAGATGCCCGCCTTGAACGCCTCTTTGAAGCCCATCGACATGATCTGGTCACAGAAGATAACCGACTCTTTCTGACCGCAATAGCGGTAGACAGTGTCGATCACCTGCTGCACTTCTTTCTTCCGCAGCAGGCGGTTGACCAGCTCGAACGGCGCTTTGTTGTTCATCGGCAGCAAGGCACCCAGACGCAGACGGCCCGGAGTGGTTTCGTAACGCTTCTGAACTTCGTTGCCTTCGTCGTCGATCTGCGTGATCCGCGCGGTGATTTTGGTGTGCAGATGCACCTCACCGGCGTCCAGCGCGTGCTGAACTTCGTCGATCGAACCGAACACCTTGCCTTCGCCCGGCATGCCTTCGCGTTCCAGAGTCACATAGTAGAGACCCAGGATCATATCCTGCGACGGAACAATAATGGGCGCGCCGTTTGCAGGCGACAGAACGTTGTTCGTCGACATCATCAGAACACGCGCTTCCAGCTGCGCCTCAAGGCTCAGCGGAACGTGAACGGCCATCTGGTCCCCGTCGAAATCGGCGTTAAAGGCCGAACAGACCAGCGGGTGCAGCTGGATGGCTTTACCTTCGATCAGGACCGGCTCGAACGCCTGAATGCCAAGACGGTGCAGCGTCGGCGCACGGTTCAGCATGACAGGATGTTCGCGGATCACCTCGTCGAGGATATCCCACACTTCGGGACGCTCTTTCTCGACCAGTTTCTTCGCCTGTTTCACGGTCGAAGACAGACCCTTGGCTTCAAGGCGCGAGTAGATGAACGGCTTGAACAATTCCAGCGCCATCTTCTTGGGCAGACCACACTGATGCAGCTTAAGCTCCGGACCGGTCACAATGACCGAACGGCCCGAGAAGTCGACGCGTTTCCCCAGAAGGTTCTGACGGAAGCGACCCTGCTTACCTTTCAGCATGTCCGACAGCGATTTCAGCGGACGCTTGTTGGCGCCGGTGATCACGCGGCCACGACGGCCGTTGTCGAACAGAGCATCCACGGATTCCTGCAGCATCCGCTTTTCGTTGCGGACGATGATGTCAGGCGCGCGCAGTTCGATCAGACGCTTCAGACGGTTGTTCCGGTTGATGACGCGGCGATACAGATCGTTCAGATCCGAAGTCGCAAAACGGCCACCATCCAGCGGCACCAGCGGACGCAGTTCCGGCGGAATAACCGGGATCACGGTCATCACCATCCATTCGGGACGGTTGCCCGACTCGAGGAAGGATTCAACAACCTTTAGACGCTTGATGATCTTCTTGGGCTTCAGCTCGCCGGTTGCTTCGGCCAGATCAGCGCGCAGCTGCTCGGCTTCGGCTTCCAGATCGATCTGGGCCAGCATCTCGCGGATGGCTTCTGCACCGATGTTCGCGGTGAACGCGTCCATGCCATAGGCATCCTGTGCGTCCATGTACTCTTCTTCAGTCAGCATCTGGCCATAGGTCAGGTCGGTCAGACCGGGCTCGATGACGACATAGTTTTCAAAGTACAGAACGCGTTCCAGATCGCGCAGCGTCATGTCCAGCATCAGACCGATGCGGGACGGCAGCGATTTCAGGAACCAGATATGCGCAACGGGCGCGGCCAGTTCGATGTGGCCCATACGCTCGCGGCGGACTTTTTGCAGGGTGACTTCCACACCGCATTTCTCGCAGACAACGCCGCGATATTTCATCCGCTTATATTTGCCGCACAGACATTCGTAATCTTTGATCGGGCCAAAGATACGCGCGCAGAACAGACCGTCACGTTCAGGCTTGAACGTCCGGTAGTTGATGGTTTCGGGTTTCTTGATCTCGCCGTAGGACCAAGACAGGATCCGCTCGGGCGACGCCAGCGAGACCTTGATCTCGTCAAAGACCTTCGGGGGCGTCAGCGGGTTGAACGGGTTGTTGGTGATTTCCTGGTTCATTTGTTACCTCAAATCTTGCGGAAGGGGGGACGGGAGAAAGGGCAGCGCCCTTACTCCTCAACCTCCGCATCCAGGAGTTCCATATTCAGGCCGAGGCCACGGACTTCTTTAACTAGAACGTTGAACGATTCCGGTACGCCCGCTTCAAAGTTATCCTCGCCCTTGACGATCGACTCATAGACCTTGGTCCGGCCGGCGACGTCATCCGATTTCACCGTCAGCATCTCCTGCAGGGTGTAGGCGGCGCCGTAAGCTTCCAGAGCCCAGACCTCCATCTCACCAAAGCGCTGACCACCGAACTGCGCCTTACCACCCAGCGGCTGCTGGGTAACCAGGCTGTACGGCCCGGTCGAACGCGCGTGGATCTTGTCGTCCACCAGGTGGTGCAGTTTCAGCAGGTACTTGATGCCCACGGTCACCGGACGTGCGAATTGCTCACCGGTACGACCGTCGAACAGAACCGACTGACCGCTTTCCGAGAAGCCCGCACGCACCAGCGCGTCGTTGACGTCTGCCTCTTTGGCTCCGTCAAAGACCGGGGTGGCGATCGGAACACCGCGGGTCACGTTGCCAGCAGCCTCGATCAGGCCATCCTCGTCCAGACCGGTGATGCCTTCTTCGTAGACATCCTCGCCATAGGCCAGTTTCATTGCCTCACGTACCGGGGTCAGATCGCCGGAACGGCGGTATTCACCCAGAGCGTCGTCGATGTTCAGACCCAGACCGCGCGCGGCCCAACCCATGTGGGTTTCAAGGATCTGACCGACGTTCATACGCGAAGGCACACCCAGCGGGTTCAGACAGAAGTCAACCGGCGTACCATCGGCCAGGAACGGCATGTCTTCCATCGGAACAACCTTGGAGATCACACCTTTGTTCCCGTGACGACCAGCCATCTTGTCGCCCGGCTGAAGCTTACGCTTCACGGCGATGAAGACTTTGACCATCTTCATCACACCCGGCGGCAGGTCGTCGCCACGGCGGACCTTCTCGACCTTGTCTTCGAAACGGGCGTCCAGAGCACGCTTTTGCACTTCGTACTGCTCGTTCAGAGCCTCAACGATCTGTGCGTCCTGCTCACCTTCCAGCGCCAGCTGCCACCACTGACCACGGGTCAGGGTTTCCAGCAGTTCTTCGGTGATCACCGACCCTGCCTTGACGCCTTTCGGGCCTTTGACGGCGGTTTTACCCAGGATCAGACCTTGCAGACGCGCATAGATGTTGCGGTCAAGGATCGCCAGCTCGTCGTCCCGGTCACGGGCCAGACGTTCGACTTCCTCACGCTCGATCTGCAGCGCACGCTCGTCTTTCTCGACGCCGTGACGGTTGAAGACGCGAACCTCGACGACCGTACCGTAATCGCCCGGCTTCACGCGCAGCGAGGTGTCGCGCACGTCAGATGCTTTCTCACCAAAGATGGCGCGCAGCAGCTTTTCTTCCGGGGTCATCGGGCTTTCGCCCTTCGGAGTGATCTTGCCGACCAGAATATCGCCCGGCTCAACATCCGCACCGATGTAAACGATGCCCGCCTCGTCGAGGTTGCGCAGCGCTTCTTCACCGACATTCGGGATGTCGCGGGTGATCTCTTCCGGACCCAGCTTGGTGTCACGGGCGGCGACTTCGAATTCCTCGATATGGACCGAGGTAAAGACGTCATCACGCGCGATACGTTCCGAGATCAGGATCGAATCTTCGTAGTTGTAACCGTTCCACGGCATGAACGCGACGACCACGTTCTTGCCAAGGGCCAGTTCACCCATATCGGTCGACGGACCGTCGGCAATGACCTCACCCTTCTGGACGGTGTCACCCACCTTGATCAGCGGACGCTGGTTGATGCAGGTGTTCTGGTTCGAGCGCTGGAACTTGCGCAGACGATAGATGTCAACGCCAGCGTCGCCCAGTTCCAGATCCTCGGTAGCGCGGATAACGATACGCTGGGCATCGACCTGGTCGATGATACCGGCGCGTTTCGCCTGAATCGCAGCACCCGAGTCGATCGCAACCTTTTCCTCGATCCCGGTACCGACCAGCGGTGCCTCGGCCCGCAGCAGCGGAACCGCCTGACGTTGCATGTTCGAGCCCATCAGAGCGCGGTTGGCGTCGTCATTTTCAAGGAACGGAATCAGCGATGCAGCAACCGAGACCAGCTGTTTCGGAGATACGTCGATCAGGTCCACATTCTCGCGCGGGGCAAGGGTGTAGTCACCAGCCTGACGGGTCGACACCAGATCGTTGATAAACTTGCCATCAGCATCCAGCGTCGCGTTCGCCTGCGCCACGGTGTGACGCATTTCTTCGGTCGCGGACATGTAGTGAACCTCATCGGTCACCTCGGCGTCTTTGACGACGCGGTACGGTGTTTCGATGAAGCCATACTTGTTCACGCGGGCGAAAGTAGCCAGCGAGTTGATCAGACCGATGTTCGGACCTTCCGGCGTTTCAATCGGGCACATCCGGCCATAGTGGGTCGGGTGTACGTCGCGCACCTCAAAGCCTGCACGCTCACGTGTCAGACCACCGGGGCCAAGCGCCGAGAGACGGCGTTTGTGGGTGACTTCCGACAGCGGGTTGGTCTGGTCCATGAACTGCGACAGCTGCGACGAGCCGAAGAATTCGCGGACCGCAGCGGCAGCCGGTTTTGCGTTGATCAGGTCCTGCGGCATGACGGTGTCGATCTCGACCGACGACATACGCTCTTTGATCGCGCGCTCCATCCGCAGCAGGCCAACGCGGTACTGGTTTTCCATCAGTTCACCGACCGAACGGACACGACGGTTGCCGAGGTGGTCGATATCGTCCACGTCGCCTTTGCCGTCACGCAGTTCAACCAGCGCCTTGACGCAGGCCACGATGTCTTCGCGGCGCAGGGTGCGCAGGGTGTCCGGCGCGTCCAGAGCCAGACGCATGTTCATCTTCACGCGGCCAACGGCGGACAGGTCATAGCGTTCGCTGTCGAAGAACAGCGTGTCGAACAGAGCGGACGCAGCCTCGACGGTGGGCGGCTCGCCCGGACGCATGACGCGGTAAATGTCCATGAGCGCGCTTTCGCGGTTCATGTTCTTGTCCTGCGCCATAGTGTTGCGCATGTACGGACCAACATTGACGTTGTCGATGTCCAGAACCGGAATGTCGGTGATACCCGCGTCGATCAGCTCTTTCGCGGTGCCACCGATCAGGTCGCCGTCCTTGTCGTATTCCAGCGTCAGCTCGTCACCAGCTTCAACATAGATCGCACCGGTTTCTTCGTTGATGATGTCCTTGGCGACATATTTGCCAACGATGTGATCGAACGGAACCAGCAGGTCGGTAACGGTGCCTTCGTCGATCAGCTTCTTGACCGCGCGCGGGGTGACCTTCTTGCCTGCTTCGGCAATCACTTCACCGGATTTGGCGTCAACCAGATCATAGGTCGGACGGGTGCCGCGTACACGCTCGGGGAAGAACGGCGTGACCCAACCCTTCTTCTTGTCCAGCTTGTAGGACACGGTGTTGTAATACGCGTCCATGATCGCTTCCTGGTCCAGACCCAGCGCATAAAGCAGGGTCGTCACAGGCAGCTTACGGCGACGGTCGATACGGGCGAACACGATGTCCTTGGCGTCGAACTCAAAGTCCAGCCAGCTGCCGCGATACGGGATGATGCGGCAGGCAAACAGCAGCTTGCCCGAGGAATGGGTCTTGCCCTTGTCGTGGTCAAAGAACACACCGGGCGAGCGGTGCATCTGGGACACGATCACACGCTCGGTGCCGTTCACGATGAACGTCCCGTTCGGTGTCATCAGGGGCATATCGCCCATGAACACGTCCTGTTCCTTGATGTCTTTGACCGATTTCGCGCCGGTGTCCTCATCGACATCAAACACGATCAGACGCAGAGTAACCTTCAGCGGCGCGCTGTAGGTCATGTCGCGCTGCATGCACTCTTCGACGTCGTATTTCGGCTTTTCCAGATCGTATTTCACGAACTCCAGAACGGAGGTTTCGTTGAAATCCTTGATCGGGAAAACCGACTGGAACACGCCTTTGATTCCTTCGCCGTCGGTGGGCTGCTCTGCATCGCCGGAGCGCAGGAAAAGATCATAAGAAGATTTCTGAACCTCAATGAGGTTCGGCATTTCCAGCACTTCGCGGATTTTGCCGTAATATTTACGAAGACGTTTCTGGCCAAGGAACGTTTGAGCCATGTCAGATGTCACCTTTCGATGTTCTCAGCGGGCAAAGACACCGTCGGGCCCCGGCATCTTGCACAATCGAGACAACACGTCCGGATCAATTCATGGCCACCGTCCCGAAGGCGGCCTCCCGATCCGAAAACCGTGTCTTAGAAAACGCCCCCATGATTGAGGCCCTTTCTAAGACAGGTTCGGCTGGACCCGGATTTCTCCGGACCCAGCCAAAATTTCAGGCGCATCAGCGATGCACCGGTAAGCAGGCTTAGGCCAGCTCGACCTCGGCGCCAGCTGCTTCCAGCTTGGCTTTGACTTCTTCGGCTTCTGCCTTGTCAACGCCTTCTTTGATCTTGCCGCCAGCTTCGACCAGTTCCTTGGCTTCTTTCAGGCCCAGACCGGTGATGCCGCGAACTTCTTTGATCACGTTGATTTTCGAAGCGCCGGCGTTCTTCAGAACGACGTCGAATTCGGTTTTCTCTTCCTCAGCTGCGCCACCGGCGTCGCCACCGGCTGCCATGACAACTGCGCCGCCAGCTGCGGGCTCGATGCCATATTCGTCTTTGAGGATGGTTTTCAGTTCTTGTGCTTCCAGCAGGGTCAGACCCACGATGCTTTCTGCGAGTGCTTTCAGATCAGCCATTTTATCAGCTCTTTCCGTTTACAGTGTGTGTTCCAACGTCAGGGGGTTTCCCCTACGCAGATCATTCAGTGCCAACCGCTTACGCAGCTTCCGCCTTCTCTTCGATGGTGGAAAGGATGCTTGCGATGTTGCTTGCAGGTGCGCCAATCGCGCCGGCGATGTTCGAAGCAGGTGCGCCAATGCAGCCCACGATCGAAGCAATAAGCTCCTCGCGAGACGGCATTTTCGAAACTGTTTCGACGCCTTTGCGGTCCAGAGCGTTCTCACCCATTGCACCACCAAGAATCTCAAAATTCTTGTTATCCTTGGCGAAGTCCTCGGCCACCTTGGCTGCTGCCACGGGGTCCTCGGAATAGGTCAGAACGGTCATCCCTGTCAGCAGGTCGGCCATGCTTTCACACGGCTTACCCTCAAGGGCGATTTTGGCGAGCCTGTTCTTGGCAACACGCACGGCACCACCCGCGTCACGAGCACGTGCGCGAAGGTCCTGCATCTCGGCAACTGTCAGACCGGCGTAGTGAGCAACCACTACGACGCCAGAGCTTTCGAAGATTTGGCCGAGTTCCTCGACCACTTTCTCTTTCTGGGCTCTATCCACAGTTCTCTCCAAGTTAGGGGCGATACCTCACCCCGGCTCATATTTGCCGCAGCTTTCGCTCCGGCGTTCAGGTCCGTTATTACGGGATTGGCCAAAACGCGCCCGAGGGTGGGACCCTCAGAATTCTTTGGTCTTACCCGTCTCAGGCAGGGAATTAAGGGGCCGATTGGCACCACCCACCGTCTTGGACGAAACGAAAGAAAGCGCACGACGAATCGCACGCTTTATTCCGCAGGTCTACTTAGGGCAGACAGGTCCGGTTTCCAAGGGGTAAATTGCACGTACCAGCGATCTATCGCCCGTATGTCCGGTTCGGGCGAACCATTGACACGATTGCACCGCTCTTGTCTTGTCAGACCCGCCGCCGGGGCACAGAAATTCAGACGCAGATTTGCGAGACCATGCCAACACTTACGATTTCCGAATACGACATGGCCCGCGAGTTTGCCAACGAATTTGCGCGCGATCACCTGCGCGACCGCATCACCGGGCTTCACAGCGTCTACCGATCACATGGCTTCCCCGGTTCGCGCTTTGTGATGAAGGTCGAAACACCGTCGCAGAACTATGCGCTGAAGATCGACACCATCTCACCCGAATCCGGACGGCTGCCCAACGAATTCCAGGTGCTGACCCGCGTGCACGATCATTTCCGACGGCACGAGACCGCCCGCGTGGTCCGCCCGGTATTCCTGTCGCCCGGCGGCGCGTTCATGGTCACCGAATATGTCGACCGCCCCACCGCCGTTGATGTGATCTACAACAGCACCGACGATAAACAGGTTGCCCAGATCTACCGCCGCGCCGGGTCGTGGCTGCATCACCTGCACAGCATCCAGAAGCCGACCGACTACGCGTTCCGACCGCGCTGGATGACCGACAACATCCGCGAACTGTCAACACTCGTTCCCCCCGATATCGCCCGGATCAGCCAGCCCATGGTCGATGCTTTCTTGGCCGAAGCCGCGCGCCTTCGAAACCGGCCCGACCTGCGCGTATTCTCGCACGGAGATTTCCACGGCCTGAACCTGATCATGGGTCAAGGCACCACTATCGGGCTGGATTTCACCGAAGCACGGGACAAGCTGGCCGTCTATGATATCGTGGATTTCCTGAAAGCGGACATATTCCGGGACGGCCCCAAGCCCGAGGTTGACCGAAGCGGCATCCTGAAAACCAACAAGCAGATGTTCTTCAAACTCTACCGCCACCCCATCGACATGGAGATCCTGGATTGCTGCCTGCGGGGTCGCCTGCTGAAAGACTGGCTGCGCCTGTGGCGGCCGGATTTTATTTGCAGCCAGTTTGAAGAACGTAAACGCGACCGCCTGGAAACCCGCTTGCGGCAAATCTTTCTGTAACGCCTGAGGCAAAGAAAAACCCGGGCCGTTCGCACGACCCGGGCCCATTTTCCAATGACTGAAAGCCGGGGCTTATTCGCCCGCAGCCGCCGCCACGTCCAGAGTCACGCCCGGGCCCATGGTCGAGCTCAGCGCGATTTTCTTCATATAGGTGCCTTTGGCGCCCGACGGTTTGGCCTTGGCCACAGCCGAGATGAAGGCACGGACGTTTTCGACCAGCTTGGCTTCGTCAAAGGACGCTTTGCCAACACCGGCATGCACAACGCCGCCTTTTTCCGCCTTGAACTGAACTTCACCGCCCTTGGCTGCTTCCACGGCCGCTTTCACGTCCATGGTCACAGTGCCGACCTTGGGGTTCGGCATCAGGTTGCGGGGGCCCAGAACCTTACCCAGACGACCGACGATCGGCATCATGTCCGGGGTGGCAATGCAGCGGTCGAATTCGATGGTGCCGCCCTGAATGGTTTCCATCAGGTCCTCTGCGCCAACGATATCTGCGCCAGCTTCTTTCGCCTCGTCAGCTTTGGGGCCACGTGCGAACACAGCAACGCGCATCGCTTTACCTGTGCCGTTCGGCAGGCCGACAACGCCACGAACCATCTGGTCCGCGTGACGGGTGTCAACGCCCAGGTTCATCGCGATTTCGATGGTCTCGTCGAATTTCGAGGTTGCATTGCCCTTGACCAGAGCAACCGCATCTTCAACCGACAGGTTTTCCTTGCCGGCGACAGCTTCGCGCGCAGCGCGGGTACGTTTACCGAGTTTTGCCATCTTACTTCACCTCGATGCCCATAGAGCGGGCCGAGCCCAGGATGATCTGCATTGCGCCTTCGACGTCGTTGGCGTTCAGATCTTTCATTTTGGCTTCGGCGATTTCGCGAACCTGCTTTGAGGTCACGGTTGCCACGGTCTCACGACCTGGGTTTTCCGCGCCACGAGGACGGTTACGCTTGCCGACCGGCTTCAGACCAGCTGCTTTTTTCAGGTAGTAAGACGCGGGCGGCGTCTTGATGTCCATGGTGAAGGACTTGTCCTGATAATAGGTGATCACGGTCGGGCACGGAGCGCCGGGCTCCATGTCTGCGGTCTTGGCGTTGAACGCCTTGCAGAATTCCATGATGTTGATGCCGCGCTGACCCAGAGCGGGGCCAACTGGCGGCGACGGGTTCGCCTGACCTGCAGGAACCTGCAGCTTCATTGTACCAGCAAGCTTCTTGGCCATTTGGTTTTCCTTTCAACTAAGGTGAAACGCGTTCCACCCAGATTATGTTGCGTGGTTCGGACCAGGATCGCGATCCCAGCAACCTCCCACGAGAGAATCTCGCCCGAAGACGATAGAGGCGGCATTTATAGGGGAATGGTGGGGTTGGCAAGAGCATTGCTTCGCAGCGTACTGGAATTACAGTGAGTAATAGTCGAATTTAAAAAATCATCCAAATGCACATTGCGCAGCGCATTCTAAAACTCATAGGCGGGCTTTTCTTGCTGTGGCTTGTCCTGTTTGGCGCAAGCATACATTTTGGCCTTAAAGCAATGTCAGAACAGGAAGAAGCTGCGAAAGAACAGAGAATTCAGAAACTCCGCCGTGAATGGCAAGAGCTATGCGCCGTCGAAGACTGCGCTCAATTTCCTGTTGGTTACATTACCTACAAATTCGGGCCGGATCTGTACTATTTCCCGACAATTGGCTTGATGACCGAAAAACCACCCACTTTCACCGGTGGACTTTTGCCAGGCAGGTATGTCGAACTGGACTAAGAGAACAACACCAGACGCTCTTTCTCAGACAGCGGCAGTTTCAAAGTCTCCAGCTGCTGTCACTATCTTCTGGCGTTCTATGGGCTTGCCACAGGCATTCCAAAAATTCTTCGCGATAGTAGGGGCCATCGAATGGTTTCAACCATAACAAATTTCAATTCTCATGATCACCCTTACGGCCACAACAAGATCGGCCGCTGGCTTGATTTTGAGGTCGACGAAACACCTTCAATCCAAGCGGTCATCCGCGCTGATCAACCGTCTTTCAACGACGATTTTTGGCTTCTCTATTCTGGTGAGCCAAATGAGAAAGGAGGAAGAGATTTACGACTGTTGTCAAAACGCCCATTGATCAATGATAGGCATATTCTAGGCATGTGTGACTCATTGTGCACATTTGCAACAGTTTCATTGAAGGAAGCGACTGGTGGGACACAGCCACATATAACTCTCAAATTGATGACAATACCCAGAGTGAAGTCTTGTAATCCGGGCGGCTCTTCATACGGATGCCCCCTCTCTCTGGAAGCATTCGAAGAAGTCCCGCGCTTATTGGCCGTGATTGACGAAATGTTCGAGGCTGCGAAGAAGAAACCCTCAGTAGAGAACTGACTTGCACCCAAAGCACTTTTGCTACTCACTCGGCACCAAAGCAAATGCTGCGGTACCCACCTGACGCGCCATTCCGGGCACCTGAGAAAAATAAACAACGGACACGAGGTCATGGACTTTCAATACCTGATCGGCCTGGTCGGCATGGCGGCCTTTGCAATCACCGCCGTGCTGGCGGTCGCCCCGCGGGGCATCGACATCTACAGCGCCTGCTTTTGGGGATCGTGACCGCGATTGGCGGCGGCACCATTCGCGACATGGTGCTGGATGCGCCGGTATTCTGGTCGATGGATCCGAACTATATCTGGGTGGCGCTCATCGCCAGTCTTGTGACCGTTTATGCCTACAGATTTGCCCGGCAGGAGTCTGTTTACCGCCTCATGCTATATACCGACGGCCTCGGCGTGGCGCTGTTTGCAATTCAAGGCGCAAACAAGGCCTGGGGGTTGGGGTTCGGCTTGCCGGTCGGGCCTGTGATCCTCGGGGTGGTTACGGCCGTTGGCGGCGGCATCATACGCGACGTGCTGGCCGGGCAACCCACATTGCTCATGAGCCGGGACATCTATGCGTTTCCGGTATCCGTCGGATGCGCCCTTTATGTCCTGCTGCTGTATCTGGTTCCGGAGCACTCGACCGTGTCAGGCGTCGTCTGCGCAACCTTGATTTTCGCCATGCGGGCCGCCGTCATTCGCTGGGACCTGCGATTGCCCGACTGGGTGATGGTTCAGGCCAAACGCAGCTAAAGACTGCTTGGTCTACAAACAAAAAAACGCCACGAGCCCAAGCATCGCGGCGTTTCAAAAATCGTTGAGAGCCAGCTTAGCTCTGCTTCGTGACCTGAGTGAAATCCAGTTCCACCGGCGTTTCCCGACCAAAGATCGAAACCGAGACCTTCAGCTTCTGGTTCTCGTCGTCCACGCCTTCGACCATGCCGTCGAAATCCTCGAACGGGCCGTCGTTGACCTTGACCTTCTCACCTACTTCGAACGAGATCATCAGTTTTGGCGCTTCTTCGCCTTCCTGAACGCGGTTGAGGATCTGGTTCACCTCGGCGTCGCGCATCGGCATCGGGCGGCCCTGCGGGCCCAGGAAACCGGTGACGCGGTTGATCGAGTTGATCAGGTGATAGCCCTGATCGGACATTTCCATATGCACCAAAACGTAGCCGGGCATGAAGCGGCGTTCGGTCGTGACTTTCTTGCCCCGGCGCACCTCGATCACCTCTTCGGTGGGCACCAGAACCTCGTCAATGTCGTCCTCAAGGCCCTGTTCAGCCACCGACGTGCGGATCTGCTCTGCGATCTTCTTTTCGAAATTCGAAAGAACGCTGACCGAGTACCACCGTTTCGCCATGAACCTGTCGTCCTTGTTTGCCGTCAGGGCGGTGCAAGCGCCCTTCATTGAAATTCTATCGCGTGACCCGGAATAAAAAGCGGCGCGCAACCTGATTCGCCGCACGCCCATTCCGAATAGTCATGTCACCTACTCTGACACGCCGTGCTGTGCAAGGGGGCAGTGGCGTTTCCGCCCACCCGAACCGGCTTAGCTGAACGCGCCCAGGATCAGTTGCAAGCCGCCGCGAATACCCAGATCGACCAGAGCGAAAAACACAGCCGTCAGCGCCGCCATGATGAACACCATGACCGTGGTCAACAGCACCTCACGCCGGGTCGGCCAGACGACCTTGGAGACTTCGGCACGGACTTGCTGAATGAACTGGATCGGGTTGGTGGTGGCCATGTGGCTTGATCTCTCTGCTAGCGGATAGGCCGGACATAGCCGGGCATTGCGGCAATTTCAAGGGCGGTTCGGATCAACTCTGCCTGGGCGATGCGGCCCGGTTACGGCTTGGGCTTGTCGTCCCATTCATCGCTAAGGATGCGGCGGGCATCGCCCTCGGGGTCCTCGTACTGGTTCGAGCGCACAGTGTAGACAAACGCAACCAGGCCAACGCCGCCCAGAAACAGGGAAATCGGGATCAGATAGGCCAATACTTCCATTCGGGGTCACCTCAGCCGCTGGGCGTTCAGGGATACGGTAATGGACGAGGTCGACATCGCCAAGGCTGCGATCAATGGCGTTGCCAGCCCGATCACGGCCAACGGAACGGCGACCACGTTATACACGGTGGCAATGCGGAAATTCTCGCGAATCCGTTTGGTGGCTTTGACGGCGGTGTCGCAAGCGTCCGCAATGGGCGACAGATCGGTGCCCAGCAGAACGATATCCGAGGCGACCCGAGCCGCATCCAATGCCGAGGCCGGAGAGATCGAGACATGCGCTGCAGCCAGCGCCGCCGTGTCATTCAGACCATCGCCCACCATCAGGACATGCCCTCCCTGATCGCTGAGCTCCTGAATGCGCGCCGCTTTGTCCTGAGGCAGCGCCTCGGCAATCCAGTTTTCGATACCCAGCTTATCGGCCAAGGCCTGAACGGCACCTTTGGAATCACCCGAGATCAGGATGATCTGCTTGCCCGACCGCGCAAACGCCTCGACCGCTTCTGCTGCGCCGGGGCGCAGGGCGTCCGAGAATGTGAAGGGCACGGGTGGGTTTGATCCGACGGAAAGCCAGGCCGAGGTCTGAGCCCCTTGCGCCCCGCCAACCCAGGCCGCGCGGCCCAATCGGACACGCTGATCGCGATACAGGCCTTCTGTGCCATATCCGGGTACTTCGACGATTTCTTTCACTGCGGCAGGTTTGACCCCGGCGGCACGCGCCGCCTGCGCCAATGCGACCGAAAGCGGGTGGCCTGATGCCTCGGCCAAGGCCAACGCAATTTCCAGGTCAGCGCGGGAATGGTCGCCCAGATTGGTCAGTTCCGGCGCGCCGGAGGTCAGCGTACCAGTCTTGTCGAACACGACCGTATCGACCTCGGCCAGACGTTCCAGAGCGGTGGCGTGTTTGATCAGCATCCCCTTGCGGAACAACCGCCCCGAGGCGGCTGTCGTCACCGCAGGCACAGCCAGCCCCAAGGCGCAGGGGCAGGTGATGATCAACACCGCCGCCGCGATGTTCAACGCGGTGCGCAGATCGCCGGAATAGATGTACCAACCAACGAAGCTGAGTGCCGACAGAATGTGAACGCCCGGCGCGTAAAGCTTGGCTGCCTTATCCGCCAGCGACGTGTACCGGGACCGCCCGGATTCCGCGATCGCAACCAGATCGGCCATCCGGTGGAGTGAGGTATCTTCGCCCACCGCCGTGGCGCGGATGGTCAGCGGGCCGGTCAGGTTGACCTCACCCGCGCTGACGCTCTGGCCTGCGTCGGCAAAGACCGGCAGGGTTTCTCCGGTCAGCAAAGACCGGTCCAGTTCGGACCGGCCCGAGACGATCTGGCCGTCCACCGGCATGCGCCCACCGGGCCGCACAAGGATCAGATCGCCCACGGTCAGGGCTGACACGGCAACCTCTTCCTCGACCCCGTCGATCACGCGGATGGCGCGCGGCACCTCAAGAGCGGTCAGTTCCTCGGCCGCGGACCGTGCGGCGGCGCGGGTCCGGTAATCCAGATACCGCCCGGCCAACAGGAAGAAGGTCAGGGTCAGAGCAGCGTCGAAATAGGCATGTTCACCGCTCAGGGCCGTTTCCCAAAGGGACGTCATCAAAGCCAACAGGATGGCCAGCACAATCGGTACGTCCATATTCAGGCGACGAACCCGCAAGGCCGACCAGGCATTGGTAAAGAACGGCTGCGCCGAAAAGGCAATGGCAGGCAAGGCAATGGCGGCTGAAATCCAATGGAACATGTCGCGCGTCGCGTCCGCCGCCCCTGACCAGACCGAAACCGACAACAACATCACGTTCATCGAGGCGAAACCGGCCACCGCCAGCCGCATCAGCAAATCCCGACCCGCCTTATCCGCGCTGGTTGCGGACAGGGCGCCCGGATCCAGCTCATGCGCCTCATACCCGGCGCGTTTCAGCACCGGGATCAGCTCCGCCGCCCGCGTCTCGGGCGCGGCTTTGATCATGGCGCGTTTCAGGGTCAGGTTGACCCGCGCATCCTCGACACCCGGATGCGCGTTCAATGCGCGTTCGACATTCGCAATACAGGCCGAGCAGTGGATGCCCGGCAAGGACAGCGCAATCTGAACATCCTCGGGGATTGGGCGCGCTGGTTCTGCCGGGGTCGCAATGCACCCCGGGCAAGCCGCCGTTCCGGATGTGATTTGCGCCGTCACTCCGTTAACCTTTCACATAAAGTGGTACGCGCTGTGTGAACTCGGCCCCTGCATGATCGCGTGCCACAAGGCGGATATTCCAATTCCCCTTGCCCAGCGTCGCAGGCGTCGCATAGGCGATACCGTCAAAGGTAAAATCCGGCGAGAAATCATCCTTTACATGGGTCGCGCGACCCACGACCGCCTGCAATTCGGCCACCTGAACCGGGGCACCCGTGGCATCGGTAATGTGCAGGATTAGCAAGCCACCCTTGGTCTCGGCCCGGACCTCCCAGCCCAGCGCCTGTTGTTCCTTCAACCGCTCATTGAATTCCTGGCTGGCGACGTAAGAGTTCTTAACCTCGAGCCCCGGAAAGGTTTTCACCGCGTTATAGGCCAGCAGCAGGTTCACGGCGATAATCACCCCAAAGGCGCCGACGAAAACCGCCAAAGCGTGTTTCCCGGTGAATTTGCGCTCTGTCATGATCCGTTCCCTCGGCCATTGAACGTGGTGTCTTTGTAGGCGCGCTCGCCGCTGGTGATGTCTTCGACCCAAATCCGAACCGGCGTCGTTTCCGCTCCCGCTGGGCCAGCATCGCGAGAGGCGGTGATGTACACGCGCACCAACTGTGCTGTGTCGGCCGTGACATTCACAGTATGCAGGTTTTTGCCTTCAATCTCCAATCGCATCGACGGATCACCGGCAAGCGACAGGCTGAACAGGCGGTCTTCGCCGTGTTTGTTGCGCAGACGCACATCATAGGTGTTCCGGATGGTGCCGTCGGACAAGGTCACGAAGGTCGGGTTGCGAACAGGTGCAACCGTCAGATCAATATCGGACCGGATGAACAGCGCGAACAGCAATGCGAACCCAACCAGTGACCACAGCGCCGTATACATGATCGTCCGGAACCGCAGGATGTGCTTCCACACATTCTTGGGCGGCTTACCCGAGCGTTCGTTGGCCTCATCGCTCAGCGCCATATAGTCGATCAACCCACGCGGTTTGCCGATCTTGGTCATCATGTCATCACAGGCGTCGATGCACAGCGCACAGGTGATGCATTCCAACTGCTGGCCATCCCGGATGTCGATCCCCACGGGGCAGACATTCACGCAGGCCATGCAGTCGATGCAATCGCCCAACTCGGAATCGGCAGTGCGTTTGCCTTTACCGCGCGGCTCACCCCGCCATTCGCGGTAGCCGACGACCAGAGTGTCTTCGTCCATCATCGCGGCCTGAATGCGCGGCCAGGGGCAGGCATAGATGCAGATTTGTTCACGGGCAAAACCGCCAAACAGGAAGGTTGTACCTGTCAGGATCAGCACGGTCGTGTAGGCCACGGGGTGCGCATTGCCGGTGACCAGATCGCGCAGCAATGTGGGCGCGTCGGCGAAGTAGAACACCCAGGCCCCGCCGGTTGCGAGGCCGATCAGGAACCAGGCCGTCCACTTCGTCAGCCGCAGCCGCGCCTTACGGAAGTCCATTTTTTCCTGCCGGTGTAGGCGCAATCGCGCGTTTCGATCCCCTTCGATCCAGCGCTCGACCAGAATGAACAAGTCGGTCCAGACCGTTTGCGGGCAGGCATAACCGCACCAGACGCGACCAAGGGCCGAGGTAAACAGGAACAACCCAAGACCGGCCATGATCAAAAGCCCAGCCACAAAGTAAAACTCATGCGGCCAGATCTCGATCCAGAAGAAATAAAACCGCCGGTTGGCCAGATCCAGCAGCACCGCCTGATCCGGCAGGCTGGGCCCGCGATCCCATCTGATCCACGGGGTCACATAGTAGATACCCAGCGTGACAATCAGGATGATCCATTTCAGGTTCCGAAACGGGCCGGATACGCGTCTTGGGAAAATCGGCTCGCGCGCGGCATACAAGCTGGGGGCGGGATCGGAATCGCTCACTGGCTGGCTCCAAATGGGTCTTCTGCTAGCGTCTTCTTCCAGATCATGTCCGCGCAAACTTTGACATGGGTCAAAACGCGCATCGAACAAACATCTTTTATCACATGCTACCAGATTGCCGCTTCAACCAGGTCACAAATGTCTTCACAGCGGGCCTAAGCGGCGTTTTTGCAGTTAAAACATGGTATCCGCTGAGTTCGGGCTCGGCATACAGCTCGATCAGACGCCCGGCGCGGATGTCGTTTTCGACGAAATGTCGCACCGTTGCGGTGACGCCCTGACCGGCTCGCAACCCGTCCAGCAGCAGGTTTCCGGGCAAAGACATACGCCCGGCCAAAGGCGGATGAGCCACACCACGCTTGGCAAGCCATGTGGATGCCTCGGTTGTGCCCAACTCCTCCAGCCAGGGCAAATGGGCCAGCTCTTCGGGCGTCCAGCTGGTTTTGCCCCCCAACAGGCCAGGGGCGGCGACGACGACAAAGGGTGTTTCCAGCAACATCTCGGACTCGACACCCGACCATCCGCCCGCCCCGTAGCGGATCGCGACATCGACCCCGCCGGGCGTCAAAGCGACCAGATGCGGCGAGGGGTCAATCGCCAGGTTGATCTGAGGGTATTCGGCCTGAAACGCCGGCAGACGCGGCATCAGCCACGACGCCGCAAAACTTGAGGTCAGCGATACGTGCACCGGACGCGCCTCGCCCGATTTCATAAGCTCTTCCACAACGGTGCCGATGGATTCAAAACCCAGATGCAGCGCGCGGGCCAGCTGTTCGCCTTCGGCGGTCAAGGTCAGGGATTTGCCGTCACGCTGAACCAACGCGACGCCCATGTGTTTCTCAAGCGCGCGCAATTGCTGACTTATGGCAGCATGGCTAACATTCAAGGCCTCGCCAGCCTGAACGACGCCGCCCCTCTCTGCAAAAGCAGAAAAGGCCCTTAGCGAGGCCAGCGGGGGTAGTTTCAGCCAATTCACGTGTAATCCCTGCTTACATTTTGGAACGCTAATTGGTTCGCATTTTTTGCCGGAGAACACAATCTTGTTGTTATCCGCAACACCGCGACAGGAGGGAACCCATGCTCTCGATTTATGCCAAAGCGATATTGAACGCGACCAGACTGCACCAACCGGCAACCGCCCCTGCCCCGCACTCAGAGGCAAAGCCAAAGTTGATCGCCTTGCCGCCGGTGGGTCATCCTTTGTCGAAACACGCGCCCAGATCGGTTCAGAAAGACACAAGCAGGGTTCTGACACATCTGCCCTCGGGGCAGTCCTGTCCTCAGACGTGAAATAGGCACCGGCTGTTCAGGAAACGCGCGAACAGATGGAACAGCCGGTGCCGGGACCTGTGGGCAGCGAACCGCCCGCAGGTATTCTTTTGCGCTTACTGACCGCCGCCCAACTGGTGGACGTAAGCGGATACGGCGCGGATCTGCGCCTCGGTCAGGCGGGTATCCCAGTTCGGCATCACGCCGAAACGGCTATAGGTCACGGTCTCGGTCAGCGCCTCTTCGCTGCCGCCGTACAGCCAGATCGCATCCGTCAGGTTCGGAGCGCCCTGGAACATGTCACCTTGACCGTTTTCGCCGTGACAGGCCGAACAGTTGTCTTCGAACACAACCTTGCCCGCCTGTGCAGCCGCATCGTCGGTCTGCGCGTTGGTCAGCGACATGACGTACTGAACCACCTGGGTGATCTCTTCCTTCTCAAGGAGCTCACCAAAGGCCGGCATCTCGGAATAGCGCGCATCGTCGCTTTCTTCGTTCCGGATGCCATAGCTGACGGTAAAATGGATATCCTCCATCGTGCCGCCCCACAGCCATGCGTCATCCAGCAGGTTCGGGAAGCCCGGCGCGCCCTGCGCACCCGAACCATGACACTGCGCGCACCAGGTACGGAACACGGCGCTGCCCGCGTTGACGGCATATTGCTGAAGCTCAGCATCCTTCGAGATATCGTCGAGCGGCGTATCCACCAATTGGGCGTTCAAAGGCGCGTTGGCCTCTTCAAACGCGACCAGTTCCTTTTGCACCTCAGCGCGCGAGGACCAGCCCGTCACACCCGCCGTTGCCGATTGCACAAGCGGCCAGGCCGGATACATGATGGTGTAGATCACGCCCCAGAAGATCGTGGCGTAGAAGGTCCACAACCACCAGCGGGGCATCGGGTTGTCGAATTCCTCGATCCCGTCCCAGCTGTGACCGGTTGTATTCGGATCGCCCGGCTGTTTTTCAGGTGTCTTGCTCATGGCCGCGCCTCCTTGGGTGTGGCGGGTTTGTCTTGCTGGGCGGGGGCATCGGAGTGCCGGAACGGGATGTTGGCGGTGTCCTTGTATTCCTTGCTGGCACCGGGGCGGAAAACCCAAACCACGATGCCAAGAAAGAAGGTGAACAGCAGCAGCAGCATCCAGCTATCCGCGAATTGCCGTAAGAGTGTATATTCTTCCATCATACCCTCCTGTTATCGACTGGCTGCCGGGGTGAAGGTCGAGAAATCGACCAGCGTGCCCAGCATCTGCAGATAGGCAATCAGCGCATCGGCCTCGGTCAGATCAGACTGACCGTCGAAGTTGCGCACATTGACCTTGTCGCCATAACGCTCCAGCAGCCCGTCATAGTCGCTGTCCGGATCAGCCTGCGCGCGGAAGTCGGCCACGGCGTTTTCCAGCATTTCTTCGGTGTAGGGCGTGCCGACCACGGCGTTTGCCGCCATGATGTCGCCGATATATTCACCGTCGATCTTGCGACGTTCCAGGAAGCCGTATTTCGGCATCACCGATTCTGGCACCACCGATTGCGCATCGCGCAGGTGGCGCACATGCCAGTCGTCCGAGTAACGGCCACCGACGCGAGCCAGATCAGGCCCGGTACGCTTGGACCCCCACTGGAACGGGTGGTCATACATCGATTCAGCCGCCAGCGAGTAGTGGCCATAGCGTTCGACCTCGTCCCGCATCGGCCGGATCATCTGGCTGTGGCAGACATAGCAGCCTTCGCGCAGATAGATCTCGCGTCCCGCCATTTCGAGTGGGGTGTAAGGGCGCATGCCCTCCACCTTTTCGATGGTGTTCTCAAGATAGAACAGAGGTGCGATCTGTACGATGCCACCGATGGTCACGACCAGAAAGCTGAAGATCAGCAGGAGGGTCGCGTTGGTCTCGAGGATCTTATGTTTGTCGAGAATTGCCATTGCTCCGGCCCTCCTTATTCAGCCGGGACCGCGACGGTCAGGCTGGCCTCACGGGCCGGCGCTTTCCGCACAGTCATCCACAGGTTGTAGCACATGATCACCGACCCAGCGAGGAACATGACCCCACCCAGACCGCGCACCACATACATCGGGAACTTGGCCGCCACGGTGTCGGCGAACGAGTTCACCAGGAAGCCGTTGGCATCCACTTCGCGCCACATCAGGCCTTCCATGATACCGGTCACCCACATCGACGCGGCGTAGAGCACGATGCCGATGGTGGCGAGCCAGAAGTGCCAGCTGACCATCTGCAGCGAGTAGAGACGCTCGCGCTTCCACAGGACAGGCACCAGGAAGTACAGCGCACCGAATGTGATCATGCCGTTCCAGCCCAGCGCGCCGGAATGCACGTGACCAATGGTCCAGTCGGTGTAGTGAGACAGCGAGTTAACCGCGCGGATCGACATCATCGGACCTTCAAAGGTGGACATGCCGTAGAAGCCGACCGAGATCACCATCATCCGGATCACCGGGTCGGTGCGCAGCTTGTCCCACGCGCCCGACAGGGTCATCAGGCCGTTGATCATACCACCCCAGGACGGCATCCACAGGATGACCGAGAACACCATGCCCAGCGTCGAGGCCCAATCCGGTAGCGCGGTATAGTGCAGGTGGTGCGGACCGGCCCAGATATACAGGAAGATCAGCGCCCAGAAGTGGATGATCGACAGCTTGTAGCTGAACACCGGACGTTCGGCCTGCTTCGGGATGAAGTAATACATCATGCCCAAGAAACCGGCGGTCAGGAAGAAGCCCACGGCGTTGTGGCCGTACCACCACTGGATCATGGCGTCTTGCACACCAGACCAGACGATGACCGATTTCGAACCCCAGATGCTGACCGGGATGGTCATGTTGTTGACCAGGTGCAGCATGGCGACGGTGACGATGAAGGCCAGGTAGAACCAGTTTGCCACGTAGATATGGGGCTCTTTCCGCTTGATGATCGTGCCCAGATAGACCGCCAGATAAGCGACCCAGACGACGGTCAGCCACAGGTCAACATACCATTCCGGCTCGGCATATTCCTTGGACTGGGTTCCGCCCAGAACGTATCCGGTAGCAGCCAGCACGATGAACAGCTGATAGCCCCAGAACACGAACCACGCGAGGTTTCCACCCCACAGCCGTGCGGCGCTGGTACGCTGAACCACATAGAACGAGGTTGCGATCAACGCGTTGCCGCCAAAGGCAAAAATCACCGCCGAGGTGTGCAGCGGACGCAGCCGCCCGAAGTTCAGGTATCCCTGCGCCCATTCGAAATTGAGCGTCGGAAAGGCCAGCTGGAACGCAATAAAGGTCCCTGCAAGGAACCCGACCACGCCCCAAAAGGCGGTTGCGATCACGCCGTAGCGGATCACGTCATCCATGTACTCGCCCGAGCGATCAGTGAGAATATCTGGCTCATCCGTGTTTCGAAGCGTCCAGATGAACAGACCGCCGGCGATGACCATCACCAGAATCGCATGCACCTGATACGCCAAATCGCGTGCATAATTGGACCCGATCGCGGCAAATACCACGACCAGACCAAGCACGATCAGCTTGATGTAATTCGACATATTGCGTCCCTTTACCGTGCCCCGCGCAATTTGCGTGCCGCGCAGAACCTTTTTGACTGTTTGCTGTATTGAAGAAATGCAGCCTGGGCTGCTTTGATCTGAGTCAAGACAGACACCCGTTTTCTATGACACGCATACCTCTATGAATGGGTTATCTGGTCGCAGGGGACCGTTGACCCCAAGTCAAGAGGTCGACATGGCGTATAAATCTCTTCTCACAATTATGACCGAAACACAGGGCGCACAGGCCACGCTTGCCCAGTTGGCGGCTCTGGCCGAAGCGCAGGATGGTCATGCCGAGGCCCTGTGTTTGGGCGTCGATCGCAGTCAGACAGGCTATTACTATGCCGGGGCAAATGCGTTGATCCTTCAGGAAACGCTCAGCCGGGCCAATGCCGAAGCGGATGAGCTGCTGGCCTTCGCTAAGGAGTATCTGCGAAAAACCGGGGCCCGCTGGTCAGCCGAAAGCGGTGTGGCCCAGATCGCGGATATTGGCCGCCATGTGGCACATCGGGCGCGGTTTTCGGATCTGGTCGTGTTGCCGCATCCTTACGGTGAGGATCGCGGCGCCGAGGCCGAACCGATTATCGAAGCCGCCATGTTCGAAGGCCACGCGCCTGTGCTGGTCGTCCCGAATACCGCCCGTCCGATGTCGGTGCCCAAGCGCATCATGATAGCGTGGAACGAAAGCATCGAGGCGATGCGCGCCGTGCGCCGCGCCCTGCCCTTCCTCAAGGCGGCTGATGTGGCCCGTATCGTGGTCATCGACCCGCCGCGCCACGGGCCTGACCGGTCCGATCCCGGCGGGATGCTGTCCCAGATGCTGGCGCGGCACGGCGTCAAATGCGAGATCGAGGTGCTGAGCAAGACAATGACCCGCGTCTCGGACATTCTGAACCGGCACGCGATGGATACGGAATCCGACATGATCGTCATGGGGGCGTATGGCCATTCCCGCTTTCGCGAAGCGATCCTTGGCGGCGCAACACGCAACATGCTGGAACAATCCGCCGTCCCGGTTTTTCTGGCCCACTGAACCACGCTGCGGGCCTGGAGCTTTGAAAGCTGCATCAAGTACGACCGGCTGCAGGTTCGGGCGCACATGAACGTACAACCGTTTCGCGGCACCTTCTGTCACACGGGCTGCCGCCTCTTCACATGCCCGCTAGTGCGGTGAAACGATACTGGCGTGGTGCGCGGACACTCCCTACCTCGGTTTCAAATCGACGGAGGCACAATGCGCACCTTTATCCCAACCCTTGCCGCTGCGGTCATCCTAGCTGTTCTCATCGGCGCAGATGTCGCCAAACCTCTGGGCGCTCACCCATGGTGGTCACAGAAGACGCTGCTGTTTGGCGCGCCGATCGGGCTGATCCTTGCAACCCTGCTTGCACGCGTGTCGGTTCCGGTAACAAGGCTAGCTGTTGCCGTGGTGCTCACAGCGCTCGCTTTTGGTGTTGCAAAATACGGTCAGACCCAATTCGCCGCCTCATATGCCGAAGATGCCCTGGCGGGTAAGCTGTGGTACTTCGGATGGATCGCGGTCGGAGCCACTGCGGCATCCCTGTTGACCTTCCTGATGCAGATGACCCTGCCTGGATCCGCTGGTCGAACGCCATCAGGCTCGGGCAGCAAGATCAGCTAGGCCAAAGCGAACCCAATCGGGTCTAGCCAACGCGGGTGCCTGATCTGGTCAGACCAGGAACCCACCATCCGAATCGTCCCCGGCCTCATCCATCAATCGGGCCATGTCAGGAATAGTCACGTGGCGTTTGCCTTCCAACGCAATCACCCCGTCCTTTTTCAGGGCCGAGATCTGACGGCTGACCGTCTCAAGCGTCAGACCTAGGTAGTCGGCCATCGCCTCGCGGGTCAGGGGCAGGTCAAAGACAATCGCCTCCGACAGCCCCTTTTGCGTGATCGAGGCATCGCGACGCGCAATGATCGACAACAGGCTGGCGATCTTTTCCCGCGCGGTTTTGCGCCCCAGAACCAGCATCCACTCGCGCGCGGCGTCCAGCTCGTCCAATGTCATCTGCAACAGGCGATGCGCGATATGCGGCGTCGCGTTCATCAGATCCTCGAACGGTTTCTTGCGAAAGCAGCACATCACCACGTCCGTGGTGGCCTGAACGTCATAGGCCGCGGCGTCGCGCCCCGGTCGACCCACAAAGTCACTGGGCAGCAAAAGACCCACCATCTGGGTCCGGCCATCCTCCATCGTTTGGGTCAAAGAGGCGATTCCCGACACGACCGAGCCGACAAAGTTCATCTGATCGCCTGACCAGATGATCGTCTGTCCCGCCTCGAAACTGCGGTAATACTTAATCTCTTCAAGGGCTTCCAACTCATCCGTATCACAGCGTGCACAGACCGCCCGGTGACGAATCGGGCAGTCTTCGCAATTGGCGTGATCGAACTGTGCTTTAATTGTCATGCGCGTTCCCACTTGATCTCTGTCAAAGCAGCCAAGTCGTTGGCCTCATAAGGTTATCGTCATGATAGATAAATCACAATTGGCAAGGCTTGGACTATTTGACGCGAAAGTGCCGCGTTACACGAGCTACCCAACCGCCCCCCACTTCAGCAATGACGTGGGGGCTGACCTTTATGGCGACTGGATTTCCGCAATAAAACCCGGAAGCGCCGTCTCGCTGTATATCCACGTTCCCTTCTGCCGCCGGCTGTGCTGGTTCTGCGCCTGCCGCACGCAAGGCACGCAGACGGATAACCCGGTTATTGCCTATGTGGATGTTCTGAAGGCCGAGCTGGACTTGCTGGCCGCGCGCCTGCCAGACGGCGTCGTGCTGTCGCGCCTGCATTGGGGCGGTGGAACGCCAACCTTGCTGAACCCGGACCTGATGCGCGAACTGGCGCAGCATATCCTGGGCATTGTGCCGATGGGCCCGGATGCCGAGTTCTCGGTCGAAATCGACCCGAACGAAATTGACGATGCGCGTCTGGACGCCCTGGCCGAGGCAGGCATGAACCGCGCCTCGATCGGTGTGCAGGATTTCGATGATGAGATTCAAAAGACCATCGGGCGCATTCAAAGCTATGACACCACCCGCGAAGCGGTCGACATGATCCGCGCGCGCGGCATTACCAGCCTGAATGCCGATATTCTGTACGGCCTGCCCCATCAGACCAAGGCCCGCATGACCGAAAGCGTGCAGAAGCTTCTGTCGCTCAGCCCGGACCGCGTGGCGCTTTATGGCTATGCCCACGTGCCGTGGATGGCCAAGCGGCAGCAGCTGATTCCATCAGACGCGCTGCCGACGCCCGAACAACGGCTGGACCTGTTTGATACGGCCCGACGCCTGTTCATGTGGGACAATTACGCCGAGATCGGGATCGACCACTTCGCAACACAGGAAGATGGCCTGACCCGGGCTTTGAACGCGGGGCAGTTAAAGCGCAACTTCCAGGGCTATACCGACGATCAGGCCGAGGTTTTGATTGGGGTTGGTGCCAGTTCGATCTCGCGCTTCCCGCAGGGCTACGCACAGAACAATCCGGCGACCTCGGCGCATACCAAGGCGGTTCGCGACGGGCGGTTTTCAACCTCGCGCGGGCATCTGTTCAAAGCTCAGGATGTGCTGCGCGCCCGGCTGATCGAAGCGCTGATGTGCGATTTCAAGATCAACTCGGCCGAGATTCTGCGCAACTACGACGTCACCGCCCAAGAGTTGCGCGACATGTACAGCGCGGCGAATACGGCTTTTGACGGGTTGCTGCGCATCACCGAGGACGGGCTGTTCATCCCGCCCGAAGCCCGCGCCCTTACCCGGATGATCGCGCGGACCCTCGATGCCTACGACCTCAGCAAGGCCGGGCATAGTTCCGCCATCTGACCCAAAGACCGCGGGCGGCTTTTCCGCCCGCCTCGCGAGATTTCGAACAGGGGCTTGACGCAAGGCTTCTGTTTTCTCCACACTTGGGGTGTGGCCCGTTAAACTGGTCCGCAATTCGAGGCAGGCAAATTCGCAGACATCCCGTGCCGACGCTTTTGCGTTCGACATCCTCATTCGTGCAGCCACTCTGCAACCTGAAAGAGGGACAGCACATATGCGCGTTTTCACCGTCCTGGGCCCCAGTCAATCGGGCAAATCCACTCTGGTCGAGGCCATCAGCCGCCTCGACGGGCGCCCCACAACATTCGACGTATCGGGAACCGTGCATTTGCACGGTTTTTCTTACTTGGACGAACCATGGTGCGCGGTTGACGTTGATGGCGGCGGCGATGCGCTGGCTTATGTCGGTCCGGCCATGGCAATCTCGGACGCGGCAGTTGTCGTCGTGCCACCCGATCCGGACGCCGCTGTGCTGTGTGCGCCGTATCTGAGATTGGTCGAAGAGGCCGGCATCCCCTGCTTTCTGTTCATCAACCGGATGGACAATCCCAACGGCCGCATCCGCGACATTATCGCGGCACTGCAAACCTATTGCACCAATCACATCGCATTGCGCCAGGTTCCGATCCGCGAAGGGGAAACGATCATCGGTGCGGTCGATCTGATTTCTGAACGCGCGTGGAAATATCAGGAAGGCCAACCCTCGGCGCTGATCGAATTGCCGCAATCGGTCGAGGATCGCGAGCAGGAGGCCCGCACCGAATTGCTGGAAACCCTGTCCGATTTCGATGACAACCTGCTGGAGCAACTGATCGAGGACAAGCAGCCCCCCAGCGCCGAGGTCTATGACCTCGCCGCGCAAGTCCTGCAGAACCACCAGCTGATCCCGGCCTGTCTGGGGGCCGCAAGCCATGGCAATGGCCTGACCCGGTTGATGAAAGCCCTGCGGCACGAGGCGCCTGAGTTTGATATCGCCGCCGGGCGTGACGAAGCCGCAGACAATGCCCGCGCAATCGCAGGCTTTGCTGATGTTAAGAAACATATCGGCAAGATCACCGTGCTGCGTGGCCTGGGCGACGGCGTCAAAGCGCACGAGGCGTTGGGCGGCGAAACCGTGGGCAACCTGACCACGCTGGACGCGAAAACCCAGATCAATGCGTTGGAGGCCGGGCAGATCGGTCTGGCGGTCAAATCCGATCACCTGAATCCCGGTTTTATTTATGACAGCCGTGCGGCAACACCGTTGCCGGATTGGGCCGCGTCGCACCCGGTTGCGCACCGGCAGATCGTCTCGCCCGCGCATGAACGCGACGACGTGCGCCTGTCCAACGCCCTGACCCGACTGGTCGAAATCGATCCGGGGCTTCAGATGGAGCAGGATGAACTCAGCGGTCATTCCGTTCTGGGCTCGCAAGGGCCACAGCATATGCGGCGGGTGACGGCGAAGCTGTTAGAAGATTTCGGCATCGAAATCGAAACCAGCGCGGTTGAAACCGCCTATCGCGAAACCATCCGCACGCAGGTGGAACACCGGCATCGGCACCGCAAGCAATCCGGCGGGGCCGGACAATTTGCCGATGTGGTCATCTCGGTCGCGCCGCTGCCGCGCGGGTCGGGCTTTCAGTTCGAGGAAATCGTCAAGGGCGGGGCCGTGCCGAAGAACTATATCCCGTCGGTCGAACACGGGGCCAAGGACGCGCTGGTACAGGGCCCCGAAGGCTTTCCGGTTGTGGATGTCAAAGTCACACTCAGCGACGGAAAGCACCACAATGTCGACAGTTCGGACTATGCCTTCCGCACCGCAGGCAAGAACGCCGTCCGCGAGGCCCTGCCCGAAGCCAAACCCGTGGTCCTGCAACCGATCCTGACCGCCGAGATTCACCTGCCGTCGGATTTCGTCGGCGATCTGGTGCCCACGATCAGCACGCTGCAAGGGCAGGTTTTGGGGTTCGAGGGCAATCCAAACGCCTCGGGCTGGGAGATCTTCAATGCGCAGCTTCCGGCCGTTGCACAGGATGAGCTACACCGCACCCTCGCCAGCGCCACGCGCGGGACCGGTTGGGTCAAGCTCAGCTTTGATCATTATGAGGAGCTGCGCGGACCGGTTCCCAAACCCGCCGACCGGGAAAAGGCCAGCGCCTGAGAAACGCGTCGGGCGGGCGTCAGCCCGCCGCCGCAATCAACTCGCGCGTATAGTCTGTTTGCGCGTTTTCAAACAGGTCTTCTGCCGCGCCCATCTCGATCACGTCACCGTTGCGCATGACGACGACATTATGGGACATGGCGCGCACAACCTTCAGATCGTGGCTGATGAACAGATAGGCCAGCCCGTATTTCCGCTGCAGATCGCGCAGCAAATCGACGATCTGAACCTGCACCGTCATGTCCAGCGCGCTGGTCGGTTCGTCCAGAACCAGCAGTTTCGGGCGCAAAACCATGGCCCGCGCAATCGCGATGCGCTGACGTTGCCCGCCCGAGAACTCATGCGGGTAGCGATCCATCGACGCCGGGTCCAGGCCCACTTCGGTCATCACTTCGGCCACCAATTCGCGCGGGGCGCGATGGGGATCGACCTTATGGATGGCCAGCCCCTCGGCGATGATCTGCTGGCAGGTCATGCGCGGGCTGAGGCTGCCGAACGGGTCCTGAAACACGATCTGCATATCCTTGCGAAGTCGCCGCAACTGCCGCGTGGACCAGCGGCGGACGTTCTGGTCGCGGAATGTAATACCGCCTTCTGACGCAATCAGCCGCATGATGGCCAGCGCCAATGTGGTCTTGCCCGAGCCACTTTCGCCGACGATCCCCAATGTCTCACCCGCCCGGACGCTGAGCGTGGCGTCATTGACGGCCTTCACATGACCCACGGTGCGTTTCAGGAAACCCCGCTGGATCGGGAACCAGACTTTCAGATGGTCCGTGCGCGCGACCTCTTCTGCGTCATATGCAACAGGGTCCGGTTGGCCCGAAGGCTCAGCCGCCAGCAGCTTGCGCGTATAGGGGTGCTGCGGGTTGTCGAAAATCTCAGCCGTGACGCCGGTTTCGACAATTTCGCCATCCTTCATCACGCAAACCCGGTCAGCGATCCGACGGACGATCCCCAGATCATGGGTGATGAATAGCATCCCCATATTCTCGGATTTCTGCAATTCGGCCAGCAGTTCGAGGATCTGCGCCTGAATGGTGACGTCCAACGCCGTTGTCGGCTCATCCGCGATAAGGATATCCGGCTTGTTGGCCAGCGCCATCGCGATCATCACACGCTGTCGCTGTCCGCCGGACAGTTGATGCGGATAGCTGTCCAGACGTTCTTCGGGGTCACGGATACCCACCTTGGTCAGTAGCTCGACAATCCGATCCCGCGCCGCGTCGCCCGATATCCCCTGATGCAGCGCAAGCGATTCCGCCATCTGTTTCTGGATCGTGTGCAGCGGGTTGAGCGAGGTCATCGGCTCCTGAAAGATAAAGCTGATGTCATTGCCGCGCACACCCATCAGCGTGTCCTCGGACGCGCCGATCATCTCCTGCCCGTCATACTGCACCGAGCCTTCGACAATCGCGCTGTCGCCCAGCAAGGACACCGTGGACAGGGCCGTCACGGATTTCCCGGACCCGGATTCACCCACCAAGGCGACTGTTTCGCCCCGATCCACGGTGAAGGAAACGCCTTTGACGGCCGCTGATACCTGCCCGTCCTGCCGGAACGAGACTTTCAGGTCCTGCACATTCAACAGCGACATTTTCATACGCTGATCCCCCCAAGCGCTGCGTGCGTGAAACCCACCCATACGGCACCGAGCATCGCGCCGACCTGCAGCCAGGTCGGGAAAGACCGTTTCGTTGCAAAGATGACCGCGCTGGCGATCAGAACGGCTGTACCCGGCCCGAACAGCACCAGGAAAAACAGGCCAAAGACGTCGTATTGAAACGGGCCGTGGGGGTGCGTGGTAAAGAACTCCCAGCCGAGCCCACCCAACACCAGAATGATGTATCCCAATGCCACTAGCCCCGCGACAAGGATGAGGCGTTCCATCGGCCTGTTGATCACCTTTTCGGTCATGAGAACGTCTTTCTGGGATCAAACGCATCGCGGACGCCTTCGAAAATGAAGACCAGCAGCGACAGCATGATGGCAAAGGTGAAGAACGCGGTGAAGGCCAGCCACGGGGCCTGCAGGTTCTGTTTCGCCTGCAAGGTCAGCTCGCCCAGTGACGGGGCCGAGGATGGCAGGCCGAAGCCCAGAAAATCCAGCGACGCCAGACCACCGATGGTGCCGGTGACGATGAATGGCATAAAGGTCAACGTGGCGACCATTGCGTTGGGCAGCATATGGCGGAACATGATGGTCATGTTGCCCACACCCAGCGCGCGTGCGGCACGAACATATTCCAAATTGCGCGCCCGCAGGAATTCGGCCCGCACAACGCCCACAAGTCCGGTCCAACTGAACAGGATCATCAACGCCACAAGCAGCCAGAAACTTCGCCCCAGAATGGCGAACATGATGATGATCACATAAAGCGACGGGGTCGCCGACCAGATCTCGATTATGCGTTGGAAGATCAGATCCAGCCAGCCGCCAAAGAACCCTTGAATCGCGCCCGCGAATATCCCGATCAGACTGGCCGCACCGGTGACAATCAAAGTGAACAGGATCGACAGGCGGAAGCCGTAGATCACGCGGGCCAGAACGTCTCGCTTGGTGTCATCCGTTCCCAGCAGATTCTGCCCGTTGGGCGGCAACGGGGCCGCGCCCGGGCGATCAACGCTCGTGTTGTAGGAATACGGGATCAGCGGCCAGATGGCCCAGCCGCGTTCGAACCCGTCGGCCTCAAACGTGCCCGCATCAATCTGTTCGATAATACCCTCGGGATCGTCAAAGCACGCATCCAGACCACCGCTGTCGATCAGACACATCACCTCGGGGTCGCGATAGATCGCTTCGGTCTGGAAATCTCCGCCAAACTCGGTTTCGGCGTAGAAGTTGAAGATCGGCGTATAGAACTCGCCCTGGTATTTCACCAAGATCGGTTTGTCATTGGCGATGAACTCGGCAAACAAGGACAGCCCGAACAGGACCGAGAAGATGAGCAGCGACCAGAACGCCCGGCCATTGCGCCGGAAATTGCGCCAGCGGCGCTGATTGAGGGGAGAAAGCGCCATCTACCCCTCCCGCTTTTCAAAGTCGATACGCGGGTCGACAAGGACATACATCAGGTCACTGATAATGCCGACGACCAGCCCCATCAGGCCAAAGATGAACAGGGTGCCAAAGATCACCGGATAGTCCCGCGCCACGGCGGCCTCGAAACCCAGCCGTCCCAGCCCGTCCAGCGAAAAGATCGTCTCGATAATGATCGATCCGCCGAAGAACACACCAATGAACACCGCCGGGAAACCGGCGATCACAATCAGCATCGCGTTGCGGAAGACATGGCCATACAGCACTTTTCCTTCGCTCAGCCCCTTGGCGCGGGCGGTCATCACGTATTGCTTCTTGATCTCATCCAGAAACGAGTTCTTGGTCAGCAGCGTCAACGTCGCAAAGGCCGAAATCGTCAACGCAATGATCGGCAAAGCGATGTGCCAGAAGTAATCCGCGATCTTGCCAAACAGGCTGAGGCTGTCCCAATTGTCCGAAGTCAGCCCCCGCAGCGGGAAAATCTGCCAGTAAGAGCCGCCAGCAAAAAGAACCAGCAGCAGGATCGCAAAGAGGAACCCCGGAATGGCATAGGCCACGATAATGGTTCCGCTGGTCCAGGTGTCGAATGTTGACCCATCCTTTACGGCTTTTCGGATGCCCAGCGGAATGGACACCAGATAAGCGATCAGCGTCGACCACAGACCCAGCGAGATCGATACCGGCATTTTCTCAAGCACCAGGTCAATCACACTGATCGAACGAAAGTAACTCTCGCCGAAATCCAGCGTCAGGTAGTTGCCCATCATGTTCAGAAACCGTTCGAGCGGCGGCTTGTCGAAGCCGAATTCTTTTTCCAGTTCGGCGATGAATTCGGGCGGCAGACCACGAGCGCCGACATACTTGTCGTCGAATACGCCGCCTGCGGGCTCGGCCCCGGCGCCCGCATCGCCGCCGCCTGCGAACCCGGCGAACACGTCCCCCTGCCCTTCGATCTGAGCAATGATCTGTTCGACCGGCCCGCCAGGCACGAATTGCACCAGCGTGAAGTTGACCACCATGATGCCCAGCAAGGTCGGGATGACCAAAAGCAGGCGTCTTAGAATATAGGCGCCCATCTTAACGCAGCGCGCCTTTCGCTTTCAGCGCGGCTTCTTTCTCGGGGTTGATCCACCACAAATCCAGATGACCAAGCGAGTAAGGTGGCAGGTTTTCCGGGTATTCATACATGTCGTAATAGGCCGTCCAGTAGTCCGCGATATATCCCACGGGGATTACGAAGAACTCATACCGCAGTGCCCGATCCAGCGCCATAAGGGCTGTGTCCTGATCTGCCTGATTGTCCGTCTCGAATGACGCGTTGATGATTGCATCAACCAGCGGGCTTGCCAGTCCCGCAGGGTTGAACAAGCTAAAGGCCGCTTCCTCGGACCCGTACATCTGCAGCAAGCCGCCGCCGGTCGAGAGGAACGTGCCATACCGGGTCGAATACACCATGTCATAGTCGCGTTCCCGGCTGCGCAGGGTGTATTGGGCCGGATCGACCTTTTCTGCCGACGCATCAACGCCCAGCGCCTGAAGGTTCTGCACATAGGTTTCGATCATCGTAGCTGTCGATGTGGGCAAATTCGATGGGTAAGGGATATTTACCTTCAGGGTCTGCCCCTCGGCGTTTCGGCGCAGGTTGCCATCGCCAACCGGCCATCCCGCTTCGTCCAGCATCTTGGACGCCTTGCGCAGATTGCGACGGTCGTTCAGCCGCGCCGAATTGGATTCATGCGCCATGATCGCCGGTTCGGACAAAAAGTCCGCAGGTACGACATCCCCCAGCGTTTCCAGAAACGCCAGTTCATCCCCTGTGGGAACATCCTGCGCCTCCAACGGCGTGCCTTGGACAAAGGAACTGCGAGGTGAGTTCAGACCGAACAGCAGGGATTCGTTTGCCCATTCGAAATTGAACGCCAGCGCCAGCGCCTTACGTACGTTTTTGTCTGCAAACTGCGGTTTGCCCAGATTGAACACAAAACCAGACGGGGTCGGCGGGCTGCCATCCGCGATCTCATCCTGCACAACCGAACCTTCGGTCAGTTTGGGGAAATCATAGCTTGTCGCCCAGAGCTTGGGATCGCTCTCGATCCGGATCGTGTATTCACCGGCCTTGAAGCCTTCGAAGGCTGCGGTCTGGTCTGCGAAGTATTCGACGCGAATGGTGTCGAAGTTGTTTCGCCCAATATTGAACGGCAGATCCTTGCCCCAGTAATCGTCACGCCGTTTGTACACGATCCGACGGTTAATGTCGTAGCTGTCCAGTTTATACGGACCCGACCCAACGGCCACTTCCAGGCGGGGTTCGTCCAAACGGCGCGAGTCGTCCGCCTCGAACCAGGCTTTCGAAAACACCGGTGTGGCCCCAACGGTTTCGATCAAGCTGCGCCGCGTCACTTCGGGGTTAAACGTGAATTTGACCGTGTGGTCGTCCAACGCCTCGGCCCCCGTGACCATGCGCCCTACCGCTTGCGCGTATGACGGCAACCCCTGTTCGATGAACAGACGGTGGCTGTAAACCACATCCTCGGCCGTAACCGGCGTGCCATCCCAGAACATCGCCTCGGGCCGAAGGTGGAAAATGACGTAGTTTCGGCCTTCGTCATATTCCAGGCTTTCCGCAAGGACGCCATAATACTGGCCCACACTGTCATCTGCACTTTCGAACAGGCGATCATACTGAATGGTGGTCAAGGCTCCGCTACGGCCTTTGCGCGAATAAGGGTTCAGCGAGTCGAATGTTCCAGACGCCGCCAATGACAACTCTCCGCCTTTCGGCGCATCCGGATTGACGTAGTTCAGATGCGGATAATCGGCCGGATAGTTCAGATTTCCAAAGTAGGAATACCCGTGGCTGCGCGTGATGTTCTCGTCATTCGCCTGCGCAATTCCTACCGATCCAAAAGCGGTGGTTGCCATCATTCCCAGAACCGCCCCCCAATGCCGAACGGTCATCTCGCGCGAAGCAGGCAGGAGGGGTTTCATATGGCTCGTCCTCTGGATCGTTGTCATCTTCTATGTCGGTCCGGCTAGCTAAATCGCCAGCCTTGGATGATTCAAGTTTAGAATGCGTGAACGCTTTGTGAAGATTTTCGGCACAAAAAAAGCCGCTGCACAAGGCAACGGCTTTGGGATTTTCACATTCGTGAGGGCAATCAGTTGCCGATGGTCTGCAGGTAAGCAATCACATCCGCGCGCTCTTGCGGCTTTTTCAGGCCCGCAAAGCTCATGGTCGTGCCCGAGATATAGTCGCTGGGGCGTGTCAGGAACGCGTCCAGGGCTTCGGGTGTCCAGTTGCCGCCATGCGCAAGCATGCCTGCCGAGTAACCGCCAAAACCCTCGGCCGTGCCCAGCGGACGGTCCACTACGCCGTACAGGTACGGGCCGGTGCCGTTTGCGCCATCTTCCAGCTTGTGGCACGCGGTGCACTTGCGGAAGACTTTTGCGCCTTTTTCGACGTCGGCGGCGGCCAGCAGATCCTCGAATACCACCTCTTCGCCGTCGGCGCTTTCGCCCGAACTTTCGGTTTCGATGATATATGCGGCCTGCGCATCACCGTGGCCACCATGCGAATGGTAAAGGATGTCGCCACCCCATTTGGCAAGAAGCAGCACCAGGAAAGTGCCGAACAGGCCTGCTGCGGCCTTGGTAACTGTCATCGTGTCGAACATTGATCGCGTGTCCATTTCAGCTGTCTGTGCAGGTGTCTAAGGCTTCCCCTGACGAGAGGCAAGGTATAGACACCGCGACGAAACGCCCAATTCTGGAACTTGTTGCACGGAATCGACCAAATGACCAATCGCATTGCTTTTCAAGGCGAACCCGGCGCCTACAGTCACGAGGCCTGCCGCAACGCGCGCCCGGAAATGGAGGCTCTGCCCTGCCGCACCTTCGAGGATGTGATCGAATCGGTCCGCTCGGGCGAGGCTGATCTGGCGATGCTGCCGGTGGAAAACACGACCTACGGGCGGGTGGCCGATATTCACCGGCTGTTGCCGCACAGCGGTCTGCATATCATCGAAGAGGCGTTTGTTCGGGTTCATATCAACCTGCTCGCTGTGCCGGGTGCAAAACTGGAAGACATCACCGAGGCGCACTCGCATCTTGTGCTGCTGCCCCAATGTGCAGGGTTCCTGCGTGAACACGACATTCGCGGACGCGTCAGCCCCGATAACGCACGTGCCGCGCGCGAAGTGTCCGAGGCCGGTGACATTCATTCCGCCGCGCTGGCCAGCGAACTGGCCGGAGAGATTTACGGCCTGAACGTCTTGGCCCGCCATATCGAGGATCACGGCGACAACACCACGCGCTTTTTGCTGATGTCCCGCCAGGCCGACCTGTCTCGCCGGGGGGCGCATGAGATGATCACCAGCTTCGTGTTTCAGGTGCGCAACATCCCGGCCGCGCTGTACAAGGCCATGGGCGGCTTTGCCACCAACGGCATCAACATGACCAAGCTGGAAAGCTACATGCTGGATGGCTCGTTCACGGCGACGCAGTTCTACGCAGACATCGTCGGGCACCCGGACGACCGGAACGTGCAACTGGCCATGGACGAGCTTGAGCACTTTACAACCAATGTCGAGATCCTGGGCGTCTACCCGGCAGCGCAACCGCGCGGTTGATGCGGGGTTGTCACGGTCGGGATGAATTGAATTCTGACCGCCGGAACCGCGAACCGCGCCCTAAGCCCCGTGCTTGTGGCGCTGCTCCAACTCGCGGGCAAACTCGCCCAAGCGGATCTGAAACTGTTTGCGGAACCGGGCCTGACCCAGCTTCATCGATTGCAGCAACAGCCGGGCGGGCAGGGATTTGGCGCTGAGCGACATTTCAACGCTCAGGCGGGTTCTGCGTTGTGACAGGGCCAGAAAATCAACCGTGGTGATGCCGCTCATACCTTTGCTGTTGGCTTCGAACCGCATTTGCGCGGGGCGGTCGCAATCGGTCATCACCACCGACATCTGACGCGGTTTGCCGCGCAGTTTGAACTCGGTCTCCCAGGTGGTCCCGGCCTCGACCGGGGCGTCTTGGGTCGTGCGCCGAACATCGATGCCGCGCCGCATGGCCATACGCTCGAACCGTTCGAAATCGGCAACCATTTCGAATACCGAATTGATCGGGGCTTCGATATCTTCGCGCGCTGAAAACTGCATGTCTGCCTTTGCTGCCTTTTGTCCAGTTTTTCCTTAGTCCAGCGTGTCCGCAAGCCAGTTTTGCAACAGAAAATGCGCGATGGCCCCTTTTCGAGCGGGCAGCAGGGTTGGATGCTCGCCTGCGAAAGCCTGCATTATTTCCGTTTTGCTGACCCACATCGCGTCTTCAATCTCGACCGGATCGATCACGATGTCACGCGACAGCGCCTCGCCCGCGCAGCCGAACATCAGCGAGGCCGGGAACGGCCAGGGCTGGCTGGACAGGTACGAGACCGCACCGACCGGCACGCCTGCCTCCTCCATCACCTCGCGCCGTACGGCGGCCTCAAGCGTTTCGCCCGGTTCGACAAACCCAGCCAGCAGCGAATACATCCCCTCGGGCCAGCCGGGCGAGCGGCCCATCAGCACCGCGTCACCATGGGTGATCAGCATAATGACAACCGGATCCGTACGCGGAAAATGCTGCGCGCCGCAGGTCGGGCAACTGCGCTGCCACCCGGCCTGCGAGATTTCACTGGGCGCGCCGCATTTGGCGCAGAATTTATGCGTTTCATGCCAGCCGATTACCGCCTTGGCCGTCGCCGCCAGTTCGGCATCAAGGGGCGACAGGCGGGTCATGATCCGGCGCAGCTCGGCAAAGACATGGCCTTCGGGCAGGTCGGGATGTTGCTGTTCGGTCCGGTCGACAAACGCGCCAACACCGGTCAGGTCCAGCCCTTCGGCGGCCCAGTTCGAAATATCCAGCGCAAACAAAGGGGCATCTGAAGCATCCAGCCCCAGAAAGATCGGGGCAGAAACAATCCCTCCGGGTCCACGTGTGATCAGGGGATGAGACATGGGCTGCAAAGCCAACCGATCCAGCCTGTCACCCTGCACCAGCAGTTTACCGCGCCACAGCAGAACACATCTGGCTGCCGGATCGCCTTGTGCTTGTGACAACTTCTCGGCGTCGCCCCGAATATGGGCCGCACGGTTCAGACCCGCGCCACCGAAAGTCACCTGTTCTGCATTTATCATCACCTGCCCCTTCGGCTTTGCTGACAGGGCTGCCATGACTGCCCCGGCGTTGCAATGGCCTTTCGCGGTGCCGGGCCATGCGCGGCCAGAGGCAATGCTTGCACAGGCCTGGAAACATTGGCATTAAGTCTACCAATTGTTGATTTTGATTTAGCACCAGCATCCAATAGTAGAATTCAAGAGTGAAAACTGGACCTTTTAGACCGGGTCAAACTGAAAGTTCGGATGTGCATATTCGTATCCTCGCGACAACTGATCTGCACATGAATCTGACCGGTTTCGACTATTACTCGGATCAGCCGGACCCCACGATTGGATTCACGCGAACCGCCAGTCTGATCCGCACGGCGAGAGCAGAAGCAGACGGCGCGCTTGTTTTGCTGTTCGACAATGGCGATGCGCTTCAGGGCACGCCGCTGGGCGATCAGGCGGCACAGGACCCTGACGGCCATCCAATGATGCAAGGGTTTGCGGCCCTGCATTATGACGCCGTCGGGCTTGGAAATCACGATTTCGGCTTTGGGCTGGCGGTGCTGGACACTGTGCTTGATCAGGCTCCATGTCCTGTCCTGTGCAGCAATATGCGCCGCCGGTCGGGGGTTTCGCAACGCTGGCAGGACCATGCGGTGCTTGACCGATCGATTTCGCGAAACGGGCAAGACATTCCCATCCGCGTGGGCGTGTTGTCGGTTCTGCCCCCTCAGACCACGCAATGGGAAGCGCATCATCTGGGCGATGACATCGCGGTCGAGGACTGTCTGAGCGCGGCGCGACGCACCGTGCAGACCCTGAAATCGGCGGGGTGTGATCTGGTCATCGCGCTGGCCCATTCCGGCCTCGGTCAGGATCAGGAAGCACCGGGGCTGGAGAATGCCGTGATCCCACTGGCCGCCATTGACGGCATTGACGCCCTAGTGGCCGGGCACACGCATCTGACCCTTCCCGGCAACGACCACCGGGGGCTGGCCCATGTCGACCCTGAGGCCGGATTGGTCCATGGCAAACCGGTTGTCATGCCCGGGTCCGCAGGAAATCATCTGGGCGTGATTGATCTGAACCTGTCCCACTCTGCCGATCTCGGGTGGCAAATCACCGACCAGCAGGTCGGGTTGAGACCGCTTCGCCAAAACAACTCCGCCCCTGAAACGCCAGAGGACCCCGACATGGTCCGGCTTTTTGCACCCGTGCACGCCCGAACCCGCACCAAGATGGCCGAGCCGGTGGCGCGAATCGCAAAACCGATGCACAGCTTTTTCAGCTTTTGCGCCGTTGATCGGGGGCTGGCATTGGTGGCCTCGGCGCAGGCCGCCGCCTTGCGCCCCTATCTGTCCGGCACCGCACTGGCCAATTTGCCCATGTTGTCCGCCGTTTCGCCCTATAAATGCGGCGGTCGGTCCGGGCCGCGCTATTACACCGATGTCCCGGCGGGCGAGGTTTGTTTGCGCCACATTGCGGACCTTTACGTCTTTCCGAACGAACTGAGGGCGGTGAAGGTCAGCGGCGCTCAGGTGCTGGACTGGCTTGAGATGTCGGCGGGTCTTTTCAACACCATGCGTCGCGACGCCGAGACCGATCTGATCGACCCCGGTCGGGTTGGGTACAATTTCGACCTTCTCTTTGGCCTGACCTACCAGATCGACCCGTCCTACCCGGCCCGGTTTGACGCTCAGGGGCAGTTGATCGACAATTCTCACCGCCGCATCCGGCAGGCCAGAATTGACGGGTCTACGCTTGACCCCAATCAGGATTTTGTGGTCGCGCTCAACAATTACCGCGCCAATGGTGGCGGGCATTTCCCGTTTGTGGAAACGGCAGAGCCGATCAACCTGCCTGCAATAGATATCAAGCGAATCCTACGCGATTATCTGACCGGGTACCTGCCCGCCGACCCGCTGTCTCAGGCGGTTTATCCGTTTTCGTTCGCGCCGCAGGCCGGGGTTCAGTCAATCCTCAGTACAGGGCCCGGCGCGCTGAAATACCTGTCAGAGTTGCAGAACTACGACCCTATCGTTCTGGACCCGGACCCGCAGGGGTTCGAACGCATCCGGCTGACACTCTGACGGGTTGTCATTTTCCCCAGGCTTCCCTATATCAAGCGCTGAGAGGTTGGCGCGGGCGAGCGCCTCGCCAACCTGGTCAGGTCCGGAAGGAAGCAGCCACAACGAGCCCCGCTTGGGTCGATGTCCAACCTCTCACCTTTCCCCCATGTATCCGCTCATCAGCACAATCAGGCAACCAACTGGGGCCAGATTGCCGAATTCCGGCGGGCAAATGCGCCGATATGGCCGATCTCTTTCACTCCGAATTCCTTGGGCGACAACAGGTGCCGCCGCGCGCCCGGCCCATACAGATCCGCCAGACGCCATACGGCTTTTGGCGGGACGGTCTGATCGTCGTCGCTGGTGAACAGATCCACCGGAACACCCAGATCCGACCAGCGCGCCGGTGGCAAATCCTTTCCGATCTCTGGCACATAATTCAGCGGCGCGGTGCACCACCTGCGCCATTGCCAATAGACAGAGCCCGGCAGATCGGCACCGAACCCAATGGCTTTGCCGGGCAGATACCCCAGGGCTTTCACAAGCAGCGGAACATGCCCGTGCCAGAACGCCCAGGCCAACCCCCGATAGGGCCATGGGTGATCGGACAGCGTCACCAACCCCGAGCAGACACAGATCATCCGGTCGATCTGGTCGATATCCGGCTGAATCGGCCCCAGCATTCCGCCGACGGAATGACCAATGCTCCACTGCCGGGCGTCGGGAAACCTTCGGCGCATCTCGGCCCGTGCTGCGGGCATATCGATCAGCGCCCAGTCCGACATCGTGACCTGCGAGTCGCGCATGGGGCCGGAAACAGAGTGACCAAAATCGCGATAGTCATACGTCAGGCAGGCCATGCCACGCTCGGCAGCCAACCACCGGGCAAAGTGCTGGTAGTAGTCGCGCGGCACACCGGTCGCCCCGTTCAGAACCACCACCGTGTCGGGATCAGTAAAAGGCCGATACAGTCGCGCCGACAGCTGCGCCGGGCCAGCGGGAAACTGGAAATCCTCGATCTTCACGTGCTGCTGCGTGTCCAACATCGAACCTGCGGGCCTTTCTGAACCAATCGGTTTACCTGCCCAAGAGGCACAACAACCCGCAGCCGAGTCAACCCTGCTGCCACTTGACCACACGTCGCCCGGCACAAGGCATGTGTACGTGACACCCAAAACCCCGCTTGACTCAGAACGCGAACAGACGCTAGCGGTTGTGTGATGGTTTCCGATCCACACAATGGGTCGGGATGAAAAGGGAACACGGTGCGGTTCTGCCCGGTCAAACCGGAACGAACCAAGGCCGCGACTGCCCCCGCAACTGTAAGCGGTAAGCGATGCCGGAATGCCACTGGCCGAAAGGCTGGGAAGGTCGGCAAAGCAACGACCCGCAAGTCAGGAGACCTGCCATCATCAACGTAACCGAAACTCGGGCGGGGTGTCCGGGCAGGTCCTGACAGCGTTTCTTCTGTCTCACCTGTATCATCCCCCGTCCGCCGCGCGGAGGGCGCAGGATGATCTGGAAGACAAAAACCCACGAATACGTGGCGACCATTTGCCAACGCACAGGCGGGCCCTGCCCCGCAATGGCGCGCATGGCACGCGCGCTGGCCGAGGCAATGAACAAGGCCGACCACGTCACCAGCGAAGGATTCGAAATCGAAGGTAGCAGCGACCTGACGCATTGCGCGCAAGGGTGCATGGCCCGCTTTCGCGCCGGACCAGAACAGATACGCATCTTCTGCGGGACCGAGGCGGACACGCCGATCCAAACGCTGGATACCTATGCCGACCTGATTTTTAACGAGACATGCGCGGCCCTTCCGTCCGGGGCCTTGCCAAGAACGCCTTGCGCCATGCTTGAGGTCTTGGCCCTGAGACCTTCAAGACCAGTGCAGGAACCGGCGCGGGTATCAGCCTGAGCGCGCATCCAAAGGTGCGTGGGTCGCTTTCGTGGCCCATGCCATCTGCTCGTCGGTTTCCACCGCGCAGGGGCGCAGGGCCCGCAACCGGGCCAGCGCCTTGTCTGCCGGTTCCCCGCATTCCAGCATCAGGCGCAAGACCACCATACCGGATCGCCCGCACCCACCCCGGCAATGCACCAGCACCCGGCCACCGCCGGACAAAGCCTGCCGCGCCGATGCGCTGACCGACCCCCACCGATCCTGAACGGCGCGCGGCGGGGCGCCAAAATCCTCGACCGGCAAATGAACCCATCGGCTGGCGCGGCCCTGAATGTCACTGCCAAAGGTCCGGGCCCCGTCCTGCAGCATCTCAACTTCCGTGGTCATCGAGATCACAAGACCGGGTTTCCAATCCGCGATTGTATCCAGATCGCCCGCATAATCTCCGCCGCGTCCCGGCATCGAGGTCAGCGCAAGTGTTCCGCCTCCGACTTGCAGCGCGTAGACGACCAGTTGCGACATCAAAGATTTCCTCCCAAACCCAAGCCTGCTTTTAAAATGTGCTTCAAAAATACTGAGATTCCAGTTTACGCCGATCTCGGGTCTTTCCAAACCAAATTTCGCCAACCGCGCGGTGGACGCGGGCTGCAGCGACCACTACGCTGCGACGACGTCCCGAATCCGCCAGAGCAGACATGACCGACACAGACAGCCCCGCCTATCAGGTTCTCGCCCGCAAATACCGTCCGGAAACCTTTGCTGATCTGGTGGGTCAGGACGCGATGGTGCGCACGCTGAAAAATGCGTTCGAAGCCGACAGGATAGCCCAGGCCTTTGTCATGACCGGCATACGCGGCACCGGCAAGACAACCACGGCGCGGATCATCGCCAAGGGTATGAACTGCATCGGGCCGGACGGCGCTGGTGGCCCCACGACCGAACCCTGCGGTCAGTGCGAGCATTGCGTGGCCATCATGGAAGGCCGCCATGTCGACGTGATGGAGATGGACGCCGCCAGCCGTACCGGCGTCAATGATATTCGCGAAATCATCGACAGCGTCCGCTACCGCGCCGCCTCGGCCCGCTACAAGATTTACATCATCGATGAGGTTCACATGCTCTCGACCAGCGCCTTCAACGCGCTGCTCAAGACGCTGGAGGAGCCGCCCGAACATGTGAAGTTCATCTTCGCCACCACCGAGATTCGCAAGGTCCCGGTCACGGTCCTGTCCCGCTGCCAGCGCTTTGACCTGCGCCGGATCGAGCCCGAAGATATGATCGGTCTGCTGCAAAAGATCGCCAGCGCCGAAGGGGCCGAGATTGCCGAGGACGCGCTGGCCTTGATCACCCGCGCGGCCGAGGGGTCTGCCCGCGACGCAACCTCACTGTTGGATCAGGCGATTTCTCACGGCGCAGGCGAAACCACCGCCGACCAGGTGCGCGCCATGCTGGGGCTGGCCGACCGTGGCCGGGTGCTGGACCTGATGGATATGATCCTGCGCGGCGATGCCGCCGGTGCCCTGACCGAGCTTAGCGCGCAATATGCCGAAGGGGCCGACCCGCTGGCGGTGCTGCGCGATCTGGCCGAGATCACCCATTGGGTCTCGGTCGTCAAAATCACGCCGGACGCAGCCGAGGATCCGACAGTATCCCCTGACGAGCGCGCCCGTGGCCAGCAGATGGCCGACGCCCTGCCCATGCGTGTGCTGACCCGCATGTGGCAAATGCTGTTGAAGGCGCTGGAGGAGGTCTCGGCCGCCCCCAACGCCATGATGGCAGCCGAGATGGCGGTGATCCGTCTGACCCATGTGGCCGATCTGCCCAGCCCGGAAGAACTGATCAAACGTCTGCAGGATACACCTGCGCCACCAAATGGCGGACCGGGCGGCGGTATGCCGATCCACGGTAACGGCACTGCACCGGTTGAAGCGCGCGCAGCACCGACCTATGCGCCTGCGCCTCGCGGGGCAGGGGGTGCTCCGGTCGCGGCGCTGGCCCAGGACACGCAGGCCGCTTTGGCGCGCTATCCCAGTTTCGATCACGTGGTCGAACTGATCCGCGTCAACCGTGATGTGAAACTGTTGGTCGAGGTCGAAAACGGCGTGCGGCTGGTTTCCTATCAGCCGGGACGCATCGAGTTTACGCCTGCGCCGCAAGCCCCGACGGATCTGGCCCCACGGTTGGGCTCGGCCCTGCAGCGGTGGACAGGCAATCGCTGGGCCGTGTCGATTGTGTCCGATGGCGACGCGCCGACGATTGCCGAGATTCGCGACAGGGCGGAACTGGCGCTGAAGGAAGAAGCCTCGGAACACCCGCTGGTTCAGGCCGTGCTGGCACATTTTCCAAAGGCCAAGATCACCAGAATAGAAACCCCTGAACAACGCGCGGCACAGGTCGAAACCGAAGCCCTGCCAGAGGTCGAGGATGAATGGGACCCGTTCGAAGAGGATTAACTCGACCCCCGCCCCATGACCGAGGAGCCTGATGCGCACAACCCCGCTGCACCCCAAATTCGGCCTGATTGTTCATGACGTCGACCTGCGCGAGGTCACGCAGGATAACCTCTACCCCCAGATCCGGCACGCCTTCGAAACGCATTCCGCCCTGCTTTTTCCGGGGCAGAGCATCTCGGATGACGATCATATGCGTCTGGGTGAACTGTTTGGTCCGCTGGAAAACCGCGAACAGATGGCGGCGGGGCGCGATGTGGAGTTTCAGGTGTCTGAACTGTCCAATCAGACAGAGGACGGCTTGCGCGCCCGCGACGATCTGCGCCTGCTGGATTTGCAGGCCAATATGCTGTGGCACACAGACAGCACATTCCTGCCTACCCCTGCACTGATCAATATTCTGACCGCCCTCGTGGTCCCACCCAGCGGCGGCGAGACGGAACTTGCCTCGACACGCGCTGCCTGGGCCGAGATGCCCGGCCACCTGAAAGAACCGCTGCAAGACGCCATCATCTGGCACAGGCTGTCGCATTCCCGCATGAAAATCGATGCCGATCTGGCAGCCCTGCCCCGGATGACCCGCTGGCCCGATCGGCCCTGGCGGGCAATCTGGCCGAACCCCGTGACGGGCGAAGAGGCCCTGTTCATAGCATCCCACGCCTTCGCCATCGAAGGGCTGGGGCACAAGGAAAGCCAGGCCATTCTGGACGAGGCCATCGCCTTTTGCACCCGGCCCGAATATGTCTATTCGCATCAATGGACCGCGGGCGACGTCCTGATCTGGGACGAGCGGGCGACGCTGCACCGTGGGCGGCCTTGGGATTACAACCATCCGCGCACGTTGCGGTCGATCTGCTGTTCCGTAACCGAAACGGACGGGCTGAACCGCGTTCGCATGGTGTGATCCGATTCCCGGAACACTCCCGCGCCCGCCACGGGCCATCGGCTGACGCCGATGCCCCTGAGCGGCCTTGGGCCCGGCAGCGCGCGGGCAAGGCCCGCGCGCTGCCGGGCCCAACGGAAGGAAAGGTCTTGCCAAAGACCTTGACGACGGGCGGGAGCATTTCTGACCCCTTGTGCCATGCCATCGCGGCCCGTATTTAGGCATCAAGCAAAGATACAGGAGAATTCGGATGCTCAAAGGACTCGGCGGTCTGGGCGATATGGCCAAGATGATGAAATCCGCGCAGGATTTGCAGACCAAAATGACCGACATGCAGGAAGAACTGAACACCATCATGGTGGTCGGTGAGTCCGGCGCAGGTCTGGTCAAGGCAACCGCCACCGCAAAAGGCGAACTCAAAGGCCTGGACATCGACCCATCGATCTTCAACGGCGACGACAAGGAAGTGGTCGAGGATCTGATCCTGGCCGCGATCAAGGACGCACAGACCAAAGCGGCCGAGCGTTCGCAGGCAGAAATGGCCAAACTGACCGAGAGCATGGGCCTGCCCGCAGATATCAAGCTGCCGTTCTGATCTTCATCTTTTCCCAAATACTCCCGCCGGAGGCTTCCTCCGGCGTCACACAGGACAGGCCGTGAGTTCGAACAGCGACATTGACAACCTGATCGACCTGATGGCCAAGCTGCCCGGCCTCGGCCCCCGTTCGGCCCGCCGCGCGGTGTTGCACCTGATCTGCAAACGCGCCCTGCTGCTGACGCCCCTTTCGGACGCCATGCAGCAGGTCGCCGTCACCGCCCGCGAATGCCTGAATTGCGGCAATGTGGGCACCACCGACATCTGCGACATCTGCAATGACGAAGCCCGCGCGACCGGAGAGCTGTGCGTGGTCGAGGACGTTGCCGACCTCTGGGCAATGGAACGCGCCGGGGTCTTCAAAGGTCGCTACCACGTTTTGGGCGGCACGCTGTCTGCGCTGGACGGGGTCGGGCCGGACGAATTGCGCATTCCCCGTCTCAAGGACCGGGTGCTGGCCGAGGGGATCACCGAGGTCATTCTGGCCCTGAATGCCACGGTCGATGGCCAGACAACCGCCCACTACATCGCGGACCAGTTTGAGGGGCAGGTGCGCCTCACCTCATTGGCGCAGGGTGTGCCGATTGGGGGCGAGTTGGACTATCTGGATGACGGGACGATTACGGCAGCGTTGAGGGCGCGGAAGGAGTTGTAACCGGACATGAGAGGCAAGCGTCAATACATGCCGCCCGTTTCGTCAATTAAGATTGGTGGTCCAAAATAATCCGCCCTAAAGCTGATCCTCATACCGCCTAGGTTTTCTATCCTTAACGTCAAACCAAGCGTTTCATTTCTGAACGAACCTTTTAGGGACCCTTCAAAACCGTCAATACTACCGACCCACCCGTTTGCTTCGGACAACTTGTGCTCAGCCCACTTCTTTAGTTCTTCAACGCGTGTCCCGTCCAATAACAGCTCGGGCCAACTCGTGTTCTCGCAGTTGTAAACACCGTAGCCCGCATATGGGCTGCCCTCAGTTGCATAGGGCCAGTCAAAAACGTGCAATCGAGCTGCGAAATCACCTAAAACAAGATAGAACCCGTGGTGGTCTCCTTCCTTGCCGTCAGGTGTCCCGCCATTCCAAGCACTTTCACTTTTGGTCAGGAAGTAACCCAAGCAGACATCTGCTCCCCAAACCGCAAGATCCGAACTTTCAAACGGCTGCCATTCTTGGTCCCAGATAGGTGGTCAAGCAGAGATGGCCCCCTTCGGCATTCGTAGGTTTCGCAATACTCATGGGGTTCTAAAAAATACTTTTTGTAATCGTTGGAATCTGCGGAGACCGACGAAACGGCTGCTGCGGAAAAAGTACAAAGCACAAAAAGAAACCTGCTTGCTAGCATTCGGTAATACCTGTTTTGAAGATCAAACTGCTTTTGCCGGAGCAAAAAACCGGCGTTCAGTAAAAACTCACATCCGAATTAGGTTCGGTCAATCCAATAATCCGGCACAGCAATTAGATAACATCTTTGTTCAGCTTTGCGTGTCAAATAGAGTTCTGACTGAGCTAAAATTGATTCTGGATAAAACATAATGACCCGCCTTCTCGCCCTGACCCTCGCCGCCTTCACCGCCACCTCTACCCTCGCACAAGACCTCGTCGACAAAGGCTTTGTCGAAGGCTGGAACATCATGATGGACCCCGCGCTTGGAAACGGGTGTCTGATCCAGACGGTGTATCAGGACCTCTCAGTCGTCAGGCTGGGCTATGACGCGCTGGACAATCGCGGGTATTTCACCGTGTTCAACAAGGCCTGGGGCGAGATTGAACCCGGCCAAAGCTATCCGATCCGGTTCGAGCTGGACGGCAAAAGCTTTGATGCCACCGCAATCGGCTTCAAACAGGATCGTGTCCCCGGCGCGACCGTGTTTTTCACCGACCGGGATTTTGTCGCGGCGATTGCGCAGAACAAGACGATGACTGTCTATAGCCCCGCAGGCGAAACCGTGATGGCAATTGATCTGAAAGGTACCGCGAAGGCGCTGGAATACGCGCGGGAGTGTCAGAACAAGACGCTCTAACGTACCGGATCGAACAGCGCGTCCTTGGCGGTGCAGTCCCGGATCACATCCCGCCCGCAGGGCACCGGGTCCAGTTCGCGGGACAGGCACAGGCGGACCTCTTCGATATAGCCTTGCTTGCAGGTGATCGTGATCATGTCGCGTTCCAGCCCCGGATTGGCCTTCAAGAACGCCTCTTCCACCACCGACGCGGGCAGTTTGACCGTTGCATCCAGCTTCCGGAACACTTCGGGCCGCTGAACACGGTCATAAGCCTCTCGCGACAGGGCGAAATAGGCAGGCGCGGACAGGCCCGAGCAGGTTCCGTGTTTCTTCCATTGGTGCCATGCAAGACCAGCGCTGCCCTGAATATCCTCCATCCCGCGGGTCATGGAGCGGGACGGCTGAGCCTCGGGCGTGCGGCAATAAGACGGCCAGCCCTGATGGAATTGCGGCCAGAGCCCATGCAGAATCCATCCGTGATCATGCCGCGCATCGCATTGGTCGGACCCGCGCGCATCCCCTTCGCGGGCGCACCAGTTCGGCGACCAGCTGAGCGACAGGACATAGTAGTCAAATTCTCCGGCAGGTTCGCCATCTGCTCTCAGAACTGTGGGGGTTGCCACAGTGGCGGCAAATGCCAATGCGGCTGCAAGAAAGGTCAGAAATGACTGCATGAGGGGTATCGCGCCTGTAGAGCCTTGGGTATCGGCCAATTTAGCCGTCAAACCAGTGCGTAAGGCAAGGCCCATTCTGGCCACAGAATCGGCGCGCCGAATGTCCGGCACGCCAACGGGGGTTCAGAATTCATAAGCCAGCAGCGCGCCCAGTGTCTGGGTTTGCACACCCTCCTCATCGCCATAGCGATAGGCCAGCGACACACCCAGATTATCGGCCAGCGGCCATTCGGCAGATACGGTTGCCAGCGTATCTGTCCGAGCATTCTCGACATCGCGCACCGCAAAAACGCCGGACAGAATAACCGGGCCAACCGGAACCGCAGCGCCCAGCGTTGCGTAAGTGGCCGAGTCCGGGCGGCCGTCGAATTCATCGAAATAGGCAACCTCGCCCAACAGCTCGACCTCGGTGCCGCCCGCGTCCAGCAGATGAACCAGCCCGAAGACAACGCCGGACTGGTCGGCCTGATCGCCTTCACCGGCGGCCTGTTCCTGTACCGCCAGCGTGTAGGCCGTGTTGCCGATCTCACCCGCCAGCGACAGGGTAACGGATTCAATGTCGCTGGTGTTGGACACACCGCCATCCTCCAGGCGCGTTTGCCCGCGTTCGGTGAACAAAGAGTTGCTGAGGAATGTGCGATCCGTGGTGAAGGCTGCCAGCGTCAGCGCGTGCTCTCCGCCCAGCCCCGAGAAGGGCACGCTGACCGAGGCACCGACCCGTTCGGTGATCTCGTAATCTTCTGCAAAATCAACGCCAAAAACGCCCGGTGCCAGATCCCAGGCAAAGCCGAAGCTGGGGTTGAATTTACCCAGTGCAACTGCGGCGGAGCCGAAATCATAACCAAAATACAGCTCTTCTGCGTAAAGGCCCTGATCTTCGAAAAAGCGGTCATTGGTGGCGTCTTCGACCGGCTCGAACACCAGTGTGGATTGTAGCGAGAACCGGTCGGTGAACTGATAGCCGAACGCGCCCTCGATGGTGGCGAAGGTATCGGTTAGCTCGGCATCTGGATCGTCGGCGTCAAAGGTAAAGTCGCTTTCCAGTTCGACGCTGATCTCGGATGAAAACCGGCTGTCCTGAGCAAATCCGGCGGTGGCAAGAACGAAGAACGGCAAGCTGAGAAGGCTGCTTGTGCGTGTCATGTAAGGAATCCTTTTTGGGTTCCTGTTCAGGTGATCTCCAAAGGACCCAGCCGGATCGCATGCGGGCACGCGCAACCGGAGCGCAGTCTTATGCGGCACCTAAGTGTTGGTCAGGGACGATTTGGAAATCCTGGCTGAACAGAACGAACCTGTTTGGCGTGGTCCCGCCATATGATCCCGGCCCTGGGGCATGTCAAATTGCGGCGCTCGTGATAGAGACCTTACTAACTGACTGTAATCAATCAATATTAGCCAAAACCTCACGGCCCACTGCACAAGATCACACTGCGACGTGATGGGGCGTGACAGGCTTTGAAGCGGGTGGCGTTGTGCCCAACCAACAGCCGGGCGCATTCGGCCCTTCCCTTCTGGCCGTTGCCCGACTATATACGGGCCAAGTTCCCCGACAACGGAAACCTGCCCCATGACCTCGGGGCCGCCGAATTCCGGCGACGGGACAGATGTATGTATAGGAGACGGGCTGATGGCAAAACCGCTTATGGCCAAGGCTACCGCCGTATGGCTGGTGGACAACACCACGATCAGCTTCAAGCAGATCGCGGATTTCGTAGGTATGCACGAGCTGGAAGTGCAGGGCATCGCCGATGGCGACGTGGCTGCTGGCGTGAAGGGCTTTGACCCGATTGCCAACAACCAGCTGACGCAGGAAGAGATCGACGCCGCGCAGAACAACCCGCTGCACAAGCTGAAGCTCAAGTTCAACCCGTCTGCGGCTGGCGAGGAAAAGCGCCGCGGCCCGCGTTATACACCGCTGTCGAAACGGCAGGACCGTCCGAACTCGATCCTGTGGCTGGTCAAGTTCCACCCGGAACTGAGCGACGGTCAGATCGCCAAACTGGTGGGCACCACCAAGCCGACCATCCAGTCGATCCGCGAACGCACCCATTGGAACATTGCCAACATGCAGCCCATCGACCCGGTTGCGTTGGGCCTGTGCAAACAGTCCGAACTGGACGCCGTGGTGCAGAAAGCTGCCGCGAAGAAAGCCGCCGAAGGCGGCGTCATGAGCGATGATGAGCGCCGCAAGCTGGTCTCGACCGAGCAATCGCTTGAGATGGACGCGGCTCCGAAGATTCCGACGGCCATTGAAGGGCTCGAAACCTTCTCGCTGTCTGATGATCCGGAAGACGAGAAAGAAGACAGTGATCCGATCGTGGACGCCGACAGCTTCTTCAACCTGCCCAAAGGCGGCGGGGATGAGGAAGACGAGGATGATCTGCGCCCCTGATCCTGCCAGCCCCGGTCCGATCCGGCCGGGGCACTGTCCTGAGGGAACCTCATGCTGAGCGTATTGTCTGCAGTTTTCGGCCCGCATCGCGCCGTGTCGATCTATGCCTTTCTGAAAACATGGGGTCTGGGTCTGGCAGCGGCTGTGGTGATGGTGATCATCGTCAGCGGTCTTTACCTGCTGGGGGATGATGGCAAGCACGAACATCACTCGTTCATGACCGTACCGGTGCTGTCCGCAACAGCGATCAATGGTGATCTGAAGAACGGCGTCATCGCCTCGGTCCGGTTGCCGGACGGAACGGCTGCGTCGATCACCTCGACCGAAGCGCCGGTGTCCCAGACGGTTGGCACCAGCGCCTGTGTCGAAAAACGGGTTTACGTCGAAAGCGGCGAGCCCAGATACCGGTTCAAACTTCCCAAGTTCTGCGAACCCGGCTGATCCGGGTCGCACCCAACAAAAAACCGCCCGGACCATGCGCCGGGCGGTTTTTTCGTTCAGATCATCTGGAACAGGATCCCGGCGACGATTGCCCCGCCGACCCCAAGGCCAAGATAGGTGGCGAAGACGCGCGGTTTCACCAGCGACCAGACTGCCGCCATAGCCGGGATCGAACTGACCGCTCCGGCAACCATAAAGGACATCGCGGCCCCTGCGGTCATCCCCTGCTCCATCAACCCCGCCAGAAGCGGCGGTGCCACGTAAGAGTTCAGGTAGGCCGGCATCCCAACCAGCGCCGCAACCACGATGGGCAGCACGCCTTCACCGCCCACAACGCGGGCAATCAGGTCGGCGGGCACGTAGCTGACCAGCAGTGCTTCGAGAACATAGGCCAGCGCCAGCCATTTCAGCAGGAAGACGCCGTTATGCACGAACTCAGAGCGGAACCGCTGACGGCGCTCGGGTTCCTGCCAGAATTTCCAGACCGGCTTGTCGTCCAGTTTGGGACCACAGCCGCAACATCCGGCGGGCTTGTATTCCCGCAAGGGCTGGGCAAATGCGCCGCTGCGCATCAGCAGGCGGACAGCAAATCCTCCGAACAGGCCAAGCGCAACGGCGGCTACGGCCTTACCAATAGCAAAGGGCCAGCCCAGCGCGCCTGCCGTGATCAACAAAGTCGGCGGATCAATCAGCGGTGAGCTGAGCCAGAACGCCATCACAGCAGACAGTGGTGCGCCCAGCGCCAGCAGCCCCGCGATGAAAGGAATGACCTCGCAGGAACAGAACGGCGCAAGCCCGCCAAACAGGGCCGCCAGCAAGATCATCCGGGTTTCACGCCCCTCAAACGCGCGCGCCACCATGACCTCGGCCCCCGTGGCCTTGAGGTAGGACAGCAGCAAAACGGCAAACAGGATATACTGGCCCGTATGCGCCAGCGCCTTGGCTGCAAAGGTCACAACCTCAACCCAGTTGCCCGGATCCAACAGCGCCACCAGCGCCAGAATCGCAACAATCAGCGCCCAGGGTGTCCTGATCAGATCCAACACGGCCTTGGCCGAGACCTTCGGGTTTTGCGTCAATTCAGCCATCGTTCGCGGCCTTCCCGACCTCATCGGCGCAGCATTCGCTGAGAATGAACTGCGCCAGATTTCGCAACTCGTCAAAGCAGGCGCGGTTGATCGTGCTGCGCCCGATTTTCTCCTGCTCGACCACACCACCAGCGGCCAGAAACCGCAGATGATGCGCCAGAGTCGATGGCGCGATTCCCGTGCGGTTCTGGATTTCGCCCACTGTCAGACCGGCCTCACCGGCGCGGACAAGCGTTTTCAGAACCTTCAGCCGCGCCTCGGACCCCATGGCCGAAAACCCTGCGGCAGCTGTTTCCCACATCTGAACTCTCCATTAAACTAGATTTCTAGTTATTTAGGTTGATTCCCTGTGCCCGTCAATCCGCACTGCAAATTTTCGGGAAAACCGTAAGTCCAGATTGCCCCACCAGTAAGTCCAATCTATAAGCGCCTATGGCAATCTCAATCGACACCTTCTTTCTTGAGCTTAACGGGCAAGGCACGCTGCAGGCGCAGATCCAGCAGATGATCGCCGAGGGCATCCTGTCCGGGCGGTTTCACGTGGGAGAAAAGCTGCCCTCATCCCGCAAACTGGCGGCGCATCTGGGTGTCAGCCGGATCACTGTCACGCTGGCCTATACCGAGCTTCTGGCGAATGATTATCTGACCGCAAAGGGGCGATCTGGCTATTACGTATCCGAGAATGCGCCCGTGCCGCCAAAATACACGCCGGTTCAGCGCAGCCAGGAAAATGTCGACTGGGACAATGCGCTGGCGCGCCGGTTTTCCGGCGGTGACATGCTGGCCAAACCCAGCGACTGGCGCACATATCGCTATCCTTTCATCTACGGGCAGGCCGACCGGACGCTGTTCGATCACGCCAACTGGCGGCTCTGCGCGGTGCGGGCACTGGGGCACAAGGATTTTGATTCCCTGACCGCCGACTATGCCGATCAGGACGACCCGCTGCTGGTCGAATTCATTGCCCGCCACACTCTGCCACGCCGGGGCATCACTGCCCGACCCGAAGAGATTCTGATCACGCTGGGGGCCCAGAATGCGCTGTGGCTGGCGTCGCGCATCCTGCTGGACCGCGGGCGCACGGCTGCGATTGAAGACCCGTGCTATTACGCGCTGCGGGAATTGCTGACCCATTCGGGCTGCACTATCGAGCCGATCCGCGTGGACAGCGACGGGCTGCCGCCTGCGGCACTGCCCGAAAGCACCGATGTGATTTTCACCACCCCCAGCCATCAAAGCCCGACAACCGCAACCATGCCCGTCAGCCGCCGGACCGAACTGCTGGAACGCGCCCGTGCCCTGAACGCGATGATTGTCGAAGATGATTACGAGTTCGAGATGGCCTACCTGAGCGCGCCGTCTCCGGCGCTGAAGTCGATGGATCGCGACGGGCGCGTGATCTATGTCGGCAGCTTTTCGAAATCGCTGTTTCCGGGGCTTCGGCTTGGCTACATGGTCGGGTCCGAGTCCTTTATCCGCGAAGCGCGCGCGCTAAGGTCGCTGGTGCTGCGTCATCCGCCGGGGCATGTGCAGCGTACAGCCGCCTATTTCCTGTCGCTTGGGCATTACGATGCCCAGATCAGGCGCATGTCCAACGCGCTGGCAAAACGGCGGGCCGCGCTGGATGATGCCGTGCAGACTCATAAGCTGGGCGTGGCCGGGCGCGGGCTGCTGGGCGGGTCGTCCATCTGGATGAAAGCCCCCGAGCATATCGACACCACACAGCTTGCCCGAAGGCTGCAGGATCAGGGCGTGCATATCGAACCGGGCGAGCCCTTCTTTTCGGGCGCAGACCGCCCCAAGAACTACTACCGACTGGGTTATTCCTCGATTGCGCCCGAACGCATCGCCCCCGGCATCAAGCAAATTGCCGATTCAATCCGGGCTGGTTAGGTCCAGACTGGATATATTCCGCTTTGCCGTCTGGCCCTAACGCCGACTGCACCCATGCGCCAAAACCATATCAAAGGCTGGGCAATGCACCCGGCCCAATTCACTCATGATTGGAGAGCGAACCGATGAAAATGACCACGGAAGAAGCCTTTGTTAAGGTTCTGCAAATGCACGGGATCGAACATGCGTTCGGGATCATTGGCTCGGCGATGATGCCGATCTCGGACCTGTTCCCAAAAGCCGGGATCATGTTCTGGGACTGCGCCCACGAGGGTTCGGGCGGTATGATGGCCGACGGTTACACCCGCGCCACCGGCAAAATGTCGATGATGATCGCGCAAAACGGCCCCGGCATCACCAACTTCGTGACCGCCGTAAAGACCGCTTACTGGAACCACACCCCGGTTCTGCTGGTCACTCCGCAGGCGGCCAACAAGACTATCGGTCAGGGCGGCTTCCAGGAGATGGAGCAGATGCGCATGTTCGCGGACTGCGTTGCCTATCAGGAAGAAGTACGTGACCCGTCGCGCGTGGCCGAAGTTCTGAACCGCGTGATCATGAACGCCAAGCGCGCCAGCGCCCCGGCGCAGCTGAACATCCCGCGCGATATGTGGACTCAGGTGATCGACATCGAACTGCCCAAGATCGTCGACTTTGAACGTCCTTCGGGCGGCGAAGACGCAGTCGCTGCGGCGGCCGAAATGCTGTCGAACGCAAAGAACCCTGTCATTCTGAACGGTGCCGGTGTTGTTCTGGCCGACGGCGGTATCGAAGCATCGAAAGCCCTGGCCGAGCGTCTGGACGCCCCGGTTTGCGTTGGCTACCAGCACAACGACGCCTTCCCCGGCTCACACCCGCTGTTTGCCGGTCCTCTGGGCTATAACGGCTCGAAAGCCGGTATGGAGCTGATCAGCGAAGCTGACGTGGTTCTGGCCCTCGGCACCCGTCTGAACCCGTTCTCGACCCTGCCCGGTTATGGCATCAACTACTGGCCGACAAACGCCAAGATCATTCAGGTCGATATCAACCCTGACCGCATTGGCCTGACCAAAGACGTCAGCGTTGGCATCATCGGTGACGCGGCCAAAGTCGCCAACGGCATCCTGTCCCGCCTGAGCGACACCGCAGGCGACGAAGGCCGTCAGGAGCGTAAGGACCGCATCGCCCAGAAGAAATCCGCATGGGCGCAGGAACTGACCTCGATGACCCACGAGGATGACGATCCGGGCACCACCTGGAACGAGCGTGCCCGTGCAGCCAAGCCTGACTGGATGAGCCCTCGCATGGCGTGGCGCGCCATTCAGGCCGCGCTGCCGAAAGAGGCGATCATTTCGTCCGATATCGGCAACAACTGCGCCATCGGCAACGCGTATCCCGCGTTCGAAGAAGGCCGTAAGTACCTGGCCCCCGGCCTGTTCGGTCCCTGCGGTTACGGCCTGCCCGCCATCGTCGGCGCAAAAATCGGCCAGCCGGACGTTCCGGTTGTGGGCTTCGCCGGTGACGGTGCATTCGGTATCGCGGTGAACGAACTGACCGCAATCGGCCGCGAAGAATGGCCCGCCGTAACTCAGATCGTCTTCCGCAACTACCAGTGGGGTGCGGAAAAGCGGAACTCGACCCTGTGGTTTGACGACAACTTCGTCGGCACCGAGCTGGACACCAAAGTCTCTTATGCCGGTATCGCGCAGGCCTGTGGTCTGAAAGGCGTCGTTGCACGCACTCAGGACGAGCTGACCGCAGCGCTGAACCAGGCCATCGAGGATCAGAAGAACGGCATCACCACCCTGATCGAAGCCATGATCAACCAGGAATTGGGTGAGCCCTTCCGCCGTGACGCAATGAAGAAGCCGGTTGCTGTTGCAGGCATCGACGGCGCAGACATGACCCCGCAAGCCGAGGCCTGATCGCAGTGAAGCCCCTGCGTCAAATTCTTGGGGCTGCGACCAGTTCCAAAAAGATCATCGCCCTTGCCGAGGGCGATGATCCACGTGTTGTAGAAGGTGCGCTGAAAGCGCGTGCCGAAAACGCCGCCGACATCATCCTTGTGGGTGACCAGGCCAAAGTGACCGCTCTGCTGTCGGAACTGGGCGGAGCAGATGTTGACGGGATCGACATCCACGACCCGGCCACATCCCCCCACACAGATCGGTTCGCCGCGGCCTACTATGAGCTGCGCAAACACAAGGGCATGACGCCCGAAAAGGCGCGGGAATTGATCAAAAGCCGCCTGAACTATGCCGCGATGCTGGTCCATCTCGGGCTGGCTGATGGCACCGTGGGCGGCGCGGTTGAAACCACCTCGGACACGGTGCGCGCGGCGTTGCAGATCATCGGCAAGGCACCAAACGCCCATATGGTGTCCAGCTTCTTTCTGATGATCTATGACCGCGACCACCACGCGGTTCAGGGCGTTCATCTCTTTGCTGATTGCGGTCTGGTCGTTGATCCCGACGAACGGGAACTGGCCGAGATCGCACAGGCATCGGCTGCGTCCTACCATGTATTGACCGGAGACGCGCCGCGCGTTGCCATGCTGTCCTTCTCGACCAGCGGCAGCGCCAATCACCCCAAAGTTTCAAAGGTGATCGAAGCCACCCGAATCGCCAAAGCCGCCAGCCCGGATCTGCTGATCGACGGAGAGTTGCAGTTCGACGCCGCCTATGTGCCCGAAGTAGCCAGCAAAAAGGCCAAGGATTCCCCTCTGGAGGGGCAGGCGAATGTATTTGTCTTCCCCAACCTCGATGCCGGAAACCTGGGCTACAAGATCGCGCAGCGCATCGGCGGGGCCGAGGCCATCGGGCCGGTGCTGCAAGGCCTGGCGAAACCGGCAAACGACCTGTCTCGGGGTTGCTCTGCCGACGATGTGCTGCACATGATCGCAGTGACGGCAGTGCAGGCGCAACAGCCTGAAACCTAGAACCAGCCCGGACAAAAACCGGGCGACACAACGACTTTGACCTGACCGGAATGCCAGGAGGGTCTGATAACCAGCAAAAGGGACGTACATGAACCAGCCCGTTATCGACACCAGCCCCAAAGTCTCGGACGAGGTGCGGAAGACCACCTGTTACATGTGCGCCTGTCGCTGTGGCATCAATGTGCATATGAAGGATGGCAAGGTCGCCTATATCGAAGGCAACCGCGATCACCCGGTCAACAAGGGCGTGTTATGCGCCAAGGGCAGTGCCGGGATCATGCAGGTCAACGCACCCTCGCGCCTACGCAAACCGCTGCGCCGGGTCGGCCCGCGCGGATCGGGCGAATTTCGCGAGATCGAGTGGGACGAGGCGATCAGCACCGCCGTTGGCTGGCTCAACGAGCTGCACGAAACCGCGCCGCAGAAACTGGCCTTTTTCACGGGCCGCGACCAGAGCCAGAGCTTCACCTCATTCTGGGCGCAGAATTTCGGCACCCCGAACTATGCGGCCCATGGCGGGTTCTGCTCGGTCAACATGGCTGCTGGCGGTATCTACACGATGGGCGGCGCGTTTTGGGAATTCGGCCAGCCCGATTGGGACCATACCAAGCTGTTCATGCTGTTCGGCGTGGCCGAAGACCATGACAGCAACCCAATCAAGATGGGCATCGGCAAGATCAAGAAACGTGGCGCACGGGTAATCGGCGTGAACCCGATCCGCTCGGGCTATAACGCTGTGGCGGATGACTGGGTCGGGATCACACCGGGCACCGATGGGCTGTTCATTCTGTCGCTGATCCACGTGCTGATGAAGGCGGGCAAGATCGATCTCGATTACCTCAGCCGCTATACCAATGCTCCGGTTCTGGTAAATGCCGCAGAAGGGCCAGAAAAAGGCCTGTTCCTGCGCGATGCCGACGGCAAACCGCTGGTGATCGACCGGGCAACGGGCGAACCAACAGCCTTTGACAAACCGGGCGTCCGCCCCGACCTGTCGGCCACCTACGAAAAGGATGGCGTGACCCACCGGCCTGTTTTCCACCTGATGGCCGAAAAATACCTGTCCGACGATCACGCCCCCGAGGCCGTGGCCGAGCGCTGTGGCATCCCGGCCAGCCGCATCCGCGCCATCGCCGCCGAAATCGCCCGCGTCGCCTTTGACGAGGCGATCGAGCTGGACCATGAATGGACCGATTTCCGGGGTGAAACCCATTCGAAAATCATCGGTCGCCCGGTCAGCTTCCACTCGATGCGCGGGATTTCGGCCCATGCCAACGGCTTCCAGACCTGTCGTGCGCTGCATGTGCTGCAAATCCTGTTGGGCACGGTCGAGGTTCCCGGCGGCTTCCGCTTCAAACCGCCCTATCCGAAACCGGTCGAGGCGCACCCGACCCCCCATGGCGACCGCCGTCCCGGCCGTCCCCTGAACGGGCCGCATCTGGGCTTTCCGCGCGGCCCCGACGATCTGCTGCTGGATGATAACGACAACCCCATCCGCATCGACAAGGCCTTCACCTGGGAAAACCCGATGTCGGCCCACGGGCTGATGCATATGGTGATCTCGAACGCCGCTGCGGGCGATCCTTACAAGATCGATACGCTGTTCATGTATATGGCGAATATGTCATGGAACTCGTCCATGAACACCAAGGGCGTGATGGAGATGCTGACCGCCAAGGATGATGACGGCAATTACGTCATTCCGAACATCATCTACTCGGATGCCTATTCGTCCGAGATGGTGGCCTATGCCGACCTGATCCTGCCGGATACCACCTATCTGGAACGGCACGACTGTATCTCACTGCTGGACCGCCCGATCTGCGAGGCCGACGCCGCCGCCGACGCGATCCGCTGGCCGGTGATCGAACCGGACCGCGACGTGCGCGGCTTCCAGTCGGTGCTGATAGAGCTTGCCAACCGCATGAACCTGCCCGGCTTCACCAACGAGGATGGCAGCGCCAAGTGGAAGGATTATGCCGACTATATCGTCAACCATGAACGCCGCCCGAATATCGGCCCGCTGGCCGGATTCCGCGGTGAAAACGGCGACAAGGAAGGGCGCGGCGAGGTCAATCCGGAACAACTGAACCGCTATATCGAAAATGGCGGCTTTTATGTGGCCCACATCCCCGAAGGTGCCGATTACTACAAACCTTGGAACACGGCCTATCAGGACTGGGCCGTGGGCATGGGCCTCTACGACAGCCCGCAACCCTATCTGTTCCAACTCTACTCGGAACCCATGCGCAAGTTCCAGCTTGCTGCCGAAGGTCACGGCGACCGACAGCCGCCCGAACATCTGCGCCAGCGCATCAAAGACAAGATGGACCCGCTGCCGATCTGGTACGAAACCGACCAGCAGGGCAACGAGGGCTTCACCGTCAACGCCCTGACCCAGCGACCGATGGCGATGTATCACAGCTGGGGCACCCAGAACGCGTGGCTGCGGCAGTTGCACGGGCGCAACCCGCTTTATGTGCCGACCAAACTGATGCGCGAACACGGGCTGAAGGACGGCGACTGGGCCAAGGTCAGCTCTCCGCATGGCGAGATCACCGTGCCGGTTATGGAAATGGCGGCGCTGAACGAAAACACCGTCTGGACATGGAACGCCATCGGCAAACGCAAAGGTGCCTGGGCCCTGCAAGAAGACGCGCCTGAGGCGACCAAGGGCTTCCTGCTGAACCACCTGATCCACGAGTTGCTGCCGGCAAAAGGCGATGGCATGCGATGGGCCAATTCCGACCCGGTGACAGGTCAGGCCGCCTGGTTCGACTTGAAGGTGAAAATCGAAAAGGCCAGCCCGCCGCCAGATACCGAAAGCCAGCCTGAATTTGACGCAATCAAGTCACCCGTCGGCACTGGCCCGAAGGATATTGCATGGAAGGTTGGAAAATGACCCAACTCCATTCTTCTTCTGTTCAAAAATACCTCGGGGGTGAATTGAGCCGCAGGCTCAAGAGGGGGCTGGCCCCCTCCCCCACCCTCACAAGCAGAGGTTCACTGACATGACCCAGCTCCCTCAATCCACTGACCGCAAAATGGGTCTGGTCATCGACCTGGACACCTGCGTCGGCTGCCACGCCTGCGTGATTTCCTGCAAGGGCTGGAACACCGAAAACTACGGCGCGCCCCTGTCTGATCAGGACGCTTATGGCGCAAACCCGTCAGGCACCTTCCTGAACCGCGTGCATTCATACGAGGTGCAACCCGCCGAAGGTCATGCCCAACTGATTCACTTCCCCAAATCCTGCCTGCATTGCGAAGACGCCCCCTGCGTCACCGTCTGCCCCACCGGGGCCAGCTACAAGCGGGTCGAGGATGGGATCGTTCTGGTCAACGAAAGCGACTGTATCGGTTGTGGCCTGTGCGCTTGGTCCTGCCCCTATGGCGCACGCGAACTGGACATGGCCGAAGGTGTGATGAAGAAATGCACCCTCTGCGTCGACCGGATCTACAATGAAAACCTGCCCGAGGTGGACCGCGTGCCTTCCTGCGTGCGCACTTGCCCGGCCGGAGCCCGCCATTTCGGTGATCTCGGCGATCCCGACAGCGATGTCAGCAAACTGGTGGCCGAGCGTGACGGCATGGACCTGATGCCCGAGATGGGCACCAAACCCGTCAACAAATACCTGCCGCCACGGCCCAAGGATACAGTCGAGGATCAGATCGATATTCTGGCCCCGCTTCTGGCCCCCGTGGCCGAAGAACCCAAAGGTTTCATGGGCTGGCTCGACAAAGCCCTCGACAAATTGCCCGGAGGGACAAGCTGATGCATCCCGCACCATCCGTCATTATCTTTACCACCCTGTCCGGTCTGGGCTTTGGTCTGTTGTTCTTTCTGGGACTCGGCCTGCCTGACGTCTCGGGCGTGGTGGCCTTTGTCTTCTTTGCCATCGCCTATGCACTGGCCGTCGGCGGGCTGATGGCCTCGACCTTTCACCTTGGCCACCCGGAACGGGCTTGGAAGGCCTTCACCCAATGGCGTTCCAGCTGGCTCAGCCGTGAAGGCTGGTGTGCCGTTCTCGCGCTGATCGTCATGGGGCTTTACGCGATTGGCGCGGTATTTCTGGGTCAGCGGTGGGGCTTGCTTGGACTGCTGGGCTCGCTGTTCTCGCTGGCGACAGTGTTCACTACGTCGATGATTTACACCCAACTCAAGACCATCCCGCGCTGGAACATGAAACTGACCCCCGCAATGTTTCTGAGTTTCAGCCTGGCCGGTGGGGCCTTGCTGGCCGGGCAAACCTCAATCGCCTGGCCGCTGCTTCTGATCGCGGCGCTGATCCAGATTCTGTACTGGCAGCAAGGCGACAGCGCCTTTGCACGGTCCGGAACAAGCCTTGGAACCGCAACCGGGTTGGGCACGCGCGGAGATGTCCGGGCCTTTGAGCCACCCCATACCGGCACCAACTACCTGCTGCGCGAGTTCGTGCATGTGGTGGGGCGCAAACATGCGCAGAATCTGCGTGTGATGTCGTTCGGTCTGGGGTTTGTCCTGCCGCTTCTCTTGATCGTCCTGCCGGTCGAGGGCGTCATCGTGAAGCATCTGTTTGCGCTGCTGGCTGTGGCCTCTCATCTGGCGGGCGTTGCCATGTCGCGCTGGTTGTTTTTTGCGCAGGCCGAACATGTGGTCGGGCTTTATTATGGCAAGCGATAGGTAGGGGGGCCAGCCCCCCTCTTGAGCCTGCGGCTCAATTCACCCCCCGAGATATTTCTGGCCAGATGAAGCTTGGATCCGGGCGGAAATAGAAAGGGCGGCGCTCGGGGATCGAGGCCGCCCTTTTTGCTTGGATTTGTTTTGGCTCAGATCAGACCGGCATGGGCCATGGCTGCGTCAATGGCCGCTTTTGTGCTGTCTTCCAGCGTGGTCAGCGGCAAGCGAACTTCTTCACTGCACCGGCCCAGCTTGCTGAGCGCGTATTTTGCGCCGGCCAGTCCGGGTTCGATAAAGATCGCCTCGTGCAGTGGCATCAGGCGGTCCTGATAGGCCAGTGCTGTCGCATAATTGCCCGACAAGGTGGCCTGCTGGAATTCGGCGCAGAGTTTCGGAGCCACGTTGGCGGTCACCGAAATACAGCCGACACCGCCATGGGCGTTGAAGCCAAGCGCTGTCGCATCCTCACCCGACAGCTGGCAAAACTCGGCGCCGCAGCTGGCGCGTTGCTGGCTGACCCGCGCCAGATCGCCGGTGGCGTCTTTGACGCCGACGATACGCGGCAACTTGGCCAGCTCACCCATGGTGGCGGGCGACATGTCAATGACCGAGCGGCCGGGGATGTTGTAGATGATGATCGGAATGTCCGCACACTCGTGCAGGGTCGCGAAATGTTCGATCAGGCCGCGCTGGGTTGGCTTGTTGTAGTAGGGTGTCACGACCAAAGCCGCGTCCGCGCCGACCTTCTTGGCAAATTGCACAAAGCGCACGGCCTCTACCGTGTTGTTCGATCCGGCGCCTGCGATGACCGGAACACGGCCTGCCGAGGCTTTGACGACCTCTTCCACAACCGTCTCATGCTCATCATGACTGAGCGTCGGGCTTTCCCCGGTGGTGCCCACCGGCACCAGCCCGGTCGATCCGCACTCGATCTGCCATTCGACCAGATGTTTGAGCGTATCCAGGTCCAACTCGCCGTTTGTAAACGGGGTGACGAGGGCTGGCATAGAGCCTTTGAACATGACACGCTCCTTAGGGTGCAGTTTCCGTGTTTTTTACATCGCGGGCCATCACGATTTAGGCTTTGTGAGTTGATCCCGGCGGCGCAAGGTTTATCCTCACAGCCTCTATCCTTGGTTGGTTGGGAAATGCAAGGCATGACACGCGTTCTGGGCCTGTTGGTGGCCGTGATTCTGTATTCCACACTGTCACCGCAGACCGCGCAGGCAGATGCCGCCGCCGATCTGCGTGCCGGGCTCAGCGAGATGCGCAAAGGGGACTGGAACGAGGCACTGCGTGTGTCCGGGCAACGCGGGTCTGTTTCGCGCGATATCATTGTCTGGCACTGGTTGCGGCAAGGGTTTGGCAGTTCCGGCGATGTGCTGGTGTTTCTGGATCGCCGCCCGGATTGGCCAGGCCTCGCCTGGCTGCGCCGGAAAAGCGAGCCATCTTTTACGGGCGCGGACCCGGATCGGGTGCTGAAGTTCTATGCCGACACACCGCCCCAAACAGCAGAAGGCGCGCTGAACTATGCCGTGGCGCTGATGGCCAGGGGGCAACAGGGCGAGGCGCAGGCCGATATCGTCACAGCCTGGCGTACGATGCCGATGGGGTCCGGGTTGCAGAAGGATTACCTTGAGAATTTCGGCAAGCTGTTGAAGCCTCATCATGCGGCACGGTTGGACCGGATGTTATGGGACGGTCATCTGGTCAGTGCGGCGCAGATGCTGCCCTTGGTCGGCGCAGATGACCGCAAACTGGCCGAGGCTCGTATCGCGTTGCAAAAGCGCGCGCCGGGGGTCGATGCCAAGGTTGCGGCGGTTCCAAAGACGGTCGCGGACGCGCCGGGACTTGCCTTTGATCGTTTTGTCTGGCGCGACCGGAAGGAACTGGACGACAGCGCCATCGATCTGATGCTGGCCCGATCGACCAGCCCCGAAGCCCTGGGTGAGCCGGACAAATGGGCCGAAGGGCGGCGCAGACTGGCGCGGCTGGAGATGAGGCAGGGCAGCGCCGCGCGGGCCTATCAGATCGCCGCCAACCACCATATGACGCCTGAGATGGGCTATGCCTATGCCGATCTGGAATGGCTGGCCGGGTTTCTGGCCCTGCGCAGGCTGGACGACCCGGCAACTGCCGTGCGCCATTTCCAGAATTTCTCGACCGCCGTGCAGTCCCCAATCTCGAAAGGGCGTGGAGGGTATTGGCTGGGCCGCGCCTATGCCGCGCAGGGCAATGCCGAGAAAGCCTATGAGGCCTATGCGGTCGGGGCCGACAATCAGACCTCATTCTACGGGCTGCTGGCGGCTGAACAGATCGGGCGTCCGTTTGATCCTGAACTGGCCACCCCCCGCCGTGCACCGCATTGGCGGCAGGCGGGGTTCGCCGATTCCAGCGTTCTGGAGGCGGGGTTGCTGCTGTTGAAAGCGGGCGAGGACAATCTGTCGGAACGGTTTTTGACCCATCTGGTCGAAGGCCTCGACCCGGTTCAGGCCAATCAGCTTGGCGATCTGGCGATTGAGTTGAACGAACCGCATCTGGCGGTGATGATCGCCAAGCGGGCGGCCACCACCGGGACGGTTCTGCCAGCGGCTTATTACCCGGTCCATCCCGTCGCCGATATGGGCCTGCCCATGGCCAAGGAAATGACGCTGGCCATTGCCCGCCGCGAAAGCGAGTTTGATCCGGTTGTGATCAGCGGTGCGGGCGCGCGGGGTCTGATGCAGGTGATGCCGGCCACGGCGAAACTGGTGGCGCAGGAATTGGGGATACTCAGCGGGCATCAGACGGGTCGGTTGACCTCGGACTGGCAATATAACGCCAAGCTGGGGGCCAATTACCTGTCCGGGCTGGCAGCGGATTTCAACGGCAATGTGGTCATGATGGCGGCAGGCTATAACGCCGGGCCTAGACGGCCCGTTTCGTGGATGCAGCGCTATGGCGACCCGCGCCGGGGGCAGGTGGATGTGGTCGACTGGATCGAGACGATACCCTTCAGCGAAACCCGCAACTATGTGATGCGTGTGGCCGAAAGCCTGCCGGTCTATCGGGCGCGGCTGGGTAAACCGGCCCTGCCGATCCCGTTCTCGCAAGAACTGACCGGGTCAACTCTGGCGGCGTTCGCGCCATAGGGTGAACAGGCCCGCCGCCACGACAAAGGCGGCCCCGACGACAACTTCGGGGCGCAGCACCTCACCAAAGATCGAGATGCCCAGGATCGCGCTCCAGACAAGGTGGAAATAGGCGAAGGGTTGAACTGCACTGGCCTCGGCCATTTCATAGCACTTGATCAGTAGCCAGTGCCCAAGCGCGCCGCTGACGCACAGCACCGCCATCCAGCCCCAGTCGCGCGGGGCCATGGGTTCCCAGAACCACATACCGACAAGCGTCATTGCGACTGCGCCGGACACGCCGGTCCAGAAAAAGCTGGTGGCCGTGCTGTCGCGGCGCGCGGTATAGCGCGTCAGAAGGCCATACAGGGCAAACATCAGGGCCGAGATCAGCGGGATGATGGCCCATGGGTTAAACACGCCGACGCCCGGTTGCAGGATGATCAGGACCCCGATACAGCCAACACCAATCGCCGCCCATCTGCGCCAACCCACCTTTTCGCCCAACACAGGGCCGCTGAGGGCCGCGACAAGCAGCGGATAGCAGATGAAGACCGCCATACTGTCGATCAGGCCCAAAACGGTGAAGCTGAACACGGCGACGCAAATCTCACCTGCCAGCAGGATGCCGCGAAAGATCTGCAGCCCAAGTTGACTGGTTCGTGTGGCCGCGCCCAGCCCACCCGATGACCGCGCGGCCAGAGTGATAACGAAGGCCGCAAAGAACCAATAGCGGATCATCACAACCATGTAGGTGTTGTATGTCCCGGCCAGATGGCGCGAGATTCCGTCCTGCAAAGCAAAGACGATGGTGGCACCGATCATCAGGGCGATGCCTGCACGGACGTTGTTTTGCTGCGTCATGCTTTGACCGCCCGTGTCATGTGGCGTTTGCGGCCATAGCCGGGGGTTCGGGTCACGTCGAAACCGGCGTCCTCAAGTCCCCGCCGCACGAATCCGGCGGCGGTGTAGGTTGCGGCGGTGCCGCCTTTGACCGTGTGGTCGGCGACCTGCTGCATCAGGTCCGCGCCCCAAAGCTCGGGGTTTTTGGCGGGCGAGAAGCCATCCAGAAACCACGCATCCGCCTTGTCCTGCCAGTCGCACAAGGTCTGACGCGCATCGCCTACGACAACGGTCAGGTCCAGCGTTTCCAACTGGCATCCACCCCCCGCCCATTGTGCAAGAAATCGATCCGCCCAGGGCGTCAATTCGGGAAATACCGCCAAGGCCCGCCGCATGTCCTCGAGCTCCATCGGATACGCTTCGAAGCTTGTGAACCTCAGCGGGGTCGTGTGACCTGACTGCTCCCATACCGACCAAGCGGTGAGCATGTTCAGCCCGGTGCCAAAGCCCAGTTCGGCAATGTGAAAACCGGGCGCAAAGCGCGCAGGCAGGTCGTTGCCCGCAAGGAACACATGGCGCGTCTCTTCAACCCCGTTTTGCAGCGAGTAATATGGGTCGTCGAAACGATCCGAGACGGGTATCTGATCCTCGGTCCATGTGACCTCGGCGCGCTGGTCTGCCATCGGGGAATCCTGTAGCTAAGCGGCGCGACACTGAACAAGGAAAAGGAATTTGGCAATGGTCGATGTGACGGTCCGCGGCGCTGGGATTTTCGGCCTGTCCATCGCCTGGACCTGCGCGCGACGCGGCGCGAAGGTGCAGGTTGTCGACCCCTTTGGCCCGGGCGCGGGCTCCAGCGGCGGTCTGGTCGGGGCGCTGGCTCCGCACGTGCCCGAGAACTGGAACGCCAAGAAGGCCTTTCAGTTCGACAGCCTGATCATGGCCGAACCCTTCTGGACGCAGGTCGAGGCCGTCGGGGGCGTTTCAGCGGGATACGGGCGGCTGGGGCGCATCCAGCCAATTGCGGACCAGCGCAGCCTTGATCTGGCGCGCGCGCGGGAACTCACGGCACAGGAACTGTGGCAGGGCCGGGCCGCGTGGAGGGTGATCGACGTGGCTGAGGCCGGATCATGGTCCACGCCCAGCCCGACCGGCTATGTCATCCATGACACCCTGACCGCCCGCATGCACCCGCGCCGCGCCTGTGCCGCGCTGGTGGCGGCTTTGGCGGTCATGGGGGTCGAGGTTGTCGCCAACGCACCCGATGCTGGCCACGTCGTGCACGCCACCGGGCTGGTCGGTCTGCAAGAGCTGAGCGACGCTTTCGGCAAAACGGTCGGCAATGGCGTGAAAGGGCAAGCGGCGCTGTTGCGGTTTGATGCGGGCCCGGTGCCGCAGCTGTTTGCGGATGCGATCCATATCGTACCCCATGCGGACGGAACTCTGGCCATCGGCTCGACCTCGGAACGCGGTTACGACGATCCCACCAGCACCGACAGCGCGCTGGACGATGTGATCGAACGGGCGATGCAGGCGGTTCCCGTGCTGCACGGGGCCGAAGTGATCGAGCGTTGGGCCGGTGTTCGCCCCCGCAGCAAAAGCCGCGCGCCAATGCTTGGGGAACACCCGCTGCACCAAGGGCAGTTCATCGCCAACGGAGGGTTCAAGATCGGTTTCGGCATGGCCCCGAAGGTGGCCGAGGTCTTGGCCGATCTGATCCTGGACGAGCGCGACACGATCCCGGATGATTTCCGGCCCGAAGCCTCGCTGTAACACTGGCACCACCGGTGGGGCGGCCGTGACCGCGCGTTATGCGATCAGGCCACGCAGCTTCTGCATCAGGGTGCCCAGTGACTTTTCATACCGCGCACTGACCAGCCTGCCCTGTTCGTCGAATTCGTTCGAACTGTTGGCCAGATGAATCTCGGGGCCTTGCAGGATCATCGGCTGGAACGGCACCATATAGGCGCGCAGGATCATCTGCGCCCGTTCCCCGCCCGCGCGGCCCGCCGCCGCCGACATCACGGCAACCGGCTTGTCGGCCCATGGGTTGCCCTCGGTCCGGCTGACCCAATCCAGCGCGTTCTTCAAAACGCCCGACGGCCCCTTGTTATATTCCGGGGTCGAGATGATCACCGCATCCGCCTGCTCGATCTGATCCCTGAGCGTTTGGACCATGGCCGGGATGCCCTCACCCTCTTCCAGATCACCATCGTAAAGCGGCAGGTTCAGATCGGCTTCGACAAAACTGGCGGGGTCAAACAGGCGCGCGGCCTCGCGCAGCAATTTGCGGTTGGTTGCGTTCTGGCGCAGGGACCCGGACAGGCCCAGCAGCGTGGGGTTGGACATCGGGGGAAACTCCGTTTCGTTGTTTCCCCATAGTTAGACCGGGACAGGCTCGATCCAAACCCCGTTTCTTGCACAGGTGCTGCGCGATCAGGCGTTGCCGCTGGGAACGATCACAATCTCGACCCGGCGGTTCTGTGCCTTGCCCGCAGGTGTCAGGTTCGAGGCAACCGGGTTGTTCTCACCCTGCCCGATGGTGCGAATGCGGTTGTAGTTCACACCGTTGGCCTGAAGAATATCGGCCACCGCATTCGCGCGCCGCACGGACAGGCCCTGGTTGTAGGCGGCGTCGCCATCGCTGTCTGTGTGCCCGATGATCTGCACGTTCGAATTCGGGTAGTTCACCAGATTCTGGCCAACGCGTGTCAGATCAGCGCGCAGGGCCGGGCGCACGGTGGCGCTGTCGGTGTCAAAGGTGATGTCATTCGGCACGGTAACGATCAGACGATCCCCAGCATTGACGATGGTGATCCCGTCATTGGCCAGTTGCTGGCGCAGTTCAGCCGCCTGCTTGTCCAGTTGATTGCCGATCAGACCACCGCCCGCCGCGCCAATCGCCCCTCCGGCCAATGCACCCAGCAGAGGGTCGGAATCATTTGCAATCGCGCCAACACCCGCGCCGACCAGCCCGCCGATAATGGCGCCCTGTCTGGCGTTCTGGTTGGGATCACTGGGCAGGTTCAGCGTGCCCGGATCGGTACACGCCGCCAATGCCATCGCCGAGCACAGCCCACTTGCCATAAAAAACTTGGAAATCGTCATGATGTCACCTTCTGCTCTGGCCCCCGTTTGTTCGGGTTTGCCTTGTTCAGCGCAGTATATCACGGCGTCTGCAGGCAGGCTCAAGCAACAATGCGGTGAGGTCGGCGATTCCCCGCCAAGACGGGTTACTGGGCTGCGGTCACAGCCTCCTGTTCGTTCCACAGATCGCGCAGGGATGCACCCTGGCCGCCAAAGCTCTGACCCGTAGCCTCGCAGGCCCAGATACGGTCGGTTCTGAAATGCCGGAAGGCGCTGCGCAGCTCGCACCAACCTGCCAGCATGGTGCATTCGATGTGATAGATCAGGGCGATGGGCCGAACGACACGTTCCGAGCGCTGACCTTCGCCGTTGACATAAGTGATGCGGATCTTCTGCTCGGCCCGGATCGCCTCGCGATACTGCGCCACAGGCACGCAACCCTTGGCCGAATCATCAACCGGTGCGCCCCAGGTCGCGACCTGCAACCAATCCGCCGGACAATGCAGCGCATCGATCTTCTGACAAATCCGATTGGCCGCCCGTTGCAGGTGGCTGTCACCCGTGCGGGCCAGCATCGACAGACCCACCCAAAGGGCCTCAACCTCTTCGGCATCGAAATTCAGCGGCGGCAGGTCATAGCCGCGCCGCATGATATAGCCGACCCCGGCCTCGCCTTCGATCGGCGTGCGTTGGGCCTGCAATTCGGCAATGTCGCGATAGACCGTGCGCACCGACACCTCCAGCCGTTCAGCCAGCGCATCCGCCGTGACCGGCACGTCCGAGGCACGCAGAATCTGGATGATTTCAAACAATCGGGACGAACGGCGCATGGTGATCTCCGTGACAAGTACTGACACTTTAGCACAGCCCCCTGACAGAGTGGTGTCAGGAGTATTGGGCGAGGCTGGGTCAGCACAAGAAAAGGAGGCAACCATGCCCAGCCGCGACAATCACGTGATGATGACCCTGAAACTGGACCGCTGGTCACAGGACCACAGCCTGCGCGCCTTTGAGATCGAGCGCGAACTGGCATCCGCGCGGTATCGCGAAAAGGCAACGCCGCGCAAACGCACACGGCGCTTTTCTCTGGGCAATCTGAAAATGCTGTGGGGCAGCGCCGTCTAAGATCAGAAATCCGCAGGTGCCCTGAATTTCATCGAAACACCACCTTCGGGATGTTTCAATCGCAACTCCTCGGAATGCAGCATCAGGCGCGGGTAATCCCGAGCCGCACCTTCGGCATAGAACGGGTCACCCAGAATCGGGTGGCCCAACGCTTGCATGTGAATCCGCAACTGATGCGACCGTCCGGTTTTGGGAAACAGACGCACGCGCGTCGTGTCGCCGTCGTATTTCACCACGCGCCAATCTGTGACGGCCGGCTTGCCGGTCTCATGGCACACCATTTGGCGCGGTCGGTTGGGCCAATCGACGATCAGCGGTAAGTTTACCGTCCCCGTCTTGGCCTCAAGGTGCCCCCAAACGCGCGCGACATAGGTTTTTCGGGTCTGGCGCTGCTCGAACTGCATACTCAGATGCCGCTGCGCATGAGGTGTCTGGGCAAACACCATCACGCCCGAGGTATCCCGATCCAGCCGGTGCACCAACAGGGCCTGCGGAAACGCCGCCTGTACCCGGGTCAGCAGGCAATCGGCCAGATGCTCGCCCCGCCCCGGCACGGACAACAGGCCCGAGGGTTTGTTCACCACGATCAGTTGCGCATCTTCGTGCAATATATCCAGCGGTGTCTGGGGGGGATCATAGGTCTCGCTCATGCGGCTGTGCCTATCGCAGAGTGCCCCTTCCCGCAACGTCGTCCTTGCGTGCCGCGCAGTGATCGTAAACCTTTGAGATCAGCAAGGGGAGAGGACATGCATCCAACAATCCAACGTATGCAAGAGGTTGTCGCCAAGGGCGACGAGACGCTGATCCATGAGCTTCTGGCCGAAGACGTCCGGTTCATGCCACCGACCTATTACAGCACGTGGACAGGCCGCGCCCCGGTTGCGGCTGTGCTGGGTCACGTCGGACAGGTTTTTTCCGATTTTCGCTATCGCCGGGTCATGGGCGACGGCAACGATTGGGCGCTGGAGTTCCAATGCAAGGTCGGCGATCTGGATGCAGTCGGCGTGGACCTGATCACCCTGAACAACGATGGCCTGATACAGCAATTCGAGGTCGCCATGCGCCCCCACAAGACCATCGGAGCCCTGCGTGAGGCGATGATGGCCCGCGTAATGAGCGACCCGCGCTTTTTGGAATTCAAATCCGCGCTCAGCTGAACATGCCAAACCCGATTGCCGCCGATCAGATTTTGCGCGTGCCTTTGTTGCCGGTTCTGGCGGTGCAAGGGCTGGCCGTGCGCCGCAAGGCCCAGATGCTGCCCGAACCCATCGGGCCACGTGAAGGGCGCACCGGACGCGGGCCGCGCCTGCGCCTGTTAATTACAGGTGACAGTTCTGCCGCCGGGGTGGGTGCCGGCACGCAGGATCAGGCGCTTTCGGGTCAACTGGTGAACCGTCTGTCCCGGCATCACTCGGTCGAATGGCGGCTGGAGGCCACGACGGGGCATACGACTCAGGACACAATCAACCGCCTGCTTAGGGTCGAGGGCGAATTCGACGCTGTCGTTACTGCGCTTGGGGTCAATGACGTGACTCGTGGGGTCACATACCGTCGCTTCCTCGACCGGCAGAACCAGTTGGCGAAACTGCTGACGCAGCGGTTTGGCGCGCGCAAGGTTGTGGTGACCGGCGTTCCCCGGATGAGCCGCTTTCCCGCCTTGCCGCATCCCCTGGCCTGGGTTCTGGGCCGCCAATCCGCCCGGCTGGATCGCGGTTTGCAACAGGTCGCAGCGGCCCACCCGCAACTCAAGCATCTGACACTGGACTTACCCGACGATCCGGCACTGGCTGCACCGGACGGGTACCATCCAAGCCCCAAAGCCTATGCGATCTGGGCCGACAAAGCCGCGCGGCTTTTGCTTCAGGCCTGAGCCCGCGCCTGCCGGATCATCGGGATCGAATACACCACCAGCGCCGACCAAATCAGCGGGAAGGCGATCATGCGGCCCCGGTCGATCTGTTCTCCGAATACGGTTACAGCCGTGATGAAGATCATTGTGGGCGCGATATATTGCAGGATTCCCATCGTCGACAGGCGCACCAGCTTGGCCCCGTTGGCATAGACCAAAAGCGGCACCGCGGTGACCACCCCTGCGCAGGACAGCAACAGCGTGTCCGACAGCCTCACTCCAAAATGGCCCGAGCCCTGAACACCCAGCCAGGTCACATAGACCAGCGCGGGGATCAGCAGGATCAGAACCTCAAGCAGAAAACCCTGATTTGGGCCAATCGGTAAAGATCGTTTGAAAAACGCATAAAAGCCCCAGGTCACCATCAGACTCAGCGCAGCCCATGGCAGGCGCCCGGCTTCCAGAACCAGAACCACAACGCCCAACGCCGCAAGACCGATGGCCAGCAATTGCGTACGCGTCAGCGACTCTCGCAACAGCAGGGCACCCAGTGCGATACTGAACAGCGGGTTGATATAGTACCCCAAAGCGGCATCCAGCGCGTGGCCGGTTGAAATCGCCCAGACATAGATCGCCCAGTTAATGGAAATCAGCGCTGCCGTCACAGCGGCCATGCCCAGCATCTTGGGATTGCCAAGCGCCGCCTTCAAATCCCGCGTGCGTCCAAGAGCAACCAGCAACAACCCCGCCACCGGCACTGACCAGATCACACGATGCGCCACCACCTCAAAGGGGCCCAGATGATCAAGCGCCTTCATATAAAGCGGAAGAAACCCCCACAAAACATAGGCCGTGACAGCCAGAGCAAGCCCCTTGGGCGTGTCCACGTTCTGGGAAGGTACGGGCGTGTCTGCCACGGGGGAACTCCGGATGATACCGGACCGGTTTACGGCAGATCAGCGGCGCTTGAAAACTCTGAAAACCGTGAAGTCCCACATAACGAATTGTGATGGGTCACCCACGAACGTCACGTAAAAGGCGCTGTTGCGAATGCGAGGCTCTGCCTCGCGCTCCGGGATATTTCGGGTCAGATGAAGTCCGGATCCCCTGCTTCATCTGGCTATAAATATCCCGGGGGAGTCGCCCGGCACGGGCGGCGGGGGCAGCGCCCCCTGCCCCCTTCGTCACAGTTTCACACGCTCGGATTTCGGGTCGTACATCGGCTTTAGCGAGGCTTCGGCTTTCACCTTCACACCACACACGTCGATCTCATAGGTCGAGGCGAGAACATCCGCCGCTTTCTCGCCCTCGCAGGGCACATAGCCCATGCCGATGGCACCGCCCAGCGTGTGACCGTAGTTGCCGGAACTCAGATAGCCCACATATTCGCCGTCGCGTATGATCGGTTCATTGTGGAACAGCAATGGCTCGGGATCGGTCAGCTTGAACTGCACCAGACGGTTCTTCGGCCCGCTTTCCTTGCGCGCGATCACAGCCTCGCGCCCGATAAAGTCGCAGCCCTTGTCGACCTTGACGGCAAAGCCAAGGCCCGCATCAACCACATGATCCTCGCAGGTGATGTCATGACCGAAATGGCGGAAGCCCTTTTCGATCCGGCAACTGTCCATCATGTGCATACCGCACAGTTTCAGCCCAATGTCCTGACCGGCCTCATGCAGTGTTTCGAACACGTGCCCCGCCATTTCGGAGGAAACATAAACCTCCCACCCAAGCTCACCCACATAGGTCACGCGATGGGCTCGGGCCAGGCTCATACCGATCTCGATCTCCTGCGCGGTGCCGAACGGGTTGGTCGCGTTCGAGAAATCGGCCGGAGAAACCTTTTCCAGCAGCGCGCGCGCATTGGGGCCCATGACGGCCAGCACGCCCTCGCCTGCGGTGACATCGGTGATGACCACGTTGAAACCACCGGCATTGCGCTGCATCCAGCTTTGGTCGGCCAGACGCGTCGCCGCCGGGGTTACGACCAGATAAGAGGTCTCGGTCAGGCGGGTGACGGTCACGTCGGCCTCGATTCCGCCAGTGCGGTTCAGGAACTGGGTATAGACGATCTTGCCATTGGGCACGGAATAATCGCCGCCGCCGATATAGTTCATGAACGCCTCGGCATCCGGGCCTTCGACGCGGATTTTGCCGAAGGACGACATATCATACATGCCGACATTCTCGCGCACCGCCCGGTGTTCGACTGCCGAGTTTTCGAACCAGTTCTGGCGTTTCCAGCTGTACTGGTAATCGCGTTCCTGCCCTTCATTGGCAAACCAGTTGGCGCGTTCCCAACCCGCGAGTTCGCCGAACACGGCCCCTTGCTCCTTCAAATGATGATGGAACGGTGTCCGGCGCACACCGCGCGCGGTGGCCTTCTGGCGATAGGGATAGTGGTCGGCGTAAAGCAGGCCCAGCGTCTCTTTCGAGCGTTCATACAGGTACTGTTTGTTGCCCTGAAACGGCTGCATCCGGCTGATATCCACGTCACCCAGATCGAACGGTTTCTCGCCGCTGTCCATCCATTCGGCCAGCGCCATACCCGCGCCACCGGCGGATTGGATACCGATCGAGTTGAACCCGGCGGCGACCCAGACATTGTCCATCTCGGGCGCAAGACCCAGATGATAGGCGTCGTCTGGCGTGAAGGATTCCGGGCCGTTGAAGAAGGTATGAATCCCCGCCTCGGCCAGCATCGGCATCCGCTCGCAGGCGGCCTCGAGGATCGGCTCAAAGTGGTCGAAATCCTCGGGCAGTTGGTCAAACTCGAAACTGTCGGGGATGCCATCCATCGCCCAGGGCTTGGCGTTGGGTTCGAACGCGCCCAGCATCATCTTGCCCGCGTCTTCCTTGTAATAGGCGCATTCGTCCGGCACGCGCAGCACCGGCAACGGGGTCAGGCCGTCGATCGGCTCCGAGACGATGTAGAAGTGTTCACACGCGTGCAGCGGCACGTTCACGCCGGCCATGCGGCCAACCTCGTGGCCCCACATGCCTGCGCAGTTCACCACCATGTCGCATTCGATGTGACCCGAGGCGCTGCCGTCATCCGCAACCCAGTCCACGCCCGTGACCTTGCGGCCCTGTTTGACGATATCGGTGACTTTGATCCGCTCCTTGACGATGCCGCCGCGCTGCCGCGCGCCTTTGGCCAGTGCCAGCGCGATGTTTGCCGGATCGCCCTGCCCGTCCAGCGGCAGGTAAACGGCACCTTTGACACCGTCGAGGTTCAGATGCGGATACATCTCCTGCACCCGCTCGTTCGAGATTTCCTCGACCTCGACACCAAAGGCGCGGGCCATGGCGGCCTGACGGTAGATCTCTTCCTTGCGTTCTTCGGTCAGGGCCACGGTGATCGAGCCGACCCGCTTGAACCCGGTGGCAACACCGGTTTCTTCCTCGAGCGCGCCGTAAAGCTCCTGACTGTATTTCGCCAGCTTGGTCATGTTGGCCGTCGCGCGCAGCTGCGCAATCAGGCCCGCCGCGTGCCATGTGGTGCCGCTGGTCAGTTGCTTGCGTTCAAGCAGAACAACATCGTTCCAGCCTTTCTTGGTCAGGTGATACGCGACCGAACATCCGACGACGCCACCGCCGATGATGACCACGCGGGCCTTGTTGGGAAGATCAACCATTCTGACGACTCCGCTTTGTCAGGTTTTCATCTGCATGACACGAAAGATCGACACAGAATCCATCAAAAACGTCACCGCATCCGCAAAAATCATCTTTGTGCGGATTGTCTCTTTTGCCGACGCATCACGAAAGGCGTGACGCCGAAGAAACTTTTGTAGACCGAGGAGAATCCGTTCGGGAACCCGCAGGCCAGTCCGATTTCGCGAACGCTCATGGTGGTGTTCAGCAGCAGGTTGTTGGCCTTGGCCAATCGCATTTCACGGTAGAACCCGTTGGGTGTGGTGCCGAAGAAGGCCTTGAACTTCCGCTCGAGCGATCTGTTCGAAATGCCAAGCGCGTCCACCAGTTCGTGGATGGGCAAAGGGTCCTCGATATTCGCCTGCATCAGTTTGATGCACTGATCCAGCTTGGCATCGCCTGTTGCCGTGGTTTTCGCGCCCGAGAAGGGTTGCATCGACGCAAAGTCGCGGATGTTCTCGTGCAGCATGATGTCGGCCACGGTCATTTGTGTCGGGCCCGAGATATGGCGACCGATCACAGACAGGGCGATATCGGTGGTCGCGCTCATACCGGCGCAGGTCACCACCCCGCCCCGTTCGGTGGCGATGGACAGCGTGGCCTCGAACCGGGCGCCGCGTTCACGCAGGAAAGAGGCGTTTTCCCAATGGGTTGCCAGATCCGCAGTGCCCTGTTCGTCGATATACCGGCTGGCGGCTTCGGCCAGCAGGAAGACCTGCGCACCGCGATAGGTATAGTCCGAGACGATCCGCCCCAGGGACAGATCCGGGTGGTCCGGGTTCGAGTTGCCGATAACGAACAGATAAGCCGCGTTGGGGTGCGCCGACACGACCTCGGTCGCGACGGTCGCGTCGCTGCTGCTGGCCACGGCATCGCCGCGCAGAGATCGGTAGCTATACGAGAATGGCGGCGTCGGACTCACCCGGTTGGCAATGCGCAGAACATCCACCAGTGACGCGAGTTCCAGCAGCACAAATCCGGGCGCGACCAGAATGTCAAAATGGATCGGGTCAGCGGTCTGATCCGCCGAAGCTGAATTGTTTTTCTTTTTCATTCAGCCCCCATTCGGTTCAGACGATCTGATGACCGGCAGCCACAAGGCGGTGGGCCAGTGCCCCGATATGGTCCGGGCCGATCTCGCAGCATCCGCCAACAATCGTGGCCCCCTGTTCCACCCAAGTCATCGCGTGATCTGCATAGGCGTCGGGGCCAAGGTCATGGCGCTGCTGAAGGCTGTCAACGGTTGGCGCATCCTGCAAAAACCCGTCGGCGATATGGGTGAAACCGTTGGCATAGGCACCGTAGGGCAGCCCCATACCGGACAGGATGTCCAGTGCCGCGGGAACAGCCTCGGGCCGGGTGCAGTTGATCAGCAAAGCCTGCGGTTGGTACTGCGCGACCAAAGGCGCGATCAGCTCCAAAGCCTCGCCCGAGCGCAACCGCGTGCCGTCATCATCCATGGCCGACAGGGCCAGCCACACCGGCTTGCCGCAGCCTTCCGTGCCGCGCAGGGTGCCTTCGGCCTCGAGCAATGAAGACACGGTTTCGATCAGAAACAGGTCCACGTTATTAGCCATCAACGAGACCAGTTCGCCGAACTTCTGTGCCGCATCCTCGGGGTCAGGTTTCAGATCAGGCCGGTAGGTTGCCAGAAGCGGGCCGAGCGATCCGGCCACCCGCCCTGCCGTACCCTGTCGCGCGGCATTGGCCTGCGCGACGGCTGTTTCAACCAGGGTTGCAAGCTGATCCTCGATCCCTTCCCGCACCAGACGCGAGCGATGAACGGCGTAGGTGTTGGTCGTTGCCACGGTCGCGCCGCGCCGGAAATACTCGGCATGAACGTCGTGGACCAGTTCGGGGTGATCGATCATCACCCGTGTCGACCACAATGGCGTGGGGCGTTTTCCACTGCGTTTCACCAGCTCTTGCCCGATCGAGCCATCCAGTAGGGTGATATCGGCCATGTTTCCAGCTCCTTACGGGATCAGCACCAGTTTTCCAGGCAGCGCCTTGGATTGAAAATCCTCTTGCGCCGTGATGATGTCCTCTAAGGGGTATGTGCGGGAAATCAACGGCTTGATACGCCCTGCATTCATCAACTCGACCAAACGCCCAAACACCTCGGCCGCCTGATAGGTGCAGCCGTGGATGGTGATATCGCGCAGATAGATGTCGCGCAGATCGGCCTGAACCATCGGACCGGCAATCGCGCCTGAAACGGCATAATGCCCGCCGGGTTTCAGCGCCAGGATCACCGCCGCCCAAGCCGGGCCACCGACCACGTCGATCACAACATCGAACATGTCGGCGGGCAAATCCGCATCCCGGTCAAAGGTCTGGACCGCACCCTGCGCTTTCACCACATCCGCCTTGGCCGCGCTGGTCACGCCCCAGACCGACGCGCCCCGCAGGCTGGCCAGTTGCACGGCGGCCAGTCCAACGCCGCCCGATGCGCCGGTGATCAGGACCTTGTGGCCCGCAGTCACACCCGCCCGGGTCAGCAGGTTCTCGGCGGTGCCGAAAGCGCAGGGAATGGCGGCGATTTCCTCATCTGACAGGGGCGAGGCACTGACGTCATAAAGATCATCCGCCTCAACCAGACAATATTGCGCAAACGCGCCATCGATCTCGGACCCCAGGGCGATGAACCCTTGCGGATGACCCGGACGTGGGCGCGGCAGGTTGATCGGGCAGGTCACGCGCTGACCCGGCTGGAACGCTGCCCCCGCGCCAACCGTTTCGACGATGCCACACAGATCACCGCCCTGAATCCGGGGGAAGTGCAGCGCACCGCCCCAGCCGCCGGAGTCGACATCCTGATCGACCTCCCCGGTGGCGCTTGTGACGTCCGAGGAATACCAGCCAACCCGCGTGTTGATATCGGTGTTGTTGACCCCGGCAGCCGCGACACGCACCAGCACTTGCCCCGGACCAGGTTGAGGAACGGGAATATCCTGCCGCCATTCCAGCGCCTCTGGCCCGCCGTGACGGGTCAGGTAAACGCCGGACATGGTTTCGGGCAAAGTCATCTGTCAGCCCGCAGCATCGGGATGCGCCGGAACCGGACCCATCGGCACAATGTCGTACCGCGCGTTGAGCGCGGCCATTTTGGCCTCATCGGCAAAGTCAGCCTCATCCATCCCGGCCAGTTCCGCAAGAAAGCCATCGAAGCCCGAGGGTTGGAAGATCATCAGCATTCTGGCGGGGGCCGCATCGGCCACCCGGCAGGCATGGGGCACCCCGGGCGGGACATGCATCGTCGTGCCCGGCATACACCGATGCCAGTCGCCATCGACGTAGAAATCCACCGCACCTTCCAGAAAATAGAAGGTCTCGGCATGGCAGTCGTGGCGATGAAGGCCAAGCGCGAAGCTGGCCTTCAGATTGTCTTCCATGAGCGTATATGCGCCACCGGTGTCCTGACCCGACACCTTCACGAAGGTGTGGTCGTTTTCCCAGTCATAGTTGGGACCCTCTCCGGGCCCCAGTTTGGCGTATCGTTTGCTCATGGCGATCTCCGTACGGGGTTACGCGCGCAACCGCTCGTTCTCGGGGTCCCAAAGCGGTTGGTCCTCTTGTACCACGGCACGGTGTTTCTGACCGTAGATTTCGACCTCAAGCTCGGTGCCGGGATTGGCAAGCTCGGTCCTGATCATGCCCAGCGCGATGGATTTGCCCACGCGATAACCCCATGCGCCCGAGGTCGTCTCACCCACAATCTGATCGCCTTGCCAGATGCAGGACATATAGGGCGCGTCACACTCACCGGCTTCGACCGTCAGGGTAACGAACGACTTCTTCACGCCCTGCTGCTTTTCGTTCAGGATCGCCGCCTTGCCGGGGAAGTCCTGCGGCTTGTCCAGCTTGACGAACCGCCCCAGCCCGCCTTGCAGAAGCGAGTAATCGGTCGACAGATCGCCTTTCCACGCGCGGTATCCCTTTTCGATACGCAAGCTGTTCAGCGCGTACATGCCAAACGGCTTGGCCCCGGCGTCGATGATCGCACCGTAGATCGCGGGCATATGCTCGTTCAGGGCATGAACCTCCCAACCCAGTTCACCGGCAAAGGACACGCGGATCAGATAGGCGGGTTGTCCGGCGACGGTAGCGGACTGGTGGGTCAACCATCCGGTGGACAGGTCCGCATCGGTTAGACCCGACAGGATCTCACGCGATTTCGGGCCGGTCACGATCAGCGTGTCGCGGGTGGTGGTGACATCCTCGACCGACACCCCGGCAGGCATCGCCTTCAGCAGGATATCGCGGTCATGCCACTGCGCCGTGGCGGCGGTGATCATCACGAACTCATCTTCGCCCAGACGGATACAGGACATCTCGGTCAGGATGCGGCCCCGGTCGTCCGAAACGTAGACGAGGTTCATCCGGCCCGCCTTGGGCAGACCGCCCGTGACCAGACCGCGCAGCGCCTCGGCGGCACCCTCGCCCTTGACCATGAAGCGCGAGAAGCCAGGCAGGTCCAGCACACCGCAATGGTCGCGCACGGCCTCACATTCTTCCTTGATCCGCTGCTCCCACGGACCGGACCGGCCCCATGTGTGCGTCGCCTCAAGCGAGGTGTCGTCGCCCGGCATCGCGAACCAGTTGGCGCGCTCCCAGCCGTTATAGGCGCCCATGACACCGCCCAGTTCCTTGACCTTGTCATGCACCGGCGACAGCTTTTTGTCGCGCGCGGCGGGCCATTCGTGGTGGGGGAAGTGCATGGCGTATTCGTTGCCGTAAACCTCAATCCCCTTTTTCACGCAGTAATCGTGATCGGTGTAGTCGGTGTAACGGCGCGGATCGACCGACCACATATCCCATTCGGTGTGGCCATCGACGATCCATTCCGCCAGCACCTTGCCAGCACCACCGCCCTGCGCGATGCCAAAGGTAAAGACGCAGGCCTCGAACGCGTTCTTCACACCGGGCATCGGGCCGATCAGCGGCAGACCGTCAGGCGCATAGGGGATCGGGCCGTTGATGATACGCGAGATTCCGGCCTCACCGGACAGCGGCACACGCTCCATCGCGTCGGCCACGATGTCTTCGATCCGGTCCAGATCGTCGGACCAGAGCTGGAAGCTAAAATCGTCGGGCATCGGGTCGGAATCGGTTTCCCAATGTGCGCGGCAGTTGGGCTCATACGGGCCGATGTTAAAGCCGTGCTTTTCCTGACGCAGGTAATAGGACACATCCACGTCGCGCAGCAGCGGCAGCTTCTGGCCGGATTGCTTCGACCAAGCCTCAATCTCGGGGATTTCCTCGGTCAGCAGATACTGGTGGCTCATCACCATCATCGGCACGGTGCGCCCGCCATAGGGCTTGAACCATTCACCGACACGCTGCGCGTAATACCCGGCGGCGTTGACCACGTAATCGCAGTCGATATCGCCCTTTTCGGTGCTGACGGTCCAACTGCCATCCTCATGCTGTGTCACGCCGGTTGCGGGCGTAAAGCGCAGGATTTTCGCGCCCATGTCGCGTGCGCCCTTGGCCAGCGCCTGTGTCAGCTGCGCCGGGTCGATATCACCATCGCTGGGGTCGAACAGCACGCCTTCCAGATCGTGAGTTTCCAGGAACGGGTATTTCTCCTTGGCCTGCTCGGGCGTCCACATCTCCATCTCGATGCCCTGATAGCGGCCCATGGCACAGGCGCGCTCGAACTCCTGCACGCGTTCCTTGGAATGCGCCAGACGGATGGACCCGGTCTGGTGATAGTTCATCGGATAATCGACTTCCTCGCCCAGACGCGCATACAGCTCGGTCGAATAGCGCTGCATGTTCATGATCGCCCATGAGGTCGAGAAGGTCGGCACATTGCCCGCCGCGTGCCATGTAGACCCGGCGGTCAGTTCGTTCTTTTCCAGCAGAACGCAGTCGGTCCAGCCTTTCTTGGCCAGATGATACAGCGAGGAGGTCCCCACCACACCGCCACCGATAACAACCACGCGGGCTTTTGTCGGAAAGTCACTCATTCGTCTTGATCCCTGTTACTGTGCCCGTTGGGGCAGATCGTCCGTGATGTCGTAGTAATCGCCCTTGTCGGCGACAAAGATATGCTGCGAGAGCATCAATCCGGTGGGCTCATCAAACGCCCCCATGGAAATCGAAATCGTGTCCTCGTCATTGTGCTGCCAGAACAGGAACGAGCCGCATTGGGCACAGAACCCGCGCCGGGCAATGTCCGAGGCACGGAACCAGCGCAGCGTGTCGCTGGCGGTGAAACTCAGGTTGTCCTGATGGGTCGAGGTCGAGGACCAGTGATGGCCCGATTGCTTGCGGCACTGGCCGCAATGACAGGCCGAGGTCGGCGACAGATCCCCATCGATGGTAAAGGCGACCGCGCCGCACAGGCAGGAACCTTTGTGCATGTGATTACCCCCTTGCAACGGGTGTGGAGCTGGTGCCCAGCAACACGCCGTAGATGATGAAACAGGCGGCCATGATCCGGCGCACCCAGATGTTGAACACCGCCCCCAGCGCCGCCTTGCCCATCAGCGCGCCCAGCAGGGTGAACCCGGTATAGCTGAGCGTGGTGATGACCAGCGCGGTGGGCATGATCACCCCCATCTGCTGCCAGACGGGCACATCGGGCTGCACGAATTGTGAAAATGCGGCAAGGTATCCGGCGACGCTTTTGGGATTGATCGTCGCCACTGCCAACGCGTGCAGGTAGACATGGCCAGCCGGGCGTTCAGTCGAGGGCGCGGGTTTGGTGGCATTCATCCAGCCGCGTATGCCCAGCCAGATCAGGAACCCGGCACCGATCAGTTTGGCAATGCAGAACCCGGTAGGTGAGGCCGCGATCAGGGCGGTCACGCCCAACGCAGACAGGACCAGAAACGCGCTGGCCTGAGTCAGGATCGCCAGCACCCCCAGCATCGCCTTGGGAAACGGCAGGCTCATACCGTTCGAGATGCAATTGACCGCATTTGGTCCGGGCGTAGTGACAAACACCACCCAGAACAGCGCGAAAATGGTCCAGGCCTCGAAACTCATCAATACGCTCTCTTCAATACACCGGCGGAGCGATGACCCAGATGGCCACGGCGGGCTCATCATACGGGTTCGCCCATTGATAGGGTTCATGCTTGATGCGGAAACTATCGCCCGGTCCCACCGTGAACTGGCGGCTGCCGATGGTCAGGTCCAGATGCCCGGATACCATATACCCGACCTCCTGCGTCGGTCGGTTGGCCGGGGTCTGCATTTGCGACCGAGGCTCGAAAGTGGAATGCACCATCTCGAAATCGTCGGTCAGATCGGGCGAGAGCAGTTCTTCGATCAGGCCCTCTTCACCCGATCCCATGGGTCTGCGGGTTCCGGCCCGCACCACATAGCCTTGTTCGTCGCTGGGAACAGCAGAATGCGCAAACAGCATCGACATTGGCACGCCCAGCGATTCCGCAATCTGGCGCAGGTCGGAAATCGACGGGTCGGATTTGTCGCGTTCAACCTGGCTGAGCCACCCGACAGAGCGATCCAAACGTGCCGCGATCTCGGTCAGCGTCAACCCACGCGCCTTTCGCAGCGCGCGAATATCGGCACCCAATGTGGCACTCTGAGGGGCTTGGCTGTTCACTGGCCGCTCCGAATCTCGTGAAAATTTCTCCCTGTTTTTCACGATGCCAGAGGTTCGTGAAATTTCAAAGCATTTTTTCACGCAATTTCATCGAGCCGGTAACAGTATCGTTGGACCTGTCGGGCACCGGATGCCCGACAGGTTTTCACACGTCTTCAGCCACACATCAGACTGTGCGGATCGCGGATATGCCCCCGGTTGGCTTCGACATAGGCGATAATGCCGGCCATACAGGACGGCTGGCCACCAAATCCCGGCCATGGTTTGAAGTGCGGGATGTGCACAAAGGTCGTCGGATCCCGCAGCAGAAGATTGGCAAAGACCGAGGCGACGATCAGACCGCCAACACCGGTGAGTTTACCGTGCCCGTGCTGTTCAGCCTCTTGCAGCGCATAGAACCACAAGGGCGTTTTCTGAAACCCTTTGGCGGCAAGCTCTGGCGGCACGGCAACGGGGGCGGTTCCCAGATGCGCGGCAAAGTGCTGACCGCTGGCAAGTTGATACGTATACCGGTCGCGGATCATGTTGCGCAGCGCCAGATTCTTGGATTGCGCCTCGGTCAGCGTCTCGCCGATATCCTCCAACGCGATCTGGCCGGTGACGAAGGGCAGCTCCAGCAGCGGCGCGCCCATTTTGGGCCCAACCGGTCGGGCCTTTTGCGACGCGGTCTTGCCGTTCATCGAGAAATACAGGTCCATGTCGATATTGGCTGCCTTGTCCCTTGGGCCAAAGCCTTGCGTTGCGAACAGGCTGACGGGGCTGCCGGACGCGTTCAGCTTGTATTCGAATTGCGTCGTTGCATGGCCGAAACGATAACAAGCACCGGTGAATTCAACCGGCATGACCGGCGCATCCCAGCCAAAGATCGGACGTTTCATCGCTGCCGTCAGGCAGCTGTCTTCTACGAAGGCATGCAGCAACTCGTTCCAGACGATCCACTGGTAATGCAGACGAATGAACCGCCGCACTTCCTGAAAGTTGCTTAATCCGGGGGATACGTGATCCTTCCAGATTTTGGCACTGATCCCTTCATGGGCGCAGGCGTGAATATCCTTGGCTTCGGACCCGCCCTCGCTCAGCTTGCTCATCAGGATGTTGTGCAACTCGATAAAGATGCCCTGCACTTGTGCGACGATGATGTTCTCGTCGTTGCGCGGATCACCGATCAGGGCCTTGCCCGCGCAGGTGCGTGCCAGATCCAGGTGGTTTTCCTTGCGCCCGAACATCAGCATATGGTCCTGATCCCCGGCTCCATAGAGATGCGGTGACGCCTCGGGCCCGGCGCCATAGACACAATCGAGGTCCAGGCTGGGCGTTCTGACATTCGGGATGGTGGCCGGATCGATGCGGGTGCCCAGGGCCGAGGTCGCATCCAGTGTGATGTCGTGGTCAACGAACTGACCCAGAAAGGTCATGCCCGCATCCGCTGGGCCATCATGGTTTTCCTTGGCCCGCATGGACTGAGACAAGTCGTCCAGCGCATGGATCACATCCGCATGGGTGATTTTGACGATATGAACCGGGTTTGGTGGCTTGAGACGCCCAAGTGTCTGCACAAAGGGTCTGGAGGGGCCCGCGCCGTTGAGACAAACCTTGGTGAGTTGATCAAGCCGCGTAAGGCCGTGATGCATACCTGCCATAACAAAATACTCCTGAAACAAATAAAAAATGTCGGTGAAAATAAAAATCCGACAGGTCGATTCATAGCAGAAATAGGGAAGATTCTCAATTTGACGGCGCGCGAATCCGCCGACGAGAAAGGGTCTTTCAGACCTTTCCGATACTTGGCAGCACAAGCTCAGGTTTAAAGAACCTGAGGTGAAGAGGCGTCAGACGGGTCGGGGCAGCCGGTACCGGATGTGGCGATCAGCCAAAGACCCGCGCCAGAATCGTGCCCAGCGCATCCGCGTCCGCATCGTTGAACGCATCAGGCTGATCACTGTCGATATCGAACACCGCAATCACCTCGCCCGAGGCATCCCGCACGGGCAAGACAAGCTCGGACCGGGTAGAGGAGGCACAGGCGATATGGCCGGGAAACGCATCTACGTCGGGAACCAGCTGAACCTCTCCCGTACGCGCCGCAGCACCGCAGACACCGCGATCGAACGGGATGGTCAGGCAGCCATGTCCGCCCTGATACGGGCCGATCTTCAACAACCCCGGCTCAGTCACACGGTAAAAACCCGTCCAGTCAAACCGATCATCGGCGTGATGCACTTCGCAGGCGATGGTCGCCATCAAGGCAACCTGATCGGTCTCGCCTTCGGTCAGCGCGGCGATGGTTTTGGCAAGCGTGTCGTAATCGGCGGTCATGGTTGCGCTTTTGTCTATCAGGGGCGGGGGCGCTGCCCCCTCTTGAGCCTTTGGCTCAATTCACCCCCGCCGTATTTGAAACAAGAAGAAGGGTCAAATGCGTTCTATGGCGATGGCCGTTCCTTCGCCGCCGCCGATGCAGATCGCTGCGACGCCGCGTTTGAGGCCCCGCTTCTCCAATGCGTTCAGCAGTGTAACCATGATCCGAGCGCCAGACGCGCCGATTGGGTGGCCCAACGCGCAGGCCCCGCCGTTCACGTTCACCTTGTCCCGGGGCAGACCCATTTCATGCATGAAGGCCATCGGGACAACGGCGAAGGCTTCGTTCACCTCCCAAAGGTCGACATCTTCGGTGCTCCAGCCGATGCGGGCCAGCAGCTTTTGCGCAGCCGGGACCGGGGCTGTGGTGAACAGGCCCGGGGCCTGCGCGTGGCTGGCGTGGCCAAGGATACGCGCACGAACGGACAGATTCTGTGCCTCAGCAGCCAAGGCAGACGCCAGAACCAGCGCCGCCGCGCCATCCGAGATCGACGATGCATTGGCAGCGGTCACCGTGCCATCCTTGCGGAAGGCCGGCTTCAGGGTTGGGATCTTTTCGGGCCGGGCTGATTTTGGCTGCTCATCCGCCGATTGGATCACCTCTCCTTTTCGGGTGCGTACCGAAACCGGGGCGATCTCGCCATCGAACGCGCCGCTGTCCTGCGCCGCCAGAGCATTGGACAGGGATTGCAGCGCGTATTCGTCCTGCGCCTCGCGGGTGAATTGGAAGGATTCGGCACAGTCTTCGGCGAAGGTGCCCATCAGGCGGCCTTTGTCATACGCATCTTCAAGCCCGTCGAGGAACATGTGATCGACGACCTGACCGTGCCCGATACGCGCGCCGCCGCGCATTTTCGGCAACAGGTAGGGGGCGTTCGTCATGCTTTCCATTCCGCCCGCAACCATCAGATCGGCATGTCCCAGTGCGATCTGGTCAAAGGCCATCATGGCCGCTTTCATGCCCGATCCGCACATCTTGTTGAGTGTCGTGGCCGGCACCTCTTGGCCCAGACCGGCGGCGAAACCGGCCTGACGTGCCGGGGCTTGCCCTTGCCCTGCCGGAAGAACGCAGCCCATCAGCACCTCGTCCACGGTTTCGGTGCCTGCCTGTTCCAATGCGGCGCGAATTGCGGCCCCGCCCAGATCCGCGGCTGCGACCCCGTCGAACATGCCCTGAAATCCACCCATCGGCGTGCGGGCGGCCCCTGCGATCACAACCTCATTCATCACGGTCTTCCTTTGTTCATTTTCCGGCTTCTGCATACCGAATGGTAAGATTTGCCGTCTAGCGTATTTCTACGAAGCAATTCCAGGAAAGAGGGCGGTCAAACATGGGCCTGACCACTACAACATCCGGTGAGACTCAGATCATCACGGTCCAGACCGACCGGATCGACGCCGCCATGGCCATTCAGTTCAAGGAAGACATGCGGCGCGCAACCGAATCGGGATGCAACCGGGTGGTGCTGGATCTTGGCGGGGTCGAATTTATCGATTCCAGCGGGCTGGGCGCAATTGTCGCCTCGATGAAGCAGCTTGGGGCCGGGCGCAGGCTGGATCTGGCCGGGCTGCAACCGGTGGTCGAAAAGGTGTTTCGCCTGACCCGCATGGACACGGTGTTCAATCTGTTTGCCACCCTGGATGACGCCCTGGCCGGTTCCATCGACTGATCTGGGCGGAGTGGACTGCGTGAAGCCGATAGGGACCAAAACCTGCCTTGAACTGACCTTCCCGGCCACTGAGGCCGAAGCGAGCGCGGGAATTTCGCAACTCAGCACCGGCCTGTCGCGGCAGGGGCTGCCGGCGCATATGGCGGATGATGTGAAGATCGCGCTGGCTGAGGCGATCAACAACGTGGTCGAACATGCCTATGCAGGCATCGCCCCGGCCAAGGTGCAGGTGACGTGCAGGCTGGACCACAACCGGCTGGACATCCTGATTTCCGATACCGGCAATCCCCTGCCCGGCTACAAACTGCCCGACGGTATTCCTGCTTCGGTCGAGACAGGCGTTCAGGACCTGCCCGAAGGCGGGTTTGGTTGGTTTCTGATCCACCAGCTAACCAGCGATATCTGGTATGAAAGGCGGGACGGATGCAATCGCCTGTCGCTGCGGTTTGACTTTGAACCGCAGGACTGACCGGCAAGCAATAGCCATAATAAGGCCTTTTTCGAACCATTGTCGCGCCGCAAACCCCCGTCATACAGTGACTTGTAGCTCAGATAGCTTCCCTCGGCGCCAAGTGTCACAGCCCCCACCCAGTGAACGGCGCCGAGGAACTTCTCTCCCTAATATTACTGGACAAACACAGGCCGCGTCTTAGGTTCGACCCGTCGATGGGGAGGAGGAATACCATGCGGGATCTGCATCTGCCGGGCCGGTCTGAAGTTCTGGCAACCGAAGGGATATGTGCAACGTCGCATCCTCTGGCCGCAAAGGCGGCGCTGGATATTCTGGGTCGGGGCGGCAATGCGATGGATGCCGCAATTGCCGGGGCCATCCTGTTGGGCATTTGCGAACCACAGATGACGGGTTTGGGCGGCGATTGCTTTGTGCTGTTCAACCGGGCAGGTGAAGACAGGATTCGCGCTTTGAATGGTTCCGGGCGCGCCCCGGCACAGGCAGATGCCGAGGCTTTGCGCGCCAAAGGGCTGGCTGCGGTACCTCTGACCAGCCCTGACGCCGTCACCATCCCCGGCGCGGTGGATGCGCTCTGTCATCTTTCAGAGAATGAAGGTCGTCTGGGACTGGACGCCATTCTGCAACCGGCGATTCACTATGCTGAACTCGGCGTACCGGTTGCGCCCCGGGTCGCTTTTGACTGGCAACGCGGCGCGCGCACTCTGCAAGGGGCCGCCAGGCAGCACTATCTGATCAACGGCGGCGTCCCAGAGATCGGTCAGGTCTTCCGGTCTCCGGGTCAGGCCGAAGTTCTGCGCCAGATTGCCAAGCACGGGCGCGACGCCTTCTACACCGGTGAAATTGCCGAGGATATGCTTTCGGCGCTGACCCAACTAGGCGGTGTTCATGGCGCGGATGATTTCGCGGCTACGAAATGCACCGTGACCGACCCGATGAGCGGAACATATCAAGGCATCGATCTGGTCGAACATCCGCCCAACGGTCAGGGGGCGACGGCCATCCTGCTGCTGAACATCCTGAAGCATTTTGATCTGGCCAGCATGGACCCATTCGGGGCGGAACGCGTTCATATCGAGGCCGAAGCCACCAAACTGGCCTATGACGCCCGCAACCGCTTCATCGCGGACCCGGATCATATGGCCCGCGCGGAACGGTTCCTTGATCCCGAAATCGCCGCATCGCTGGCCGCCATGATCGACCCCAAACGCGCGATGCAGGCAGCAGCGCCGCTGACCGAAGCAATTCACAAGGACACCGTTTACATCACGGTGGTCGATCGCGACCGGATGGCAGTTTCGCTGATCTATTCGATCTTCCACAGTTTCGGATCGGGCATCGCATCCCAGAAATACGGCATTCTGCTGCAGAACCGGGGGGCCGGTTTCACTCTGAACCCCGGCCATCCAAATGAGTTGGGTGGTGGCAAACGCCCCATGCACACGATCATCCCCGGAATGCTGCAAGAAAACGGCCGCGTGATGATGCCCTTCGGGGTCATGGGCGGGGCCTATCAGCCGACCGGTCATGCCCGTTTCCTGTCAAACCTCACGGATTTCGACATGGGCCTACAGGACAGCATCGATGCCCCCCGCGCCTTTGCCGACGGGGGTGTGTTGAAACTGGAACGCGGGTTCTCAGAACAGGTAGCGCAACAATTGTCGCAACTTGGCCACACTGTTGAGATTTCAGAAACCCCACTTGGCGGCGCGCAGGCAATCCGAATCCGAAACGACGGCGTGTTAGAGGGCGCAAGCGATCCGCGCAAAGACGGGTGTGCGTTGGGATATTAGGGACATCAGCGTCCGGGCCGGGTTGGCCCGGTGGATCAGTTCAGATGGAAGTGCAGCGGGTAGGACCCGTCCTCGAACGGCCCGAACATATTGGGAATATCGGGATGTTCCACCGGCTCGCCCGATTGGTCGGCGATCAGATTTTGTTCTGAAACATAAGCCACATAGAAGGACTGATCATTCTCGGCCAGCAGATGATAGAACGGCTGATCCTTGATCGGCCGACTGTCTTCGGGGATGGCTTCGTACCATTCCTCGGTGTTGGAAAATTCCGCGTCCACGTCAAAAATCACCCCTCGGAAGGGATGTTTTTTATGTCGCACTACTTGTCCCAAGCCGTACTTGGCATGTGTCTTTAGCATTGTTTCAGCCCCCAAAGCAGTTACTACCTCTTTCCGGGCGGAAAATCCAATCATTGATCTGAAATTCAGGGAAACAGTCTGTGAACCTTCTACTGACAGTGTTCGAAATTGTCGCGCCGGTGTTTATTCTGGCGGGCATTGGATTTGCCTGGGTCAAGCTGGGGTTCGAATACCGCCTGCAATTCGTCACCCGTTTCGCCATGATGCTGGCGGTGCCCAGCCTGATCTTCGTGGCGCTGATGCAGACCGAAATACCGGGTGGCGACCTGTCGCGATTCACCGTGGCCACCATCGTCGCCAACCTTGGTCTGGCGGTCGTGTTTTGGGGAATCGTTCGGGTGCTGAGGCTGGAGCAGCGCACGTACCTTTCGCCTTTGATCTTTGGCAATACCGGCAATCTGGGCCTGCCGTTATGCATCTTTGCCTTCGGACAGGCGGGGCTGGGCTATGCCGTGATTTTCCTGTCGGTGACGGCCCTGTTTTCCTTTACCTACGGCATTTATCTTGTCGCAGGCAAAGGGGCCTTTGGGCAGGTCATCAGGCAACCGATGGTTTGGGCAACGCTGCTTGGGGCATTGTTCCTGTGGCAGGATTGGGAAACCCCGCTGTTTCTGACCAACACATTGGATTTGCTGGGGCAAATGGCGGTTCCGATGATGCTGGTCACTTTGGGCGTTGCGATCGCGCGCCTGACCACCCGCAGTCTGGGGCAAGCCATCTGGCTGTCGATCCTGAAAGTGGTGGTGTGCTTTGCCCTCGGTTGGGCCATAGCGTCCGCTTTTGACCTGGAAGCCATCGCCTTTGGCGTGCTGGTATTGCAAATGTGCACCCCCGTCGCGGTCACATCCTACCTGCTGGCAGAGCGGTTTCAGGCCGACGCAGATGCCGTTGCGGGGATGGTCATGGTCTCGACCCTGCTGTCAGTCGCAGCGTTACCCCTTGTTCTGGCGCTGATTCTGTAGCGATTGTGATTTCCTCAGCGCTCAATCTGCGCTAGAATGCCTGAAAAAAGGCACGAGGCACATGAGCAGAATTCTTTTCGTACTCCTAGGGGTGCTGCTTTTGGCATCCTGTGGGGGCGGCTCGAAACAGCCGCCCAGCAGATTGAACGACGCGTGCAGCATTGCGCGCGAAAAGCCCGACTATATCCGGGCCTTCAAAAGCACCGAGCGTAAATGGGGCGTTCCCGTTCACGTTCAGATGGCCACGATCTATCAGGAAAGCCGCTATCGCCACGATGCACGCACGCCGCACCGCTATGTTCTGGGCGTGATCCCGATGGGCCGTCAAAGCAGCGCCTATGGCTACGGTCAGGCGCTGGACGGCACGTGGGAGCAGTACCAGCGTGAAACCGGCAAACGCCGCGCCAAGCGGGATCGCATTCGCGACGCGTCGGATTTCATTGGCTGGTACATGAACAAAAGCTACGAGCGGAATGGCATCCACCCCGCCGACACGCGCAATCAATATCTGGCCTATCACGAAGGCCACACTGGCTTTGCCCGCGGCAGCCATAACAAGAAATCATGGTTGCTGAACGTGGCCAGCGATGTGGACGCGCGCGCGAACCTGTATCAGTCGCAACTGGCAAATTGCCGGTACTGAGGTGAAGGGGTCAGCGATCAGCTGACCCACTTCTTTTGCTGTTCGAGAACAGATCCTGATTCAGCCTGCCACCCTCGGTCAACGGGCCCAGCAGCACCGTGGTCTGGGTGCCTGCATTGTCATGTATCACCCATTTCCGCAGCTCGACCGGGTTGTCGGTGAACATCAGCTCAATCCGGCCCGAGTCCGGGTTCTTGGGGTCTTGCGCTGTTACCACGGTCGCCGTGCCGTCGAACTCGTGCCCTACCACCATATTGGCCTGACCAAGGTTCACATTCCGCGCCAGAACAAGCGACAGCGGTGTCCGCTTTAGCGGGTATTGTTCGGGTGGCTGGTTCGATTTGGGATCAAAGATCATGACACTGCCGGAACGTGCCAGCACCACCGCACTGTCCGGCGGATCATATTCGAACCGCATTTTACCGGGTCGCTGCATCCACAGCTTGCCGGTGCTCAGCGAGCCATCATCGTTGACCTGAGTAAAACTGGTCTGAACCGTTTTCAGCTGGTTCAGGTAATTCGAAATTTCTGACAGCGGCAGCTTATCAGCAGCCCAGGCCGCAGGCGCGGCCAGTGTCAAAGCAAGGGCAAAAGCAATCTGTTTCATGCTTCACAGATATGCGCTCTGCCCTTGTTATTAAATATCCTATTGCTCGGGGACGAGGATTTCGCGTTTGCCGACGTGATTTGCCGCCGAAACAACGCCTTCGTCCTCCATCTGCTCGACCAGCCGCGCGGCTTTGTTGTAGCCGATGGCAAGTTTCCGCTGGATATACGAGGTCGAGCATTTGCGATCCTTGATCACAATCGCCACCGCCTGATCATAAAGCGCGTCCTCGCCGTTGGTGTTGCCACCGGTGTTCAGGCCCAGAACGGCGTCGATATTGTCGGCCTTTTCTTCGGCCGGGCCATCGACCACGCCGCTCATGTAATCCGGCGGGCCGAATTGCTTCAGGTGGTTGACGATTTCCTCGACCTCTTCATCCGAGACAAAGGGGCCATGGCAACGGGTGATCTTGGCACCACCGGCCATATACAGCATGTCGCCCTGCCCCAGCAGTTGCTCGGCGCCCATCTCGCCCAGAATTGTGCGGCTGTCGACTTTCGAGGTCACCTGGAACGAAATCCGGGTCGGGAAGTTCGCCTTGATCGTGCCGGTAATCACATCAACCGACGGGCGCTGTGTTGCCATGATCAGGTGAATGCCCGAGGCCCGTGCCATCTGCGCCAAGCGCTGGATGCAGGCTTCGATCTCTTTACCCGCGACCATCATCAGGTCGGCCATCTCATCGACGATGACAACGATATAGGGCATCGCTTCGGGGGCGAATTCCTCGGTCTCGAACATCGGCTCGCCGGTTTCGTCATCGAACCCGGTCTGAACCGTGCGGCTGAACATCTCGCCTTTGGCCAGCGCGTCCTTCACGCGGCCATTGTAGCCCGCGATGTTACGGACGCCCATTTTGGACATCTTGCGATAGCGATCCTCCATCTCGCCCACGACCCATTTCAGGGCGACAACCGCCTTTTTCGGGTCGGTCACAACGGGCGACAGCAGATGCGGGATGCCGTCATAGACCGACAGTTCCAGCATCTTGGGGTCGATCATGATCAGGCGGCATTCATCCGGCGTCAGCTTATACAGCAGCGACAGGATCATCGTGTTGATCGCCACCGACTTACCCGAACCGGTGGTCCCCGCGATCAGCAGGTGAGGCATCTTCGCAAGGTTCGCCACCACAGACTCACCGCCAATGTCCTTACCCAGCGCCAAAGGCAGCGCATGATTGCCATCGCCGAAATCACGGCTGGCGAGGATTTCGCGCAGCACCACCATCTCGCGGTTTTCATTGGGCAGTTCGATCCCGATCACCGAACGGCCCGGCAGGGTCGAAACCCGCGCCGACAGCGCCGACATCGAGCGTGCGATATCGTCGGCCAAACCGATCACCCGGCTGGCTTTCAAGCCCGGGGCCGGTTCCAGTTCATACATGGTGACAACCGGGCCGGGGCGGACGCTGACGATCTCACCCTTGACGCCATAGTCATCCAGCACGTTTTCAAGCATCCGCGCGTTTTCCTCCAGCGCCTCATCGCTCAGGTGATGGCGCTGAATGCTGGCCGGGTTCGACAACAGGCCCAGCGGCGGCAGTTCGAAATCGGAATGCCGTTCTTCGAAAGACAGGGCCGGTTGCGCCTCGGCTTGCGCGCGGCGGGATGGTTGCGGCGCGCGGCGCACCGGCTGTGCGACCACCGGCTTGCGCGGCTCGGCCACCGGGATTTTCATCGCCGGGCGCGATTGCGGCGCGGGTTCGGGGGAGTCCTCGAACACGGCGTCATCGTCAAAATCCGGCTCGGGCGCGAAGTCCTGATGCAGAGGCTCCTGCCACTCGGGCGCGGGGTCAGCCGTCAGCATCGGTTCCGGTGGCAACTCGGGCGCGGTCATAGGCGGTTCAGGCGGCAGGCCACCTGTTGGCCCTGCGTTCAGGATCAACGGGTCCGGCCCGCGACCACGGCCTTTGGTCAGCGGCAGGTTCGGATCGGGCTCGGGCGTCACCTCACCGGTTGCCACCTTGCGGTTGCGCACAGCGGCCGAGATTTTCGAGCGGATGCGATCCTCACCCGGCATTTCATCGAAGCCTTCGACCGGCATGGGCTCAACCAGTTCGGGTTCGGGCATCGGATCAGGGCGGCGGATCAGGGCGGGCATACGGGCCAGCAGGCCGGTTTTTGGGGCAGGTTCCGGCGCTTCCTCTTCCAGGTCTTCAAAGACGGGATCCCCAAAGGCAATCTCATCATTCAAAACCGGCTCAACCCGCGCGGCGCGGTGTTCTTTCCACTGCGCCCGGCGATCCCGCGCGGCCTGCGCAGTGGCCGAGGCCCCACGGCCCAGCAGGTTCATCAACAGATCGTAGGCCATCACCAGACCCAGCAGGAAAGCACGCGTTCCGCGGCGCACGTCAACCTTGGTGAAGCCCAGCACAAAGACACCCAGCGCGATCATCCCGACGGCCATGGCCAGCGACATCAGCTTGACCAGGAAATGCGAGGAAATCGGCAGAAGGGTCAGCAACGCCCCCATTACGGTGTCGCCAAACAGCCCGCCCAGCCCATAGCTGTGGGTCGCGCGCCATTCGGCACCGGGCACCAGAGTCGCGGCGTAGACCGAGACAATTGCGATCCAGATCGGGGCAAAGATCAAACGGGCAACGGCACGATCTTCACCGAAATGACCGGCAAATCGCACACCCCAACCGATCAGCACCAGCGCAATACCCCAACTGCCCCAGCCAACGATCATGAACAACGGCGCGGCAATCGAAGCCCCAATCCGCCCCATCCAGTTCTGCACCGGCGCGTCGGTCGAGACCATCCAGTTCGGATCGTCCGGCGTGTAGGACCAGATCATCGCCGCGGCGGCAAAGCCCAGCAGGATTAGGGCGATCCCGATCAATTCCTTGCTGCGCCGCTCGATCGCGGCCTGAGTCGTGCTGTCCAGTAGCGGATCGCGGTTGCGCGCGTTCAATGATGCCATTTTGCCCTCGTACCTCACGAATAGATGCAGTCGCGGAGCGTAATCAGCCCGCGCTGCAACTCTGTTTTTGGGGCCACCATAGCGGCCCGGATAAAGTGCTCGCCCGGGTTTTGCCCCGGATCGCCTTGAGAAAGATATGCGCCCGGCAGGACCCGCACTCCGGTCTCTTGCCACAGCTTCAATGCGGTCTCCTCGCCGTTTTCAACGGGCAGCCACAGGAAAAACCCGGCCTCGGGCGGCATATAGCCCTGCACACCGGCAAAGACCCCATCCGCAATGGCGTATTTTTCCTGATAGAGCGCGCGGTTTTCGACAACATGCGCCTCATCAGCCCAAACCCTGGCAGCAGCAGCCTGCAATGGCATAGGCAAAGGCGAACCGGCATAGTTGCGCAACTGTTTGACACGTTTGATCGTTTCGGAACCGCCCGCGATCAGACCGGACCGCAGACCCGCCAGATTGGACCGCTTCGACAGTGAGTTGAAAAGCGTGATCCGTTCGGGATCTGCCCCCATCTCTTGCGCGACGGTCAGGACGCCTGTGGGGGCTTCATCCCGGTAAATCTCGGAATAGCATTCATCGGCGAAGATGCGGAAATCGTATTTCTCGGCCAGGGCGATCAGTTCGGCCCAATAATCGCGCGATGCCACGGCCCCCTGCGGGTTGGCGGGCGAGCAGATATAGGCAATGGCGGTGCGGTTCAGCACGTCTTCGGGCAGGCCCGCATAGTCGGGCAAATGTCCGGTGGCCGCTGTGGCAGGGACAAAAACAGGCTCGGCTGCGACCGAGATCGAGGCGACCATATAGACCTGATAAAACGGGTTCGGGCACAGAACGACCGGCTTTTGGCCGTTCTTCTGTTCCGGGCACAACGCCATGGCCGCGTTGTACAGCCCCTCTCGGGTGCCGTTCAGCGCCATGACGTTGGTGTCGGGGTCCATACTCACGCCATAACGGCGTTTGATCCAGTCGGTGATTGCCCCACGTAACTCGGGCGAGCCTTCATTCGGTGGATAGCCCTGAAATCCAGCCGCATTTTCGGTGATCACATCCGTCACCCAAGCGGGGAAGTCGTGCATTGGCGCGCCGATGGTCATGTGAATCACGTCACCCCCCGGCTGGTGATGGTCCAACAGGGTGCGCAGACGCGGGAATGCATATTCCGGTAGGTTCGAAAACCGCTCGGGGAAAATCATAACTACTGCCTCAATATCGGGGTCATTTCGCCCCGTCTTTTTTGGCAGATTACAGATCAGACCCCGCCCCGTCCAGACAAAGAGGTGCCGAATCAGGGGATTGTGGCATTCACGCCAATGCGGTTTCCGCCGCTGAGCCCAGCCGCAACAGGGCCTCTTCGGACCCCGGATAACCCAGCATCATCAGCCCGCAACCGGGTGTCTGGGTCGGCAAAGTCAAAGCCGCCAGCCCCATCAGGTTGCCAATGCGGGTGTTGCGCAGGGCCAGCAGATTCTCGGTCACGTAATAGTCGTGATCGCTCAGCAGTCGGTCCAGAATTGGCGGCAGGATCGGTGCGGTCGGGGCCAGAACGGCATCAAATCCGGCAGTGGCCGCATCCCATGCGGCACGGCAGGCTTTGAGTCTGGACCAGGCCGCAACATAGTCGGGGCCTGAAAAAGCCTGACCCATGCGGAACCGTTCCAAAATCTCGGGGTACATTGCCTCGGGGTTGGCCTCGATAACGTCCTTCCACAAGCCATAAGCCTCGGTTGTATAAAGCACTCCGGTCAGGCCCATCGCGTCATTCAGCTCGGGCACGTCCAGCGGGACGATCTCTGCCCCTGCATCGGCCAGACGGGCCAGCGCATCCTCATAGGCCGCGCGCGGGGCGTCTCGCAGATCGTCCTTCGCGACATTCTGCAGATCCGCAAAACGACGACCCGCCAAAGACGCGCCGCGCAAATCGGCGGGGGTACCGCCTTCCAGCAGCGCCAGAACATGGGCCGCATCCTCGACCGACCGGGCCAAGGGGCCGACCGTGTCAAACCGCAGACATAACGGTACGGTGCCTTCAAGGCTGACCCGGCCCGCGGTGGTTTTCAGACCCACAAGATTGTTCCACGCCGACGGGATACGCACCGACCCGCCGGTATCCGACCCAATCCCACAGGCGGCCAAACCCCAGGCAACACTGGCCCCGGCGCCCGAGGATGAGCCGCCCGGCACAGCCTCTTCATCATCGATACAGGGCGGGGTCCCGGTGATCGGGTTCAGGCCAAGACCGGAAAAGGCCAACTCGCTCATATGGGTTTTGCCCAGACAAACCGCCCCCATGGACGTGGCGTTGCGCACAACCACGGCGTCCGCATCCGGAACACGGCCTTTCAACAGGGCCGATCCAGCCTCGGTGCCGATACCGGCCGTATCAAAGAGGTCCTTCCAACTGATCGGAACACCATCCAGCAGGGACCGGCGCAGACCCAAAGCAGCGCGGTCTTTTGCGGCCTTCGCCTCGGCCCGCGCGCGGTCATGGGTGACGCGGGCAAAGATACGGTCGCGATGAGGGTGGGCGTCAATGGCGGTCAGGTAGGTCTCGGTCAGGTCCACAGGGTCGATCTGCCCCATGCCGATGCCCCGACCCAGATCACAGGCCGTCATGGTTAGCCATTCCTGCATCTCACCCCTCCTTCTTTTCTGCCTGAACGGGACGGTAGCGACAGGACCGCACATGGACAATCCCGAAAGGGCGCGCATATTGCAGGGCATGACACGGGCATCGGATATCCTGATCGTTGGCGGCGGCCTGAATGGCCCCGCCCTGGCACTGGCCTTGGCGCAAACCGGTCACGCGGTCAGCGTGATTGATTCTCTGGCCGAGACGGTCCGTACAGACGCAGACTTTGACGGGCGGTCTTATGCGCTGGCGCTGGCCTCGAAACGGTTGCTGGACGCGATTGGTGTGTGGGAGCGGGTCGCGGACCACGCCCAGCCGATGCTTGAGATCAAGGTGACCGACGGCCATGCCGGTTCCGGCCCGTCGCCCTTTTTCATGCATTTCGACCATGCCGAGATCGAAGAAGGCCCGATGGGCTATATGGTCGAGGATCGCCACCTGCGCCGCGCCTTTCTTGAGGCGATGGCAGAGGAAAAGCGCATCACCCAGATCAGCGGCAAGACCGTTGTGGCGCAGGAAACGGGTACATCCGGCGTCACCCTGACATTGGATGACGGCAGCACGGTTGCAGGGCAACTGGTCGTCGGGTGCGACGGTCGGCGCAGCGGTACGGCGGCGCGGGCGGGCATCAAGCGCAGCGGGTGGGATTATGGTCAAACCGCCCTTGTCTGCGCCATCGAGCACGACCTGCCCCATCACGGCGTCGCGCATCAGTTCTTCATGCCCCCCGGGCCACTGGCGATTCTGCCACTGACCGGCAATCGCAGTTCCATCGTCTGGAGCGAACGCACCGACACCGCCTATCGCATCAACGCGCTGCCCGAGGCCGAGTACCTACAGGTTCTGCGGCCCAGATTCGGAGATTTTCTGGGTGACATCCGCCTGCAAGGCGACCGCTTCACCTATCCGCTGAACCTGACCATCGCCAATTCCTTTATCTCGGATCACTTGGCCTTGGTTGGGGATGCGGCGCATGGGATGCACCCGATTGCCGGGCAAGGCCTGAACGCCGGTCTGCGCGACGTGGGCGCGCTGGCCGAAGTGCTGACACTGGCCGGACGGCGGGGTGAAGAGATCGGCTCGACCCTTGTATTGCAGCGGTATCAGGAGTGGCGGCGCTTTGACACAGCCTCGCTTGCGATGGCGACGGATGTGTTCAACAAGCTGTTTTCAAACGACAATCCGCTGCTGCGGATCGGTCGCGATATCGGAATGGGGATCGTCGGATCCTTGCCCGGATTGCGGCGCGGATTCGTGCGTGAAGCGGCAGGTCTGACTGGCGATCTGCCGAAACTGCTGCAAGGCCGCCCGATTTAGTCCAGCGGACGCGCCTCATCCACCAGCATCACCGGAATCCCGTTGCGGATCGGAAAGGCCAGCCCTGCGGTTTTGGACACCAGTTCCTGCTTTTCCGCGTCATAGTGCAATGTTGTATGCGTCTGCGGGCAAATCAGCGCCTCAAGCATATGGCGGTCGAACGCGTTTGCTGGATCACTCATTGCAGTGTTTCCTCATTTGATCCGCCACGCAGGGCGAATTCGATCAATGTCACAAGGGTTTCGCGCCGTGTGCGCAGGCACGGAGCTTCTAGCAGGGCTTGTTTGTCTTCCGGGTCGAAATCCATCAGCATCGACAGGGAATTCACCAAAAGCTCATCATCGGCATCCTTCAGCGAACCCCAGTCGGTGGACAATTGGCGGGATACGAAGAACCGTTCCAAAAGGGTCAGAAACCGTGTCCGATTGAACCCATCATCGTTCTCGGACTTGCCCAGATCGCGATCAAACCCATCCCATGACACCTCGCACCGGCGATACGGGGTGAAGGCGTCCAGTTCGGATTTGATGCGGAACCGGGAAATGCCAGTCAGTGTGATCAGGTACCGGCCATCTTCGGTTTCGGAAAACTGGGTGATGCGCCCGGCGCATCCGATGCGGTGCAGCTTGGTGTCATCGTTGGCCGAGGGGTTCGGCTGGACCATCGCAATCAGCCGTTCCTTGGTCTTCAGCGCGTCATCCACCATTTGCAGGTAGCGCGGCTCAAAAATATGCAGCGGCAGGGGAGAACGGGGCAGCAGCAGCGCCCCGGGCAATGGGAAAACGGATACCGTTTCCGGCAGGTCGGCGGGATGCATCATGTACCCGAGTGTAGCTCTGATCAGGAATTAGGCAAATATCATCGAGCTGAGCTTGCGCCGCCCGTTCAGAACAATCGGATCATTGGGCTTGAGCGCGTCGAAAATCGTGAACAACTGAGCCTTGGCCGCACCGTCATTCCATTCGCGATCCCGGCGGAACAATTCCAGCAATTGCGCCACGGCGTCTTCCACATCGCCGTTGGCGTGCAGCGCCTGCGCCAGATCGAAACGCGCCTGATGGTTGTCGGGCTCGGCCTCGACCGCAGCGGTCAGTTCAGCCACCGGGCCCGCATCTGCCGCCTGTTTCGCCAATTCCAATTGTGCATGCGCCGCTTCCAGTTCGGGCGCGTTGGAAATCTCGGCCGGGGCACCGTTCAGGATCGCCTCGGCCTGTTCCAGATCGTCGGATGCGATATGCGCGCGCACCAGCCCGCCATAGGCCGCTGCATGGTTGGGGTCTTCGCCCAGAATGGCGGCAAAGGTCTGCGCCGCATCTACGGCGGCCCCTTCGGCCAGCATTTCTTCGGCGGCCTGAACGGCCTCCTCCAACTGGCCACCGGGGCTTTCGCCGCCTGCAGCTTCGATCACGCGGTCCACAAAGGCCTTGATCTCGGACCCCGGCAGCGCGCCCTGAAACCCGTCAACCGGCTGACCCTTGAAGAAGGCGTAAACGGTTGGGATCGACTGGATCCGCAACTGAGACGCAATCATCTGCGCCTCGTCCACGTTGATCTTGACCATCTTCACCGCACCTTTGGCGGCGGTTACGGCCTCTTCCAGCAATGGCCCCAACGTTTTGCACGGGCCGCACCACGGCGCCCAGAAATCCACGATCACCGGGATGTCCTGCGACGCCTCGACCACATCGGCCATGAACGTGGCCTCAGAGCCGTTCTTGATCAGATCGGTGGCGGGGGTGCTGTCTGACGGGTTCAGAAGGTCCATGGCAAATACTCTTTCGTTCGAACTTGCGCCCTATATGCAACCGCTTGGCGCAGAAACCAAGGGCTGAGTTTGCCGGTTACAGATCGAAACTTGCAAAGACGGGCGCGTGATCGCTGGGCTTTTCCCATCCGCGCGCCGCGCGCAGGATACGGCTGGAATGGCCCGCGTTCGAGATATCCGGCGTCGCCCAGACGTGATCCAGCCGCCGCCCCTTGTCTGCCGCGTCCCAATCCCGGGCACGATACGACCACCAGCTATACAACTGGCCTTCAGGGATATCCTGCCGGGTGATATCGACCCAACCGCCCGCATCTTGCGTTTCCGCCAGTTGGTCAACCTCGATCGGAGTATGTGAGACCACCTTGAGCAGTTGCTTATGCGACCAGACATCATCTTCGCGCGGGGCGATGTTCAGATCGCCCACCAGAATGGACTTCTCGGGCTTCTCCGCATGGAACCAGTCGCGCATATCAGTAAGGTAATCGAGCTTCTGCCCGAACTTCTCATTCACCTCACGATCCGGCACATCCCCGCCTGCCGGGACGTAAAAATTGTGGATCGTCACGCCATTTTCCAACCGCCCTGCAATGTGACGGGCATGGCCGAGACCGGCGAAATCCTTGTCGCCCACCTCTTCCATCGGCAGGCGCGACAGAATGGCGACGCCGTTATAGCCCTTTTGGCCACGGGCAACCATGTGGGTATACCCCAGTTCCGCAAACCCTTCGGTCGGGATCTTTTCGACCGGAGACTTGCATTCCTGCAAACACAGCACATCCGGAGCCTCTTCCTGCAACAATTTCAGCACGATAGGCTCGCGCAGGCGGACCGAGTTGATGTTCCAGGTGGCAAGGGTGAAGGGCATGGGTCGGGATTCCTCTGTCGCGATTGGGCGGAGGTTAGCGCGACATAGAACCAGGTGCCATGAGAAAAGGTCGCGGAACAACTTCGTTACCTGAATCGCAGTTAAGCGGACAAAGCACCATTTCGCTGCGACTGCGCCAAGGCCCGCTTTACAGGTTTCGCCTTTGTCAAAAACGGTCGTTTCTCAGCGTCAACGTTATCTCAGCCTATAATTCACTACACAACAGGCGCGGATAACTAGGTCGGCAGTGTGGGCAAGGAAGGTGTTGCTCATAGGTTTGAAGTTTTGGCAAGTATGACCGCTTTGGTATTGAGAATTTCTTGAAAGACAGCAAATATCTGACTAGCAGAGTTAAGATCTGATAGGTGCCAGCGCAATGTGGTTGCAAAGACTGTTGTTGGTCGTAACATTCCCGGCCCTAGCGTCTGTGCTCTTTGTTGCTTCCCCCGCGCAAGCGAACCAGCTTAACAACTGGTCGATTTCTTGCGGAGTCGACCAAGGAGCGATCACTAAGAAAGGTAAGGACTGGCGCTTTACCACCAGTTCAAACAGGTGCCCAGGAGGATCTTGGCAGCAACGTGCTGAAATCTCTACAAAACATGTGAAACCAAATGTGAAAGGGGCTTATCTGTTTACTTCAAGGGTATCGATGACAAGCAGCCGCCCAAAGCGCTTCGATATCTTCCAACTGCACGATGGGCGGCGTTCGTGCGCTCCGCCACTCAAGGTAACGGTTCTATCGAATGGCAGAATGGAGCTTTGGAGCGACACTGAGTTCACGAACGGCGGTTGCATATATGGAAAGCTGACTCGGCAACCATCTGCGGGCAGGCTTAGGTTTGATGGGACAGAACAAGAACTGAAAGTCCTCATAAACTTCGATGGTAACGGCGGTTTCGATGTTACCGTTTGGTTGGATGGACGGGTCGAAATGAAGGGCCGATATGACCAGCCCCTTCAAGCTAACGCTTTCAGATCAACCAAGTTCTATTTTAAGCACGGAGCGTACTCACCAAAAACCTTTGACTACGTGCTGTTTTCTCGCGGGATGAGTGTGAAAAAAGTAAGGCTCAGCAACTGAGTACTACGCGTACACCACTCTCTGCGGAAAACCGAAGCAGCGCTGATGACAGGGCACTATCTGCACTGCCTCGCGGGGTGAAGAACTGAGTAGATGCGAAATTTACCGCGCTGCGGGCGCTCGCAGCTCGAAAGGGCAAGGTACAGTTTGGGCTCAAAGCGGACATTTATAAATCAACTCCCCACAAAAAAAGCCGGGCCATCAGGCCCGGCAGTCCAACAGGGAGGTGCATGTCATAACCCGGACATGCGCGGGTTGGGAGTAACCTAATTATGAGGCCAGAGTATCACTTTGATCCAAATCAATCCACCTCGGATCACGATACAAGGCGATATCCACCCGATTCTGTGACCAAAAGGCGTGCATTCGATGGATCAGGCTCGATCTTCTGACGTAGACGGTAGATGTGCGTTTCCAGCGTGTGGGTGGTGACACCGGCGTTGTAACCCCAGACCTCGTGCAGAAGCACATCGCGTGCCACGACGCCATCGGTCGAGCGGTACAGGAACTTGAGAATGTTGGTCTCTTTCTCGGTCAGACGAATCTTGCGGTCTTCCTCGGTGATCAGCATCTTCATGGCTGGCTTGAAGGTGTACGGGCCAAGAACGAATACGGCGTCCTCGGATTGTTCATGCTGGCGCAGTTGCGCACGGATGCGGGCCAGAAGAACCGGGAATTTGAAGGGCTTAGACACATAATCATTGGCACCGGCATCCAGGCCCAGGATCGTGTCGGCGTCGCTGTCATGGCCCGTCAGCATCAGGATCGGGCTTTTGACGCCCTGTTTGCGCATCAGGCGGCACAGCTCTCGCCCGTCGGTATCGGGCAGTCCCACATCCAGAATGACCAGATCGTAGATCGCTTCGCGGGCCCGCTCCATCGCTGACGAACCATCAGAGGCTTCGAACACGTCAAAATCCTCGGTCATCACCAGTTGCTCGCTAAGCGCTTCGCGCAGGTCTTCGTCGTCATCCACCAGCAGGATTTTCTTGAGCTGAGCCATTTCGCGGTCCTCCTAAGCCTTTTCCATCACTTGCGCGTAGAAGATGCAATCGACAAGCTTTGCTGCACCCGTCTCACGCCATCGTGTCAGACGCGGCGGAAATGTTTCACATTTCTTTTGGAAACCGTTAGAAGTCCGCCGAACGCGATTGGGCATTATCAATGAGTCTGAACCCCGACATCACCGAGCTGTTGGCCCGCGCACGGGCTGACCTGCGCATGGGCGTACCCGTGGCCCTGACCGACGACAGCGGCGTCAGTGTGTTGGCGCTTGCGGCCGAGACGCTCAGCCCCCAACGTCTGGCGGATTTGCGCGGGCTTGGCGGGACACCTGTGGTCGCAATCACCGGACGGCGGGCCGAGACGCTGAAAGCGCGCGCCTATGACGGGGATCTGGCGCGGGTTGTGATCCCGGCAGATGTTGAGATTGACTGGGTGCAGGCGGTTGCCGATCCCTCGGATGATCTGAACGCGCCGATGAAGGGCCCCCTGATGACCGAGCGGCAGGGGAACGCAAACCTGCATCGCATTGCCATCGCGCTGATCAAGTCGGCACGCCTGCTGCCGGCAGCTGTTGTGATGCCGGTTGAGGACGGCCGGGCCTTTGCGGCACAGCACGGCCTTACCTGCATCGATCACACGCGTGCGGCCCTTCATCTGGCGGATCGCAGCGCCCTGCACCCGGTTGTCGCCGCGCGTCTGCCGATGGAGGTGTCCGAGGCAGGACGTCTGCATGTGTTCCGCCCCGAAGACGGTGGCGAAGAGCATTACGCCGTAGAAATCGGTCGTCCGGATCGCGACAAACCGGTTTTGGCGCGCCTGCACTCGGCCTGTTTTACCGGCGACCTGATTGGCAGCCTGAAATGCGATTGCGGCCCGCAGTTGCGGGGCGCGCTGGCGCAAATGGGGGCTGAGGGTGCAGGCGTATTGCTGTACCTGAATCAAGAGGGGCGCGGGATTGGCCTGGCCAATAAGATGCGCGCATATTTCCTTCAGGATCAGGGGTTTGACACTGTCGAGGCCAATCACCGGCTGGGCTTTGAAGACGATGAGCGCGATTTCCGGCTGGGCTCGGACATTCTGAAATCGCTGGGCTTTAGCTCGGTGCGTCTGTTGACCAACAACCCGGCCAAGATGTCGATGATGGAGAAAACCGGGATCGCAGTGACCGAGCGGGTGCCGCTGAAAGTGGGTGAGACGGCTCATAACCGGGGCTATCTGGCCACCAAGGCTGCGAAATCCGGGCATTTACTGTGACACCGGGCGATCTGGTCTGGACCCCACGCGGCGTCCGGTTTCTGGGCCGCGTCTTTCCCTGTTCGATTGGGAAAGGGGGCCTGAGCGCCGCAAAACGCGAGGGTGACGGGGCCACCCCAATCGGCACGCACCGCATTGTCGGGATGCTGTATCGCCCGGATCGGATGCTTGCACCCTGTTCCTGGGCGCGGCCCATCGGCCCGACGGATTTGTGGTCCGACGATATGTCCGACAGCCACTATAACAGTTTGGTTTCAGCGCCTTACGCCTTCAACCATGAAAAGCTGCGCCGGGCGGATCCGTTATATGATCTGGTTCTAATAACCGACTGGAACTGGCCAAATGCGGTGCCGGGGGCGGGGTCGGCCATCTTTGTCCATCAATGGCGCCGGCCCCGCTTTCCGACAGAAGGTTGCGTGGCCTTCCGTCGCGATCATCTGCACTGGATCGCCCGGCGGATCGCACCGGGCACGCGGCTGATTATTCCTCAGGCCTGACCCGCTCGCCGAAAATGGCCGAGCCGACCCGCACATGGGTCGCACCAAGGGCGATGGCTTGCTCGAAATCACCACTCATGCCCATGGACAGGCCGTCCAATCCGTTGCGTTCAGCAATTTTGGCCAGCAGGGCAAAATGCAGCGCGGGCTCCTCATCGACCGGTGGGATGCACATCAGCCCCCGTACCGGCAGGTCCAGAGCCTTGCATTCTGCGATGAACCCATCCGCGTCGGTCGGGAGAATCCCGGCCTTTTGTTCCTCTTCCCCTGTATTCACCTGAACGAACAGGTCTGGGCAGGACCCGATCTCCTGCGCCAGCCGCGCCAAGGTTTTGGCAAGTTTCGGACGGTCGACGGAATGGATCGCGTCGCACAGCTCTATCGCTTGTCGCGCCTTGTTGGTTTGCAACGGTCCGATCAGGTGCAGGTCTATCCCGTCGAACTGCTCTTTGAACGGGGGCCACTTGCCCGCCGCCTCTTGCACCCGGTTCTCACCGAAACAGCGGTGGCCCTGTTCCAGTACGGCCCGAACCCGTTCATTCGGCTGAACCTTCGATACGGCGATCAGCTTGACCGACCCGGGGACACGGCCTGCTTTGGCTTCGGCCTTTGTGATACGGGCGGTGATGTCTTGCAGGGACATGGCGTTCCTCGAATCTGTCTTTGGCGCGACAGAACACCATGTGCGGGCAAAAGAAAAGGGCGGGTCCAAAGACCCGCCCTAAGAACCGTTCGGTTCAGATCAACTTAGAAGTTGAACTGTGCACCGAAGTCAGCACGCAGCTGGCTGTCGCCGTCGCCACGCTTCTGGTTGCCGATACCACCGCGCAGCGATGCACCGCCACCCAGGTCGTAGATGGCACCAATGCCGTACTGCTGCAGGTCGTCGTCAGCCGAACCGTCACCGTAGGCGAAGGTCAGGGTGGTTGCTGCGTTCACGTTGTAAGCAGCCGACAGACCATATGCGGTACCGTTGCGGCTGTCATCTGCAACGTCATCGTCCGCGACGAACAGAGTGCCCGAGAAGTCACCGAATTCTGCACCCAGGGTCAGAACGGCCAGGCTTTGCTTGTCAAGCGAACCAATGTCGCTGGTCTCACCATAGGCCACAGCGGCAGTGATGTTGTTGAAGGTGTAGGTCGCGCTGATGTCCCAACGGTCGGCGTCGGTGGTGTCCGAGCCGGTTGCCGCAGCGTTTGCGAAGGTGCGCTGGTCATACGACGCGCCAAACGCGAAATCGCCAACTGCATACTGGAAGAACACAGCATTCGAGCCCGAGCCGGTCGAGCTGTAACCCAGGAAGCTGTAGTCAACGCCCGAGTACTGGCCGATGAAGTTTTCCAGACCAGGCTCGTTACCGTAGTAGTTTGCCAGGTTGTCGAACGAGCCAGCAACGTTGCCCGCGTCAACACGCAGACCGCCGAAGATGACCGAGAAACGCGCGCCGTTCAGGCTGGCCGCGTTTGCTTCGCCATTGCCTGCGTCTTCGTCAGCTTGCAGACGAACACGACCTTCAAAGCGTACGCCACCGTCGGTTTCAACGATGCCGTCGATGTTCAGACGGAAACGCGAGACCAGGATGGTTTCGTCGGTTTCAACGCCAGTCGCTGCGCCAGAACCTGTACCGGTTACGACGGACACGGTGTCAACGGTGCCTGTGCGGTCTTCCAGGTAACCCAGACCGAAACGGCCGTAACCGCTGAATTTCACTTCAGCTGCTGCAACGCCTGCGGTCGCGATCAGCGCCGTCGTTGCGAAGAGAACTTTTTTCATCTTGTTTCCCTCGGTTTCAAAAAGTTTTATCTACTCGACACATACCAAGGCATATGTCTCAGCACGGACACCGTTTCGCTCTTTTTGCCCCCATTGCGCAAGCTTGGCATAAGCGGTGCGGGTTCATTGGGATCAGATTGGTGCAAGGATGCCACAGTCGGTTTTGGGGCCTGTCAGGCGGCAATCACACCGACAATTCATAAAGAATAGGCTTGTTGCACACAGGGACCTTAGTTAGGAGTATCCCCCGACGATGTATAGCAAGTGAAAACAGGATCTGCTGACGATGCGCCTGCCGACGATTTTGGGTCTGATTGCAATTACCGCCGCCGTTTCCGCCTGCGGCCCGAATCGCGGCGCTGCGCCGAACCCGGTTTACAACGATACGGACAGCACCCGATCCGCTGAACGGGAACTGAACGACCCCAACCGTTCGACCATCTGGGATGTGTTCGACCGCAGCGGTGCTGAGCAAACAGCGAATGTGAACCGTTACCTGTGGGCCGCATCGCTGGACGTTCTCAGTTTCCTGCCTGTGCAAGAGGTGGATCCGTTTACCGGCGTAATTGTAACGGGTTACGGCACTCCTCCGGGCGGAGGGCGTTCGTACCGGGCAACCGTGCATATCAGCGACCCGGCGCTTGCGGCGCGGTCCTTGTCGGTTGCGTTGCAGTCCAGCGGCGGTGCACCCGTCAGCGCGGCAACCTCGCGCGCGGTTGAAGATGCGATCCTGTCTCGCGCACGTCAGCTACGCATTGCAGACAGTAAGTTCTAGCAACCCGTCTAATTTCGCACTAAGACCACGCCGGGTTCTGACCCGGCGTTTTCATTCACGAAGGACCGCATGATGTCGCGCTACTCGGCCAACGAAATCGAAGCAAAATGGCAAGAGGCCTGGGACAAGGCCGGGATCTTCACAGCCAACCACAAGGCGGACAAGCCGAAATACTATGTGCTTGAGATGTTCCCTTACCCGTCGGGGCGCATCCATATGGGGCATGTGCGCAACTACACGATGGGCGACGTGATCGCGCGGCACAAGCTGGCGACCGGGCACAACGTGCTACACCCGATGGGCTGGGACGCGTTCGGGATGCCGGCCGAAAACGCCGCCATGGCCATCGGCGGCCACCCAAAAGACTGGACTTATGGCAATATCGCCGACATGCGCGGGCAGATGAAACCTCTGGGCCTGTCGATCGACTGGTCACGCGAATTTGCCACCTGTGACCCGGAATATTACGGCCAGCAACAGGCGCTGTTTCTGGACATGCTCGAGGCCGGGCTGGTTTACCGCAAGAACGCCGTGGTGAACTGGGACCCGGTCGATATGACCGTTCTGGCCAATGAACAGGTGGAAAACGGGCGCGGCTGGCGCTCGGGCGCGCTGGTCGAGCGGCGCGAGTTGACGCAGTGGTTCTTCAAAATCTCGGATTATTCCGAAGAGTTGCTGGATGCGCTGGATACGCTGGACAACTGGCCCGCCAAGGTGCGTCTGATGCAGGAGAACTGGATCGGCAAGTCCCGTGGCCTGCAATTCGGCTTTGACCGCACCGATGGAGGTGAGCCGATCACGGTCTATACGACTCGCCCCGATACGCTGCTGGGTGCGTCTTTCGTTGGCATCTCACCGGATCACCCGATTGCCAAGGAGCTGGAGTCTGAGAACCCCGAAGTCGCTGAATTTGTTGCCGAATGCCGCAAGGGTGGCACCACCGAAGAGGCCATCGAGACCGCTGAAAAGCTGGGCTATGACACCGGCATCCGCGTGCGCCACCCGCTGGATCCGAATTGGGAGCTGCCGGTTTGGATCGCCAACTTCATCCTGATGGATTACGGCACCGGCGCGATCTTTGCCTGCCCGGCGCATGACCAGCGCGACCTCGATTTCTGCCGCAAATACGGCCTGCCCGTGGTCGATACCTTCTTTGCGCTGGATGATGACACGCCGGTCGACAAGATCGCCTTCGTGCCGCCGAAGACCGAAAAGGTGCGCTGGGTGAACCATTTCGCGGGCCTGACCGAGGCCACGGGCGATGAGGCCATCAACACCACCGTCGATTTCGCCGAAAAGGCGGGTTGGGGTGAAGGCGTCACCAAATACCGCCTGCGCGACTGGGGCCTCAGCCGTCAGCGCTATTGGGGCTGCCCGATTCCCGTTGTGCATTGCGATGCCTGCGGCGTCGTGCCCGAGAAGAAAGAGAATCTGCCGGTCCGCCTGCCCGACGATGTCACATTCGACAAACCGGGCAACCCGCTGGACCGCCACCCGACCTGGCGTGACTGCGCCTGCCCGTCCTGTGGTGCCCCGGCCAAGCGTGAAACCGACACGATGGACACATTCGTCGATTCGTCGTGGTATTTCGCCCGATTCACCGCTCCGCGCGCGGAAACGCCCACCGATCTGGCCGAGGCCGAATACTGGATGAATGTCGACCAGTATATCGGCGGCATCGAACATGCGATTCTTCACCTGCTCTATTCCCGTTTCTTCGCGCGGGCGATGCAGATCACCGGGCATCTGCCGAAAAAGGCCATCGAGCCGTTCAATGCGCTGTTCACGCAAGGCATGGTAACGCATGAGATTTACCAGACCCGCGACGCCAAGGGCCGCCCGGTCTATCACCTGCCCGAGGATGTGACCGACGGTAAACTGGCCGACGGCACCGAGGTCGAGATCATCCCCTCGGCCAAAATGTCGAAGTCCAAAAAGAACGTGGTCGATCCGGTCAGCATCATCTCGGCCTTTGGCGCAGATACTGCGCGCTGGTTTGTGCTGTCCGATTCGCCGCCCGAGCGGGACGTTGAGTGGACCGCCGCCGGGGCCGAGGCCGCGTACAAACATCTGACCCGCGTGCACCGCATCGCCTCAGAAATCGCCGAGTCGGACAACCCGGCCAACAGCGAAGACGAAACCTTGCTGCGTGAAATGCATAAAGCCATCCATGATGTGACCGGAGGCGTCGAATCCTTTGGCTTCAACGCCTCGATTGCCAAGCTTTACGCCTTTACCAATACGCTGGCCAAATCCAAGGCGGGCACCGACGCCAAGCGTCAGGCCGCCAAGACACTGGCGCAACTGATGTCGCCGATGACCCCGCACCTGTCAGAGGAACTCTGGGAGTTGCTGGGCGGCGAAGGGCTGGTGGCAACTGCGCCATGGCCGGTGGCCGATGAGGCGATGCTGGTCGATGACACCATCACCCTGCCGATCCAGATCAACGGCAAGCGCCGCGCCGAAATCAGCATTCCAAAGGACATGGACAAGAACGAGGTTGAAAAACTCGCGCTTGGCACCGAAGCTGTGCAAAGGGCGCTGGATGGATCGGCCCCGAAGAAAGTGATCGTTGTCCCGGGTCGGATCGTGAATGTCGTCGTTTGACCGAAGAACCTTTCTGTTGATGCCGCTGGCGCTTGCTGCCTGCGGCTTTCAACCGGTTTACGCTCCGGGCGGGGCAGGATCGGCGCTGTTTGGCAAGGTCGAACTGTCTGCGCCAAATAACGAAAACACGTTCCTTCTGGTTCAGAATCTGGAACAGCAGCTTGGGCGCAGTGCGACCTCGGGTAAGGATTACAAGCTGAGCGTGCAGGTCTCTACTCAGGTTCAGAGCGCGGCCATCACCACAACCAACGAGACCAACCGCTACACGATCAACGGACGGGCGCAGTATTCGCTGCGCTCGAACGCCTCGGGGCAGATCGTGGCCTCGGGCACCGTCACCGATTTCGTGGGCTATTCGGCGTCTGGGTCAACGGTTTCCACACTCGCCGATGAACGCGACGCGACACGGCGCCTGATGACGATTCTGTCGGATCAGATCGTCAATCGCCTTTACGCCACGCCGGGCCTGACCGCATGAAGCTGAGCCCGCGTGAGGCTGACGGCTATTTCGCCAAACCGGATGCAGACAAGACCGGCCTGCTGATCTACGGCGCGGATGCCATGCGGGTGGCGTTGAAGCGTCAACAGGTGCTGGCGGCCTTGCTGGGCGCAAATGCCGAAGAGGAAATGCGCCTGACCCGGATGCCCGGCAGCGACTTGCGCGGCGACCCCGCTTTACTGCTGGATGCGGTCAAAGCGGTCGGTTTCTTCCCCGGCCCCCGCGCCGTGTTCGTCGAAGAAGCCACGGATGCTGCCGCCCCCTCGATTTTGGCCGCGCTTGAGGATTGGGCACCCGGAGACGCGCAGATCATCGTCACCGCAGGGCAGCTGAAACCCAGTTCCAAAATCCGCAAAGCCTTCGAATCGCACCCGGCGGCCTATGCGGTTGGTATCTATGACGATCCGCCCTCACGGGCCGAGGTCGAGCGTGTGCTGGCCCAGGCCGGATTGCGGAACGTGCCGCGCGACACAATGTCGGCGCTGAACGAACTGGCCGTCAGCCTCAGCCCCGGCGATTTCGCCCAGACGGTTGAAAAACTGTCGCTGTTCAAGCGCGGAGATGACAGCGAACTCAGCCTGGAGGACATCGAAGCCTGCGCGCCCCGTTCGACCGAAGCGGCGCTGGACGATGTCCTGAACGTGGTCGCCGAGGGCCGCGCTGGTGAGATCGGGCCGCTGATCCGGCGTCTGCAGGCGCAGGGCACCAATGGGGTGACGCTGTGCATCGGCGCGACCCGGCATTTTCGCACACTTTACGCCTGCGCCTCGGACCCCGGCGGTGCGGCGCAGGGAATCGGCAAGCTGCGCCCGCCGGTCTATGGCAAACGCCGCGACCGCATTCTGCGGCAAGCGCAGGGATGGGGCGCACCCAAGCTGCAAACGGCGCTGACCGTTTTGACCGATACCGACCTGTCCTTGCGCTCAGCCGGGCAGACAGCCCCGGCGATGGCGCTGGTCGAACGTGTCATGATCCGTCTGGCAATGCTCGCCCGGTCGCGCTGACCCTGCGTTTGTCTTGACCCCTGCCCGTTCCGGGCCACACTCAGGCCAGCAAATGGCAGGAGATCAGCATGTACAAGATCTATGGACGCGTCCAAAGCCGCGCCTCGCGCGTCATCTGGCTGCTGGAAGAGCTCGGGCAGCCGTACGAGTTGGTCAATGTCGGACCACGTGATCCACAGGTTGCCGCGTTGAACCACAGCGGCAAGATTCCGGTTCTGGTGGACGGCGATCATGTGATCTCGGACAGTTCCGCGATCATGACCTATCTGGCCGACAAACACGGGGCCTTCACCTTCCCGGCGGGCAGCCCTGAACGCGCCGCTCAGGATTCGGTGTTCCACGCGATTCTGGACGAACTGGACGCGGTCCTGTGGGTTGCGGCACGGCACGGGTTCATCCTGCCCGAGAACAAGCGCGTCCCGCAGATTGGCGAGGCCGCCAAATGGGAGTTCGATCAGAATTTCAAGCGGTTAGAGAAACGGTTCCAGGGTCCGTTCCTGATGGGTGATCAAATGACCATCGCCGATATCCTGCTGGTACATTGCATGAGCTGGGCAAAGGGCGCGGGCTTTTCGTTGGATTCGGACGTGTTGAAAGCCTACGGCAAAGAGATGCGGAACCGGCCTGCCTATAAGAAACTGGCCGAACTCAATTAATCAGGACCGTTTTGCCTCAGCCGGTCTACTGCGGATCGACCGGCCCAGCGCCCTGTGGCCAGACACGCCGTCAACAGGTAACCACCTGTTGGCGCTTCCCAGTCCAGCATCTCTCCGGCGCAAAAAACGCCTGGCAGGGCCGTCAGCATCAAGCCATCGGTCAGGGCCGCGCACGAAACGCCACCTGCGGTTGAGATGGCTTCGTCCATTGGCCGCGGGCCCGCATGATGAACCGGCAGCGATTTGATGAGTTGCGCCAAGGCATCGGGCGCGGACGGGATGGGCCGCCCGAACTCCATGAGCAACGCCGTTCGGGTCGGCCCCAGTTTCAGAACTTTGCGGATGTGATTGGACAGGCTGGCCTTGCCGCGCGGTTTGCTGAGGCGCTGCGCCACGTCGTCCTGCGACACATCAGGCATCAGGTCGAGCGTCAATGGCGCCCCGTCTCGCACCGCTTTGCAGATGGTGTAGATGCCGCCGCCCTCCAGCCCGCGGGCCGAGATCACCGCCTCGCCGCGTGTGTGCAAGGACCCGGCTTGCAGGGCAACACCTTTGATTGGCGCGCCGAAATGCGATGCCATTTGGTCGGACCAGTCGACCAGAAGACCGGCATTGGCGGGAGCAAACGGGGTGATCTGAACACCTTTGTCGGCAAGGGGGGTCGCCCAATTGCCGTCCGATCCCAATCGCGCCCAACTGGCCCCGCCCATCGCTAGAATTGTCGCGCTTGCCGTCAGGCTGTGTTCGCCGTCCGGGGTGTCGAATGTCAGCACATCGCCCTGCCACCCAGTCCAGCGCCAGCGCGTCCTGATCTCAACGCCCGCTTCTGACAGGCGGGCCAGCCACGCGCGCAACAGGGGTGAGGCTTTCATGACGGTTGGAAATACCCGGCCCGTCGAGCCGGTGAACAGCTCTTGCCCCAAACCGCGCGCCCAGTCCTGAACGGCCTGCGCGTCGAACTCGGCCAGCATCGGAAGCAGCCAGTCGGCGGCTTCGTCATAAGACTGGATCAAGGTCTCGAAAGGTTCATCCTTGGTCAGGTTCAGCCCCGATTTTCCCGCCATCAGAAACTTGCGCGCGACCGAGGGTTTGGCCTCGGCCACCAGAACCGAGTGACCGGCCCGGGCAAGCTGTTCCGCCGCCATCAACCCGGCGGGACCTGCCCCGATCACCACTGCCTGCGCCATTCGCACCCTCTTGCCTTCGTCGCCCACAGGCGCATCATTCCCGATCATGACGAACAGCGATCCGATCTGCCCGCTTTGCGACCGCCCGATCCCCGAAGGCGGCGGCAGCCTGCATCATCTGATCCCAAAACTCAAAGGAGGCAAGGGCGGACCCACCGTTCTGCTGCACCAGATCTGCCACAAGGAAATCCACGCCACGCTGACCGAGGCCGAATTGGCGCGCAGTTTCAACACGGTCGAGGCCCTGCGCGCGCATCCCAGGCTTGAGAAATTCCTGAACTGGGTCCGCAAACGCCCGCCCGGTTTTCGTTCGAAAGTGCCGGGAAAACGGCGCGCTCGGTGATCAGCCGGGCAGGACGGGATCACCGAAGGCATCCGAAATCGGCTGGGCCAGGCCCTCGAACTCCAACCCCTTGAAATCCGGCACCGGTGCGAATTGCGCGCCCTGAATGTGCTGAAATTCCAGCGTTGTGTAGGGGCGCTTCCACAACCATTCGCGGTTTCCGACCGCCCACGGGTCGGGATCAGGCGGGGCGTCCTGCGTGAAGGCGTAGAAATGCAGATCGAACCCGTATGGAGCGACGTCCTGCATTGACAGCAGTTTCATGCCCCGGGCGCGGCAGAACGCGTCCTCGGCGGCTATATCGCCGGTACGCAGGGTGATCTGACCGACCCGCGCCTGCGCGAACGGGTTCGCGGGATCGGCTGCATTTTCGGGCCGGTTGCCTTCGAAATCATGTTGCAGAAGTTCGATCACAAAGCCTTCGGGGTCGCTGAGATGGGCCATGTAGCCGATATCCAGAAACTGGCGCGGGACACTGACAGCATGGCCCTGTTTGCTCAACGCCTCAACCGCCGCGTCCACATCGGGCAGAGTAATCCCGATCTTCCAGTATCGTTGCCCCTGATCATGGGCGTACCCGCCGCCACCTGGCATCAGCAACAGATCCGCATCCTGCCCGTCATAGCCGACGCGGCGGTTTTGCCCTTCGGCCCGCACCGACATGCCAAGCGCGTTCCGGTAAAATCCGGCCAGGCGATCCGGATCGGCGACGCGCAATCGCAGCGCGGACAACCTCATCGGCACAGCTCGGCGATGCCAGCGGCGATGTCGGGCTTTGCAGCGACACTGTCCGCCACCAGCTCGCGCGCTGTGGGCATCAGGTCTTCGGGCGCGACGATGCGGTCCACAAGACCGAAGGCATAGGCTTCCTCTGCCGTGATCTTCTGCCCTGCCATCAGGATCAGTTTGGTCCGCGCCGGGCCAATCAGGGCCGCCATGCGTTTGGGATCGGACGGTTGCGGCAGAAAGCCCAGCTTCATCACCGGATAGAAGAACTTGGCCGAGGGCACCGCGATGCGCAGATCACAGGCCAGCACCATCCCGTTGGCCCCACCGGCCAGCGTACCGTTCAATGCGGCCACCGTCAGACAGGGCAAGGCGGCAATCGCGCCCGACAGGCGCTCCCACACGTCCGAGGTGGCCAGCCCGGCGCGCGCCTCGTCCAGATCGGCCCCGGCGCTGAACACTTTGCCGGTACCTGTCAGGATCAGCGCGCTGGCCTCGGTCGCGGCCTCGGCAATCTCGGCCAGTTCGGTCAGCATCGCACCGGTCAGGGCGTTTGCCTTGCCCGGGTTATTGATCGTGACGGTCCATAGACCGTCGTCCTTCGTCAATTCAATCACGTCAAGCCGATCCTTTGGCGGATGTCATCTTGGCGTAGGGAAATCTCGGAGCCCAAGAACTCATCCGAGTCTGACGAACACATCCACATCAGCGCCCGCGCGGGCCAGTCCGCCGGGATGTGAACATCCCAATCCAACTGGCTAACCGGGTTGATGCCGCTGGCCTTGATGACACGTTGCATATCCGTGGCCACAGTGCCCGGCGACAGGCCCATGGCGCGGATACCGTTATGCGCCTCTTCCAGATGCAGGCATTCGGTCAGCATCTTCGCACCCGCTTTCGAGGAACAATAGTGGCTCCACGCCTCAACCGGGTTCGATGCCGCACCGGACGAGACGGTCAGGACCGTACCACCCCTGGCGGCGCGCATCACCGGCAGGGCGGCGCGCATGCCGTAGAATACGCCTTTGAGGTTAATATCGATGGCCTGGCTCCAGGATGCGACATCGGCGTTGGACAGGTGAAAGATCGGCTCGATCACACCTGCATTGCCGATCAGTACGTCCAGACCGCCAAACCGGGCAACGCAATCGGCCACCGCCTGTTCGACCTGCGCGAAATCACTGACGTCGCAAGCCAGCGCAATCGCGTTATCCCCCAGCGCAGCCGCCAGCGCATCAATCTGATCACGACTGCGTGCAATCAGCGCGACATTGGCCCCGGCTGCGGCAAAAACGCGCCCCGCCTCGGCCCCGATTCCCCGGCTGGCCCCTGTTATGAGTACTGTTTTTCCCTGCATTTCCCCCTCCTCAATCCGTGGGCTGGTCCTTGTCCAAAGCCGTAGCGCGGAAACGGGGAAGGCGTCCAGCCCTTGCCCCTTGACGATACCCGCCGCAACCCCGACCATGCGCCACAAATTGATCAAGAAGGGTTACCTTATGTCTGTTTTCCTTCGCCGCAGCTGCGGCGCAGCCCTGGCTTACGCCGTTGCCACCCAAGGCGCCTGGGCCGACCTGACTGCAAATGATGTCTGGGCCGATTGGCAGAACTATTTCCAGTCGATGGGCTATACAATTACCGGCGATCAAAGCAACGCCGGGGACGTGACCACAATCGCGGACATGACCCTGTCGATGACCTTCCCCGAAGATGACGGTCAGTTCCAGATGGTCATGCCGGAAATGACACTGACCGAAAACGGCGATGGCACCGTCAGCATCGGCTTTCCCGACAGCTTCCCGATGACAATCTCGGGCACGGCCGAAGATGAGGCATTCTCGGTCGACCTGATCTATTCGCAGACCGATCTGGACATGGTTGTTTCCGGCTCGCCCGAAGACATGACCTATGACTATTCCGCATCCACCCTCAGCATCGTTCTGGGCGAGTTGCAGGCTGGCGACGAAGCCCTGCCCGATGATGCTCTGAATGTCAGCTTTGACATGACCGACCTGTCCGGAAGCTCTCGCATGTTGATCGGTGATGAGCGCACAATCGATCAGACGTTCGAAGCCGCCGAACTGTCCTACGACATCCAGTTCGAAGACCCTGAGAACGGCGATTCCGGCCTGTTTGTCGGCAAAATGGACCAGTTGACGTTTGCGGGTGAAAACATCCTGCCGCTGGAATTTGACCTCAGCGATCCTGAGGCGCTGTACGCTGCCGGTTTCGCCTTTGCGGGCGATTTCACCTATGCCTCGGGCAAGACCGATATCAGCGGCGTCAGCGAGGGTGAGCAGTTCAACATGGCCAGCTCATCCGAAGGCGGGCGCTTTGCGGCCAGCATGGATGCCGAGCGGATTGCCTATGATATCGAGCAGAACAATACCAAGCTGGCGGTGACAACGGCGGACCTGCCCTTCCCATTGGAAGCCGCGATGGAGAAAGCCGGTCTGCAACTTGAGATTCCGGTTCAACCTTCGGATGAGGTCAAGCCGTTTGGCTTCTCGATGAACCTGACCGATTTCACCATGTCGGATATCTTGTGGAGCATGTTTGACCCCGCAGGCACTCTGCCCCGCGATCCGGCGACCATCGCGCTGGACACCAGCGGCACCGCCAAAGTTCTGATGAACATCTTCGATCCCGAAGAGGCCGCCGAGTTCGAAGCAACAGGCGAGATTCCGGCCGAGCTGCACTCGCTGAAGATCAACGAGCTTCTGGTTTCGCTGGTTGGGGCAAGACTGACCGGTGACGGCGATTTCACCTTCGACAACGCAAACACCGAGGAATTCGGCATGCCCGCCCCGGCTGGTGTCGCGAACCTTCAACTGGTGGGGGCAAATGCACTGATCGACAAGCTGATCGGAATGGGCCTGATGTCCGACAGCGATGCCTTGGGCGCCCGGATGATGATGGGCATGATGGCGGTGCCGGGGGATGAGCCCGACACGCTGAATTCAACCATCGAATTCACCGAAGACGGCCAGATTCTGGCGAATGGTCAGCGTATTAAGTAAATGTGATCGGGCAAGGGCGTGACCGCGCGCCCTTGCCCTTGACCTACGGTGCAGACGTCACAAAACCATTCGGTCACGGGTCTTGCGAGACGGGCTGTGCAAGGCTAGGTCCATTGCAGTCAAACCGGAGGCCCCATGACGCGCACACCAGAAGAAATCAGCCAATCCCTGCTGGATGCGGCCCGCAAAGCCGGGGCTGAAGCGGCCGATGCGATTGTTATCGACGGCTCGTCGGTCTCGGTCGAAGTGCGCGGCGGGGCCCTGGAACATGCGGAACGTTCGGAAGGGACCGATCTTGGGCTGCGGGTGTTTGTCGGCAAACGGCAGGCCATCGTCTCAAGCTCTGACAATCGTCCCGAAACCCTGAACGCGATGGCCGAACGCGCCGTTGCCATGGCGAAAGAGGCCCCCGAGGACCCCTTTGCCGGGTTGGCCGATGCCGCGCAACTGGCCAATGGCTGGGACATCGACGCGCTGGAATTGTTCGACCCCACCCCGGAACCTGCCCCAGATGCGTTGATGCAGGATGCGCTTGCCGCCGAAGCCGCCGCTTTGGCCGTACCGGGCGTGTCGCAAGTGTCCGACGCCGGTGCAAGCTATGGAACCCACCGCGTTTTTCTGGCCGCCACGAACGGGTTTTCGGGCGGGTATGCGCGCAGTTATCGCTCAACCTCGTGCGTCGCCATCTCGGGCGAAGGCACGGGGATGGAGCGGGATTATGACGGCGACAGCCGCACGTTCCAGTCCGACCTGCGCGACCCGCAGGAGATCGGTCGCAAGGCGGGCGAACGCGCCGTGGCCCTTGGGGGTGCGCGCAAGCCCGAGACCGGCAGCTTTCCAGTTCTGTTTGATGAACGTATCTCATCGTCTTTGATCGGGCATTTGCTGGCCGCCAGCAACGGTGCCGCCATCGCGCGCGGGGCCTCGTGGCTGAAAGACAGCCTTGGGAAGCAGATTCTGCCCGAACATTTGTCTCTGATCGAAGACCCCAGCCGCCCGCGCATCTCGGGCTCGCGCCCCTTTGATGCCGAAGGGCTGCCGACCCGCCGCCGCGCGATTGTCGAAAACGGCATTCTGACGGGCTGGACGCTGGATCTGTCCAGCGCGCGCAAGCTGGACATGGCCTCGACCGGCAACGCCACACGCGGCGTGTCGGGGCCGCCCTCGCCCAGCAACTGGAACCTGAGCCTGACCCAGGGTGACCAAAGCCGCGCGGACCTGATCCGCGACATGGGCACCGGCCTGTTGGTGACGTCGATGATCGGTTCGACAATCAACCCGAATACCGGCGATTACTCGCGTGGGGCCTCCGGATTCTGGGTCGAAAACGGTGAGATCACGCACCCGGTCAACGAATGCACCATCGCAGGCAATCTGCACGACATGCTGAAACGGATGATCCCGGCCAATGACGCGCGGGCTTATCTGTCGCGGGTCGTCCCCTCGGTGCTGATCGAAGGAATGACGCTTGCCGGCAACTGATCTGCCACTTCTGATCGACGCAGCCCTTGAGGCCGGAAAGATCGCCACCCGCTATTCCGGGGCGCAGGCGCAACGCTGGGACAAGCCCGACGGGGCCGGGCCGGTGACCGAGGCCGACCTGGCGGTAAACGCCATGCTGGAGCAGCACCTGCCCGCAGCCCGCCCCGATTACGGCTGGCTGAGCGAAGAAACCGAGGATACGCCGGATCGGCTGAACCGCGACCGCGTCTTTGTCATCGACCCGATCGACGGCACCCGCAGCTTTGCCGAGGGTGCCCGCACATGGGCGCATTCGCTGGCCATCGCTGAGAAGGGTGAGGTCACGGCAGCGGTGATCTATCTGCCCCTGCGCGACCTGCTGTACGCCGCAGCCAAGGGTCAGGGGGCCACGCTGAACGGCGCCCCCATCCGCATCGCAACAACCGCCACGCTGGACGATTCCGAGCTTTTGGCGGCCAAACCAAACCTCGCGCCCCATCATTGGCGTCAGGGCCAGCCCCCGTCGTTCACGCGGGCCTATCGCCCGTCGCTGGCCTATCGCATGGCGCTGGTCGCGCAGGGCCGGTTCGACGGGATGCTGACCCTGCGCCCCAGTTGGGAATGGGACATCGCGGCAGGCGACCTGATCGTGCGCGAGGCGGGCGGCATCTGCTCCGACCGTGCAGGCCAACCGCTGCGCTTCAACAATGCCCATCCCCGCCTGAACGGGGTGATTGCCGCCGGGAAACCCCTGCACGACCAGCTATCCGAACAACTGGATCCCAACGGCCCCGGGATCAGCGGATGAGCAAGCCCCGCTCTCTCAGCCTTGCGGCCTATCGGGTTTTGTCGTGGGGGGTTCCCAACGGCAATGGCCAGCCCGACCTGCCGCGACCTGAAGGGGAGTTGTTGTGGATCCACATCGCAGATCAGGACCGGCTGCGGGTGATCAATCACTTCTGCCACCGTCTGCAACAGGTCCGGCCCGGCCTGTCCATCCTGCTGAGCGCACCGCCAAAGGCTGACCTGAAACGATGGGCCGAAACGCCCTATCCGCTGATCACCCTGCCGGTCGAGCACACCGGCGCGGCACGCGGGTTTCTGAACCACTGGCGTCCGAATATGGGGCTGTGGGTTGGCGGCGGCCTGATGCCCAACATCATTACCCGCGCTCAGGAACGGGGCATACCGCTGATCCTGATCGAGGCGACGCTGGAGATCGAGATCCCCAGAACCGCGCGGTGGCTGCCGGACATTTCCCGGTATACATTTGATTGCTTTGACAGAATCCTGACCAAATCCGAAGACACATCACGCCAGATCCGGCGCATGGGTGTTGCATCGGCCAAGGTTGCCGTATCTCCCCCCCTGCAGATCAGCCCCAACCCGGAACCCTGGCCCGAAGACGAGCTTATTGAGATCAATCACATCTTTTCGGGTCGGCCCGTCTGGCTGGCGGCATGGGTGCAGGACAAGGAATTCATCTCGGTTCTCAGTGCCCATCGTCAGGCGATGCGGATGCTGCCGCGTCTGGCGCTGGTGCTGCATGTGGCCGACATGCGCGAAGCCGGACCGCTGCACAGGCGGCTTGAATCGATGGATCTGCGCTGTGCCTACTGGGATCAGGGCGACAAGATCGAAGACACGACACAGGTCATTCTGACATCCGAGCCCGAAGATCTGGGCCTCTGGCAACGAGTCTCACCCGTCACATTCATGGCCAGTTCGCTTGAACGTGGCGCAGCTGGCAAGGACCCGCTTGAGACGATTGCATTGGGATCGGCCATTGTGCACGGCCCCTTTGTGCACAGCCAGCAAGAGCTTTACGATCAGTTGAAACAGGTCAAGGCGGCACGCATGGTGAAATCCGCCACCGAATTGGGCGATGCGATTGTCGAGCTTCTGGCCCCCGATCAGGCGGCGGGCATGGCCCTTGCAGGATGGCAAATGATCACCGAAGGCGCGCCGCAGGCCGACCAGTTGATCGACATGGTGCAGGAAGCGCTGGACCAGCGGAGTGCAGATGATGCGAGCACCTGAGTTCTGGAACACCGGCCCAGACAAGCTGGACCTGCGGGCGCGGCTACTGGCCCCTCTGGGCCGTATCTACGCATCGGCAACCGCGCGCCGCGTTGCATCCGATACCGGCGTCAATCCGGGCGTTCCGGTGATCTGCATCGGCAACCTGAATGCAGGCGGAACCGGAAAGACCCCCACGGCGATCTGGGTTGTGGAACAGTTGCGAAGCAACTGGCACGAACCGCATATCGTCACACGCGGACATGGCGGGTCGCTGGAAGGACCGGTGCGGGTCGATCCAAGCAAACATTCGGCCGCGCAAGTCGGCGACGAACCGCTGCTGCTGGCCATGTTTGCCGAGGTTTGGGTGGCCAAGGATCGCGCCGCCGGTGCGCGTGCTGCCGCACAAGAAGGCGCAAGTGTGATCGTGCTGGATGACGGGTTCCAGAACCCCTCGGTCGCCAAGGATTTCTCGATCATCGTGGTGGACGCGCAACGCGGGTTCGGGAACGGGTTGTGCCTGCCTGCTGGGCCTTTGCGCGAACCCGTCGATGTGGGCCTGAAACGCGCCGATCTGGTTCTGTCCCTTGGCGACGCCCCCGCGCAACAGGTATTTGCCGATCAGTGGGGCGATCAGATTTCAGTGCCGCACGCGACCGGTGTCGTCGAACCTTTGCAAACAGGAATGGACTGGGCCGGGTCGCGCGTGCTGGCCTTTGCAGGCATCGGACATCCCGAGAAATTCTTCCAGACCCTGCGCCAGCAAGGGGCCGAGCTGCTGCGGGCCGAGGCTTTGGACGATCACCAACCGCTGACGACAGCCCTTATGACCCGGCTTGAGAACGAAGCCCGGTCCTTGGGTGCCCAGATGGTGACAACGGAAAAAGATGCGGTCCGGTTGCCCGATGCCTTTCGTCGCAAGGTCGTGACCCTGCCGGTGCGCCTGCAAGTGGCAGATGCCGATTCTGTGCGCGAGATGCTGTTAAAGGCGGCACCTTCGCCCTGATGGATCCGGCCAGCCCTGAACGGGCTGACCGGGAATGGGTTTAGCTGCCAAGCTCGGCTTCGATCAGCCGCTTGAAATCCTCGTAGGACTGGTTCGACACCTTCTCGCCGTTGACGATGAAGGACGGGGTGGCCTGAATATCGTCACGCTCGGCGTTTTCCTGATACCACGCAACCAGTGTCTGGGCGCGGGTACCGTCCTGCAGGCAGGCTTCTAGCTGATCGCCATCGATCCCGGCCAGACGCCCGATCTTGCGCAGCTCGTCGACGATTTCCGGCGGGCCGCCCGCGCGGGTCCATTCGGACTGACCTTCATAGATCAGGTCGGTGATGCCAAAGAACTTCTCGGGACCCGCGCAGCGCGCAACCATCGAGGCCCACAGACCATAGCGGTCAAAATACACCTCTCGGTAGATGAACTTGACCTTCCCGGTGTCGATGAAATCCTTCTTGAGCTGCTTATACGCGCCCTGATGGAAATTTGCACAATGCGGGCAGGTATAGGATGCGTATTCGATGATCTCGACCGGCGCATCCTCGGCACCCTGCACCATTTCGACGATGGTCGAGGTGTCCAGATCGGCCTCTTGCGCGATGGCACTGCCAACCAGCGGGTTGGCCGGGGTGGAATTCGAGGTTGTCAGCCAATAGCCGCCAGCGGCGACGGCGACAGCCGCACAGATTACGGTTGCAATACGGCTCATTCTCAGCCCTTTCTCAGCGTTTCTGTTTGGATAAAACGTTGCGGCCCAAACGTTCAAGGGCAGCGCGCAAATCACCATCGTGAACATCGCGCGACACTTTGTCTGCCTCGGCCGCAATTTCTGGTTTTATTTCCGGTTTTGCGTGTTTCGGTTTGTGATCGAAACTGGCCTGCCCCTCGGCAAATCCTGTCGGAGCGGTCTGGGTGATGCGAATGCGGCTGATCGCGTTATAGCCGTATACGGCGTTCACCTTGCCGCGCAGCTGTTCCTTCTGCATCTCCAGCATCGGGGCCTGTGGGCCCGTGGTCAGCAGGGTCAGCGTCGCGCCGATCCCGCCCTTGCCATAGCCCACATTGACCGGACGCGCGATCGAGGCGGTGTCCTGCCCCACAATCTCGGCCCAGTGGGTCAACAGACGCGACACGGCAAAGCCCCGGCTTTCCCCGGCGCGCCTGATCTGGTCGTTCAGCAATGTCGCGGTCCGTTTGAACCCGCGGGTCGAAGAACGTCTGCGCTGCATCTGGTTTCCAACTCCTGCGCCGCTATTGTAATGGGCGAAACGGCAGGTGCCAGCGAAACCCGACAGAGAGTTAGATAAATCTTGCGTGACAGCCCTGAATTCGACCTGAGCGCCGCATTGCTCGACTGGTATGACCGTCACGCGCGGCACATGCCATGGCGCGTAGGGCCTGCGGATCGTGCCGCAGGCGTGCAGCCAGACCCCTATCGCGTCTGGTTGTCCGAAGTAATGCTGCAACAAACAACCGTTGCTGCCGTACGTGATTACTTCATGCGTTTCACCTCGCGCTGGCCAACCGTTCATGATCTGGCCGCCGCGCCGGATGATCAGGTGATGGGCGAATGGGCAGGGCTTGGCTACTACGCCCGCGCCCGCAACCTGCTGAAATGCGCCCGGGTCGTGGCGGATCAGCATGACGGGCGGTTCCCCGACACCTATGACGCCCTGCTGAACCTACCGGGGATCGGCCCCTACACCGCTGCCGCCATCGCATCCATTGCCTTTGACCGGCCCGAGACCGTGCTGGACGGCAATGTCGAGCGTGTCATGGCGCGGCTTTGTGACATTCATGATCCACTGCCCGGATCGAAACCAGTTCTGAAGGCCAAGGCCGCCGCGCTGACGCCGGATCAGCGCCCCGGCGACCATGCGCAGGCGGTGATGGATCTGGGCGCAACGATCTGCACCCCGAAATCCCCCGCCTGCGGCATCTGCCCCCTGCGTGACCCCTGTCTGGCCCGCATCGCAGGAACGCAGGCAGAATTGCCCCGGAAGACCCCGAAAAAGCCAAAACCCACCCGCCTCGGGCATATCTACATCGCCCAGCGCCGGGACGGAGCGTTGCTGCTGGAGCGTCGTCCCGACAAAGGGCTGTTGGGCGGAATGCTGGGCTGGCCGGGCTCGGACTGGTCGGATGCACCAGCCGAGGCACCTCCGTTCCGCGCCGACTGGAACCTGCTGCCCGGCGAAGTGCGCCACACCTTCACTCATTTCCATCTGGTTCTGCGTATCTGGACAGCGGACCTGCCTGAGCAAGAAACACCAAACGGCCTGACGATACTGCCCAAACACGATTTCAAACCCAGCGACCTGCCAACCGTGATGCGCAAGGCCCACGATCTGTGGCGCGGGCAATAAGCCCGTTGTGCCCCATTGGGTCGCCCGGCTAGGCTGCCCATACCGGTTCGGAGCACGAATGATGATCACAACAGAGACCCTGACCCGCTGGCAAACGGCTCTGCCCTTCTGGGTGTCCTTTCTGCTGGTTCCCCTGATCTGGATCACAGCCATCGCAGGCGGCTGGTGGGTTCTGCTGATCCCGCTGACGACCTGGTGGGCCTTTGCCGCGCTGGACCGCCTGACCGGCCTTAACCTGGACAATGCCGATCCCGAAACGCCAGACGATGTGCTGCGTTGGTACATCCTGCTGACCAAGCTTTGGGTGCCGGTTCAGTTTGTCACCCTGTTTGGCCTGATCTGGTATGTCACGCACACCGATCACCTGTCAGGCTGGTCCAAGGTCGGGCTGTTTTTCGGTATGGGCATCCTCTCGGGTACGGTTGGCATCAACTACAGCCACGAGCTGATGCACCAGAAATCCCGGCTGGAACGCTGGCTGGGCGATATCCTGCTTGCCATGGTCCTCTATTCCCATTTCCGGTCCGAACATCTGTTGGTCCATCACCGCTATGTCGGCACTCCACGCGACCCGGTGACCGCGCGGTATAACGAGGGCTTCCACCGCTTCTACCCGCGCGTCCTGCTGCAATGCCTCATGTCCGCCTTCAAAGCCGAGCGGGACAAGCTGGCCCGCAAGGATCGCCCCTGGACCGACCCGTCGAACCCGTTCTGGCGGTATTGGGCGCTGCAAGGCGGAATGCTGGCGCTTGCGGCCCTGATCGGCGGATGGTCCGGGTTGGGGCTGTTCCTGCTGCAAGCGGGCGTGGCGATCTGGCAGTTGGAACTGGTGAACTACGTCGAACATTACGGGCTGACCCGGAAACATATCGGCGACGGGAAATACGAACATGTTCTGCCGCGCCATTCCTGGAACGCCTCGCAAAAGGCGTCAAACTGGTTGCTGATCAACCTGCAACGCCATTCGGATCACCACTACAAACCCAACCGGCGCTTTCCGTTGCTGCAAAACCACGCAAAAGAGGACGCGCCGCAATTGCCCCATGGCTACCCGGTCATGACGGTGGCCGCGATGATCCCGCCCTTGTGGCGGCGCGTCATGAACCCCCGTGTGCGGGCCTGGCGGCGGCAATACTACCCCGAGATCACCGATTGGCATCCCTACAACAAGGCGCAGAACCCCCAGCCAAATGCGTGACCGCAGCGCGCCCTGCGCGCTGCCCGGCCCAACCGAAGGCGCTGCATCTTCGATGCAGCAACGACGGGCGGGAGCCCCTCAGTACACCCAGATATCCATGGGGTCGGCCACGCCGCGCACGGCCTGAGCGCTGCGCCTAGTGAATCCTTCCATCGCGTATGCGGGGCTTTCCTGCGACGCCTGAGCCCGCAGCGCGTCACTGACCACAACGCGTGCCTTATAGTCGCGCGTCATCGCCTCAAGCTTGGCAGCGACATTCACCGCATCGCCGATCACCGCAAATTCCAAACGGTTGGCCCCGATATCACCCAACACGACCGAGCCATAGTGGACCCCGATCCCCACATGAATCTCAACCTCGCCCGCGCGACGGCGTTCCAGATTCCAGCGGTCGATCATGTCCACCATCGCCCGCGCACAGCCCAGCGCGTTGGTGGCATCCAGCGGCGTCGGGACCGGCGTGCCAAACGTGGCCATCAACCCATCACCCAGATATTTGTCCAGAGTCCCATGATGACGAAACACCTCGGTCTCCATCCGGGCATGGAACCCGCGCAGAACCTCGATCACCTCATACGGGTCGCGACCCGCCGCAAACTTGGTGAAGCCCACGATATCGATGAACAGAACCGCGATGTTTTCCTTGCGCACCTGTTTCAACGGCTCGTCATTCTGGCTGAGTTCATCGACCACATTGGGCGAGAAATAGCGCGACAGGTTCGCCCGCTCGCGTTCCAGCCCCGCATTGGTCATCAACAGCCGGTTCAGCCGCCGCATGGACACGCCCAGCGTCACCGCGACCATTACAAACACGATCACCTCCTGGATGCGCAGTTCGGCCCGGAAACTGTTTGGATCCAACATTTCGGCCACATCCGGATAGCCCTGCAACGCATCCGCCACCCGCTCGCTGATCCCGGGGAAGGGGGTGGCGATCCACCAGGCAATGATCCACCCAGCAGTCCATACCCCTGCGGTCCACGACCCGATGGCAATCACCGTGCGCCAGGAATAAGCCAGCGTGCCCGCCGCCAGAATGATGAAGAAATACTGGAAATTGTCGAACCGGTACTGCATCGCCAGCGGTCGGACATCGTCGCTGAACGGGTTGGGTACGATCATGCCCAAGGTCATGATCAGCAGATCGACAAAGATCAGCAACAGCTCAGCCCGCGATTGCCCCACCCGGCCCGCGCGGCGGATCAGCCAGCCATTGGCGCAGAGCAGCAGCAGGATGAAGTGATACCACAACACCTCCCACTGCGGGTTCAGATAGATCAGCAACACCCCGGTCAGCCCCATCGCGATCCAGCGGGCGCGAACGGCCAGTTCCAGCCCCTCACGCTTGTGCTGTTCCAGCGCGGCTTCGGTATATTTGTTGTCCAGATCGAAATTGTCGGGCCGGGTGACAAAGAACCTTTCAAAACGCGAGGGGCTGGCGCTGGTGTCTGTCATGACGGGTCGCTCTCGTACCAGGTATCAGGATGATCCCATGCAACCATTCCTGCGACCAAAACAAAAGACCCCGCCGGATGATCGGCGGGGCAAGGCGTAGTGCCATGTGTCAGGTCACAGGCACCGGCGGTTTTCGTGAAATCAGTTCATTTCCGCGCGAATCTGCTGGCGCAGCACGTCAATCGGCACCGTCTTGCCGTCGCGCTTGAAACACCAGTATGTCCAGCCATTGCAGGACGGCGCGTTTTCCAGATGTGCGCCGACCTGATGGATCGAACCTTTGACGTTGTCGCCCACCAGCGTCCCGTCGGCGCGGACCTTGGCCTTGTGGCGCTGGTTCATCGAATACAGCTCTTCGCCCGGGCGCAGCATGCCGCGTTCAACCAACTGGCCAAAGGGCACGCGCGGTTCGGCGCGTTTGCTGGCGCTGACTTCCAGCGCCTCACGGTCGAATTTACGGACCTTGGAAATACGTTTCTCGGCCACCTTGCGATAGCTTTCCTCGCGCTCGATGCCGATGAACTCGCGTCCCAGCATCTTGGCAACCGCACCGGTCGTGCCGGTGCCAAAGAACGGGTCCAGAATCACATCCCCCGGATTGGTCGAGCCGATTAGAACCCGGTGCAGCAACGATTCCGGTTTCTGCGTCGGATGTGCCTTGTCGCCGTTTTCATCCTTGAGCCGTTCATGCCCGGTGCAGATCGGCAGCACCCAGTCGCTGCGCATCTGCACGCCTTCGTTCAGGGCTTTCAGCGCCTCGTAGTTGAACGTGTATTTCGCACCTTCGCGCTTGGACGCCCAGATCATCGTCTCATGCGCGTTGGTGAATCGCTTGCCGCGGAAGTTTGGCATCGGGTTCGACTTGCGCCAGACCACGTCGTTCAGGATCCAGTAGCCGGCATCCTGCAGGGCCGAACCCACGCGGAAGATGTTGTGGTACGACCCGATCACCCAGATCGCGCCATTGGGTTTCAGGAGACGGTGCGCCGCCTTCAGCCAATCACGGGTGAACTGGTCATAAGCGCCAAAGCTGGAAAACTGATCCCAGTGGTCGTCAACCGCATCCACCTGAGAGTTATCCGGGCGATGCAATTGCCCCTTGAGCTGCAAATTATACGGAGGATCCGCAAAGATCAGGTCAACCGACGCCTCGGGCAGACTGTTCATCACATCGATGCAGTCCCCGGATAGAATCGTGTTTAAAGGGAGCGCTTTTGCGCCCTTTTTGGTGGTTGTTGTCATTTTACTGCCTCAAGTATCCACGGCGCTTTTGCGCTCATTTGGTTGAGACAAGGATGAGTCAAAGACGATTCGCCGTCAATTTCTTTTTTGAATCAGCGACTTACGATTTGCTCTTGATACAAGATATTGTGGACAGGCTTGAACGAACGTCTATGGTGTGGGGTCACACCAAGATTTTGCAGCGCCTCCTTGTGTTGTTTTGACGGATAACCTGCGTTTGTCTCCCACCCATAGCCCGGATGCTGTTGCGCCAAATCCACCATCACCTGATCACGCCAGTTTTTCGCAAGGATCGAGGCCGCCGCGATCGACACCGATCGCGCATCCCCTTTGACAACCGCCTGCGAAGGGATTTTCAGGCCGCGCGGTATCATATTGCCATCGATCAGCAAAAAATCGGGCGCAGGGTCCAGGGCCGCCACCGCCCGCGCCATGGCCAGATGCGAGGCGCGCAGGATGTTGAGCTCGTCGATTTCTTCCACCGACGCCTCGGCAATCGCAAATTCGGCGCTGTCCCGCAAGGCCGTGTCCAAAGCGGCGCGGCGCTTGGCGGTCAGTTTCTTGGAATCGTTCAACCCGTCGGGAATATCGTCGGGGTTCAGAATCACCGCAGCCGCCACAACCGGCCCGGCCAGCGGGCCGCGCCCGACCTCATCAACACCTGCGACACGCAGATGCCCCCGGTCCAGCAGGGCCTGCTCAAGTTCAAAATTCGGTACCATCATCCCTTTGGCAAACCGCGTTTCACGACCGACCGCAAGAAAAAAGAGAGGGCAGCTTGCGCCGCCCCCTCTCTTGCGCGGCGCTTCTTGCGGCACCGCTCCTGCTCGTGACCGATTACTGGTAAACCACGCGGTATCCTTGCTGGCGCAGGCACGCGGGTTCATACCCCCGCTTGACCTTTTTGCCGTTCCAGAAACCGACCTTGCATTGGTTGGGCAGGCTATTGGCATGTTTGTAGTGTTTCTTCAGGCATTTTGGCCCAAGCAACTGCCGGTTGGGTCCGTAGCCTTTGATTGTCCGCAGGCACCGGTGCGGCAGGTCATATCGCGCCACGCGTTTCGGAACCGGGCGAACATGTGGATGTACGATCTTCGGTTCCTTGTACACGTGATGATACTGGCGGCTCGGCCGATCCCTGCGCTTTTCCTTGTTATAGTGATTGACCGCCGCGCCGATGATGGCAATTGCGGCCAGCCCGCCAAGAATGTCCCCGGTATCTGCAGCCCGCGCTTGCGAGGCGGAGACGCCGGTAACGGCAATGGCGGTGGCGACGATCAGGGCGATGAATTTGCGGTGCATGATGCATGTCCTTTCGCAACTTGGGGCGGACCCGCTAAGGACCGCGAATGTGATGCCCCGACACTGGGCCCGCCCCCTTCAGACAAGCAATAACGCGCGGTTGTTATCGAATATCAGCCGCGTCTAACCCCTTATGTTATTGAATATCCCGGCCACCCATGCGCAGGATGCGGCCTATGAAACAGATCCTCTCTTCTCTGGTCATTGCGACCCTGTTATCGGTGGGCTCCTCTGCTTTGGCGGCGGATTGCTATGCCGACTACAAGGCCAAACAGGACAATCCGTTGCGCCTGCATTACGGCGTGATGCAGGTGTCTTCGTGCAAAAAAGGGCAGGCAAAGCAGGAGGTCGCGCAGCGCCTGCGCGGGTCCGGCTGGACCTTGCTGAACGTCATGTCGGTGTTTGGGCCGGAAGGGTTGGATCAAAGGAAGGCCAATGCCGGAAAATTCTATCTCCGTTTCTGACGCAAGACGCTCCGGGGTTCGACTGGTCGGGCTGGGCATTGCTGCCATCCTGGCCATTCTCGTGACCGCAGCCGCATTTCTGTTCTGGACCCTGCCCGACGCCAACGCCTTCAACGCACGGGTCGAAAGGCTGTTTGTCGAAAGCGACCTGACCACGCAGGCCGAAATCCGGCTGTTGGAGATTCTGGCCCAATCCGGCACCGCCTTTGCCGATACGCTGGCCAGCTATCGGATGGTCATCTATGTGCTGCTTGTCTTTTCCTGCGCGATGCTGATTTCGGCCTTTGTGTTTCTGGTGATGCTGGTGCTGCTGAACCGGCGCATGGCACAGATCGAACGCACCGGGATTCAGGTGACCTCGCTTTTGATCAGCCGCGAGGAAAACACGGTTTACCTCAACAACATGGACTTCAAACTGACCCCTGCCGCGATGGAAACCCTGTCCATTCTGGCCGAATCCCGCCTTGACGACGAGGTCCTGTCAGGTGCCCAGATCGAGGCGATGATCTCGGGCCGTGATGCAGCCGATTGTGACGAGGCAGCCGGGGCCACCCGTATCAAACGCCTTCGCGACGCGTTGGGCAACCAGATGGTCAGCGAATTGTTGGTCAAGAATATCGCCAAAAAGGGCTATATGCTGTCCATCGAAAAGGACGTCATCCAGATGGTGTGACCCGGCGCAGCGGAAAAACTGGGCCGTGCCCCTTGGAATAAAGACCGGAAAACCCCATTATTTTGGGACCCCATGGCAAGGGAGGTCGATCATGAACGTCCACGCCACACCAAGACCCAAAGGTTACGGAATCTCTGTCGAGCCGTTGAAAGGCAGAATTGCCATTTACCGGAACGACATTCTTCTGGCCGAGAGCCACAATGCCAAGGTGATGTATGAGACACGGCTGCCGCCCACCCTCTACATCCCGCGCGCGGATTTGTGCGTGGACCTGAGTTCGGAAACCGAACTGCAGACCTTTTGCCCGTTCAAGGGCACCGCGACCTATCATGACATCAACCTGCCGGGTGAGCATCTGACCAATTCCGTCTGGGCCTATGAAGACGCGCTGCCGGAAAGCATCGCGATTCAGGGCCATATCGGGTTCATGCCCGGCGCCTATACCGAGATCGATCTGGGCCAGAACCAACTGCGCGAACCTGATGACGGGAACATCAGCGGCCCCTTGATTGATTGGCTGATGCGCGGTGCCTCAACCGCCAATACGCCCGAGGCGTTTACAGAAGCGCTGGCCGAGAAAATGCTGGAACACGGGATCGCGATTCAACGCCTCAGCATTCTGGCCTGGTCGCTTCATCCCCTGATCGTGGGCAAGCATTATATCTGGGAAAAGGATCAGGCCGAGATTCTGACCCACGCACCAACCTACGAGATCCATGACCATCCGGCGTTTATCAACAGCCCGCTGCGTCATGTTTCCAACGGGCTGGGTGGCGTGCGGCAACGGCTGAACGACGAGAACCCCCATAACAGTTTCCCGATCATGGAGGATTTGAGGGCCAAGGGCGCAACGGACTATGTCGCCATGCCGCTGCCGTTTTCGGACGGGCGCACCAATGTTCTGACCCTGACCTGCGATCACCCCAACGGCTTCACGACCGAAAATCTTGGGCTGGTTTTTGAATGCTCGGCCGTGATCGCTCGGTATTACGAAGTGTTCATGCAGCGCGAGAACGCGCAGGTTCTGCTGGAAACCTATGTCGGCAAACGATCCGGGGCGCGGGTTCTGGGTGGTGAAATCCGTCGCGGCGACGGGGATGAGATTGATGCGGCGATCATGTTCTGCGATCTGCGCAATTCGACCAGCCTTGAAGAGAAATTGGGACGTGCGGCTTATATCAACCTTCTGAATGAGTTTTTCGAAACCGTATCCGGCATCGTTCACGACAATGGGGGAGAAGTTCTGAAATTCATCGGCGACGCTGTGCTTGCTGTCTTTCCGGCCATCGACGACCCCGCGGTCGCGCGAGAAAGCGCGCAACGTACGGCAATTGGAATTGTCGAACGACTGGGCGAGTTGCGGCAAGCCGGCACCGACACCCATTGCGATTGCTCGATCGGTCTGGCCTATGGGCGTGTGACCTATGGCAATGTCGGCTCGCGCGAAAGGTTGGATTTCACCGTGATCGGTCAGGCTGCCAATGTCGCCGCCCGGTTGGGGGAGTTCGGCAAAACCGTTGGGCACCGCATCGTAGTTTCGGAAGACATCGCGCCGGCCTGCGCACATGCGCAGCCCTTGGGCGAGGTCGCGTTGCATAATGTGTCCAAGCCGGTCAGATCCTATGCTTTGCGCACATCTGCAGATGACATCCTGAATTCTTAGCTTACCCGTGCTTCGATCCGGGTCGTCCGACCAGAAGTGCAATCATAGTCTTCGGCGAACCCAGTTTCGCCAAAGACGGTTCATCCCGTGACTTGTTCGGCCATCAAAGGATTACCCGGCCCCCAGCAGGATCAGCGCGGTCTGCGCAGGAGAGATCGTGTTCTGCAACTGCGCGATCTGGCTGCGCGCAAGGTAGGTATCGGTCAGGCGGGACACAGCGCCCTCATCCGTGAATTGCGACAGATCTTCAGAGCCCGTCAGACTGAACAAACGCTCTTTGAACTCGACCAATTGCGTATCAATGTCCAACTGCCCGAAGGACGCAGGTAATCCCAATGCCGTTTCCATCATGCTGCGCAGCGGCGGTAACCCCATCAGATCGAACCACTTCGTGTCCGTGCTTGTATCCGCCTCAGCCAGTTCGGTCAGTGCGTGTTGCGCATAAAGGGTGATGCGCATGGACTCATCCGAGTCACCTACCGAGATCTCGAAACGTGCGGTCATGTTGTCCTGTGCGACCTGCTCCATAAGCGATGCAAATCCGGTCCGCCGCACCTGACCGGGGCCAAATCCGAAAGCGTCCGAGAACTCGCGATACCGCTTGTCGGCCAGCCGGTTGGACAAGGCGTCATCGGCGCTGGTTCCATCCTCAAGGATCTTGCGGATGAAGAAGCGGTTATCCAGATCACCCTCAAGCCCAAACGCCCCAAGTGCGACTTGCAACAGCCTCCGATCCGACACCAGTTGTTCGGCTGTTTCGACCTGACCGATGTTTTCCAGAAAATACCGTGTCTCTCGCTCGTTGATGTTCGAGGTCGAAAAGGCCTGAAACTGCGAATCGTACGTGCGTTGCAGAAAGCGCCAGCCGACCAGCCCGCCAGTGGGTATGACGGGTTGGAAGGTCATTGCTGATAGGCCATCAAACGCTCTTCCCTCGGCAATAGCGAGCGGAGCGATTTCAGACATTTATAATAATGCTCGGCCACCAGCGCATCGGTTGCTTCGGTCAGAACGCGCCGGCTGTCGGCATCGGTGAAAACCTGACTCAGTTCTTCAACGCGGCGCAGCAGTTGTTGTCTTGCGGAAACAGGATCCATATCCCCGGACAGAACAAGCTGCGCGGCGTAACAGACACGACGGACGGGTGTATTCACCTCATCCGGGTGAATGGCATCTCGCAACCTCAGCACATTGGCCTGCGGCGTCATGATCGAGAACCGGCTGCGTCGATCCCCGTTTTCAATGACAACGCCGTTGATCAGAACCCTCTCTTTCGGGGCCAATTTCAGGACCAGCCCCCCCATCACGCGGCCCCACCCTGACGCAGCCCGCGCAGAACTGCGGTGTTGATTTCCAACAAGGGATCAATGGTTGCGTTGTTGGTCAGAACCTGACTGCTGTGATGTTCGGTAAACTCCGCCAGATAGAAAATGCGGGCCCGCAGGTCTTTGGGCAGGGCGTTATCCGAGTCAGACACGCCCGTTGCAAGAACCGTCCACAGACGCCGGTTTTCATGCACGGCCTGAACAAATCCGGCAAAATCAGTTGACTTGCGTGCTGCGGCCGCTTTGAGACGGCGCGTGATTTTCGAAATCGCCTCGAATTCAGTATCGCGAGGCGTTCGAATAGGGGCAGCGGTTTGCGCGTAGGCGTTGTGAGCAAGCATTTGCGGGGTCACTTGAAATCCTTCCAATAGGCCGTCTTCATGCGGTCAATGCCGGGGCGCGAAACCCGCGCCCCGACGAGGTTCCGGAATTAACGGAACAGCGACAGGATCGACTGTGGCGCCTGGTTGGCAATCGACAGCGATTGGGTTGCCAGCTGCTGCTGTACCTGCAGGGCCTGCAACCGAGCCGAGGTCTCTTCCATGTCGGCATCAACCAGCGAGCCGATACCGGACTTGAACGAGTCGGTCAGTTTCGAAACGAAATCCTGCTGGGTTTCGATCCGACCCTGCACGGACCCAAAGGCCGCCGCCGCGTCGATCGAGGTATCGATCAGCGTTTCGATCGTGCCCAGTGCTGCCGCTGCACCTGCATCGGTCGACACGTCAATTGAGCTCAGCGCACCCAGACCGCCAGAACCCGCGTTGGTGAACTGAGCAGAGATAGAAATGTCCTGATCCGCATCAGCACCTGCAGCGGCGGTACCCGTCGCGAAGGACAGGGTGTTCGGCGCACTGGACGCGTCATAATCAACGGCAAGACCCGTGATACCCAGTGCATCGATCTCATTCTTCAGGCCGACCGCGACCAGAGCATCGGTGTAGTTCTCGTCATAGGTTCCCGACGGATCAAGATCGCTGTCCTGGATCGTATATGACACTTTCTGATCGCCAACGCGGATCGACACGCTGTCACCGACTTCGAAGTTGTCCGTCGAACTGTCGATGAGAATGTCGCCAGTGCCCGTGGTGCGGTCCATGGTGAAGCCTGCCACGTCATTGTCGGTTGTCGCACCGTCCGAACCGGCAAGAACGCCCTTGGCCGTATACCCACCAATCGACAGGTCCTGGCTGGCCACCGAAATCGACGCAGAGTTCACGGCACCGGTGCCATCACGGTCAAGCGAGGACAGGATCGAGACAGTGCCCGCGGTCCCATCCACCAGGTTGAGACCGTTGAACTGCGCGGCCCCGACAACCGATGCGATCTGATCGCGCAACGCGGTCACGTCGTCATTGATCTTGGCGCGGTCAACATTGCCTTCCTGCGCGGCAACGATTTTACCCTTCATCTGGGTCAGCAGGTCGGTCACCGTTTCCGACGCATTCCGCGCTACGGCAACGGTGGATTCACCCAGTGACAGGCTGTCCTTGATGGCGTTGAAGCCTTTGACGTCCGACTCCATGACTTTGGAGATCGCCCACACGGCCGAATTGTCCTTGGCGGTCGCGACATCCTTACCGGTCGAGATCGCGTTCTGGGTCATTTCAAGGTTCTTGTTGACCGACTTCAGGGTCTGCAGCGCAACCATTGCGCCATTGTTTGTCAGAATGCTGGACATAGCTTTCATCCTTTTCCGTTCGGGCCTTTTGCGCCCAGTTTCACCCCGCAATGCCTGCGGGCTTTGCTGTCGTTCTGACCTGTGCGACGCACCCTGAGGCCGTTCGCGCCACCTGTGTTCATCAAGTGCAGGGACACTCTTGACCGTGATCCCCTAACGGAGTGCTAAAACGCCCAACCCGGAAATTTCGGATTTGAATCAAACCGACGGCTGTGCCCGTTTTTCCAGCTTTGCATGGCTGCGCACCTTGTACCCGTTGCGCTGGCCATCTGCGCCGTAGGTGCTGAATTCCTGACGTACCCGGCGCAGTTCGGCCATGCGGGCGGCCACGGCGCGGATGCCGTCTGCCGCGCTGTTCAGCAGGGCCTGATTGCGTTCGACCTTTTGCTGAACGCGAATCAACTCGGCACTGTCGCGAACCTGAAGATCGTTGATCGCACCGATCAGCTTTTCTTTTTCCGGCACCATCAGGGTCAGGCGATCCAGATCACCGTCAACCAGTGCTGCACGTTCAAGGTCCAGAATCTCTTCCAGCGACCGGATCAGAATCGTATCGGAATCAGCTGTCATTTCCGCGCTCCATCATTGATTTGAGTAAAAGTTCCGACAGCCCGACGCCGCCGGACTGGGCCAGTTGTCGTGCTTGATGCTGAACCAGAAAGGACGAGAACTGATCCTCTTCGGCCCCGCCGCCGAACGAGTCGCGCGATTCCCCCAGACCGGCGGATTTCAACATCTCCGCCAGGAATGCGGCCTCAAGCTCAACGGTTGCAGACCTGAGCTTATCCGTGGTTGGAACCGGTGGGGGGAGGGCCGAAACCTTCATTGCTTTCTCCGAAAATTGCATCGAACTTTCTCGATCAAAGAGGAAAGCGGTTAAAATAAATGTAACTTCCTGAGGGCAGATTTCCGGTCACACAAGACGGAGCCGGAGCAAAATGCCCAACCCGCTGACACTGGCGACAAACGCGCCCACATCGACTGCCAAACCCGAGGTTGCGACGCACGAATCGGATGCGTCAAAAAAGACGGCGCATTTTCAGGACATTCTGGATCAGCAGGACTCTGCGCCGAAACAAGATCCCATACCCGAGGTGACAGAAGAAGGGGCTGATTTACCCGAAGCCAAGATTGCCGCCGACGGGCCCGATATCGAAGCCGAGCCTCCTGCCCCCACGCTCGCTGTGGGCGAGGTCAAGCCGGTGCCGGTTGGCGAACGTGCCATTGAACAGGCGCCGCCCACGGGGAAAACAGTGCAAACACAAGTGACGATTGGCACACAGACGGTGCCGCAAACTTTGGAAGCTGGCCCGGCGGCACAAGCAACGATCCTGCATGACCCCGCCCCGCCCAAAGACGTACAAGCAGCCGTGCCGCAGCCGGACACGCGAAACAACGCCCCGCCCAATGCGTCGCCTGCAGCCACGCAGGTGAATATTGGAACGCCCGTCGAATCGGCTTTCGCGGCACGTTCAACAAACGGGCCGGAGCTGTCATCCAAAGGGCAGGTGACAATGCATCGGGATGCCCCAAAGATCGCGAGCGACCTGCCAAAATCACCGCAGTCGCAGGTGCCAATGGATCGACCTCCCAGCACCGCTCAGATGCAGATTCTGGCGACGGCCACCCCTCGTGAGGTTGAAAAACCGGGACCTGTCGAGAAACCAGAGGCTCTGCCTGTTATGGCCGATGAGCCGGTGTTGCAATCTTCGCGTGAATCGGCCCCGTCACTCAGCGCGCCCGCACAGACGGCGCGGGCCGAGGTCGCACGGGCCATTGCCGGACAAATGGCCGCGGCGGTGCAGGCGCGGCCCGGGTCAGGCGCGATCGAGATTGCACTGAACCCCGAAGAATTGGGGCGGGTTTCAATCGTACTGAATGGCCGCGATGACGGGTTTTATGTCACGATTGCCGCCGAGCGTCCTGAAACGCTGGACCTGATGCGCCGACATATTGCCGTGTTGAACGCCGAGTTCCAGAAGCTTGGCTATGGCGATCAGTCCTTCGATCTGGGCACGTCTTCGGACCTTCGGCAGGACGCGCGCGATCCCAACACCTCTGGCTTTGTCGAGATGCCATCCGAAGAAGCGGCGGTCCATACAAATGCAATTCCACAGAAATCGGCCCCGGGCAGGGGCATCGATATGAGGTTATGACAATGATAAACCCAACCCAGCTTGCGCAAAGCACAAGCCAGACTCAGACGGCAGCCAGCACTCAAAGCTCGGCCATTGCATCCGATTTCGAAACCTTTCTGCTGATGATGACCACACAGGCCCAGAATCAGGACCCGTTGGAGCCGATGGATTCCACCGAATACGCCTCGCAGCTTGCGCAGTTTTCGATGGTTGAGCAGCAGGTGCAGACCAATGATCTGCTGTCCTCGCTGACAGCCAGCATGGGGGGTCTGAACCTTGGCGAACTGGCGAATTGGGTTGGAATGGACGTGCGCTCGACCGCGGGATTCCGGTTTGAAAACGCGCCCGTGACCTTGTTCGCCCAGCCCGATGATGCGGTGGACAAAGCGACGATGATCATCCGGGACGAACAAGGCGCGGTTGTCAGCCGGACAGATGTGCCGCTGGATCAGACCGAGTTTATCTGGGCTGGTACCGACGCCGACGGCAATCCGCTGCCCCCCGGAACCTACACGGCCACGCTCCGCAGTTTTCAGGATGGTGACCGGTTGTCGGACACGCCCGCCGCCTCATACAGCCGGGTGGTAGAAGCCCAGATCGGAGACGGGTCGATCCTGCTGACCCTTGAAAGCGGGCAGGTTGTTCCCACCGATCAGGTCACAGCCGTGCGCGCGGGCGCTTGAACTGACGGGCCGGGCGGGCCAAAGCTAGGCCATTCGCGACTCGCTTGAAGAACTGGTTAACGCCCTGCCCGACCTGCCCAAACCTCCGCCCGACCTTGTCCAGCAGCTGATCGACAAAGCGCTGGTTCATGAAGGTGCGCGTTTCGAGACCCTATATGGCGGGCGGACCAATCAGGTCTGGAAGGTGCTTGGCGGCGATTGCGACAGGGTTTTGAAACTCTATAGCTCATCCCTGCGCAACCCTCTGTTTGGCAACGATGCCGAACTGGAAGCCCGCTGCCTGAAAGCGCTGGAACCCACCGGATTTGTGCCTCGGCTGCGCGCCGCAGGGCGGCACCAGCAGGACCGCTGGGTGTTCTACGACCACGCGCCCGGATCACCCTGGGACAAGGAGCCCGAGCCGGTGGCCGAGCTGCTTTGGGATTTGCACCGGCAGCAATTTCCGGTTCCGGCACCAGAAGGGTGCAATGGCAGCGCGGATCTGGAACAGCACGGGCTAAGAATCCTTGATCGGTGTTCGTCCCAAACCCTTCAGACGCTGCTGGACTTGCGGCCCTCACACTCGGTCGAACCGATTTCTGATGTTTGCCTGATCCATGGCGATCCTGTGCCGGGCAACATTCTGGTGGCAGATACCGGTTTGACCCTGATCGACTGGCAATGTCCGGCGTTGGGGGATCCTTGTGAGGATTTGGCGATGTTCCTGTCCCCGGCGATGCAGAAACTATACCGGGGGGCGCCTTTGGCGACCGATCAGACAGAACGGTTCCTGACAGCTTATCGGGATAAGGCGATTACGGTCCGGTACAGACAGTTGCACCCATGGTTCGCCTGGCGCATGGCGGCGTATTGTCTGTGGCGGATGGAAAACGGTGCACCGGATTACCGGCACGGTTTGGAACTTGAGATCGAGGCACTGCGCTGATCCGAACTCACCAATCCGCGATCGACATGGCCGCATATGCAGGCGGCAGAACCGCGCGTCGCCACCTGCCAAGGGGAAATCGCTGCGGAGGCTGTGTCATCGGACCGGGCAGCCCGGCATCTTGTCCCAGAGCCAATCGCGCCAAGGCCCGACCACAATAGGTGCCCATTGCAACGCCGTTGCCATGAAACGCAAAACCCGCGAACAGGCCGGGTTGCCGGGGCACCGGGCCCGCATAAGGCACCAAACCGTGGGACAGGCACACCATGCCCGACCAGATATGCGTGATCTCGATCCCGGCCCAGGCAGGGAACATTCGCCTGAAATCCCTTTGCACCTTGTGACGAATTGCAGCCTCGGCCCGGTCCGAGGATCGCAGTCCACCGCGCATTCCGAACAGAAATCGCCCGTCGGGCATCAATCGGAAATAGTGCAGCAAATGCCGGGTGTCATAGCACATCTGATCCGAGGTCCAGCCCTGCGCCATCTTCTCGGCCTCGGTCAGGGGGCGTGTGACCAGAACGGTGGATTGCGCCGGTAGATACCGGCCAGACAACCAGTCCGGCACATCCTCGCTTGAATAGCCATTGGTGCAGATCAGGACCGTGTTGGCCTGTACACAGCCGTTGGGGGTGGCCAGCCGAAACCCCGGCCCGGATTTCTGGACGCGCTGAACCGGGCTTTTCTGATAAAGCTGCACCCCCAGATCATGCGCAGCGCGCGCGAGGCCAAACAGATACTTGCGCGGGTTCAGGCCAAAGCCGACGGGAGTCGTGTAGCCACCGTAAAACGGGCCGTTCAGCCCCAACGCGGGCAGGTCGTTGGCCTCGTGCAGGGTGCCGTTCTTGTCTGCATGCCGACGCAGACGGGTCATTGCGCGCTTGGTATGCGCCAGTTGGGTTTCGCCTGCGGAATGTGTGTCGGCATCGATCTCATGCTTGTCCAGCAACCCGGCGACCAGTTGGACCGCATCCTGTTCTGCCTGCCCGTAGGCGTCCGCCTCCTGTTCGCCAAACCGGCGCACCATGGTCCTGTGGCTCAGCTTTGAGCCGCCCAGACAGCAAAACCCGCCGTTGCGACCGGAGGCGCCCCAGCCGGGGGTTTCCGCCTCGAACACCGCGACCGAGGCCCCGCCTTCTGCCAGATGCAGCGCGGCAGAGACGCCGGTGAAACCTCCGCCAATTATGGCGACATCGACGCTCTGATCACCTTTCTGCACCGGCCAATCGGGGCTGGGGCTGGTTTCATCCCACCAACACCCCGCGCGCGGGCCGGGGCCGTAGGTATAGTCGGGGAAAATGCGCCTCATTCCGTTCGGGCAGCGGCCATTTCATCTTGTCGCTGCCGCATCATCGCGCGTTTTGTCACCAACGAGGCGGTGATCACGCCAAGGGTGACAACCGCGATCATGATGGTCGACAGCGCGTTGATTTCAGGGCTGACCCCCAGACGCACGGCCGAGAATATCCGCATCGGCAAGGTCGTGGCCGACGGGCCCGAGGTAAAGGACGCGATCACCAGATCGTCCAGCGACAGGGTGAAGGCCAGCAACCAGCCCGAGATCACGGCAGGCGCGATAATCGGCAGGGTCACCAGACGAAACGCTTGCGCCGGAGAGCACCCCAAATCAAGTGCGGCCTCTTCCAGCGACTGATCGAACGTCACTAGCCGCGACGAGACGACGACGGACACAAAGCACATCGAGAATGTCGTGTGCGCCAACACAATGGTCAGGATGCCCCGATCCAATCCGATGCCGATGAACAGCAACAGCAGCGACAATCCGGTGATGACTTCGGGCATCACCAGCGGCGCATAGATCATGCCCGAAAACAGTGTACGGCCAAAGAAACGCCCTCCACGCACCAACACATAGGCGGCAGCAGTACCCAAAACGGTTGCGATTGTTGACGAGAATACAGCCACGCGCAACGTCACCCATGCGGCATCCAGGATCTGTTCGTTCTGGAACAGCTCTCCATACCATTTGGTCGAGAAACCCGCCCAGACTGTGACCAGCTTGCTTTCATTGAAGCTGTAGATGATCAGGATCAGCATCGGGATATACAAGAAGGCGAACCCCAGCGTCAGCGAGACCGTGTTGAACCAGCTTAATCTGCTCATTGTTCGGCCTCCGTCTGTTTTTGCTGGTTGCGCTGGAACAGCACAATCGGGATCACCAGGATCAACAGCAGGACAACCGCAACAGCACTGGCGACGGGCCAATCGCGGTTCGAGAAGAACTCTTCCCACAGAACTTTACCGATCATCAGCGTGCCCGAGCCGCCCAGCAGGGACGGGATCACGAACTCACCAATTACAGGGATCATCACGAGGAAACACCCTGCGATTATGCCGGGACGCGACAGCGGGATGGTCACCAGCCAGAAGGCTTGCAGCCGTGAACAGCCCAAATCCTCGGCAGCTTCGATCAGGGATTCGTCCATCCGCTCCAGCGCCGAATAAATCGGCAGGATCATGAAGGGCAGATAGGTGTAGACGATGCCGATATAGACCGCCGTGTTGGTGTTCAGGATCGTCAACGGGGTCGAGATGATGCCCGTCCAGAGCAGCAGTTGGTTCAGATAACCTTCGTTCGACAGAATGCCCATCCACGCATAGACGCGGATCAGGAAGGACGTCCAGAACGGCAGGATCACCAGCATCATCAGCGTCGGTCGCCATTCCTCGGGCGCGCGGGCCATGCCATAGGCAATCGGATAGCCCACCAGCAACGTGAAGAAGGTCGAGATCACGGCGATTTTGACGCTGGACAGATAAGCCTTCCAATACAGGTCATCCTCGGTCAGCCAGACGAAGTTTTCGAAATCCAACTGGCTGAAGAAGTCCTTGATCCCGGCCCATCCCTGCGACAGGTCCAGCGTCGGCGTATAGGGCGGGATCGCCAGTTCAGTGTCGGACAAAGAGATCTTCAGAACAATGAAGAACGGCACCATGAACAGCGCCAGCAGCCAGACATAGGGAATGGCGATCAGCAGGGCGCGGCGCATCAGTTCGCCAGCAGAACCGCAGCCGTTGCTGTCCAGGACAGCCAGACCGGGTCTTCCCATGTGAACGACCGGCGCGAGATGCGACGGGTATTGGCGGATTGCGCCTTGATGATCGTGCCGTTTGCCAGTTCGACGTGATAGGTGGACAGATTGCCCAGATAGGCGATGTCATGCACCTTGCCCTGAATGGCATTGATCGCGTCTGTTGGGCGATCTGCGGAAATGGTCACCTTCTCGGGCCGGATTGCCAGATGGCAGGATTGGCCATTCGAGAACCCGACGTCCGAGGTTGCGGTCAGCGGGGCCTGCCCCTCGGCCCAGTCGATCTGATAGGTATCCTGACCGTTCGATGTTGCGCGGCCTTCGATAATGTTCACATCGCCAATGAAGTCTGCGACGTAGACCGAATTCGGGGTCTCATAGATGCGATCCGGCGTGGCGACCTGCATCAGCCTGCCTTGATCCATCACCGCGACACGGCTGGCGACGGTCATCGCCTCTTCCTGATCGTGGGTGACGATCACAAAGGTCGTGCCCGTTTTCTCCTGAATATCCATCAGTTCGAACTGCGTGTCCTGCCGCAGCTTCTTGTCCAGCGCACCCAGCGGTTCATCCAGCAAAAGCAACCTGGGCGCCTTGGCCAGTGACCGCGCCAACGCCACCCTTTGCCGTTGACCGCCCGAGATCTGATGCGGCTTGCGGCGGGCAAATTGCTCCAACCGGGTCAGGCGCAGCATTTCCTCGACCCGGTCTTCCAGATCGTGCTTGGGCATGTTGTCCCGGCGCAGACCAAAGGCGATGTTGTCCCAGATGCTGAGATGCGGAAACAGCGCATAGGACTGGAACATCATGTTCACCGCCCGCTTGTTCGGCGGGATCGGGTCAATGTCCTGACCGCCCAGCATGATATGCCCTTCGGTCGGGGTCTCGAACCCTGCCAGCATCCGCATCATCGTGGTCTTGCCGCAACCGGACGGGCCGAGCAGAGCAAAGAATTCCCGTTCGAAAATGTCCAGCGACAGGTTGTCGATGGCGGTAAAACCGCCGAACCTTTTGGTCACATTCTGGAACTGGATCAGTGGTTTCGCCTGCGGGTCATCCCACGGCGCAAAGACTTCGGTGTTCAAAGCGGCCCCCGTCGATCTCTACGGACAAAATGAACACGGGGCGGTCCACCCGCCCCGTGTTAAATGATCAGGTGCCTGACTTGATCTTGGTCCACAAACGGGTCACGACCCGCTGGGTTTTCGACGGGTAAGGCGTCGTGATGTAGAGGTTCTGCATCGTGGCCTCATCCGGGTAAATCGCCGGATCGCCAATCACGTCCTCGGCCAGAAACTCTTGCGAGGCCTTGTTGCCGTTGGCGTAGTACACATAGTTCGACGCGGCGGCCATGTTATTGGCGTCCAGGATGAAATCGAGGAACTTGTGCGCCCCTTCCGGGTTCGGCGCATCCGCAGGAATGGCCATCTGGTCGAACCACATCAGCGAGCCTTCGGCAAACGGGTGGTATTCAATCTCGACCCCGTTATCCGCCTCGGCCGCGCGGTCCCGCGCCTGAAGGATATCGCCCGACCAGCCAACGGCGACGCAGATATCCCCATTGGCCAATGCGTTGATATATTCCGAGCTGTGGAATTTCTGGATATGAGGGCGCACCGCTGTCAGAACACCTTCGACCTTCTTGATAACATCCGGATCGTGGCTGTCAGGATCTTCACCCAGATACTGCAACGCCATCGGTATCATTTCAGCCGGCGCGTCTAGGAAATGCACCCCGCACGAAGCAAGCTTCTCCATGTTTTCGGGTTTCAGAACCAGATCCATGCTGTTCAGGGCCACGTCGTCACCCAGGGCTTCCTTAACCTTGCCGACATTCACGCCGATGCCGGTTGTGCCCCACATGTAGTTGATCGAATGGGCGTTGTTCGGATCGTAACCCGACGTGCGGTCCTGAATGACATCCCAAAGGTTTCCGGCATTCGAAAGCTTGGCTGTATCCAGTTCCTGAAAGGCGCCCGCTTGAATCTGGCGCTGAAGGAACGTGCCCGACGGCACCACCACGTCATAGCCCGATCCACCGGCCAGCATCTTGGTTTCCAGAACCTCGTTGCTGTCAAACACGTCGTAGATCAGCGTCAGACCTGTTTCTTCCTCGAATTTTTTCAGAAGGTCCTCATCGATATAGTCGGACCAGTTGTAGACACGCACCTCGTCGGCAAAGGCCGCCGAAACCCCCAATGCGATGACCGCTGTCAGTGTCAGCGTTTTGATTGACATTTTCTTCTCCCTGCAAGTGTCCCGATATTTTCCCGGTTTTTTGGATTTGATCAAGTTTTGCGTTTTTCAGCCGCACGCAGTATGCTTTCATGACGGTTCAAACCCGGCAAGCTGTCGGCTTGCAAATTGGAATGAACCACTTGGATTTGATCAAAAATAAGGCATCTACGACAAAGATGGACGGCAAAAAAAGCCCAGTACATGAGCAGGTGTACCAAACCCTGAAATCGCAGATCCTGTTCGGCGATCTGGTTCCGGGTCAGCCCGTAACGATCCAGGGGCTGACTGATTCGCTTGGGGTCGGGATGACACCGGTACGCGAAGCGATCCGTCGTCTGATCTCGGACGGGGCGTTGGTGTTTCAGGGCAATCGCAGGGTCAGTGTTCCGCTGGTTTCGGACTCGGATATCGCGCAGATGATCTTTGCCAGAAAGTCAATAGAATCAGAGCTTTCACGTCTGGCGGCAGCCAATCTGAAACCTTCCGATATCGACGCGCTGGAACGGTTGGACCAGCGCCTTGATCGTATGATCGCGGATGGCGATGTCAGCGGATACCTGCAATTGAACTATGCGTTTCACGAGGCGCTGTATGCCCACGCCAACGCCCCGATTCTGCGCGATCTGGCCGAACGGTTGTGGCTGCGCTTCGGCCCCTCGCTGCGTGTCGTCAGCGGGCGTTTCGGAACGCAAAGCCTGCCGGACAGGCATAAAGACATCATTGCCGCCCTGCGCAAAGGAGACGCCGAAAAAGCCGCCCTGGCCACTGCGCAGGACATCGAACAAGGGATGGAGCTGATGGTCGGCGCGCTGGCCACCGCCTAGGCAACAGCGATTCGATTGACAGCAAAAAATTTGATCATATTCTGAGTGCCAACTGCTGCAGGAGGTTTCAGGATGTCCACCATCACCAATCACATGCCCACGGCCGAGTTGCAGGCACTGGACGCGGCGCACCACCTCCACCCGTTTTCCGCCAATGGGGCGCTGGGTCAGGAAGGGGCGCGGGTGATCACGCGCGCCAAAGGTGTCTATCTGACCGACAGCGACGGCGAAGAGATTCTGGATGCCATGGCCGGTCTGTGGTGCGTGAACATCGGCTATGGGCGCGATGAACTGGCCGACGTGGCCGCACGTCAGATGCGCGAACTGCCCTATTACAACACCTTCTTCAAAACGACCCATGTTCCCGTTATTGCGCTGGCGGCGAAAATTGCCGAACTGGCTCCGGGTGATCTGAACCACGTGTTCTTCGCAGCCGGCGGGTCCGAGGCCAATGACACCAATATCCGTCTGGTCCGCACCTACTGGGCCGAGAAAGGCCAGCCCGACAAGAACATCATCATCAGCCGTCACAACGCCTATCATGGCTCGTCCGTGGGGTCGGCCTCGTTGGGAGGCATGGCGGGGATGCACGCGCAGGGCGGCATTCCGATCCCGAACATCCATCACATCAACCAGCCGAACTGGTGGGCCGAGGGTGGTGATATGTCACCCGAAGAGTTCGGCCTGGCCCGCGCCCGCGAGCTGGAAGAGGCCATTCTTGAACTGGGCGAAGACCGCGTGGCCGCCTTTATCGCCGAACCCGTGCAGGGCGCGGGCGGTGTGATCGTGGCCCCCGATACCTACTGGCCCGAAATCCAGCGAATTTGCGACACATACGACATCCTGCTGATCGCGGATGAGGTGATCTGTGGCTTTGGACGGACCGGCAACTGGTTCGGGTCGCAAACCGTGGGCATCCGGCCCGATATCATGACAATCGCCAAGGGGCTGAGTTCCGGCTACGCGCCGATTGGCGGCTCGATCGTCACCGACGAGATTGCCAAAGTGATCGGCGGCACCGAGTTCAACCACGGCTACACCTATTCCGGCCATCCCGTCGCTGCTGCGGTCGCGCTGGAAAACCTGCGCATTCTGGAAGAAGAGAAAATCGTCGAGCATGTCCGCGACGTGGCCGCGCCCTATCTGAAACAGAAATGGGAGGCGCTGGCCGATCATCCGTTGGTGGGTGAGGCCAAGATCGTCGGCATGATGGCCTCGGTCGCGCTGACCCCGGACAAGGCCAGCCGCGCCAAGTTTGCGTCGGCGCCGGGCACCGTGGGCTATATCTGCCGCGACCGCTGCTTTGCCAATAACTTGATCATGCGCCATGTGGGCGACCGAATGATCATCTCTCCGCCGCTGATCCTGACCCCTGCGGATATCGACGAGATGTTTGTGCGGATCTACAAATCGCTGGATGAGGCTCAGGCAGAAATCATCGCGCAGGGGCTGATGAAGGCGGCGTCCTGACATTCTGACACTGGCCGGAGACGACCTAACGTCTCCGGTATCGCCGTGCGCAACCGCTATTTCTGCGCGATGGATTTGAGGCCAAGCAGGATGGCGGCGCCGATCATGAAGCCGCCGCCAGTGCGTTCGATCCAAACACGCGCGGTTCCTTTGAACCGCTTGGCAATCCAGCTTGCGCTGAACCCGTAGGCCGACAGAAACACGCCATCCATCGCGATATAGGTCGCGCTCAGGATCAGGAATTGTGGCCAGAAGGCACTGTCGGCAGAGATGAATTGCGGAAACAGAGCGGCAAAGAACACGACCGCCTTCGGATTGGCCGCCGAGGTCAGAAAGCCTTGCATCCACAGGGTTTTCAGGGATGCCTTGGGCCGGGCCTCATCCAGATGCGGATCGTCCGGCTTGGCGCGACGGATCATCATGAACCCAAGCCACAGAAGATAGGCAACACCCGCCCATTTGATGACGGCCAGCGCAGTGCCCGAGGCCGCAACGATGGCGGCCAAGCCCAGACCGGCGGCCAGCATCTGCAGCGCATTTGCGGTCAGGTCCCCTGCCGCCGTTGAGAGCGCACGTTTGAACCCATGTGCGCCGCTATTTGACAGCATCAGCAATTGGCTCGGTCCCGGGGTGCTCATCAATGCAAGCACCGTCAGGACGTAGATGGTCCAGGTTTCGATAGTCATGTGATCACCTTCTGCATCTCGCGAAGGCTATCACCAATTCCCTGAAACGCCAGCGCGCATTCACCTCAACCGTTCCAGCAACTTCAACGTCGGATACCCGTCCGGCAGCAACCCCTGCGCCAGTTGATAGGCCCGAACCGCATTGATCGTGTTCGGCCCGGTGCGCCCGTCGATGCCCTGCGTGTCGAACCCCGCATTGGTCAGGCGGGTTTGCAGCTCTTTCTTTTCGGTGAAACTGAGTATCCGATCCCCCCGAGGCCAGTCACTCTGAAACGGTGCGCGCCCGGCCAGACGGTCTGACAGGTGACCGATCCCGATCACATAGGCATCCGCGCCGTTATAGGCCTCAATCACGCGGAAATTGTCGAAGATCATCAGCGCCACGCCCTGCCCTCCGGCGGGCAGCAGGATTGCGGCCTGCCCGTAGTCGCGCACGGGTTTACCATCGCGCCCAACCACACCTCGGGCCGCCCAGTCCGACGGCATCAGAGTATAGTCCCGCTTGGCCGTGGCATAGTCGAACCCATCCGGCAGTCGTACCTCGACCCCCCAGGGCTGTCCTTCGGTCCAGCCATGTCGTGCCAGATAGGCAGAGGCAGAGGCCAGCGCATCCGTCGGATCGTCCGACCAGATATCGCGCCGCCCGTCGCCATCGAAATCGACGGCGTGGTCCAGATACGAGGTCGGCATGAACTGCGTATGCCCCATCGCCCCGGCCCAACTGCCGATCATCCGACCCGCGCTGACATCCCCGGCCTGAACGATCTGCAAGGCGGCGATCAACTGCGCCTCAAAGAACGACGCACGGCGGGCATCAAAGGCCAGAGTGGCAAGCGACCTTATGGTCTGGTTGTTGCCGCGATACGATCCGAAGGACGTCTCCAACCCCCAGATCGCCGTCACGACCTCTTTCTCGACGCCATACTGCGCCTCGATCCGGTTCAGCACCGCGCCGTGACGATCCAACGCCGCGCGTCCGTTGGCGATACGCGTGTCCGAGACGGCGCTGTCCAGATACTCCCAGATTGGCTTGCTGAACTCGGCCTGATTGCGGTCGCGCCGGATGACGTCCTTGTCGTATGTCAAACCCACCAAGGCCCGGTTCAGAGTGGTCTGCGAGATGCCCTGATCCCGCGCCCGATCCCCGAACGCCCCCAGCCAGGCCTGAAACCGCGCGTTCCCTGCCGCCGACACCCGCACCACCTCAGCCGACGGCCGGGGCACCGGGCGAATTGACGTTGTCACCTCCGCCGAAGCCAATTGGATTTCGCCCTCCAATGGCCGAGACTCGGGCCTTGGAGACTGTTCTGTCGCTGACGCCTGCACGATGGATGCCCATAATGCGGCGGTCATGACGCCACCTACGCATTTACGCATTCCGTTTTTTCCTGATTACTGCTCAACCTCGAGGATAGCGCAAAATCAGGTATTCTCAAAGCGCTCAGCGCTCGTCCTCGCGCGCTTGTGCTTGGCGTTCGGCACGGATACGCGCAAGCACATCGCGCAGCATCGGCACGCGATTGGGGCGAAAGCTTTGATCCGTCACGGACATGTCGCGGATCCGGTCCAGCCGGAAGACGCGGAAATCCTGCCTGAGATGACACCAGCTGAGCAACACATTCGAGCGGTCCATATAAACAATGCTCAGCGGATCGACCCGCCTGCGGGTCTCATCGCCCTTGGCATCGGTATAGGCAAACTCGATCGTCCGCTCATCCCACGTCGCCTGCCGCAGCTCGGCGACCTCGATCGTCGGCGCGGGTGGACGCGCAAATCGCGTCGCGGCCAGCACCGCGTGGCTAAGCCTGTGAGACTGGCGTGGCGGCAACCGCCCCTGCAACTTGCGTAATGCGGCGCTGGCGGCCTCTGACAGGGCCGGATCGCCGATCACCTGCACTTCGCGCAGGCCCAGAACCAGGGCCTCAAGCTCGTCATCGGTGAAGCCAAGCGGCGGCAGAGTTGCATCTTCAATCAGGGTGAATCCGAACCCGGCCTCGCCGTCGATAACGGCCCCAAGGCCGCGTAACGCATCAATGTCCCGATGAATCGTGCGCGGCGACACGCCCAGATCCTCGGCCAGTTGCACCGAGGTTTTCGGGGACGGGCCAGAACGCAGGGCTTGCATCAATTGGAACAGGCGGGCGGTGCGGGACATGATGTATCCTAACTTACCCCTAATGCCAGAAACTGTCATCAGGTGCGTCTAGGGTCTGGCCATCCCCAATGACGGAGCCACAGATGCTGACCCTACTGACCTTCCCCTCGGCCTTTGGCGTGTTCAGCGCCAGCCCGTTCTGCGTGAAAACCGCGCTGATGCTGCAGCACTCCGGCCAAAGCTGGCAGCGATCCGACATGCTGGATCCCCGCAAGATGCCGCACCAGAAACTGCCCGTCCTTCGCACGCCTGAACGGCTGGTGCCCGACAGCGACCTGATCCGCGAATGGCTGGAACATCAGGGCGCCGATTTCGATCAGGGCCTGACGGATTTGGAAAAGGCACAGTCCCGCGCGCTGATCCGAATGGTTGAGGAGCACCTTTATTTCCACATCGTTCTGGATCGCTGGGGTAATGATCAGGTCTGGTCTATCCTGCGCGAGATGTTCTTTGACGGAATCCCGGCACTGATCCGCAAACCGGCCTCGAACGCGATCCGCAAATCCGTTCTGAAGGGGATCAGGACCCAGGGCATTGGCCGCTTTTCCCAGAATGAACGTCTGGACCGGGTTGAGCGCGACCTTGAGGCGATCTCGGCCTATCTGTGGCAATCGCCGTTTCTGCTGGGCGAACGCCCGACGGCGGCGGACATGAGCGTTGGGCCCATGCTGGCCGCGATGCGTGCCACCCCTGCCGATACCCCCCTGACCCGGCGGATCAAACAGGATAACCTGCTCAACAGCTATGTGGATCGGATGGAACAGGCAGTACCGCTGGCATGACACAGTTCGAGGACCCCGCCGTCGCCGCAGCCTTCGCGGCCTTGCCACCAGAGACCCGCGCCGGTGCGTTTGCCTTGCGCAATCTGATCCTTGAGACGGCCAGCGACCTGCCCAGCGCGCAACCGCTGCAAGAGGCGCTGCGCTGGGGTCAGCCTGCGTATCTGGCACCCAAGGGCTCGACCATTCGGCTGGGCGGGCATAAGTCCGCGTGCTTTGCCCTGTTCGTGCATTGCCAAAGCCGGTTGATGGGTGATTTCACCAGCGCCTTTCCGGGTGAAGATCGGATCGACGGAAACCGGGCCGTGCTGTTCGACGATATGGGCCAGATCGATCCCACCCGCCATGGCTGGCTGATCGCGCAGGCCTTAACCTATCACCTCTGACGCCGTTTGCGTTCGACCTTGCGCTTGATCTTGTCCTTCTTGCGCTTGGTGCTGACCGCCTTGCGCCTTGCACCGCGTTTGGCGGGGCCGCGCCCGCGCGGCAGGGCCTGATCGTCGATGGACAGCAGTTCCAGTTCCAGCCCACCTGTCACCGGCGTCGCTTCGGTCAGTCGCACGGTGACGCGTTGGCCAATCGCGATGATCAGCCCGGTGTCCGAGCCCATCAGCGTTCCGGCTTCGCGGTCGAAATGAAAGAATTCACGCCCCAGCGAACGTACAGGCACCAGACCATCCGCGCCGGTTTCGTCCATCTTCACAAAGGCCCCGAAGCGCGCGATGCCGCTGATCCGACCCGAGAACTCATTGCCCACACGTTCGCTGAGATACGCGGCCAGATAGCGGTCGGTCGTGTCACGTTCCGCCATCATCGAACGCCGTTCCGTGTCCGAGATATGGGTGGCGGTTTCGTCGAGCCTTGCGATCTCATCCTCGGTCAGCCCGTCCTTGCCCCAGCCATGGGCCGAAATCAGCGCGCGGTGCACGATCAGGTCGGCATAGCGGCGAATGGGTGAGGTGAAATGCGCATAGTTGCGCAGCGCCAGCCCGAAATGGCCAAAGTTTTCCGGGTTGTAGTACGCCTGCGCCATGGATCGCAGAGTGGTGAGGTTGATCAGCTCCGCATCCTCGGTCCCGGCGGCGGCGTTCAGCAGCGCGTTCAGATGGCGGGTTTGCAGCACCTGACCCTTGGCCAGATTCAGACCAGCCGCCTGCGCCGTTTCCCGCAGGCTTTCCAGCTTTTCGGGCGCGGGTTCCTCATGCACGCGGAACAGCAGCGGGCGGCGTTTGGCGATCAGGGTCTCGGCAGCGGCCACATTGGCGAGGATCATGAACTCCTCGATCAGCTTATGCGCGTCCAGCCGGTCGCGGAACGCCACGCTGGTGACTTCGCCGGTGTCGGACAGGACGATCTTGCGCTCGGGCAAGTCCAACTCCAACGGCTGTCGTACCGCCCGCGCCTTTTTCAGCGCGGCATAAGCGGCATAGAGCGGTTTCAGAACCGTCTCAAGCAACGGCCCGGTGCGGTCGTTGGGGGAGCCGTCAATGGCCTCCTGCACCTCGGCGTAATGCAGCGACGCAGCCGAGCGCATCAGGCCGCGCACGAACCTGTGGCCGATCTTGTTGCCATCCGCGTCGATCTGCATCCGCACGGCGATACAGGCACGCGGGACGCCTTCGTGCAAGGAGCACAGATCACCCGACAGACGATCCGGCAGCATCGGCACCACACGGTCGGGGAAATAGCTGGAATTGCCTCGCTTGCGCGCCTCGCGGTCCAGCGCGGTGCCGGGCGTCACATAGGCGGCAACATCGGCGATGGCGACCCAGATCACATGGCCGCCGGGGTTCTTGGGATCGTCATCGGCATGGGCATAACAGGCGTCGTCATGATCGCGCGCGTCCGAGGGGTCGATGGTCAGCAACGGCATGTCCCGCAGATCCTCGCGGCCCTTCAGGCCAGCGGGTTTGGCCTTGTCGGCCTCATCAATCACCTTGTCGGGGAAATCGTCGGGGATGCCATGCTGATGGATCGCAATCAGTGAAACAGCCTTGGGGGCCGTCGGATCACCCAGCCGTTCCACGATCCGCGCACGGGGCAGGCCCATGCGGTTCTTGGGGCCGGCCTGTTCGGCCTCGACCAATTCGCCATCCTTGGCCCCATGCACCGCGCCATCGGGCACCAACCATTCGGTCGAACCAGCCTTGTCGATAGGTACGATCCGCCCGCCCTCGGCCCCTTTGCGAAAGATGCCGACGATCTTGCGCGGGTTGGTGCCGATGCGGCGGATCAGGCGCGCCTCGTAATTGTGGTCTTCTTCAAGCACCACGGTCAGGCGGGCCAGAATGCGGTCGCCTTCGCCCAGCGCCGGATCGCTGGCGCGGGTGATCAGTAGCACGATGGGCTCGACCCCCTCGCCATGCCACTCCAGCGGGCGCGCAAACAGGTCGCCATCGGCATTGGGGGCCTTCACCTGCAACACGCTGACCGGTGGCAGGCGATCCGGGTCGCGATAGCTGCGCTTGCGCTTTTCCAGATGCCCCTCGGCCTCAAGTTCCTTGAGGATGCGTTTCAGGTCGATCCGATCCGCGCCCTTGATGCCAAAGGCCTTTGCGATATCGCGTTTCGAGGTCAGGGTGGGGTTCGCCGAGATCCAGTCCAGGACCTCCTGCTTGGTGGGGATGCGAGTCATGATCCCGGCCTAGCACGGGGACGCGACCGCGTCATGACCAAAAACATCAGCGATCGAGATCGGCCACCGTATCCACATCATGCAACTGGTCCAGCAGCGCCACCCGGCAACCGGGGACCGAGGCCAGCGTGTCCGCCAATGTGTGCTCGCTGGACCAGCGCACGTCGCGAAACAGCCCCGGCGGCAGCGCCCCATAGCGTTGCGCGCCGACCAGCCAATAGCCGCCATCAGGGGCCGGACCGAATACCATCTGCGCGCGCCCCAGCGCCCCGAACGCCCGCGCAATATGCCCACGCGAGATACCGGGAATATCCGCGCCTATCAGACATACCGGCCCTTTGGGCATCCCGCGCAGCATCCGCCCCATGCGGTCACCCAGATCACCCCGCCCCTGCGCCGCACGCGGCAGGTCAGCGGGCCAGATGCGGCTGGTCAGCCCCTCGCGATCCGGAGACACCGCCAGAACGATCTGCCAGCGCGGGTCCCGCAGCCGCCGGATCAGCGCCCGTGTCTGATGCCGGAACCACCACGCCGCGCCGACCATGCCGATATCGCGCCCCAGCCGCGTCTTGACGCGCCCCGGATGGGGCTCCTTGACCATGATGACCAGAGTGCGCTGCATGGCTTAGGCAAAATAATCCGTCAGAATGCGCGTATAGATCGCCTTGAGCTGTTCGATCTGGGCCACCTCGACGCATTCGTCCACCTGATGCATGGTGCGGCCCACCAGCCCGAACTCGACCACCGGGCAGTGGTTCTTGACGAACCGCGCGTCCGAGGTGCCGCCGGTCGTCGACATCTCAGGCTGCACACCCGTCTCCGCCTCAACCGCCTGCGCCACCAGATCGGACAAAGGACCGGGCGGGGTCAGAAAGCTTTCGCCCGAGATTTTGATTCTGGTCTCAACCTCAACGCCATATTCTTCGGCCGCACGCGCGGCCTCAGCTTTCAGCCAGTCACTCAGGCCCGTGCCGGAATGCAGGTCGTTGAAGCGGATATTGACGGTGCCACGGCATTGCGCCGGGATGACATTTGTTGCGGGGTTGCCGGTGTCGATTGTGACCACGGCCAGCGTCGAGGCATCGAAATGGTCACTGCCTTGGTCCAGTTCATGACTGGCCAGACGGTCCATCAGCCGCGCCATCGCGGGCAGAGGGTTCTTCGCCCGGTGCGGATAGGCGGAATGGCCCTGTACGCCCGTCACGGTGAACCACGCGGTCATCGACCCGCGCCGCCCGATCTTCATCATCTCGCCCATTGTGTTCGGACAGGTGGGTTCGCCGACCAGACAAACGCTCATCCGTTCGCCGACCTGATCCATATGATCAAGCAGGGCGGTGGTGCCATCCAGCGCATCGGCCTCTTCATCGCCGGTTATGGTCAGGATGATCGCGCCATCCGGCGGCGTGTCGCGTACGAAATCCACGGCGGCAGCAGCAAAGGCGGCAACGCCAGATTTCATGTCCGTTGCGCCGCGCCCATACATCACCCCGCCCTGAACCTCGGCCCCGAAAGGTGGTTTGGTCCAGGCGGAGTCGTCGCCAACCGGAACCACATCGGTATGGCCGTTGAATCCAAATGTTCGCGCATGTCCTTTGGCGCCCCAACGGGCGAACAGGTTGCTGATCCCACCGCGATCCACTCGGGCGCATTCGAACCCTGCATCCGACAAAAGACCCTGTAACAGGACCAATGCACCGCCTTCGGCAGGTGTGACCGATGGGCAACGGATCAGGTCCGCTGTCAATTGAACTGGATCGGTCATTTAAGGGCCTCTTTGATGGTGGTGCGCTCAGGTTCGTGCACAGATTCAACGAATTGGCCGGATTGCCAACCCCAATCCGCAATTTTCACAGTGACGAACACGCAACGTATCGACCTGGGACGCCAATAAATCATGGTGCTTTACCCCGGGACGTGCTTGCCGCCATGCACACATTCGCGTTACAGGGCCGCGAAACAGGTGAATTGACCATGAAGCGCGCTTTCTACGCCCTGATCTGCCTGACTTTCGCCGTTCTCGCACAGCAAAGCCTGGCACAAACGCTAAATGTCACAACCGTGACCCGACCGCCGTTTTCCTACGTGGAGGACGGGGCCGAGACCGGATTCTCGATGGACCTGCTTGCGGCGCTGGCCGAGGCGCTGGACTGGGACTACACGGTATCCCGGGTCGACGGGTTTTCGGACATGCTGGGCGCCGTGCAGGACGGGTCTGCAGATCTGGCGATTGCCAATATCTCGATCACCGCGATGCGCGAAACCCAGATGGATTTCAGCCAGCCGATCTTCGAGGCCGGATTGCAGATCATGGTGCCCTCGGACGCGGTGCGCAGGCCATCGCTGCTGCAGGCCCTGCTGTCGACCGAGCTGTTCATTGCCATTGGCCTGGCCTTTGCCATCCTTCTGGGCGGCGGCATGCTGATGTGGGGGTTCGAGCGGCGCGCGCAGCCCTATTTCGACCGAAAGCTGAACGAGGCGTGGTTTCCATCCTTCTGGTGGGCGCTGAATCTGGTCGTGAATGGCGGGTTTGAGGAACGGATGCCGCGCACGCCCTTCGGCCGCATTCTGGGCGTTGTACTGGTCGTCTCGTCCCTGTTCATCGTGTCGGTCTTTACCGCCCGGATCACCAGCGTCATGACGGTGGACGCGATCACCGGCAATGTGAATTCGGTCAATGACCTCTACGGCAAGAATGTCGGCACCATCACGGGCTCGACCGCCGCCAGTTTCCTGACCCGGCGCGAGATTGAATTCACCGGTTACACCGGGCTGGATCAAATGCTCGAAGCATTCAAGGCCGAAGATCTGGACGCGGTGGTGTTCGACGCGCCCATTCTGTCCTACTTCGCCGCCCATGAAGGTCGTCGGATCGCCAGCATGACCGGAGGCATCTTCCTGCGGGAAAACTATGGCATTGCCTTCCCGACCGGTTCGCCCCTTGTCGAAGAGGTCAATCAGGCGCTGTTGGCCCTGCGCGAAGACGGGACCTATGACGAGATTTACCGGAACTGGTTCGGGATGCAGAACTAGGGAAAGTCTGCTTTACGGCTGCGCGTCACCTTCGAAAAACGGCGTCATCTGTGCGACGATCACCGCATTCTCATCCAGCGCCCGCTGCATCAGGGCACGTTCGTCCGGATCAATGTCGTGGCCCTGCGCCTCGCGCTCGGCCAAGGTCCCATAGCCCGTGACATCCAGAGGCGCGGTATCTGCCTGTTTCAGGATCGCCACGGTTTCGCGCACCGCCTCGGCTTCATCCACGCCACTGGCAAAGCACATCAGGGCTGCCCCGGTCGCCCCGTCGGGCAAGCCGTCGCCGTCCTTGCGACCGATTTGGACCAACAGGGTGTAGACTTGCTGACGCGAAGGTTTCTTTTGCTTTTCCATGCAACGGGCCATAGCCGCGCGCCCGCCTACGGTCAAGCAGCCGGGAATTGCGCGCAGGCTTTCCGGCGTCCATAGTGCCAAAACACAGCCCGTTGCCAATTGCAGAGGACTTTTGATGCCCTATCCCGATTTTATTACAGCCTTCCCAAGCCTCGACATTCCCTTCCCCGAGGACGTGGTGCAAACCGCCGTCATCCGGTCTGATGCGGGTCTGGTGGCGTTCTTCACGTTCCTTAAGGATTTTGAACTGCCCGCACATTCGCACAAAGCGCAGTGGGGCACGATTGTCGAGGGCGAGGTTGAATTGACCATCGGCGGCGAGACCAGAACATACGGCCCCGGCGACAGCTATTCGATCCCTGCGGGCGTCGAGCATGGCGGCAAGATCAAGGCCGGTACGCGGGCCATTGATGTGTTTGAAGAACCGGATCGCTATCCGATCAAGGGATAGACAGGCAACAAAAAAAGGCTGCGGCACGCGCTACAGCCCTTTTGCACGTATGCGGACGCTTTAGTCGCGCAGCAACTCGTTGATGCCGGTTTTCGAGCGGGTCTTTTCGTCCACCCGCTTCACGATCACCGCGCAATACAGGCTGATGTTGTTTTTCGACGGCATCGAACCCGCCACAACAACCGAATAGGGCGGCACTTCGCCATAGGTCACTTCACCGGTTTCGCGGTCAACGATCTTGGTGGATTTGCCAATGAACACACCCATACCCAGAACCGAGCCTTCGCGGACGATACAGCCCTCGACCACCTCGGACCGCGCGCCGATAAAGCAGTTGTCTTCGATGATGGTCGGACCGGCCTGCATCGGCTCCAGCACGCCGCCAATACCGACGCCACCCGACAGGTGCACGTTCTTGCCGATCTGCGCGCAGGACCCGACGGTGGCCCAGGTGTCAACCATGGTGCCCTCGTCAACGTAAGCGCCCAGGTTCACGAAGGACGGCATCAGCACCACGCCCGGCGCGACATAGGCCGATTTGCGGACCACGCAGTTCGGAACCGCGCGGAAGCCAGCGGCCTTCCACTGGTCCTCACCCCAACCGGCGAACTTGCTGTCCACCTTGTCCCACCAGCCACCGGCCTGCGGGCCTCCCGACTGGATTTCCATGTCCTTGATGCGGAAGCCCAGCAGAACCGCCTTCTTGGCCCACTGGTTCACGTGCCAGTCGCCGCTCTCCAGCTTTTCGGCCACACGCAGCGATCCGCTGTCCAGTGCGTTCAGCGTATCCTCGATGGCTTCGCGCTGTTCGCCGGTGGTTGCGGGCGAGATGGTATCGCGGGCCTCCCATGCGGCTTCGATGGCGGCTTCCAGTTGCGCATTGGACATTGGGCGTCTCCCTAGAGAATCTGTTCGTGTCGGTGTGGCCTATACGCAAGCCGGACCCACAGCGCAATGCGACGAACGCGGGTCTTTTTGCGTCCAATCCACGCTATCCTCAGCTTGCGCGGCGAATATGCCGGATCAGAATGGCCGTTGCCGCGCCCGTATCCTTGCGCTTCAGGGCCTGCACGATGGACAGGTGGTCCTTGTCCACACGCTGCGTCCATTTGGGGCGCCAATGGGCAAACAGATGCCGGGCGCTGGCGATGTGCAGGTCATCGATGGTGTGCAACAGGCGCGGCAAACCGCAGGGCGTCAGGATTGCACGGTGAAAGGCGCGATTGCGGGCCTCCCATTCCGGCATGGTTTCAGCGTCGTCGCAGGCGATACGAGCCGCTTCGATCCGGTCAAGATCCGTGGGCGACATGTTTTGCGCCGCCTGCTGCAGGGCAAGCGGTTCCAGCGCCACGCGCATCTCGATCACTTCGCGTATTTCAGCGGGGTCCAGAACCGAGACTCGCATTCCCCGTCGGGGCTCGCTGTGGGCCAGCCCGTGCGCCTGAAGCCGCAGCAGCGCTTCGCGCACAGGCACGTGGCTGGTGTCAAAGGATTTGGCGATGTGGTCCTGACGCAGTTTCTCACCGGCGCTTAAAGCCCCGGTGATGATCTGCTGGCGCAGGTTTTCGTAGATCGTGTCGGCAATCGTGGCGTTCATAGATTATCGATAAAATCGTCAACGCCTGTCCACAAGCCGATAATTCACGCCGCAAACGGATCGGGGGCGATATTTCCACCGCAAACCAGAACCGCCACACGTTCCCCCGGTTCCGGCTGATACGCACCCGACATCAGGGCTGCCAAGGCCGCTGCCCCTGCGGGTTCAACAAGGATACGATGGGCCCGCCACAAGGCGCATTGTGCGTCGGAAATCGCCTGATCCGAGACCAGAACCGAGGGCATCCCCTGCGCCAGATCAAAACAGATCGATCCAATCCGCCGCGCACCCAGCGCGTTGGCTGCAACCCCAGAAACCGAAACATCCACCGGTTCACCCGCTTTCAACGCCGCATGCAACGCGCAGGAGGTTTCCGGCTCAACCGCCACGACCTTGCGCGCACCCTGAAACCACGCCAACGCCCCGGCAATCAGGCCGCCGCCGCCAACAGCGATCAGGACGGTATCAGCCTGCAAACCTTGCGCGTCCCATTCCGCAAAGCACGTCCCCTGCCCCACCACGGTGGCCGGTGCGTCATAGGCATGGATCTGCATCGCGCCGGTCTGTTCCTCATGCGCCTGCGCCATGGTCAGGGCATTGGCGTATTCGCCGGGCACCACGCTCAGATCCGCGCCGATCTGTTCGATCAGGGCGATCTTGGACGGTCCGGCCAGTTCCGGCACGAAGATCTTGGCCGGATGGCCCAACGCCCGCGCAGCATAGGCCGCCGCTGCGCCATGATTGCCGCCTGAAGCCGCCACAACGCCCGCCTGCGGCACATCCGTGCTGAGCAGCGTGTTGAACGCGCCCCGCGCCTTGAAGCTGCCGGTGTGCTGCATATGCTCCAGCTTCATCTCAATCGGGTAGCCGGGAATGTGGCTCTCCATCACCGGGGTCACCTGTGCGTGCCCATCTATCCGACCGGCTGCTGCCTGAATTTCGCTCTTCCAATCCATGTTTGTCTTTCCGTGACTGGCACTCTGCCCGCGAACCCTATAGCTGTTTGTCAAACACGCAAGCAGGGATCGATCAACGATGAGAGAAGACCGCCACAGCCCGTTCCGCGATGCGCAGACCGACCGCTCGACCGCGAGCGAGGTGCCGGATACGCCGCAGACGCGCTCACCCGCCTATCGCCTTGCCTTCGCCGACGAAGAATTCCTGTGCCGGGACGAACTACGCCCGGTGCGCCTGCAGCTGGAGCTGCTGAAACCCGAGATGATCATGAGCGAACGTCAGATCACCTCGACCATCGTCATGTTCGGCGGCGCGCGTATTCCGGAACCGTCGCAAAAGCACACGGCACGGACCGAAACGCTGGCCGGGCTGTCCGAGTATTATGACGAGGCACGCGAGTTTGCCCGGCTGATGACCGAGAAATCGAACGAAACCGGCTGCCGCGAGAACGTGATTGTCACCGGCGGTGGCCCCGGCGTGATGGAGGCCGGAAACCGGGGCGCGCAGGATGCAGGTGGCTGTTCCATCGGGTTGAACATCGTCTTGCCGCATGAACAGGCCCCGAACCTGTATGTGACGCCCGAGCTCAGCTTCAACTTCCACTATTTTGCGATCCGCAAGATGCATTTCCTGATGCGCGCCCGCGCCATCACCATCTTCCCCGGCGGCTTTGGCACGATGGATGAGCTGTTCGAGTCGCTGACCCTGATCCAGACGGGCCGGATGGACCGCGTGCCTTTCCTGCTGTTCGGCCGCGAATTCTGGGAAAAGGTGATCAACTGGGAAGCCCTTGCCGATGCAGGCACCATCTCGGACGAAGATCTGGACCTGTTCCGCTTTGTCGATACCGCGCAAGAGGCGGTCGAGATCATCGAGAACTGGGAACCCGCCCCACCCCGCGACGCAATTCCGGGACGCTAAGAGATGGCCCCCAAGATTGGAGAGATGCTGCATTTGCGCGGCAATGCGCTAAACGCGGGTGAGCCGGTGGCCCTGCCGCTGACCCAAAGCAGCATGTATCACCTGCCGGGGCCGACAGATGGTCTGGCCACCTATGGCCGTGTGGACAACCCCACATGGGTCCAGCTGGAACATGTTCTGTCGCATCTGGAAGACGCGCCGTGCCTTTGCTTTCCGTCGGGGATGGCGGCGATTTCGGCGGCGCTGTTTGCAACCGTTCAAGCCGGATCGCGGCTGTTGATCCCCTCGGACGGCTACTACGTCACGCGTCTGCTGTCGGATCGGTTCCTCTCACGCCTCGGTGTTGAGGTCGAAGAACGCGCGACGACTGACTTTGCCGAGGGTGGTTTTGCTGGGTTCGATGTGGTGTTTGTCGAAAGCCCCTCGAACCCCGGTCTGGACATGATCGACCTGAAATCGGTTGCCGAACAGGTGCGCGCCGCCGGTGGGGTGACCATCGCCGACAACACAACCTTGACACCGCTGGGCCAGCGCCCGTTGGATCTGGGCATCGACGTGGTTGTGTCATCCGACACCAAGGCGATGGGCGGGCATTCCGATATGCTGATGGGCCATGTGGCCAGCCGTAATTCGCAGATCATGGAACGGGTCGAGGAATGGCGGAAGGTGTCCGGGTCAATCCCCGGCCCGCATGAGGCTTGGCTGCTGCATCGCGGGTTGGAAACTCTGGATGTGCGCTTTGACCGCATGTGCAACTCGGCGCAGGTGCTGGCGGAGCGGTTGGCGGAGCATCCGAAGGTGAAACAAGTTCGCTATCCGGGCCTGCCAGACGACCCCGCGCACGCCTTGGCGCAGGCTCAAACGGCGCGATTCGGGTTCCTGTTGTCCCTGACGCTGGACGGCGAAACGCAGGCCGAAGCCTTCATCAACACCTGCCCCTTGCTGCGCCCCGCAACCTCATTCGGAGGCGTTCACAGCTCGGCCGAACGCCGCGCCCGCTGGGGCGATGACGTCGATCCGGCGTTCATCCGCCTCTCTGTTGGCTGCGAACCGGTCGAGGAACTGTGGCAAGCCATCGAGGCCAGCCTGAACGCGCTGTGATTACTTTTTAGGTTCGCGCAGTTCTTTGAACACATAGATCGGCAGCACGATACTGCCGATCAGCGCGCCCAGCCAGACCAGCAGCGTCGCCGCCAGCAGGTTCGAGATACCGCCGATGGTCAACCCAGCCGTGATCCAATCGGTCACCAGCAGGCCCACGAAGGTCACGATCAGCGCGATCCCGCCTTTCAGCGCGGGCGCTTTCTTTTCCCCAAGTTTCAGGATCAGCGGCTCGGCCACCACCTGAACCAGGGTGAAGACGATCACCACAACGATGAACGACAGCGGCTTGATCGAAAACCCGGACAGCAGCAGCACAGCCAACAACAACCCAAGAGCATTCCCGGCCAGCAGGGCCAGAGCGGATTTGATTCTGCGCGACATGGGGTGGCCTCCGTCAAGCGACATTTAAAAACATGCAGATGTTAACAGGTTTGCAGGAAATTAAGAAGCAATTCAATCGTCTCTTCCTTTTGGGCCCTTGAAATCGCATGATAAAACGCAACCACCCTGTTCTGACCGAACTGTGAGAGAGGTGAGATGAGCGACGATCCCTATTCCGTCCTTGGTGTAGCAAAGGACGCAACTGCCGCCGAGATCAAGAAAGCCTATCGGCGCATCGCCAAGGAATGCCACCCGGACCTGAAACCCGGCGACGCAGAGGCCGAGGCCAAATTCAAAGCCGCCGCCGCAGCCTATGACCTGCTGAAAGACCCCGAAACGCGCGCACGCTATGACAACGGCGAAATTGACGCTTCGGGTCAGGAACGGCCGCAGCAGCAATACTACCGGGACTACGCCGAAGCAGCGGGCAACCCCTATCGCGGGCGTCAGGCGGATCCGGACGACATGTCCGACATCTTCGCCGAATTCATGCGGGGACGCGGCGGTTTCGGTGGCCAACGCACGCAGGAATTTCACGCGCCGGGGCACAATCTGAATTATACGCTCGAGATCGGATTTCTGGATGCCGTCTTTGGTGCCAGCCAAAAGCTGACCCTACCGGATGGGGACCGGATCGAGGTCAAGATCCCCACCGGTATCACCGACGGCCAAACGATCCGCCTGCGGAGTAAGGGCGCTCCGGGCTATGGTGAAGGGCCGCCGGGCGATGCTTTGGTGACGGTCTCGGTCGCCAAACATCCGGTGTTTGACCGTCAGGGTGACGACATCCACATAACGTTGCCGATCACTATTGATGAGGCCATTCTGGGCGGCAAAATCCCGGCCCCCACCATAGATGGTGGCGTGAACGTCAATGTGCCCGCAGGCACGAGCAGCGGCAAAACCCTGCGGCTGCGCGGCAAAGGGGTGAAGAAACGCGGCTCATCTGACCGAGGTGATCAGCTGATCGAACTGACCATCGCAATGCCCGGTACGATTGATGAAGAATTGAAGACATTCATGGAGACCTGGCGCGACACGCACCGCTATGATCCGCGGAAAGGAATGCCGTCATGACCCTGACCGAAAAGGAACTGATCGAGACCATCTCGCGCCTGACATCGGACCGTCTGACCGAGTATCTGGCGGCCGAAATCGTGATCCCCGAACAATCGGATCAGGGGCTGGTCTATCACAGCATCGACGTCGCCCGGCTGGAACTGGCCTGCGAGCTGCACGAGCAATACGATATGGAAGCGGACGCGCTGTCGGTGATGATCTCTCTGATCGACCAGATGCACGGTTTGCGCGCGGAACTGCGCGAGGTGCTGAACGCGGTTCGAGCACAACCCGAACCCGTCCGCCAGCAATTGATCGAGGTTATCGGAACGGCTCGGTTCCGACGCGGCTAACGGGCGGACCCGCCGTCGCACCGTCAACAGGCGATGCGATTGCTATTCGCCGGTCTGATACTCTTCGGGCACATAAAAGGTGTAATCGCGCTCGGCGACCTGCTCGTGACAATCATGGCAATAGGCCACTGCATTGGCGCGGAATCCCATCGTGTCGCCAAACAAAGAGCCATCCGGCAGAACCATGATATAGCGCCAATCCGCCATGTCGGGATCTGTACCAGCGGCCAGTTTTTCCATCACGAACATCGCACCGGGAAAGATCTTCCCCTCATCCGTGACGGTCATGCTGTCCTTGGCCAGCACGGACCCCACCGGCAGAACCTCGCCTTCCTGCAAGGTCCCGTAATTATGCGCCATCCTGTTGGCATAGCTGTTCACGAACCGCTGCCCATGGGTGGCCGAGATATAGGGCGCATCGTTAAACAGCGGCCAGCTTTGGTAATTGCGCAGCAGATCCAGCTGTGCCGCCGCATAGCCACGCGCCATCCGCTTCGCCAAGGACTTGTAGACAGCGTTGGCCTCGTCCTTGCTCAACTCGGCGGGGTTTTCGATTGCGATATGGGCATCCTGTTCGTCGGCCTGCGTCTGGCCCACAAAAATCAGAAGCGAAGCCGAAATAATAAGAACGGTCTGAAATCTATTGCTGAAAACTGTATTCATAACTAGGCCTACCTGAAAAACAGTTCGCTTGCGCATCGGGACTTACATTAATCCACATAGCGAACATCAATCATCCTGCCAGAACCGGTCCGTCCACCTCACCGTTTCGTGCACAAAGGTGAGCCCCAAATCCGAAACCCGGGCAGGACAAACATAACAAATTTTGCATGCAAAAAACAGAAGCCGAAATGTTAAGATTTCATCTTCAACCGTCGGCTGAGCAGATGCCTTAGCTGTTCAACCCAGCCTCGGCCTCGATCTGTTTGCGCGACTTGCGGGCGCGTTCTGTGGCCGATTTCAACTGACCGCAGGCCGCCATGATATCCTCGCCCCGCGTCTTGCGGATCGGTGAGGCATATCCGGCCTGATAGATGATGTTCGCAAAGGCCCGGATACGGTTGTTCGAGCTGCGCTTGTAGGGCGCGCCGGGCCATTCGTTGAACGGGATCAGGTTGATCTTGGCCGGAATCTTGTGCCGCTTGATATGGTCGATCAGACGGTGCGCATCCTCGTCACTGTCATTCACGCCATCCAGCATCACATATTCGAACGTGATCCGTTCCGAGTTCGAGGCATTCGGATAGCTGGCCAGCGCCTGCAGCAATTCCTCGATGTTCCAGCGCTTGTTGATCGGCACCAGCACGTCGCGGGTCTCATCGGTGGTTGCATGGAACGAAATCGCCAGAAGGCAACCGATTTCCTCGGCCGTGCGTGCGATTTCAGGCACCACTCCGCTTGTCGACAGGGTGATCCGGCGGCGCGACAGGGAAATGCCTTCGGGGTCCATGGCGATCTTCATCGCATCACGGACATTTTCAAAATTATATAGCGGTTCACCCATGCCCATCAGAACGATGTTCGACAGCAGGCGCGTTTCGTCCTTGGGCGCGCCGGGGGTGGGCCATTCCTCAAGATCGTCGCGGGCCATCATCACCTGACCGACAATTTCCGCCGCCGTCAGATTGCGCACCAGTTTCTGCGTGCCGGTATGGCAAAAGGAACAGGTCAGCGTGCACCCGACCTGAGACGAGATACACAGCGTGCCGCGATCATCCTCGGGGATATAAACCACCTCGACCTCATGCCCGCCCGCGATGCGGCACAGATATTTGCGTGTGCCGTCCTCGGACACCTGACGGGTCACGACCTCGGGGATTTCTATCACGAAATGCTCGGCCAATTGCGCGCGATAGGCTTTGGCCAGATTGGTCATTTCACCAAAATCGCGCACGCCCCATTGATAGATCCACTGCCAGATCTGCCCGGTGCGCATCTTGGCCTGCTTTTCGGGTGTACCATGTTCGATCAGCACCTCGCGCAGCTGGTCGCGGGTCAGACCGACAAGGTTCACCTTCCCCTCGGGCAGTTTACGGGGGATGGTCATGACGTCTTGAGTGATCGGCGCTTTGGGCGACATGTGGCTGTCTCAACGGATTCTGGCTTGGGATGCGCCTCTATATAGGATCGCGCGCAAAGATCAAAAGGAATCGTCAATCCCGGTCTCCTGCTTTTTTTGACGCGCCCAGATACAGTTCGGCCGCACCGGGATGAGCGATGCGGCCGATTTCGTTTTCCGATACCGATGAGCCGGTCAGAAGCTTGCAGGCAAGATGTTACAATCCGCTGCATCCAGGGTTTTTACCGGATCTTCCGGTCCACATTGCTCGCCGGACACCGGATAGGTGTCGCTTGATTTCTCACATGCGCTCAGCACCGCAGCGGCGGCGATCATAAGGGCGACAATGGACTTGTTCAGCATTCGAAAGCTCCTTTTCTTCCTCTGAACCGATTAGTTCAGAAAACGGGGCAACCTGCTTTGATACGGATCAAATTCGAATATGTACGTTACGTAAAGCGGTCGTTTTTTGAGCCAAAAAGAAACCCCGCCGAAAGACGGGGTTACCTATATCTGAATTTAGAATGGGTCAGTTGGTGCAGCGCTTTTCGGCGTCTTCGATCGCTGCAGTAAAGCCCAGCAATGAAAATGTGTCCTTGGTCTGCGTTCCCCGCTCCGACCGTGCGGTCAAAACCGCCTCGGTTCCGCGCTTCATGGCGGTGACGATCTTGGCATCATCCGCCGCTGTTGCAGGCCAGGCCCATTCGCCTTCGGTGAACAATTCGAACTCGCTGCCATCTACGTTCAGGTTCACGGTCGACCCTGCCGCAAACGGATAGCCACCGGTAAAGGTCACCTGACCTTTGACCTCGGCATTGGGGCGATAGAACACGAATAGCAGGATGTCGCTGCGACGGACCGAAACCACACGCCCGCCACGGGTATTCACCGTTTCCTTGGGGGCGGAAACGCTCCAACATTCGGTGGGATCATCCTCGACAAAAACGCTCCAATCCGTTTTTGCCGCTACGCGATTTGTGCTTGTCGCCTGTTGAGCGATTGCAGTCGTGGCCATCCCCGCCACGCACAGGCCCGCGATCACGCGGACGAGCATTGATCCCATTTGTCCAGCCTCCTAGCTCGACCTTCTACCTCATACCCATCAGAATGCGTCGCGAACCCTGCCGGTTCGTCTTGGAAAAGTTGCGCATCCCGATGATTGCCGACATACACACACTAACGCAGGTTTCGCCACAGGCGAAAGGGCGATTGGCAGAATTTTGCGCATAAATCCGGAGGTCAAGATGACTCAGCCCATACCGATGACAGAACTGTGGCGTGGTCCCCTGCTGGAAAGTCTGCATCTGGGTCATGCGGTGGTCTGCGATGGCACCGGGCAGATCGTGCAAAGCTGGGGCGATCCAAATGCGGTGATCTATCCGCGATCCTCGGCCAAGATGATTCAGGCACTTCCCTTGATTACGTCGGGCGCTGCAGCGAAGTACGGATTGAACTCAGAGCATCTGGCGCTGGCTTGTGCTTCGCATAATGGCGCTGCGATCCACACTGAACGTGTAGCGGAGTGGCTGGATCATTTGGGTCTGGCAGAACCCGATCTACGCTGCGGCCCGCAGGAACCGGCGGATAAGGCCGCGCGCGACCGGCTGATTTTGGCCGACGATACGCCCTGCCAGATTCACAACAATTGCTCAGGTAAGCATTGCGGGTTTCTGACCCTTGGTCAGCATATGGGGGCCGGGCCGGAGTATCTTGAGATCGACCACCCGGTGCAGCAAGCCTGCCTGTCAGCAATTGAGGAGACAACCGGCGAAACCAGCCCCGGTTATGGGATCGACGGATGCTCGGCCCCGAACTTCGCGACCTCATTGGTGGGGCTGGCGCGGTCAATGGCGTGGTTCGCCTCGGCCGCGGACCGGTCCGACCGATCCAGCGATGCGGCGCAGCAGTTGACCGCCGCGATGATCAAACATCCCGAACTGGTCGCGGGCGAAACCCGCGCCTGTACGGAACTGATGCGCGCCATGGAGGGGCGTGCGGCGATCAAAACCGGGGCCGAAGCCGTATTCGTGGCCATCCTGCCGGAAAAACGCATGGGTGTGGCGCTGAAAATCACCGACGGAACCACCCGCGCCAGCGAATGCGCCATTGCCGCCTTATTGGTCAGCCTTGGCGTGCTGGAGGCCGACCACCCGGCCACCAGAAAATTCATGAACGCCACACAATACAGCCGCCGTGGGCTGGAATGCGGCGTGATCCGACCCGCGCCGGGTTTTCCGGGCTAAGCCCGCTACATCTCAATCTCGTGGACCTCGGCCACCTCGACCGAGCCGGAACCGTTGACAACCATCGGGCAGCCCTTGGCCAATTCAGTCGCGGCGTCCATGCTGTCGGCCTTGATCACCGTAAAGCCCGAGGCCGGGTTTACGCCGCCATTGTCGACAACCCCGCTGCTGCTGACGGTGTAGGATTGGCCAACCGGGTTTCCGGGGATCTCCAACGCCTCACCCATGTTCTGAAACCACGCGCCCCAGGCGGCCATGGTCGCCTCGATCTCGGCGGGGTCGGTGGGGGTGTGGCCCCCGTGATAGACAAACAAATATTGGGGCATAACGCTCCTCCCTGATGAAAACCTATGTGCACAGCGCTTCGAGTTTGCGCAGTGAAGATGTCCAGCCCATGTTGTGGTTCTCGGCAGCTTCCGCATCGAGCAGTTCCCGGTGATCCACCACAAGGCGCGAACCGGTTTCGGTTGCCGTGACGGCAAAGGTCACATGACTTTCCGCGCCGCGCTGATCCTGATCGTCATGCCAGGCCCAGGTGAACCCAACAGATTTGGGCGGATCGACATGGGTGACATGGCCCGAGACCTTGTATTGCTGGCCCTCGCTATTCTCCATCACCGAAAACCATGGACCCGTGCGCGAGAAATCCAGATTGTGCTGGGGCACATGCATCCCCTCGGGGCCCCACCATTGCAACAGCTTCGCGCCGTTGGTGACCCATGCAAACAGCGTTTCAGGATCAACGGGAAACTCCCGCTCGAGCTTCAGGTCGGCCATGAGTTTTCCCTTTCCAGTATGTCGCCCAAGCGATCCAGACTGCTTTCCCAGAACTGACGCTTCGAGATCGTCCAGTCGGCAATGGCGCGCAGCCCCTCGGGGCGGATCGAATACATGCGCTGTGTGCCCTGCACCCGCTGCTGTACCAGCCCCGCCGCGCGCAGCACTTTCAAATGGCGCGAGATCGCGGCACCGGACATGCCCTTGCCCTTGGTCAACTCGCCTGCGGGCATCTCTCCGGCCTCCATCAATTGCTCAACAATCGCGAAACGGGTCGCGTCGGACAGGGCGGAGAAGGTGGTGAGAAGCGTGTTCATGATCACTATTTAACACAAAAGTTAAATTAAAGAAAGCCCGAAGCGGCTGTGTGAACTCGGTCACGTTCTGCACCTTAAGTGTTTCAAAAACCGTCACAATTCACTGATAGACAGACATAATGTCTGCGAACTATAATCAAATATGCGAGTTTCGTGTTTTATGTAAGTTGTTAAGGAGTTTTGAAATGCGCCGTACGACCGTTTCAGCATTTGCTGTTCTGACAGTCGCCCTTTCCGGATGTGGGACACTCTGGTCTCAGGAAGAGCCGGTTGATACTTCAGGCGAGGCGACGCAATCGGCCGTCGCGGCAACGCCGGCTTCGGCGACGTCGTCGGGAAGCTCTGGCACGTCTTCAACATCCTTGGCCGGTGAAGAACGCGGCGGCGAAGGCGGTTCAAGCGGCGGTGGTTCCGGTGGCGGTTCCGGCGGTTCGTCGGGCGGCAGTTCGGGAGGTTCATCGGGTGGCAGTTCGGGCGGATCTTCCGGTGGCAGCTCCGGCGGTTCATCGGGTGGCGGTAGTGGCGCCGGCGGTAGCGGTGGCGGCACAAGCTGGGACTAATCTGAAAGGTTCAAGTGATGTCACAGCAAGCGCTGAAGCAACGACTCTGTCGCTTGCTAGCTTGTTCAACGTTCGCGCTGCTTGGCGCGCAAGCTTTGGACGCACAGGTCGCCGCCACTTCTGGTCAGTCTTCGTCATCGGCTAATCGCATCGCCATTGTGATCGGAAATCAGGATTATCTGAGCGTCGGTGACCTGACCAATGCCCGAAAGGATGCCGAAGATATCGCCGACATGCTTCGGGGCTTCGACTTTCGGGTCTATGATGGCTACGACCTGAGCAAGCGCGAATTCGAAGAGCTTATTCGAACGGCCGTGTTAAACATCCCGCCCTCAGCCGATGTGCTGTTTTATTACGCGGGTCATGGCATTCAGATCGGTCGCAGGAATTATCTGCTGCCGGTCGATGCCAAATTCGAAAGCATTTATGACGTCCCGCTGGCAACCATGACGTTGGATCGTGTGATCGATACCCTGTCGGCGCGCAGCGCAGCCCATGTCGCCATATTGGATTCGTGCCGCGACAACCCGTTTCAGGACCTCCGGCTCGCCGCAGATCTGGATGCAAACCTGTTCGAAACCCGCGAAGGGTTTGATGTGTTCAAGACGCCGCTGAATTCTCTGGTAGCGTACTCCACGTCACCCGGTGCGGTGGCGAGTGACGGTGAGCAAGGCCAGAACAGCCCCTATACTGCTGCGGTTCTGGAAACGGCGACAACTTCGCCCTTCGAAAATATTCAACAGCTTTTCCCGGTTATTCGCGAACGTGTTCACTCCAAAACAGCAGGCCAGCAAATCCCATGGGAAAGCTCAACACTGGTGCGCCCGTTCTATCTGGCACAACAATCCACTGAACCGGTACCAGCGCCCTTAGAATTAGAAGAAGTTGGTCCACAAGCGGTGCAACTCAGCTATCAGTTCGACAAGTCGATCCCATTGTTGCGAAGCCTGGAACAGGCATTGGGAACCGAAATTGTCGACCTGCAGGTGATTGAAAACCCGACCCGGGGGGCCGTCAGCCTCAACGATCAATCTGCGGCCAGCGCGGTCGAATACGCGCCAGAGATCTCGGACGCGCGCGCTGTTGAGGTCGGCAATGTGGCCTTCAACGATACGTTTTCGGTTCAGATTCTGACGCAAGACCAAATACGGCAAACGGTCGACGTGTCTCTGGACCTGGAAATGAACGCCTGCGACCTAGAGGCCGGAGATGCGCTGGACATCAATGGCGTCGGCGTCTTCCGCCTGCCGAACGAATTGGACATGGCAAAAGGGCTGGCGGCTTGCACTCAGGCTGTTCAGGACAATCCCGGAAATCCGCGATTTCTCTATCAACTGGGGCGTCTCCAGCAAGCCGCTGGTGACGTGCCCGCTGCTTATGAAAGCATCTCGGCGGCCGAAGCCGGGGGCCACATCCGCGCCAAATATGCGCTGGCCATCTTGTTACAAACCCAACAAATTGATCGTGAAGTTACCAAAACACCTTATGACACGGAAAAAGCGCGCGCACTTCTGGAAGAAGGAGCGGCGCAGCGCGATCCATACGCCATGCACACTCTCGGCAAGCAGCTGTTGCGTAACGGCGAAACGTCAGAAGAGAAAAAGCGCGGGTTCGAACTGTTGGAACGTTCGGTTGAGCTTGGCCACACCTTCTCGATGAACGAGCTTGGGCTGTACTTTCTGCGTGAGAACTCGGACCACTACATCCCCGAACGCGGGCTGCGCTATCTGCGCGCCTCGGAACTGCGCAAGGATATCTACGGCTACGATAACCTTGCCTATGTCTCGCTGGAAGGGCTTGGTGGAAACCCTGTCGATTTCGCAAAGGCCGAGGCCTATTTTCGTGCCGCCTCTGACGGCGGGCATCCGACCGCTCCGGCTAGCATCGCCCGCATGATCCTGCGCGATCAGTTGCAGGGACGAACCCGCGCCGAGGCGTTGCAGTGGTACGATACATCACTGGAACGCGGTGATGCGTGGGGTGGGGCCAACGGGGCCTTCATCATTCTGGATGGTCAGGTGCCGGGACGTGGCCCTGCCGATGCGGCGCTGCGGGCGGCCAAGGCCGCGTTGCTGGCCAATGAAGAACCCGCCGCGCAGGCGATGGGTCAGTTGGACGGGATATCCAAGGCTGATCTGGACCGGGCCCTGCAAATGGCCCTGAACGAGGTCGGAGAAAATGTCGCCGTTGACGGTCAGGTCGGCCCCGCCACGCTGGCCGCGCTGGAAAGCGCCAGCGCACGGTTCGGGGTTCCCGTGTCTTACGCGTCGACAAATGACCCCAAAGCGCGCTTGCTGCTGGCGGCCAGAGTGTATTGGGCCAAAAACCCGGTTCGGTTCGATCTGTTCTAGGGGTGATCAGCCCTGAAACTCGGACTTCCTGTAGCCCTGCAGATACAGCAGCGCGGTCAGATCACCGTGGTTGATCCGCACGTCACATTCCGCCGCGACCGAGGGTTTGGCGTGCAGCGCAACTCCGGTTCCGGCGCGGTACAACATGCCCAGATCATTGGCCCCGTCCCCCACCGCGATCACATCCGCCTCGGCCAAACCGAGCTTGGCTGTGATCCGTTCCAGCGACTCGACCTTGGCTTGCCGACCCAGAATCGGACGTCCGACATCGCCGGTCAGGCGTCCGTCTTCGGCCAGCAGCGTGTTGGCGCGGTTTTCGTCAAACCCCAACAACTCGGCCACGCGCGCGGTGAAGGCGGTGAACCCGCCTGACACCAACGCCGCATAGCCGCCATTTGCCCGCATGGTGGAAACAAGTTCGCGCCCGCCGGGCATCAGGGTGATCCGGGTGTTGAGCACCTGATCGATCACCGCCTCGTCCAGCCCTTTCAGCAGACCGACCCGTTCGATCAGGGCCCCTTCGAAATCCAACTCGCCATTCATGGCGCGCGCGGTGATGTCCTTGACGCGTTCGCCCACACCGGCCTCATCAGCCAGTTCGTCGATGCATTCCTGCTGAATCATGGTGCTGTCCATATCGGCCAGCAGCATCTTTTTGCGTCGCCCCTCGGACGGTTGCACAACCAGATCGACGCCCATCTGCTGCAAGTCCGCCCAAACATCCCAGCGATTGTCCGGCATGTCCGGCACGGCAAATTCTGCCGCCTCGTCGGGGTTCAGCCAGACAATTTCGGCACCGCCCCAGGCGTTTCGCAGCGACTCGACCAGAGCCGGGTCCAGCGACGGTGCGGCTGGGTTGGTAAGCAATGTGGCAACAAACATATCGTATCTCCGGCAAGCTGCCATGCGCATATCGCAGGTGCAGCATATGCACCAGAGCGGGATTGGAAAACGCCCGTAAAATATATCGCAAACGGGGCTTTACCACCCCACATTTCCACGACAGATTCAGCGCAGGCAGCTGGGAAAGGAATACGGGATGGGCAACCCGCTTTATGATCGCTTGTTTGGGATTCACGCGGGGAAAGACACGGCGTTTCTGCATCTGCCCGACGGGCGCACAATCACCCATGCCGCGTTTCTGGATATGGCGGCGCGGATCGCCAACGCGCTGACAGGGTATGGGCTGGAACCCGGCGATCGCGTAGCCGTTCAGGTCGAGAAATCGCCTGAGATGCTGGCGCTATATGCGGCCTGCGCGCAGGCGGGGCTGATCTTTCTGCCTTTGAACACCGCCTACAAAACAGCCGAGCTGACCTATTTCATCGAAAACAGCGGGGCCGCTTTGGTCGTCTGCGATGCGGCCAGTGAGGCGGAACTGACCCCAATTGCACAGGCTCAGAACGCCCGGCTGGAAACGCTGAACGCCGATGGCTCGGGCAGTCTGATGCGTCGGGCTTTGGGCATGTTACCGGCCTTCGAACCGGTTCACCGGACCGAGGATGATCTGGCCGCATTCCTATACACCTCTGGCACCACCGGACGCTCAAAGGGGGCGATGCTGACACAGGCGAACCTGCTATCAAACGCCGATACGCTGGTGCGGGAGTGGCGGTTCACGCGCGAAGATGTGCTGTTGCACGCGCTGCCGATCTTTCACACGCACGGGCTGTTTGTGGCAACGAATGTGATCCTCGCCTCGGGCGGGTCGATGATCTTTCTGCCGAAGTTTGATCTGGACGACATGCTGCGCCTGATGCCACAGGTGACATCGATGATGGGCGTGCCCACCTTCTACACGCGCCTGCTGGGCGACGCGCGCTTCACCGGTGATCTGACCCGACATATGCGGCTGTTCATCTCGGGCTCAGCCCCCCTGCTGGCCGAAACCCATGAGACATTCGAGGCCCGCACAGGCCACCGCATCCTTGAACGCTATGGCATGACCGAGACCAACATGAGCACCTCGAACCCCTATGACGGTGAACGCCGCGCGGGCACGGTCGGGTTTCCTCTGCCGGATGTCGAGTTGAAAGTGACCGATCCGGACAGCGGCGAGACCCTGCCGCAGGGTGAGATCGGCATGATCGAGGTGCGCGGCCCGAACGTCTTCAGCGGCTACTGGCAGATGCCTGAAAAAACAGCAGCCGAACTGCGCGAGGATGGCTTCTTCATCACCGGTGATCTAGGTCGCGTGGACGAGGATGGCTATGTCCACATCGTCGGGCGCGGCAAAGACCTGATCATCTCGGGCGGGTTCAACATCTACCCCAAGGAAATCGAGTTGCTGCTGGACGATCAGGCCGGCGTGTTGGAAAGCGCCGTGATCGGCGTGCCGCATCCCGATTTCGGAGAAACGGTTCTGGGCATCATCGTGCCCTTGCCCGGCCAGTCACCGGACCTGACCGCAATCATGGCCTCGGTTCAGAACGACCTCGCCCGATTCAAACACCCGCGCGAGCTGATCCTGATGGACGCCCTGCCGCGCAATACGATGGGCAAGGTGCAGAAAAACGCCCTGCGCGAGCAATTCAGGGATCGGTTCGTCAAGGGCTAGGGGTCAGCGGCACACGGCCGTTTTCGGTCAGCAACCAGCAGTCGCGGCCCTCGAAAACCGCTGGAACCAGCGGTCGACCCATCCCCGCTCCGCCATCCAGATTGATCCGGTTGCCACGATGCTCGGCCCGCTGGGCGGGTGTGTGCCCGTGCACGATCAGACAGGGATGCGGGCGCGGATCGTCCAGAAACTCGCCCCGTATCCAGACCAGATCCTCTTCGGTTTGATCCGCCAAGGGGACGCCGGGCCGAATGCCTGCATGGGCAAAGAACACCTCGCCTTCCTGATGATGTGTCACAAGGCCGTTCAGAAAGTCGATATGAGCCTGCGGTACAACATCGTGCACCCGCTCAAGCAGCCGGTAAATGCGGTCTTCTTCCGTAAACTCCACACCGTAGGACGCCAAAGTCTCGGCCCCGCCCAGGCGGTGATGTAGCCAGTGTTCCCCGACGCGCAGCTTGGCCTCGGCTGTGGAGCCATCCTGCAAGAAACGGGCAAACATCCGGTCATGATTGCCCAACAGAAACACCCAGTTGCGCCCGGCGCGGTGTTCTGCGGCCAGAAGGTCCAGAACCGCGCAACTATCCGGACCGCGATCCACATAATCACCCAGAAACACCACACGGGCATCCGGCCCGCCATCACGCTCGATCAGGTCAAGCGCCTGTTGCAGCATCTCAAGCTGGCCGTGAATATCGCCAATTACGTAAACGGGGGATGGCATCAGGTGCCCTCGTACAGATTGAATATCTGGCTTGTTGCGCAAATCTTCGGGCGGGAAAAGAAAATACCCGCGCCTTGGGGGGCGCGGGCAGGAATTGTCTCAGAAATTCAACACTTAAAGCGTTTCGGGTTTTACATGCACCACTATTCGACACGAATGTCCCGAGAACGCCGCAGGCGTGGCAGGGCATTCGTGTCTCAGGTTAAACCCGAAACGCTTCTTTAGGCGACATCGAACTCCAGCGGCTTGATCTGTGTGAACAGACCCGTCTCTGCCAGCTTGGCGCGGGCCTCAGCCGGCACAGGTTCGTCGACGTAAAGCAGCGCAATGGCCTCGCCGCCCGCCTCGGACCGGCCAAGGGTAAAGTTCGCGATGTTGACATCGTTCTCACCCATGGTCTGACCCAGCGCACCGATGATGCCCGGAACATCTTCGTTGGTGGTATACAGCATATGCGCGCCCACTTCGGCATCGATATTGATGCCCTTGATCTGGATGAAACGCGGCTTGCCATCGCTGAACACGGTGCCCCCGATGGAACGCTCGCGCTTTTCGGTCACCACGGTCACTTTGATATAACCTTCGAACGCGCCCGATTTGTCCTGATTGGTAGTCGAAATCTGAATACCACGTTCACGGGCCACAACCGGGGCCGAGACCATGTTCACCTCGGGGTTGAACTTCTTCATGATCCCCGCCACGACCGAGCAGTTCAGTGCCGCAAGGTTCATCCCGGCGGCGACACCGTCATAGAGGATGTTGATCGCTTTGATCGGCTCATCCGTCATCTGGCCGATAAAGCTACCCAGATGACCTGCCAGCTTGATCCACGGGCCCATCACCTTGGCTTCTTCCGCCGTCACGCTAGGCATGTTCAGGGCGTTTTCCACGGCACCGGTCAGCAAATAGTTCGAGATCTGCTCGGCCACCTGCAGCGCCACGTTTTCCTGCGCTTCGGTCGTGGCCGCGCCCAGATGCGGCGTGCAGACCACGTTGGGCAGGTTGAACAGGGCGTTTTCCTTGGCCGGTTCCTCGCTGAACACGTCAAAGGCCGCGCCTGCGACCTGACCGGATTGCAGCGCCTCGGCCAGCGCCTCTTCATCCACAAGGCCGCCACGGGCACAGTTGATGATGCGCACGCCCTTCTTGGTTTTGGCCAGGTTCTCGCGGCTCAGGATGTTGCGGGTCTGGTCGGTCAGCGGCACGTGCAGAGTGATGAAATCGGCGCGGGCCAGCAGATCGTCCAGCTCGACCTTTTCCACGCCCATCTTGGCGGCTTTCTCTTCGCCCAGATAGGGATCATAGGCGACAACCTTCATCTTCAAACCCAGCGCGCGTTCGCAGACGATGCCGCCGATGTTCCCCGCACCGATGACGCCAAGGGTCTTGTTGGTCAGCTCGATCCCCATGAACTTGGACTTTTCCCACTTGCCCGCATGGGTCGAGGTGCTGGCCTCGGGGATCTGGCGCGCCACGGCGAACATCATCGCAATCGCATGTTCGGCGGTGGTGATCATGTTGCCAAAGGGCGTGTTCATCACGATCACGCCTTTTTTCGAGGCCGCGTCCTTATCGATATTGTCGGTGCCGATCCCGGCGCGGCCGATGACTTTCAGCTTGTCGGCCTTTTCCAGAATGGTCGGCGTGACCTTGGTGGCCGAGCGGATGGCGAGGCCGTCATACTGACCGATCACCTCGGCCAGCTTGTCTTTGTCCTTGCCCAGATCGGGCATGAAATCCACATCGATGCCGCGGTCGCGGAAAATCTGCACGGCGGTTTCGCTGAGCTTGTCGGATACGAGTACTTTGGGGGCCATATCTCTGGTCCTTTGAAGAAGTCTTGGGATGGCGGGCTGAAGCCCGCCCTACATTTCAGTTCTGCGTAGGCCGGGCTTCAGCCCGGCACGGGGACGTCAGGCAGCTTCTGCTTGCGCCGCGATCTCGGCCTCGAAGGCCCAGGCCAGCCACGGCAGCATCGCCTCGATATCCGAGGTTTCCACCGTACCGCCGCACCAGATGCGCAGACCCGCAGGCGCGTCGCGATAGGCACCGATGTCCAGCGCGATATTCTCGGCCTCCAGCCGTTTGGCCACGGCCTTGGCGAAGGTGGCACCGTCCTGAATGCGGGTATCCGTGAACTTCAAGCAGACCGAGGTGTTGGATTGCGTCGCCGCATCCTCGGCCAGATTGGCGATCCAGTCGTTCTGGTCACAGAACGCATGGACCGCACCGGCATTGGCATCGGCCCGGGCGATCAGCCCTTGCAGACCCCCAACCGAGCGCGCCCAGTCCAGCGCGAACAGGTAATCCTCAACCGCCAGCATCGATGGCGTGTTGATCGTGGCACCAGTGAAGATACCCTCGATCAGCTTGCCGCCCTTGGTCAGGCGGAAAATCTTGGGCAGTGGCCATGCAGGCGTATAGCTTTCCAGCCGTTCCACCGCGCGGGGGCTGAGGATCAACATCCCGTGGGCCGCCTCGCCACCCAGCACTTTCTGCCAGCTGAAGGTGGTCACATCCAGCTTGTCCCAGGGCAGGTCCATCGCAAAGGCCGCCGAGGTCGCATCGCAGATCGTCAGACCTTGACGGTCATCGGCAATCCAGTCGCCATTCGGCACCCGCACGCCCGAAGTTGTGCCGTTCCACGTGAACACCACATCATTGGCGAAATCGACCGAGGCGAGATCAACGATCTCCCCGTACTCAGCCGTTTTCACTTCGGCGTCGATCTTCAGCTGCTTGACCACATCCGTAACCCAACCGGCACCAAAGCTTTCCCACGCCAGCATCTCGACCTTGCGTTCGCCCAGCAGCGACCACAGCGCCATCTCGACCGCGCCGGTGTCCGAGGCGGGAACGATGCCAATCTTGTAATCCGCCGGAATGCCCAGAATTTCACGCGTGCCTTCGATGGCCGCTTTCAGCTTGTCCTTGCCAACAGCGGCACGGTGCGAGCGACCCAGCGCGGCATCGGCCAGTTTGGTCAGATCAAATGTGGGGGGTTTGGCGCAGGGGCCCGAGGAAAAACGCGGATTCGCCGGCCGCGTCGCCGGTTGTTCATTCGTCATCTGTATTACCCTTCCAGATACACGCCCCTCGTTGGGGAGGGGTGTCCCACGGACAGCCCTATGCATCCCCAAAAAAAACAGCAAGCAGAAAAGACGCTTCAGAGTCGGTTAACGACACAAAAAAACCGAACGGAGCAGGAACGTGTGTTTCCGATTGGCACAAAATTGACACAAGCGAAACTCGCTTTGTTCCTCCGGTCGATGAGCACGAACGTGTTGCGCGAGTCGTTGGGTATGCGCTCACCATCAGTGACTATGAAGCCTGGAACCGCGCGGCTGCAGTGTTCTCAGCCCGCTTGTCTGAGCAAGAGCGCGCGGGCCTGCTGTTTGCCGCCCTAAAGAGCTTGGACGAGGACACGGCCTATAGAATTGCCAGCCTCGTTCTATTCGGCACCCACCAAGGGGAGGCCGTAGGATGAGCGTCACTGCGTGCAAATGGGCTTGGGAGGCTGATCTATCAGCGCCCCTGAAACTCGTGCTCCTAGCCTTGGCCCACTGCCACAACGGACGCACCGGCCAATGCAATCCACGTGTCGAGGTGATCGCAGAGATGGTCGGCCGCTCTAAGCGAGCCGTTCAGTACTCGCTGAAGGAGCTAGAAGAGTTCGGGTACATCCGCCCAATCAAGCGACGCAAGGGCGCAAGGCAGGCGTCAAATCAGTACGCTTTGGCTCTGGATGGTGTGGTTTTTCAGAGTGCAAAAAGCAGCACCCTGAAGAAGAAGGCCAAATGCAGCGAATTGCACCCTGAAAGTGTCGAGAATTGCACCCTGTATATAGAAAGGGAATCTGAACAGGAACGCACCCAGCACCCCAGCGCCTTGAAAATCGTCAATGGCGGGAGGTGCTGAGAATGGTTGTGTGGCTGATCTCGGATCTGGTCCCAATGCCCGGCTTTCTGGGAGAACCGTCGTACGCGGAGCGGGCTGTTCCTTTCTCTCTCCCCAAAAAAAGGGAGGGAGTCTGATGGCGAAAGCTACGAAAGACGCAATGGCGGCCCTTCGCTTCCTGCCGACTCTCAAGATCGCTCAGGGTCGATTGGCAGGGAAACCGCTCCGGTTGGCCCAGTTTCAAAAGCAATTTGTACGCGGTGCCTTTGCCAAGGATATCGAAGTCGGAGTGCTGAGCATCGGCAGGGGCAACGCCAAGACCGCGCTTTCGTCTGGGGTGTCTTTGGGACACCTGGTCGGTGAGATCGCGCCCCAGCCCGAACGCGAGATCATCTTCGCAGCACGGAATCGGGATCAGGCCAAAATCGCCTTTGGGTTCCTGCTGGGCTTCATCGAGGGCCTGCCAGACGAGAGGCGTGAGGAATACGATTTCACCATTCGCCGTGGATCTCGGCTCGAGGTGGAAACCGGATTCAACGGCGGCGGGTTGGCCCGAGTGATCGCAGCCGATGGCAAGTCCATTCTCGGCGGTGCACCAACGCTGGCCGTGATGGACGAGCGCGCTGCATGGGATGGGGAGAAAGGCGACGCGCTGGAAAACGCGATCCTTTCCGGACTCGGAAAACGCGACGGTCGGGCGCTGATTATCTCGACCTCGGCACCGGACGACGCAAACACATTCAGCCGGTGGATGGATGAACCACCGCCGGGAACCTATGTTCAGGAACATCGGCCAGACCCAGGCTTGCCACCAGACGATCTTGATAGCCTGCTGATCGCAAACCCCGGTTCGAAAGAGGGTATCGGCAACACACCCAAATGGCTGGTGGCCCAGGCACGACGCGCAATGGCGCGGGGCGGATCCGCCCTGTCGAGCTTTCGAAACCTCAACCGAAACGAGCGTGTCGCCGCTGATGATCGATCGGTGCTGATCACCGTGGATGAATGGCTTGCTGCTGAGGTGTCGCCGGACAAACTGCCGCCTCGCGACGGGCCGGTGGTGCTAGGCGTGGACTTGGGCGGCAGTCGCAGCATGTCGGCATCAGCACTGTACTGGCCGGAGACGGGACGGCTCGAAGCCACTGGTGCATTCCCCAGCAAGCCCAGCCTTGCGGATCGTGGCGCTGCTGACGGGGTACGGACCCGGTATGTCGACATGTCCGAACGTGGCGAACTGGCCACCATGGGACAAACAACCGTGCCCGTTGGCCCATGGCTGGCCTCGGTTGTGACGCAGTTGGACGGCCAACCACCCGCCGCAATCGTTGGAGATCGCTTCCGCCACGCTGAATTTGTCGAAGCTCTGAATAAGGCGGGACTCGAGCGCGTTCCGTTTCTCTGGCGTGGCTTCGGTTGGAAAGACGGCGCTGAGGACATTGAACGGTTTCGGCGGGCTCTGTTTGAGGGGCGGGTCAAAACGGTTCCGTCCATGTTGCTGCGCAGCGCTTTCGCAGACGCAATCACGCTGGTCGATCCCGCGGGCAACCACAAACTGGCGAAGGGTCGGAGCCTCGGGCGGATCGACGCCGCCGCAGCAACGGTTCTGGCCGTGGCGCAAGGTGCGCGCATGGTCAGCAGCCCGGCCAAGCAAGCGAGGGCTCCGGTATGGGTGTGAAACGATACGGCACATGGGTCTACCGCGATGCGCGCTGGCCAGTTCTGAGGCTAAGAGCCAAGCGGCGCGACGGCTGGAAATGCGTCCAGTGTGGTTCTCGGTACCGGCTCCAGGTCGATCACATCGAGCCTGTCCGCGATGCGCCAGAACGCGCCTTTGACCCCGAAAACCTGCAAACGCTCTGTGGCCCATGCCACGGACGAAAGACCCGGCTGGAATGTGGGCACAATCCTCTTCCACCGGACCGCCAGGAATGGCGCAACCTGCTGCACGACATGCAGCGCAACCTATCGAGCAAAGGAGAAACACATGCTTGATTCAGTGAAGATCCAGCGCCGTCAGTCGGAAATCCGGCAGGAGCTGGCAGAGTTGGTCGGGAAGGAAACCCCGACCGAAGATGAAACCCGGTCCATGGAAACACTGGACTCGGAATATCGCAGCAATGAAACCCGCTATCGCGCGGCGCTGATCGCCGAGGACGAGGAGCGCCGGGAGGCTGGTGAGGAACTGGATACCCGCTCCGAAAAGGAATGGGACGATCTCGTTGAAGGCTTCGAAGTCCGGCAGGTCGCAATGGCGCTGGACACTGGTCATCAGATCGACGGCCGCACCGCGGAGGTGGTGACGGAACTGCGCAGCCAAGGCGGTTATCAGGGCCTGCCAATCCCATGGGAAGCGCTGGAGGTTCGCAGCACCGTTTCCTCGGGTACGCCTGATCCAATCCAGACCCGCCCGATCATTGATCGCTTGTTCCCCAACTCTGTGGCCGCTCAGATGGGCGCACAGATGATTTCTATCGATCACGGGGATATCGAATGGCCGGTGGTCACTCAGGGCGCGACTGTGGGCTGGCAAGCTGACGAAAGCAGCGATGTTCCGGCACCACAGGCATTCCAAACGACTGATCGCGCGATGGCACCCGACAACACCATGGGCACGCGGATGCAAATCACCCGCAAGACCCTGAAGAAATCCGGAGCAGCGCTGGAACAAGCCGTGCGGCGCGACATGAACAGTGCCATGGGCATTGAGATGGATCGTGTCGTATTCCTCGGCTCTGGCTCGTCTGGTGAGCCTCTGGGTGTGATTGCCGGTGCCAGCACATACGGGATCACGGAAACCGCCATAGATGCAACGGCCTCTTGGGCGGCTTATCGGGCGGCAGTCACACGGTTCATCACTCGCAATACTGCTACTGGGCCGGGTTCAGTCAATGGCCTGATCCGGCCCGAACTCTGGGACTTCCTCGATGGCGCGGTCTGGGACGCTGGCAGTGGGATCACCGAATGGGATCGCTTAGCGGCACGAATGGGCAACCTGCCCATGTCGCACAACGCCCTTGCCGCGCCTACGGGAACTCCGTCGTCCTGTTCGTCGCTGCTGACCACGAGCGCGGGCGGGGTGGCTCCGATCTTCGTTGGCAAATGGGGCGCAGTGGACATGATCCGCGACCCGTACACCGATGCCGCATCTGGTGGGATGCGTTTGACGGCTTTGGCCACCATGGACGTAACCGTGGCGCGCCCTGCACAGTTGGAAGTTCTGACGGGGCTCGAACTCGCATGATGTTGACCGGCTTCGCAGAAGGCAGCCTTGAACTGCGGAAACGGGCGTCCGGCGCGATGGCGCTGCGGGGCCGGTTTCCATACAACAGCCGCGCCGTCCTGAGTGACGGCGGGCGCACCGGGCGTCCACGCAAAGAGCAGTTTGCGCCCGGGGCATTCCGCTATTCGGTCGAGAACCAGCAGGAGATTCACCTCCTGATCGGCCATAGCTTTGACCGGCCTCTTGCATCACGCGGCGCCGGTTCTCTTGAGCTAGAAGACAGGGACGACGCGCTAAGTTTCGAGGCGACGATTGCGCCCGAGATGCAGGAGGTCAGCTGGGTTCAGGACTTCTTTGCAGCGTTCAATGCCGGTCTTATCGTCGGCTTGAGCCCGGGGTTTCGCATCCCGCCCCAGCGCACCGTCCCGAATGCTGAAGAAGTGACCGAGGAAGATCCGGCTGAAGGCAACGCTCTGATCCGTACGATCTTTCAAGCAATTCTGTTTGAACTGAGTTTGGTCACTCGCCCAGCCTATTCGGAAACCGAAGTCGAGGCGCGCAACTGGAAACCAGCCCCCGAAGCACCTCGCATCTTCCTTCCCCGATCACACCGCAACCGTTGGAGGCTCTGATGGTAGAAATCTTAGTTCAGAACGAAAGTATGCCGGCGGCTTTTCCAGCGGTGCCCGTGAACCTCAGCGCCAAGGCGCAGGCTTTGGATTCTGATATGGTCTGGCAGCGGATCGAGGCGCACACGGCGCACAGGTATTCCGAACGGCAGGTTGTCTGGATCGTCGAGGGGCCGGGGCGCTTTGTGCCGAACCTGACCCCTGCAACGATCACACTGATAGAAGTCTGGGAGTCGGGCGCATGGGCAGAGGCTGTGCTGACCGAAAGCTGGAACGGGGGCTATGTGCTGCTTGGAGACGGGCCTTATCGCTTCACAGCGACCGTTGGGGGCGGAACGCCACCCCCGGACGTGTACGAGGCGTTTGTGCGCCTGGCTGAGTATTGGGCCGAGGGACGCGCCATTGTCGATGAACCGGGCGCATCGTCATACAAGACCAGCATCGGCGGCCAGATCAATTACGAGATCCAGCGCAACCCGGCTTGGATGGCGCGGGCGATCCAGAATAGCGGCGCTGGTGATCTCCTGCGGAACTATCGGAGGGTCGTGGCATGAATTGGGCGTTCTGGCGCAAGCCGAAAACCGAGACGCGCTCAGCGATGTCAGGCTTCACGGCCGAGCTCATGGCCGCGCGGGAATCCTACATTTCCGGTCGCCGCGGGATCGCAGAACTGACCGGGACCGTTCAAAGCTGCGTGTCGCTCTGGGAGAACGGATTGCGGCTGGCAGATGTAGACGGGACCGACTTCTTGACTGGCCGTGTTCTCGGAATGACGGCGCGCGCTCTGGCATTGCGTGGCGAGGCGGTGTTCCTGATCCGCGAGACTGGCCTTGTGCCATGCAGCGACTGGGATCTGCGTACGGTCGACGGTGAGCCCCGCGCCTATCGTTTGTCGGTCAGTGAGGCGGGCGGAGGCAAGGCTCTGACCGCGCTCGCTGGCGAGGTGCTGCACATCAGGATCGGTGTGGATTCCGTGGTGCCCTGGGCAGGCTCTGCCCCTCTGAAGCGCGCCCAGCTTACCGCTGGGACGCTGCAGGCAATCGAGACTGCGTTGGGTGAGGTGTTCGAGAACGCCCCGCTTGGTTCGCAAATCGTACCGTTTCCAGAAAGTCCAGACACGGACATGAAAGCAATCGGACGTGAGTTCAAAGGCGCGCGGGGCAAGTTGTTGCTGCGGGAATCGACCACGGTTACAGCGGCGGGCGGGCCCGCGCCTCAGACCGACTGGAAACCGCAGGACGTGACGCCTGATTTATCCAAGGCCATGACGCGAGAAAGCCTTGATGCGATGCGCGGGTCAATCTGCATGGTGTTCGGGATTCTTCCAGCGCTGATGGACAAAGCCGTCACTGGTCCAGCCGTCAGAGAGGCACAGCGACATCTTGCTCAATGGATGCTCCAGCCGATTGCTGAGGCAGTCGCGGAGGAATGCACCGCCAAGCTGGGCGCAGACGTCAAACTGGATGTGATGCGACCGCTCCAAGCCTTCGACGCTGGCGGGCGGGCGCGGGCAGCAGCCGGGGTGATACAGGCACTTGCGCAGGCCAAAGAAGCGGGTGTCGATCCGGCTCAAGCATTGAAACTAGTCGATTGGGGGGCTGAGTAAGCCTCTTTGCGTCCTTTCAAGGTAGAAAAGTCCCCCAATGGAGGCAGGTTGCGCCTCGGGTCATGAGAGCACCCTAAGCAACCCCGTAAGTCGGCGAGTGGGTAAACCCCGACATGGCGCGGCCTATCTCCTGTGGCGTGGCGCAGCACCGGCACGCTTGGCATTGGCGGGGCCGGTGCACCCATTCAAAAGTAAAGGCTGTGTCAAATGACTACGAAATTTATCGGAGTTTCACCCGCAGAGGCGCGCCGTCGCCTAGATGAATGCCTGAAAAATGCTCCTGTTTTGTCACGTGATGAACTACCCAATGCCGAATTACCCCCTCGTAATTGGCACTTGCACCAGAAGGTGTTTCCAAGGCTCGTAAGGCGACCAGATTGGCGTCAACGCCTAGCAGTTGTGGTCGATCAATGGTCGATGAAGAATTACACCACCGATATTGATAATTGCTTCTCGTTCACCTGTTCGGCTTTAGACGCAATGATCGGGTCGAGGTTTCACGAGTATCACTGGAACAACCTTCGAGGAAACTATCGGGGTTATTTCCGATACGTGCAGGTAATGGCAGGGCGGGATTTCTTCGACATAGCTGGCCTACGGACTCGGTGGCAAGACGCAAAGCACGGCGACATTCTGCAGGTTGAGTCACCAACTCCCATTCGAGGAAAAGTCCATATCTCCTATTCGATCAAAACCGAAAATCCACGGGAAGTGATGACATTCACTGTGCAAGGGCTGGTGGTCGAAACATTGATCGATTCGTTTGCACCATACATGCGCATCTGGAGCCCTAGGTTTGCAATTGGAGCGGATTAACAACCGCGCTGCTTTCAACCCTAGTTACTAGCTCGACCGGCGTCGTAGTCCTATGATTTCCAATTAAACCGCAGCCCAAGACTTTCCCTTGTGTATTGCACGAACTCGAGCACCGCATCAGCTGCCCAATTCGCCCTTTGAGCGCTCGAACACCGCATAGGAAAGAAGGGCTGATCACGTGTCATAAGCGGGCTTTCCATGCCACGCAGCTTCTTTTCCAGTTTTTTGGATCTTTTAGGGTTATCATCCCATTCGGGACGGTAGTGTGCGATGGCATTTCGCAGATCGACGAGCAGTTTTACCGGTTGCGTCGGTTTTAGCCCTCGATCAAGCCTTTTAGCTCCGTTCTTCGTCAGCAGGTGATCGTACCTATCAAACAAGGGCTCGCGATCGATTGATTCAAAGAAGTCTTTATCGCGCCCCAGGTCTTCCAATGCCTCATAGTAGCTGGCCTCAAGGCAGGCAACCGAACTCAATATAGACGCCATGAACAACCAAGCGGCCTTATCTGCGTGCGAACCATACTCTGCGTTTTTGTAGGTCTCTTCGAGCGCCTTCACTTCACTGGCTAAGAACTTCGCACCTTGGCAAAGTTGAGATGCTCGATTGTATCGCTGCCCAACCGTTGGACCGCCGACACGCGCCTGCGGAGTAAAAACGTTTGCGCACCAACTGATTATTTCTTTAGCCATGAGTTGAGCCTAGCCGATACCGATTGCAAACTTTAGCATTAGCCACTTGGTTCGGTCTAAGTGCCTAAAGGTTTCGTACCTTTGTTCGTAGACTTTCATATTCATTTCGTCTTTTTTCACCGTAGTTGCCCTCAATTGTCCGAAACACGTTTCCGGAAGCAGCTGTGGATTTGGAACGCATAAACTTCTGTATGGTAGAACTATCGCTGCACGAGCAACCTTAGTTCATCTCCTGAACTAGATCTTTGATACGCTTTGCTTTTCCATAATGCCGGTGACCCGATGAATCATCGGCGTATGGCCTGACCTTAATGTTCATGTCCAAAAGTCTACCTCCAATACTCTCTCGGAAACCCGTTGAAGGATAGTACTTATAGGCAATCGCCCCGTCCGCGAGTGTTGTTGGCATTCGGGTGTCAGCTTCTAACGGAAACGCATCACCAATCATGTAAGTCAATGTACCCTTTTGAGGCAGTTCCAGCCCCAAATTGGTCACTGTAACATCTCGGTGGCCTACGTTTGTCGCGATTATTTTGACGAACTGACGTCCAAGCTCACCCGTGCTGGATACAGGTATCGCAAATTCGATTTTTACTCGTATGCGCCTGCGTGTTCGGCTCCGCAACTCTATGTAATTCACAATACCGAGGATCGCGCCGGTTAATCCGAAACCAAGAAGAATTAGATCACGAACGGCTTCAAAGTTTCCCATTTTTTCTGAGCCTCACACCCGCGCCGCCGCCATTTTCTGCAATGAACTCAACTCCCGCACGTTCCAATGCGGCGCGAACAACGGAGACCGTTGCATCTTTGATCCTGTCTCCGCGTTCCAACCGAGAGATCGTGTCAGGAGAGACGCCAGCTAGTTCAGCGGTTTCTCGGACCCCGAGACCCGTCGCAACTCTAGCCATTTTACACTGTATTCCATTCATTTTCAGAACACCGTACTGAATTTTATTGACTGCGTAGCTATCGGCACTTATCGTAACCACGTTCTGAAAATCTATCAACCGGAGAGTGACCAATGATCGACAAGCGTAGTTTTCACGGAAGAACCGCACCGAACGGCGCAGAGGAAGCCTGCTGGGATATCTATTCGCTTTGCAAAGTGGGCGTAGCTGCGGCTGACACATGTTCTAAGCCAAAAGACCTATTGCTAGCCTTTGAGACGCTCTTCGAAACCATCGCAGATCTAGCGGAAACCGCCGTCCACCTTATGGACGAAGCTGATCAGCCCGGAGACAGTAAGTTGGAAAACAGCACAACCTGACTTGACTGTGGGTAGGTACTCACGCTAAAGGATCTGTGAGTACCTACCCACGGAGGTTGAAGTGAACCTGTTCGAAGAGAAATACTCGCCATCTGAGTTTGCAGACAAGATCGGGGCCACCACCGACAATCTTAGGGATTGGCGCCGCAGAGGATTGGATATTGGCCTCAGCGCGGCGGTAAATGGTCGAAAAACCTACAGTGATTACGATCTTTTTGAAGTCGAGTTGATGCGCGCGCTGAAAGTCGATTGCTTGGACGAAATGCGGGGAGCCATCGACGTCGCCCGCTGGATTGCACCGAACGTCCTAAAGCGTTTCGGGATATCCTGTGCCAACCACCCGATGGTTGGTTGGGTAAAGCAAGCCGGCCACGACGAGAAGCGTTTCTACTTGGTTAACGGCCTTGGAAATGTTCGAATGGCTGACGATGTTTCGGACGCGTTGCAAGATTGGGGCGATCACGTCGGTTTTCGGGTAATTGACTGCGAAGCTGCTGCGAGGCGCATAGCCGGGTGGGTAGTGACTGAGCTTTGCGAATACCGGATGGATCCCAATATATTGCCATGACCGTCCCCGCCCTCTTTCCCGACTACACCACACCGGCGGATCTAGCCGGGCACTTTGGTGTCTCGGAGAGGACAATGCAGGGCTTGGTTCGAGCACATGGCTTATTTGCCAAGGTCGGTCGAAAGGTGGTTCTTTTCCCCGAACACGTTGAAGCACTCAAGGAGGCCCTGAAATGCCCCTCAAGCTCGAACGTCGTGGCAAATACTGGCACTACATCGGAACCGTTGCCGGAAGGCGACTCCGAAAGTCTACGGGAACGACTGACAAGAAAATCGCGGAGCGGGTCAAAGCGGAAGCCGAGGCGCTCGCCTGGAAACGTGCTTTCGATGGACCGGGAGCGGGTTTGACGATGGCGCAGGCCTTTATTGCGTACCTAGATGCAGGAAAGCCCGAACGCTTCATTTCCAAGCTCAACGACCATTGGGGCGACACACTGGTCGATGATGTAACACCAGAGGCAATCCGCCAGTCAGCCCGCAAGATTTACCCAAAAGCAAAGCCTGCCACTTGGAACCGTCAGGTAATCGTTCCTACGCAAGCAGCGATAAACCACGCAGCAGCACTATTCAAACGGCCCGAGATCAAGGTTAAGCGCTTCCCAGTCGATCCTGAGAGGAAAGAAGCCGCGACACTGGATTGGGTGAACGCCTTCGCCAGCCAAGCGACAGAGGACGGCCTAACGCACCTTTCAGCCATGTGTCTGTTTATGTTCGGCACAGCTGCGCGTATCGGTGAGGCTTGCGGTGTGACCTGGGCAGATGTGAATCTGCAAGCAGGGACTGTCAATATCCACATGAACAAGCCCACACCTTGGTCGAGGGTTGCTCACCTGCCACCTCGAGTGGTCGCGGCCCTTGCAAACATCCCCAGCAACAGAAAGCCCGAGGATCTGGTGTTCGGTTACGCAGGGCGAGGCAGTGTAACCAAGGTCTGGAACAACGTAGCAGACCGTGCAGAGATCGATCCACTGACCCCCCACTGCTGCCGTCACGGGTTCGCAACGACGATGCTGCAGGCGGGCTTTGACGTAAAAACGGTCGCAGAACGTGGCGGTTGGAAAGACCCGAACGTGGTCCTCAAAACCTACGCTCACGCTATCAAAGATATCACAGTCACAGATGCAGTTTTTGACACACCAATGACACAAGCCGAAAGTGATCGACCCACAAGCATCAGAAAACAAAGGGGAATATCAAAATGAACGCAACCCCTCGTTGGGGAGGGGTGTCCCACGGGCAGAGCTATTGCCTGCTCAACCGCTCAGCAAGCGGAAAAGACCTCTCCGATGCCAAAAACGACATCGGAAATCGCGTATATCGGGAACACAGGTTTCCTATCGGCATCACGGATCGAAGCGAACGGCCTCGCCCGTGTTCAGCGCCTGCTGCGCCGCCAGCCCCATGCGCACGGCCCATCGACCGTCGTGAAGTGAGACATCCGGAGCAGTACGCTGACCGCGCAACAGTTCCAGAAACCCCTGGTGCTGATAGAAAGTCGATCCGTTGTGATCCCCTGCGGCCAGCAATTTCGGATCGACCGGAATGTCGGTCGAAACCGGCCCCTTCGGATCGCGCGGACTGACGATCACCTGAGGCACGGGCGGTTCGCCCAGATTATCAGGCCAGAACCGGCCCGGTCCGGGGACCAGCGCCTCGATCTTGGCTTTGGGACCAATGGCCGAGACCTCTTCCTGATAGCGTGAGCCTTCGGCGAACATGCATAGTTCCAGCATCGCCCGCGCCCCGTTGGCGAAATCGACCAGCACATAGCCATGATCCAGAATATCCGGCGCCTCGCCGCCGTAGTCTTCATCCAGATGGTTCACGGCCTGCCCTCCGCTTGCGGTGATCCGCACCGGATCCGAGCCGATGATCAGGCGCATCAGGTCGAAGAAGTGACAGCATTTTTCGACAAAGGTGCCGCCGGTATTGCGATTGAACCGGTTCCAGTTGCCGACCTTGCCCAGAAACGGGAACCGATGTTCGCGGATCGACAGCATCTGAACGCCGCCGGTCACATCCGTCTGATTAATCAGCGCCGAGATTGGGGGCATATAGCGGTACTCCATCGCCACCCAGATCGGATGGGGGTAGTCGCGCTGAATCTGCTCAAGCCGGGCGGCATCCTGCGGATCGGTGAACAGCGGCTTTTCCACCAACAGCGGCAAGGGACGCGTGGCTGCGATTTCGCAAATCTGATCCACATGCAGGTGGTTTGGGCTGGCGATGACGAGGCAATCCAGATCCTCGACCGCCAGCAGCTCTTGCACAGACGTCACCATGACCGCATCCGGCGCAATGGTTTGCGCCGCTTTGGCCATGTCCGGATCAGGTTCGTAGATCGCCGCAACCCGCGTGCCTTCTAACAAAGCGATATTGTGCAGATGCTCCTGCCCCATCATGCCGCATCCGATCAGCCCGTAATGGATGGTCCGGGTCATGCGCGTTTCCTTTTACTTCAGACGTTGGACATAGGTGGCCCGATCCGGATCGAACCATGTTTTTGAAAACTCGACGGGTTCGGCCTTTTCCGACCAGCTGAACCGCTCGATATACCCCACCGTTTCACCGGCGGGTTTGGTGAAACTCTCGGGCGTCCAATCGGGCAGCGACCCGACCGAAACCCTGTCTTCGGCTCGCGTGATCCAGAACCCAAGCTGGTGCTGATAATAACGATAGAGCGAGTCCGACAGCAGGCTGCGATCGATCCGACCCGCTGATTCGTCCAGCCATATCTCTTCAACCGCGATGATTGTGTCATTCAGATAGCGCATCCGCCGCACGCGCGAGCCCCGGCTTGAGGCCCCGAATTGGGGCAGATCGATGGGCTTTTCCACTTGATCGACCGACAGAATATCCGCACGCGGCAAGCCCCCGCCTTCGGGCAGTTCCAGCCGGAACATCGCATAGACGCTGTTCTGCGTTCCGGTCTCGCGCACATAGTTGCCCGAGCCCTGTATCCGCTCCAGCATCCCTTTTTTCTCAAGCTCGGCGAGCGATTTTCGCAGCGTCCCGACCGAGACCTGAAGCTCGGCCGCCATGTCCCGTTCGGGTGGCAGACGTTCCCCATCGATCAACCGACCGGCTGCAATTTCGCGGATCAGAAGTTCGGCGATCTGAACATAGATCGGCAATGCGTTGGGGTTTCGGCTGTTCGAGGGCACGTTCAGGCGCTTCTTTCAGTCGCAGGAAAAATTGATACACTATTGATCTACATCAATGTGCTTGCTACGCAAGAGGAAAGTCAAAGATGTACGGAGCGTGAATCAAATGAGCATCGTCCCCATCACATCCCCCGATCTGGATGCGGCCGAAGTCTCGTGGTTTGCGGCGCTGTGCTCGGACGATTACCAGTTTCTGGGCGTGCCCGATGGCGATCTGCGGTCCAGCTGGGACCACTGTTCCGGCATCGTGAAAGAGGCCGAGGCGCAGGGGTTTCGCAACATCCTGTGCCCCTCGTCCTATCAGGTCGGTCAGGACACACTGAGTTTTGTCGCAGGTTGCGCGCCGATCACCGACAAGATCAACCTGCTGGCCGCCGTGCGGTGCGGTGAGATGCAACCGATCATGCTGGCCCGCACCATCGCGACGCTCGATCACATGCTGAAAGGGCGGCTGACGGTCAACATCATCTCATCAGACTTCCCGGGCGAGAAAGCCGACAGCGCATTCCGCTACCAACGCTCGCGCGAGGTGGTCGAGATTCTGAAACAGGCCTGGACGCGGGATGAGATCAATCACGCGGGTGAGGTCTATAACTTCTCGGGCCTGACCACCGACCCCGCCAAGCCCTATCAGACCGACGGCCCGCTGCTCTATTTCGGCGGCTACTCGCCGTCTGCTTTGGACCTGTGCGGCGAGCATTGCGACGTCTATCTGATGTGGCCTGAAACCAAGGACCAATTGGCCGAACGGATGAAGGCCGTTCATGCAGTTGCCGAGAACTACAACCGCACGCTGGATTACGGCCTGCGTGTCCACATGATCGTCCGCGATACCGAGGCCGAGGCGCAGGAATACGCCGACTACATCGTCTCGAAACTGGATGACGACTATGGCCGCGCGATCCGGGAACGGGCGCTGGACGCGACCTCGCTGGGTGTGGCGCATCAGTCAAAGAACCGCGATCTGGCCGATGAGTATGGCTATGTTGAACCCGGCCTGTGGACCGGTGTCGGACGCGCACGGTCGGGCTGTGGTGCTGCGCTGGTCGGGTCGACCGATCAAGTTATGTCCAAGATCGAGGAATATCAGAAGATGGGCATCCGCGCCTTCATCTTCTCGGGCTATCCGCACATGGACGAGGCCAGGCACTTTGGTGCCCGCGTGATGCCGAACCTGAAAACCTGCTCGCTGCCCGAAGCCTATGGGCGCGTGCCCGCAACACCCCCGGCGACCCCGCTGGGCAATGGAGTTCGTCGCTGATGCAACGTGTGAAACTATCCGACACGCTGGAGCTAAGCCGCCTGGTCTATGGCATGTGGCGGCTGGGCGATGACAGCGACACGTCCGTGGGCCATGTCGAGGCCAAGATACAGGCTTGTCTGGATCAAGGTATTACCACATTCGATCAGGCCGATATCTATGGTGGTTACACTGCCGAGGCGGTTCTGGGCAACGCGTTGCGCGCCAACCCCAGCCTGCGCCAGCGGATGGAGATCGTCACCAAATGTGACATCATCGCGCCGATGGGCCGGTATGCGGATGCCAAGGTCAAGTATTACGACACCTCGCGCGACCATATCCTGAAGTCCGTCGATACCTCTCTGTCGGAAATGGCGATTGACCATATCGACCTGCTGCTGATCCACCGTCCCGACCCGTTCATGGACCACCACGAAACCGGTGCCGCACTGGATGAGGTTGTGGCCAGCGGCAAGGTCGGCGCGGTTGGCGTGTCGAACTTCCGCCCCTGGGACTGGTCGCTGCTGCAATCGGCGATGAAAACGCAGCTGGTCACCAACCAGATCGAGATCTCTCTGGGCGAAATCAGCCCCTTCACCAACGGCGATCTGGCCTTTCACCAGCTGCATGGGCAACCGATCATGGCATGGTCGCCTCTGGGCGGCGGTCTTCTGATGGCCGGAAACCCGCCCGTGGGCGTCGTCGCTGATGAGATCGCAGCCGCGTTCGGCGTGGATCGTGCTGCCGTGGCCGTGGCGTTCCTGTTGGTCCATCCGGCAAATATCCTGCCGGTTCTGGGCACCAATAACCTGAGCCGCATCAAAACCATCTCGGACGCTCTGAAAGTCAATCTGGATCGTGAAAGGTGGTATCGCCTCTATGAGGCGGCACTGGGGCATGAGGTACCATGATGAACGCCATCTCAAAGGACATGACCCGCACATTCGTTCCCCACAAGGACGACACCCGCACCCTGCGCGACGCCTTTGGCCGCTTTGCCACGGGCGTCACCATCGTGACCTGCGACAGCGCGGATGGCCCGGTCTGCATAACCGCCAACAGCTTTTCGTCCCTGTCACTGGACCCGCCGCTGATCATGTGGGCGGGCGACCGTAACTCGCGCCGCTTCCCCTATTTTCACAAGGCCCGCCATTTCAGCGTGCATGTGCTGTCGGCGGAACAGGCCGAACTGTGCTTTGGCTGCTCGAAAGACGCCTTTGCGCTGCGCGATATCGATCATGAGCGGTGCACGAACGGAACGCCGCTGCTGTCGGATTGCCTGGCGCGGTTCGAATGCGAACAACATGCGTATCACGACGCGGGTGATCACGTCATCGTCGTCGGAAAGGTTCTCAAGGCCAGCATGGCGGACGGAGACGCGCTGACCTTTTACGCCGGAAAACTCGGCCAATTCGCGAAAACCTAAGCGCGATCTGACGACCGTGGGACAAACCCGCGGCTGAACAAGGGAGGATCCGCATGGGCGGACTGGCATCGGCGTTAGCGCCGATTGCATTCGTGAACGAAACCGCGCTGCGTCTGGGCCGCGCGGTTGGTGTCGTTGCGATTGCACTCATGGTGATCGCGATCCTGATACAGGTGTTCTTCCGATACGTTCTGGGCAACGCGCTGCCCTGGCCGGATGAGGCCGCGCGGTTTTGCATGTTGTGGATGACCGGCCTGATGGCCCCCACCGCCTTTCGGCGCGGCGGTTTTGTGGCCATCGACATGCTGCAAAGGTTCCTGCCGCGCGTCATCGGCCAATCGCTCAACCTGTTCCTGTTGCTGATCTCGCTCGCTGTGCTGCTGGTCGCGGTCAATATTGGCTGGTCCGAAGTCACCGGCTTTGGCGGCAAATTCGCCACCGCCGCGCTGTATCTGCCTACCTCATTCGGGTTCGACGAATGGTATCGCATCCCGCGTAGCTGGATGATGGCCTCGCTGCTTGTTGGGGTCATCCTGCTGATCTCGGTGAATATCGAGCTGATCCTGCGGTCGTTCATCACTCTGCTGGGCGGAGGTCACCTGTTGCCCGAAATTCCTGACGCGGCAGTGGGGGCCGAATAAATGCTGATCTGGTTCCTGCCCACCTTCCTGATTTTCCTGCTGATCGGTCTGCCGGTCTTTTTCGCGTTGCTGGCCGCCCCGGGTATCCTGCTGTGGCTGAATGGCCAAACCAACGACATCACGCTGCTTTATCGCAATGTCTACAATGGCATGGACAGCTTCCCGCTGATGGCGATCCCCTTCTTCATGCTGGCCGGAGAGTTGATGAACCGCGGCGGCATCACCATCCGCCTTGTCGAGTTTTCGCAGGCCCTGATGGGCCACCTGCGCGGCGGTTTGGCTCATGTGAACGTGCTGAGTTCTATCCTCTTCGCGGGCCTCTCGGGCTCGGCGGTGGCCGACACGTCGGCGCTGGGGTCGATGCTCATCCCGGCGATGGAGAAACAGGGCTATACCCGCAAATTCGCCGCCGCGATCACAGCGGCGAGTTCGGTGATCGGGCCGATCATCCCGCCTTCGGGCATCATGATTATCTATGCCTACGTGATGGGCGAAAGCGTGGCCGCCCTGTTCCTTGCAGGTATCGTGCCCGGCGTGATGGTTGGTGTTGGTCTGATGCTGATGATCAAACTCATGGCCGACCGCTATGATTTCCCAGTCGCCAGCCGCAAATACACCTGGCCCGAACGGCGTCAGGCCAGCCTGAAAGCCTTCTTTCCGCTGATGACCCCTGTGATCATTCTGGGCGGCATTCTGGGTGGCATCTTCACCCCGACCGAGGCTGCGGCCGTCGCCGTGGGATACGCCTTTATCATCGGTTTCTTTGTCCTGCGCACGCTGACGTGGAAAGAGGTGCCTGAGGTGCTCAGCAACGCAGGCATGACCTCAGCCGTCGTTCTGCTGCTGGTCGGCGCGGCGATGGCGTTCAAAACCGTGGTCAGCCTCAGCCATGCGCCGGAACAACTGGCCTCGCTGATCCTCAGCCTGTCGGAAAACCCGCTGATCCTGCTGTTCCTGATCAACCTGCTGCTGTTCATCGTCGGCATGTTTTTGGACGCGGGCCCTGCGATCATCATCCTTGGGCCCATCCTTGGCCCCATCTTCACCAGCCTCGGTGTCGACCCGATCCACTTCGCCATCATCATGAGCGTCAACCTGACCGTTGGCCTCGCCACGCCGCCGATGGGCCTGGTCCTGTTCGTGGCCGCCGCCGTGTCCCGTGAACGGGTCGAAACCATCGCCAAGGCGATCCTGCCGTTTCTGGCGGTCGAAATCATCGTGATCTTTCTGATCACCTATATCCCCGCACTATCCATGACGATCCCGAGGATAACGGGATTTGCCAACTGAGTATCACAGGGAGGAAACGCATGCTCAGAGACTTCATCAAAACCGCAGCGGTGGCCACATCGCTTGTGGCCGCGTCCGCCATGGCAGCCACGGCCGCCGACTACACGCTGCGCGCCACTGCCAATTCGAACGAAAATGACGAGGATTATGACGGCCTGATCGTCTTCAAGAACTATGTCGAGGCCGCCTCGAATGGAGCAATCGAGGTCGAGCTGTTCATCGGCACCCAGCTGTGTTCGAACGGGGCCGAGTGCTTACAAGGTGTGGCCGAAGGTCAGATCGACATCGTCATCCAGACCTCGAGTGGCACGTCAGGTATCTTCCCCTTCGTTCAGGTGCTGGACTTGCCCTATCTGATGTCGGATGACCGCGTGGCCGAAGCGGCGCTGGCCAACGGCTCTTCCTTCGTGACAAAAATGCAAGAGATGGTCGCCGAAAACTCGGGCGGCGCATTGCGCCTGATGACCATCGGCAATACCGGCGGCTGGCGTAACTTTGCCAATACTCAACGCCGCGTCCAGAACCCTGGCGATATGGAAGGGTTGAAAATTCGGACAGTTGTCGCTGACTTGCCGCAGGAGCTGGTCAAAGCACTTGGCGCAGCCCCGACGCCGATCCCGTGGCCGGAACTGTTCACCTCGTTCCAGACCGGCGTAGTTGAAGGGTCCAAGAACGGCATCACCGACATCATGAGCATGAAGTTCCCCGATGCCGGTCTGAAATACATCACGCTGGACGGGCACGCATACATGGGTGCGTTGTGGTTCATGAACAACGAAAAGTTCATGTCGATGCCGCCTGAGCTGCGCAATGTCATCGTCGATGGGTTCTATCAGCTGCAGCAGGCCACATTCGCCTCGCCCAAGCGCAAGTCAATCCAGGCTTATGAGGAATTCGTGGCCGAAGGTGGCGATCTTTATGTGCCGACACCGGAAGAGAAGGCCGCATTCAAGGAAGCCGCTGCACCTGTCTATGATTGGTTCAAGGCCAATGTCGATGGCGGAGAAGCAGCCTTTGACGCCTTGGCCGCGGCAGTTGCCGAAGCAGAAGCCGAGATTGCAGCAACCCGCGCAGCCGAAACGCAGTAAAGCGGTCTGACAAGAGAACCTTGCGCGCGGCCCCGTCGCGCGCAAACCTGCCCCTCGCCGGAGAAACTCTGATGCTCGACCAAACCGATGCATTTCGCCGCCAAGGTTACCTCGTCTTCGAAAATGCGCTCAGCCCGGAAGACCTGCAGATGCTGCGCGGCACCTGCGACACGCTTCTGGAGGAGCCTGCCCATGATGGCGGCGGCAATGTGCACAAAATCGGGCTAGGCGATGCGCGCCGCTTTCTGCGCCATCGCCATGCCGAGTTCCCGTCTTTGGAGGACTTCTTGCTCGGCCCCAAGATCGCCGAAATCATCAGCGCCTGCGGAATCGAAGACCCGATGCTGTTCAACGAGCAGTTTGTGGTCAAAGGCGCGGGCAAAGGCGCGAGTTTCGCCTGGCATCAGGACGGCGCCTATGTCGGCTTTGATCACACACCCTATCTGACCGTCTGGATCGCAGTGGATGATGCAACCGAAGAAAACGGCTGCGTTTATATCCTGCCGCGTGACCTTGACGCCGAGCCCGGTCTGGACCGGCATGAATGGCAGGATGAAAGCAACGAGCTTAACGGGTATTTCGGCGAGGATACAGGCACTCCGATGACCTGCAAGGCGGGCACGATCGTGACCTTTTCCAGCCTTACGCTTCACAGTTCAGGGGCGAACACAACCGACAGCCCGCGACGGGCCTTTGTGTGCCAATATTCCTCGGGGCCGATCATCGACCCTGAAACCCACGCCCCAAAACGGTTTGCGAAACCGTTGCGGGTTTGATCCATCATCTGAAAGGGTACATCCACCCTTTGTAATCATTGACCAGAATATGCGCCCTTTCGATCTGCTCCGGCGACATTTTCTTGACCACTTCCTCAAGGCTGATCGCCGCGTCGGGATCGCCTCCAATCGCGCTGAGCGTATACCACATGTAAGCCCGCACCAGATCGGGCGCGGGCATGCCCAATCCCAGCTCATAGTACCATCCGACCCCCGACTGCGCCCCCGGATGCCCCTTCATCGACGCGCGAAGATACCATTCAAACGCGCGTTCATAGTCCTGCTCGACCCCAAGACCCAGCCCGTACATCACACCGATCAGTTCCTCGGCCTCGGCATTGCCCGACCGGGCGGCGGGCAACAGTTCCTCGCGCGCGGCCTCAAACTCCCCCGCCTCCATCAGATCGCGCGCCTGTTCCAATTCGGCTATCGCAGGGTTCGCAAGCAGGCAAAGGGCAAATACAAGCTGGCGCATGGGGTTGTGTTCCTTTTGGCCGGGACTGCTGCGGCACAGGATTTACCGCGCCCGCTGACCGATGATGACTTCATCCCCTTTGATATGGAACAGGCCGCCATCGGTCATCAATTGTTTTATGATCCGATCCTGTCGGGCAACCGGAACATATCCTGCGCCCACTGCCACCACCCGGATTTCGGCACATCAGACGGGTTGTCGCTGGGTATTGGCGAGGGTGGTCAGGGTCTGGGGCCGGACCGCACACCCGGCATCGGAGCAGACAAGATCCGCAAACGCATCCCACGCAATTCGCCGGGGCTGTGGAACCTTGGCGCGCGCGAGCTTGATACTGTCTTCCACGATGGTCGGCTGAGCATTTCTGATGTCTACGGCAACGGCTTCAACTCACCCGCGCAGGAATGGCTGCCCGAGGGGCTGAACTCTCTGCTCGCCGCACAGGCGCTGTTCCCCCTGACATCGCAATTCGAAATGGCGGGGAATGTCGGCGAAAATCAGGTGACCGGGGCCGTCGCTGACCGGATCGATCTGGGCTGGCCCATTCTGGCCAAACGCGTCCGTACCGATCCGCGATACGGTCCCGCGATGATAAAGGCATTCGACGAGGTCCAAAGCACCCAAGACATCACGATCACCCAGATTGCCAACGCTCTGGCTGCTTTCATGGCCATCGAATGGCGCAGCACCGACAGCCCGTTCGACCAATATCTGGCTGGCGACCCCAATGCCCTTACCAAAGTTCAGAAAGACGGCATGACGTTGTTTTACGGCAAGGCAAACTGTTCGACCTGCCATTCCGGACCGCTGATGACCGATCAGCAATTCCACGCTTTGGGTTTGCCCCCGTTTGGCCCCGGCCGCACCCGCCAATGGGACCCTTACGCCCGCGACGTGGGCCGTATGGGCGAAAGCAACCGGATCGAGGACGCCTATCGCTTCCGCACCCCAATGCTGCGAAACGTCGCCCTGACCGCGCCTTACGGCCATAACGGCGCCTTCCCGGACCTTGAAAGCATGATCCGCCACCATTTGGACCCAAAGACCAGCTTGGCGAACTGGACACCCGCCATGGCGGCTTTGCCTCAGGTTCCCTGGCTACAGAAGGCAGACTTCGTTGTCTGGCAGGATCGTTTCGAAATGCAACGTGTGCGCAACACAATCGATATCTCCTCGGTCGCGCTAACCGATGCAGAAATCGACGCCCTCGTCGCATTTCTGAATGCACTGACCGGGACGAGCGTGGACACGCCGCCTTTCGGCGTTCCAAAAGGGTTCGAACCCTAAAGAAAACCCCCCGCCTTTTTGTGGCGGGGGGTTTTGTTGTTATTCAGCTGCGTCTTTGTATGCGTCCATTGGGGGGCATGTGCAGACGAGGTTTCG
>NZ_JBQFSA010000005.1:0-315433 GCF_056537745.1 Ruegeria sp. C12
TATGGGTTCAATACGGGAATGGCGACAGCGCGATGCTGATCTGACAAGTGGCAACGGCGGTGCGTGACGCAGGCCCCGTTACAGCATCTCACCCCTAACCATGAAGCAACCTTCTTGTATTCACTCCTCTCGGCATCCAATTTGAGAACAGACAAACTGGGAACGATTATGAGCGCTCGATTATCAACAGCAATTCGGATAGGTGATGCCGCAAGAGCGATTTTGCGAAAGAACAAGAGCTTTCCGGACCAGCGGTTTGAAGAAAATGAAGACTGGGATGACCGCGAACATGTCGGTGTAGAGCCTATGTTGTTGGCACTGTCGATGGAATTAGCACTCAAAGCGTGGTTTGTCTTCGACCACGACGATCCAAAAGTTATCAAGTCGCATGACCTGGCGAAGTTGTTTGACGGCCTGCTACCGGAAAGTCAGCGGCGTCTAGATGACGAGTTCAAGCGAACGGTAAGCCCGCGTCACCCCAGTGTCTTTTTGTGCGAATGCAGTATTCGCGACATTCTTTCACAGCACAAAGATGCATTCGTGGATTGGCGCTATCTCCACGAGACAAAGAAAACAATGATGTTTGACCAAGACGTTTTCGAGGCGACGCTCGAGATGGTGCTCCGAGAGTTCAGAAAGAGATATCGCAGTGACCCGATGAAACCACTCTTTCGCTATCCTGACGGTTGTGGCCTTTGAGAAAGTCGCACTACGCCGTGTTCATGCACTGCGGATGCCAGATTCGGGCAGGAACATCATGCTGCCATTGCAAATGCGGTGTACCGGGGCAACGGCCGATTGGGGCTCATCACTTCCGAAGGCCAGTGCGTCAAAGATCATGGTTTTGTGGGACCGGAACCAACCATCGACCGATCTCCCGAATCGATTTTGAAAATGTAGTAGTATTCAGGTGCCACTTTGAAAATAGCTGAGCTACGAAACACAGAGGCGAACTTTTGAAAAAATTTTCCACCGAAGCGATGGATCGGCTCAAGAACTACGTCCAATCAGCATTTTCTGGTCTTGAGATTGCGTTACTAGCTTCGTTCGTTTTGCTTTTAGCTAATGCGCTTTTCTTTGAACCACCGGCTGGGTTTAAGACGAAGCTGCTTCCAAACGTTGATATCGAACAGAGAGAGTTGACGAGACTATATGCCGCCGCGCTCGGGGCGTTTCTGAGCATCAGACTGTTGTTGGCAAGCAAGAAAATAAAAACAGGTAGCACGCTATTTTGGGCTACAGGTATCATTGCTACGATTGCCGCGAATGTCAGCGTTGTTATTCTCGCGACAAGTTCGATTTTTGCTTTCACGATACTTCTCATACCGCTAATGTTACTCGTTGCTATTGAATTCTGGTTTCTTTGGGACACGCGTCCAATCGGTTTTTTCCAGGCAGTCCTACCAACCGGATATGTAGTTTGTGCAACTCTGTGGTTTCTTAATGTTCTGTTTGTCGAACATAGCATTCGAATAGAACCTCCCCTTCCAAAAGGGTCTCTTGAATTGGTAGAGAGCGAAATCGAGGAGTTGTTGGTAGGGCGAGACCCATGTATGCATCCTTCAGCAGACATTGTCCTAACACCACTTGGGTATTGGACGTTCGTTAGAACAAGCTACGACACTACTTGCGGTGCGGATAGTTTGGTCAGTCACTTAGGCCCAGACGCTGTTGCAACCCTTCTCGTGTTAAACGAGTGGATGGGCACAACTTCAGCATCCTTAGACGACATCGACCTTCCTCAACTATTGTCGAGTCAATTGGCTATAAGATCAGAACTTGAGGAGCACGGTGAGGCAATTCTCGAGACTGATCAATGGCGCATTATCTTGCAAACCTTGGAGAGTGCAGTAGCCGTTGAACCGATAGCGGGCGACGCGTCTACTACGAAAACGGATAGGTGAAGTGAAGTTCTCTACTGTTCAAGGAATAGTGCTCGTTTGCGAATTTGGCGCTTATGCCCGCTTTTCCCTCTCTCTACAGGTTCAAGCGTAATACGGCCAGTGTCCGGTCTTTGAGCTTCGCATGCAAATGACCAAAGCGCGGTAAACCGTAGCAGTAGACTCTTAGCTGTCACCATTCAATGCAAAAATCAATGCGAGCATCTTGCCCATCGAGGAAGAAGTAGAAACCCCATCGACCACAACGGCCCAATCTACCGAAAACACCTTGGTGTCGAGAACTAATCTTGTCGGCAATCCGTATCGCCGCGACCATCATCCTTTGACTATGAGTTCTAGCCATAGAGACTGGACATTCCTGCAGACATAGGGAATTAGAAAACCATGTCCCACGGCACTCCAAATTTCGTGCGGACAATCGGGTAAGGTTTGACATTCACTGACCCATAACTTACACCCGCCCTTGCTGAGAGGGCCAAAGTACAAGGCTTGCTGAGCGCTATGAACTACCACCCCAAATCGGATTTCATCGCCACGATGATCGAGCGCGGCTTTCTGGCCGATTGCACCGATTATCAGGGCCTTGATGAGGCGCTGATCAGTGGGTGCAAACCGGCTTATATCGGCTTTGATGCAACGGCCAAGTCGTTGCATGTGGGCAGCCTGATCCAGATCATGATGCTGCGCTGGTTCCAGAAGACCGGACACCAGCCGATCACTCTGATGGGCGGCGGCACCACCAAGGTGGGCGACCCGTCGTTTCGTGCGGACGAACGCCCCCTGCTGGGGCCCGAGCAGATCAATGAGAACATCGCGGGCATCAAAAAGGTATTCTCCGCCTATATCGACTATGACAGCGACGCCGAGAACAAGGCACTGATGCTGAACAATGCCGAGTGGCTGGATGGCCTGAACTACCTTGATTTCCTGCGCGATATCGGGCGGCATTTCTCGGTCAATCGGATGCTGAGCTTTGAATCGGTGAAATCGCGGCTGGATCGCGAGCAGTCGCTCAGCTTCCTCGAATTCAACTACATGATCCTGCAGGCCTATGACTTCCTTGAACTGAACCGCCGTTACGGCTGCGTTCTGCAAATGGGTGGCTCGGACCAGTGGGGCAACATCGTCAACGGCATCGACCTGACCCGCCGGGTGCTGGATCACGAGATTTACGGCCTGACCTCGCCCCTGCTGACCACCAGCGACGGCAAGAAAATGGGCAAATCCCAGGACGGTGCAGTCTGGCTGAACGCCGACATGCGCTCGCCCTATGAGTTCTGGCAGTTCTGGCGCAACACTACCGATGCGGACGTGGGGCGGTTCCTGAAGCTCTACACCGAAATGCCGGTGGATGAGTGTGATCGGCTGGGCGCGCTGCAAGGGTCCGAGATCAATGAGGCCAAAATCCGCCTCGCCAACGAAGTGACCACGCTTGCCCACGGTGCACAGGCCGCGGCAACCGCCGAAGCTACTGCGCGCGAGGTGTTCGAAAAAGGCGGCGTGGGCGACGACCTGCCGACCCTGACCCTCAGCGCCGCTGAGCTGGGCGACGGCATGTCGATCGTGCAATTGATCGTGAAATCCGGTCTGGCCAAATCCGGCAAAGAGGCCAAGCGCCTGATTGCCGAAAACGGGGCCAAATTGGACGACGCGCCGCTGACAGATGCGGGGCTGATGATCGATGCGGGTGCCTTGTCCTCACCCATCAAACTAAGCGCGGGCAAGAAACGGCACGCGCTGGTGCAACTGGGCTAAACCGATTGACCCTGAGCGCGTAAGGGCGTGCTCAGGGGCCTTCTGTGAACTCGGCTTCTTTGCCGTGATGCATTCTGTGCTAACCTGTTCGGGGTTTTGGTTTCGCAGATTGTTGTGTCATGGTTGTTCAGAATATTTTCAAATCCACCAAAAGAAGCGATGTTGTCTTCGAAGGCGAGAAATTCTCGACCGGAGCGGATGAAGTCACCTGTGTTTTGACGACAGACAGTTTGAAGCTGAAAGGCAGCCCGCCCGCTTCGGGTCACTGCAACATCGTCGAACGCTTTAACTCTCGCTGGGACGTCAAGGATTTGATTGACCTATCGGCGGTTCAAAAGGCGCTTGCGAACAAGACGACACTGCAGAAGCTGGCCAAAGCCAAATCGGTCGAAAAAATCCTAGAACTATTGGCGCTTAGCGAAATTCATATGTTGGCTGACTATTCCGAGCTGCAGGCCCAGACCTATGTCAAAGGTCATATCCTCAGCGAACAACTGGGCGGCCCGGGAACCAACGTGAACCTGACGCCGATGTCGGCAAGTTCGAATTCAACTTACTACAGCAAGTTCGAATCCAAGCTGATCAGATTGCTTGAGGATGTGAAAAAGGAAGAAAAAGTCACTGGCTACCGCGTGCGGGTCCGGTTTCACGCAAAATGCAAGGGCGCGATGAAACCGTGGTGGGGTAGCGGCGCGTCCAAAGAGACCACGCGGATGCTGAGCAAGCTACCAAAGACCCTGCAGGCCAGTTGGCGGTTTGACAGTTTCTTCCGAGACGGCAAGCCGACCGAACGTATCCCCAGGACAAAACTCCCCCCTTCGGTTGTCAAGAAGATGCCAGTTGCCACGGGGATTAAACCGTTCAGCATACCGTTGGATCTTTGATCGACTGGTCTTTTTTGTGAATTGACGATGACCGGGCGTTAGGGATGATCTGGCGCCAACAAAAACTCGGCCACCCGAAAGTGGCCGATTACTATTCAAGCGTGCCGGGTCACTTTTTGCCTTTGCCGCCACCTTTGCCGTCGCCGCCTTTGCCGTGTCCGGAACCGTTGCCCTGGCCATTATTGTTACCGTTATTGCCGGTACCTGGTCCGGAACCGTTGTTGTTACCGCCGCCGTTACCGGGGTTGCCTGCATTCCCATTTCCGTTTCCGGGGCCGTCGCCGCCCTTGCCGCCACCTTTACCGTCGCCGCCCTTGCCGCCACCTTTGCCACCGCCTTTGCCGGGGCCTTCACCGCCACCGTTTCCAGGGTTGTCACCGCCGCCATTGCCGGGGTTGTCACCTCCACCATTGCCGGGGTTATCGCCGCCACCGTCGCCGGGACCGTCACCACCACCGTCGCCAGGGCCGTCGTTTCCACCGTTGCCGCCACCATTACCCGGGCCCTGACCTCCGCCGCCGGTATTGCCGCCATCGTTTCCACCACCCGTCGGGCCCTGAGCGACCCGATCCGAACTGCGGTCTTCGCCCCGTGTGCTGCCTGCGTCCGAAATCGACGCCGTCGGCAGATCCGTCAGCAATGCCGCCAAACCGGGGCACATCGCGCCGGTGTTCTGCAACGTGGTCTCGAAATCCGCGCGCCGCTGTAGCTGCTTCAGAAAGCTCGGCGTGACCTGCGTGCAGTCACACAGCGCAGCATAATCGCCGCTATTCGCCGCCGTCCGCGCGGTTCGCCAATCGCAAACCTCGGGCGCGGCCGCGGCGCTGCTGGCCATCAAAACTCCAACAAATGGTGCAATCGCAAACGCACCCAATTTGTGCTTCGTACTCGTTAACATGTCGGTACCTCCTGACATAGAAACACCTGACCATGTCAGGCTATTCGATCACGAGATGGAGACGTCTCGTGAGGTCCGGATGAACGCTGGCTGAAGATTTGTTAACCTCGCGTCACCCACGTCGGATGCAAATGACGCTTGGTCTTTGGCCAAACATCTGGACACACCCGACCCAAGCCGCTTATTGAACATACGTTCATAAATCTGGGAGGCATCCGATGAACCTGTCGAACACAGCCGCATTCGTCACCGGAGGCGCGTCGGGTCTTGGCGAGGCCACTGCCCGCCATTTCGCGCAACACGGTGCGCAAGTCACGATTCTGGACCGGGATGAAGACCGCGGCGCGCAGGTGGCCAATGAAATCGGCGGCCATTTTGCACAAACCGATGTCACCGACGAAGGCTCGGTCGCGGCTGCTGTTGCCACCGCAGCAAGCAAAATGGGTCGGATCACCGCCACGGTGAACTGTGCCGGGATCGCCTACGGGATCAAAACCGTGGGCCGCGATGGCCCGCACCCGCTGGACGCCTTTCAGCGCACCATCGACATCAATCTGGTCGGCACCTTCAACGTGTCGCGACTGGCAGCCGTTGAGATGGCCAAAAACGAACCAGAGCCGGATGGCGCGCGCGGCGTGATCATCAACACCGCTTCAATTGCCGCATTCGACGGCCAAAAGGGCCAGGCGGCCTATGCGGCGTCAAAAGGCGGCGTGGTGGGTATGACCTTACCCATGGCGCGCGATCTGGCCTCGACCGGTATCCGCGTGATGGCCATCGCTCCGGGCATTTTCATGACGCCGATGCTGGCAGGCCTGCCCGAAGAGGTGCAGCAGCAACTGGCTGCTGACGTTCCGAACCCCGCTCGCCTGGGGGATCCCAATGAATACGCCCGCCTTGCCGGTTTCATTGTCGAGATGGGCTATCTGAACGGCGAAGTCATCCGCATCGACGGAGCGCTGCGTATGCGCTAGGTCTGTCGAATGACCGAGCGTGAAAAGATGCAGGCCGGGCAGTGGTATTGCTGCCTGGACCCCGAGTTGGACGCGTTGCGGGCGCAAGCCCGCCGCGCAGTTCACGCGCACAACACTTGCCCGCCAGACGATCGCGGCGCGCTGGCTCCTGAATTGCAAACGCTGTTCGCGGACCTTGGGTCCGAGTGTTATCTCGAAGCACCGTTTCACTGCGCTTACGGGATGAACATCCACCTTGGACACCGGGTCTATTTCAACGCCGGATGCGTGATTCTGGACACCGCGCCGGTTCGGATCGGTGACGACACGATGTTCGGCCCCCATGTTCAGATCTATTGCGCCCAGCACGCCAAAGACCCAACCGAGCGCGCCCAGGGTCTGGAAATCGGCTTACCCGTGACCATTGGCCGGAATGTCTGGTTCGGCGGCGGTGCCATTCTGATGCCCGGCATTACCATTGGCGACAACGCAACCATCGGCGCGGGCAGCGTCGTCACCAAAGACGTGGCAGCCAGAGAAACCGTGGTCGGCAACCCCGCCCGGCCTATTCCCCCCCTCCGATAACCCTGTTCTGACCCCAAACCGCCAAAGCCGCGATCACAGGGCGCAGCGCTTGCCCCTTTTCAGTCAGGCTGTACTCCACTCGGGGCGGCACCTCGGCAAATACCTTTCGATGCACGATTCCATCTGCCTCAAGCTCGCGCAATTGCTTGGTCAGGCTGCGCTGGGTCACCGTACCCAGCGCACGGGACAAGGCGTTAAAGCGCATGGTGCCGCCAAGAAGATGATAGATTACCAGCCCTTTCCATTTTCCCGATATCTGCTCCAACCCGGCCTCAACCGGGCAGCCTGCGCTGCAGTCATATCTTTCAAACCGATCCACCGCCGCCTCCTGCCTTTGACAATATACAAAAGGTACTTACCTGCATAAATAGTGCGTACTTGCGTGTTTTGTATACGTGTCACATATCCCGGGTCATCGCAACTGAACCCTGTAAGGAGACATCATGGCCCTGACCATTCTCGCTCAAATCACGGCCCATCCGGGCAAAGAGGAACTTGTCCGCGCCGAGCTTGAAAAGCTGATCCCAATCACCCGTGGCGAAGACGGATGCATTCAATACGACCTGCATGTGGACACAGGCAATCCCGGTGTTTTTGCGTTTTATGAGAATTGGGAAAGCCGTGACCTGTGGCAAACGCATATGAACGCGCCTCATCTCGCAGCTTATATGAAAGCCACCGAAGGGGCCGTGGCCGAGTTTACGCTGAACGAAATGACACGGATAGGTTGATCCCATCCACGGCAAAACCGGAGCAGTCGCCAGGCTCCGGTTTTGTGAAACTTTTTCAATGTGGCCTTTTGAGCGTTGAAGAGTCGGCGTTTACCCGGCCTCGGCCTTCTCTTCCAGAATCAGCCACTCTTCCTCAGCCGCCGACAGCTTTTCCTGCCGTTCAACCAGCGCCTCAGACGCCTTCTGGAACTTGACCGGCTCACGGGTGAACAGGTCGAGGTCAGACATCAACTCTTCCAGCTTGGCGATCTCGGCCTCAAGGCGCGCGATCTCGGCGGGCAGTTTCTCCAACCGGTGTTTTTCCGAGAAGGACAGGCCCGATTTCGGCTTCGCCTCCTGCTTGACCTTCGGCTTGGAGGGCTTTGGTTTTTCTTCCCTTTTCCCAAAAACCTCTCCGCGCTGAGCGATATAGTCCGACCAGCCCCCGGCATAGACCGTGGCGCGCCCATTGCCTTCCATCGCGATGGTGGTTGTGGCCACCCGATCCAGAAAATCCCGGTCGTGGCTGACCAGCAGGACGGTGCCGTCATAGTCGTCCAGCAATTCCTGCAACAGGTCCAGCGTTTCCACATCCAGATCGTTGGTCGGTTCATCCAGCACCAGCAGGTTTGACGATTTCGCCATCAGTTTGGCCAGCAGCAACCGCGCCTTTTCGCCACCCGACAGGGATTTGACGGCGGCCCGCGCCTGCGCGTCGTCGAACAGAAATTCCTTGAGATAACCCACCACATGCTTGGGCTGCCCGCCGACCATGACCTGATCGGCCTTGCCCGACACCCGCATCTCGGGGTCGCCGGTCATGCTGTCCCACAGGGTCATCTCCGGGTCCAGCTGAGCGCGGGTCTGGTCGAACACCGCAATCTCCAGATTGGTGCCCAAAGCGACCGCGCCGGCATCCGGCTCTACTTGCCCCAACAGCATTTTCAACAACGTGGTCTTGCCCACCCCGTTGGGTCCGACAAAGGCCACGCGATCCCCACGCTGCACCAGCAGGTCGAAATTCCGCACGATCTGCGTGTCGCCGTACCCCTTGGCCAGCCCTTTGGCTTCGATCACCTTGCGGCCCGATTTCGGCCCGGCCTCCAGCGTCATCGCGGCCGAGCCCTGACGCTTGATCTGCGCCGCCTTCTCGGCCCGCAGCGCCTGCAACGCCCGCACCCGGCCCTGATTGCGCTTGCGGCGGGCGCTGATGCCCTCAACGGCCCATTTCGCCTCGGACTTGATCAGGCGGTTCAGCTTGTGGCGTTGCTGATCTTCCTCTTCCCAAACCTTGTCGCGCCAGGCCTCAAACGCATCAAACCCCTGCTCTTGCCGCCGCACCGCACCGCGATCAATCCACAGCGTCGCCCGTGTCAACGCCCGCAAAAAGGCGCGGTCATGCGAGATCAGCACAAAAGCGGCCCGCGTCGCCCCCAACTCGCGCTCAAGCCACGCGATGGCTTCGATATCCAGATGGTTGGTCGGCTCGTCCAGTAGCATCAGGTCCGGCGCTTCGGCCATCAGCTTGGCCAAGGCCGCCCGCCGCCGCTCGCCGCCCGAGGCCGTCTCAACAGGGCGCGTGGGGTCGAATTTCAGCCCCTCCCCCGCACGCTCGACCTTGTACAGCTCTCCGGGTTCCAACCCGCTGGCGGCATAGTCGCCCAGCGTGGCAAACCCCTCCATTGTCGGGTCCTGCTCCATATACCCGACCGACTTGCCCGGCGGCACGACGATCTCGCCCTGATCGGCCTCGACCAAACCCGCCATCACTTTCATCAGCGTGGATTTACCCGACCCGTTCCGCCCGACAAGCGCCACGCGGTCGCCCGGCTGAACCACCAGATCAAGCTCGGAAAATACCGGATCGCCCCCGAAGGTCAGGGAAATGCCGGACATCTGCAACAAAGGAATTCTCGCCATGCCCGCCAGCTAAACCGGCTGGGCTGGCGCGTCAACGCCCCTGCTTCTTCTCGTCAAAAATACGGATTCACCCGGCCACCGCCCGCAGCAAACGTTTCCGTGCCGGGGGAATCGCCCCAATCTCAAGCCCTGTGAACACGTGCAGAGTGTTCATATGCCGGTCCACCACCGCATGATCGCTGACCCAGCCGCCCATCAGCAGGTATGTCCGCAGCAAAGGCGGCATCCGTAGCATCGCCTGTTTCGCATCCGGCCTGCGCCGTAGGCGCGCGGCGAAACGGAAAACATCCGGCGCCTTGACGCGCGGCAGCCACCGTTTCGGGGCCAGATGGCGGTGTTTGAGCATGGCAAAGGAATCCAGATATTGCTCGGTCTCGGTTCCTGCAAAAGACGAGCAGCCAAACAGCATCTCGATCCGGTTTTGGTCGACAAACGCGGTCATCGCCCCCCAGGCCACGCGTAGGATGTCCGGGTCGGTCCAATCGGGGTGAATGCAGAAACGACCCATCTCGACCATACGCCCGCCGAACCCTTCCAGACTGGACAGGTCATAAAACTGCGCCGAATAGCTGTGCGCGAGCTCGGACCCGCTCCCCATGGTCAACATCCGGAAACAGCACACAAGCTGCCCACCGGCCTGCATATCCTCGACCAGCACATGGGAACATACCGCATCAAACGCGTCCGCGTCAGTTTGATCCGTCGCAAAGGCCAGCGTCCGTAGCGCCTGCGCCGCCGCCACGTCCCGTTCAGACTGCGCCAACCGGGCCCGATAGCGCCCTTTGTTCAACAAAACGGCTGTTGCCATGGTCGCATCCTCCGAGGTTGCGGACCGGAGATCCAAGTTACCGCCCCGATATCATAAGACATGTGACCGTCCTGTGAACCTCACAAGACGATCCCGTGACTTAGTTCGACGCGCCCGGAATGTTGGCCGGGTTGAAGTTGCCGATATTGCCCAGCAGCTGACGCAGGAAGCCTGTGTTCTCGACACTGGATTCGGTTACGCGGCGTTCCAGCGGGATAACGACCCCGTCCTCCAGGCCAAAGCGTTCGACGTTGCTGACCACGCCGCGCTGATCGAAGCTGATGGCAACCACCTCGCGGGAAACGACCTCGGGCCGTTTGGGGCCATAATGGCGGATTCGGGACCGGACATAGTAATAGCCGGAATCGCGCACCACGCCCGAGGCACCGGGCGCGCCAACTGCCTCGGCCACACTTTCGCGTGTATCCGTGCCCACCTTGATCTCGGCCAGATCCTCGGCCGGAGGCACATAGCCGTGATTCCTGAAGATCGGAGTGCAGGCGGTGATCACAGCCAGACAGGCCACCAACGCAAGCGAACGCATCGCCGATTTCGACCTGTTTCCAATCATCAACATACGCACCCTCTTGCCTTGGCCTCTTGCGGCTTCTATCCGATTACAGAAACCGCTGCCACGGTTCAACACATAGAAAGGCTCACGAATGAGCGACGTTACTGCATTGCGGGTGGCCGACCTGCCACAAAACGCCCCCACCCGGTTCGAATTGCGCCCGGGAAAGGACGTGTTGGAGGCTATTGGCCGGGATCTGGGCCTGCTCGGCCTGCGCAAGCTCAGCTTTGTCGGAGATCTGCGCGCAGCAGGAAAACGCGACTGGGCGCTGTCCGGCAAGCTGGGGGCGACTGTGATTCAGCCCTGTGTGGTGACGCTTGAACCCGTGACCACCCGGATCGACATCCCAGTTTCGCGCCTATTTGTGGCCGACTGGACCGACCCTGACGAGCCCGAGTTCGAAATCCCCGAAGATGACGAGACCGAGCCATTGGGCGCTGAGATCGACCCCGCAGCCGTGATGGTCGAGGCGCTTTCGCTGGCCCTGCCCCAATACCCACGCAAGGACGGGGCCGAACTGGGTCAGGCCGACTATACCGAACCGGGCAAACAGGCGATGACGGATGAGGATGTCAAACCCTTCGCAGGGCTGGCGGAATTGCGCGATGCCCTGAAAAAAGACGAGTGACAGAGGTCTGATTTCCTGTCATAGCAGGCGGTCAGAAAAATCACTTGAACATGACGAGAATCGCAGTATTTTCGCGCGCTCATCGGATTTTGGGTTGGACATTTCGGGGCTGGTCCCCTAAACGCGCGTCAAACCACGATAAACGAAATATGAAACCACGGTCGGCGGCGAATCTGCTGACCCTCAGTAGACAAAGGTTGAGACCATGGCCGTCCAACAGAACAAAGTTTCCAAGTCGCGTCGCAACAACCGCCGCGCACACGACGCTCTGGTTGCTGCAAACCCGAACGAATGCCCGAACTGTGGCGAGCTGAAGCGCCCGCACCACGTTTGCGCATCCTGCGGCCACTATGACGATCGCGAAGTCGTCGCGCAGGCCGACGAAATCGACCTGGACGAAGACGCAGCCTAAGCCTGATTGAGCGCAGGCCAAGGCATGACTGAACAACCCACGCACGCCGAACGGATCACCATCTCGGTTGACGCTATGGGGGGGGACGAAGGTCCCGCAGTTGTTGTTGCAGGCCTCGCGGAATCGGCCAAAAAGAACCCCAATATCGGGTTTCTTCTGCACGGTCCGGAAGACATGCTGCGCAAGCTCGTGGCAAAACGGCGCGTCCTTGATGGGCGCGTCGCTTTTCGTGATTGCCCCGACGTGGTCACGATGGAAGACAAGCCCAGCCAGGTTGTGCGCAGCGGCAAGCAGACCTCGATGTGGTCCACGCTTGAGGCCGTCCGTCAGGGCGAGGCGCATGGCGCGGTGTCCTGCGGCAATACCGGCGCGCTGATGGCTTTGTCGATGATGCGCCTGCGCAAACTGCCCGGTGTGAACCGCCCGGCGATTGCGATTCTGTGGCCTTCGCGCAACCCGCAGGGGTTCAACGTGATGCTGGATGTCGGTGCGGATGTGCGCGCCGACGCCAAGGATCTGCTGCAATACGCCCTGATGGGCGCATCTTATGCCCGTAACGGCATGGCCCTGCACCGTCCCCGGATCGGGCTGCTGAATGTGGGCACCGAAGAACACAAGGGCCGCGCCGAGTTGAAAGAGGCGCATGCCATGATCGCCGATTTCGCCGAGCCTGCGAATTTCGATTTCGTGGGTTTTGTCGAAGGCAGCGACATTCCGGGCGACAAGGCAGATGTCATTGTAACCGATGGGTTTACCGGCAACGTCGCGATCAAGACCGGGGAAGGCACCGCCAGCCTGATTGGCGACCTGCTGCGGCAGGCGTTCAAATACACGCCACTGTCCCGGCTGGCCTCGATCCTTGCCATCACCTCGCTGAACCGTCTGAAAAAGCGGATCGACCCGCGACGTGTAAATGGCGGCGTGTTCCTTGGGCTGAACGGCACGGTTGTCAAATCCCATGGCGGCGCTGACCCGACCGGAGTGTCGGCGGCGGTCAAACTGGCCTTCACCTTGGCCGAGTCGGGTTTTGCCGAAAAATTGGCGGCACGGGTTGCATCGACGGCCCAGCTTGCACAAGATGCCGCGCAATCTGCGCCGCAGACGGAAAAATAACAAAAAAGGCAGTACCCCAGCATGGCAGGCCGCTCAGTTGTTGTAGGTGTCGGGCATTATTTGCCAGAACGCGTTGTTCCGAATTCCGAGTTCGAAAAGACACTCGACACCACCGATGAATGGATCCGGACCCGGTCCGGGATCGAACGTCGCCATTTTGCAGCCGAGGGCGAGACCACTTCGGATCTGGCCACCAACGCCGCCCAGGCGGCCCTTGCGGATGCCGGGCTTGAGGCGGACGATATCGACGCCATCGTCCTGGCCACCTCAACTGCTGACCTGACCTTCCCTTCCGCCGCGACGATGGTTCAGGCGCGGCTGGGTATGACCAGGGGGTTTGCCTTTGACGTACAGGCCGTCTGCGCCGGGTTTGTCTTTGCCCTCAGCAATGCCAACGCGCTGATTCTGTCGGGTCAGGCCAAACGGGTTCTGGTCATCGGGGCCGAGACGTTTTCGCGAATCATGGACTGGACCGACCGCTCGACCTGCGTCTTGTTCGGCGATGGCGCGGGGGCATTGGTGCTTGAGCATCAGGAAGGCCACGGCACCTCAGATGACCGGGGCATTCTGGCAACCGATCTGAATTCGGACGGGCGCTATCGGGAGTTGCTGTACGTGGATGGTGGCGTATCGACGCAATCCACCGGCTATCTGCGCATGCAGGGCAATCAGGTCTTCCGCCACGCTGTTGAAAAGCTGACCAAAACGGCCGAAACCGCCCTGTCGAGCGCTGGCCTGTCCAACGAGGATGTCGACTGGATCGTGCCGCATCAGGCCAATATCCGCATCATTCAAGGCACCGCCAAGAAAATGGGCCTGCCGATGGAAAACGTGGTCGTAACCGTGCAGGACCACGGAAACACCTCGGCCGCCTCGATCCCGCTGGCCCTGTCGGTGGGCAAACAGCGCGGGCAAATCAAGCCCGGCGATCTGTTGGTGACCGAAGCCATCGGCGGCGGCTTGGCCTGGGGCGCGGTTGTCCTGCGCTGGTAACAAGCGCATTCCAGCTTACACACCCGCCTGCAATTCATTGATATTGACAGCGAATTTGCGTGGACCCTATGCTTTGATATCAACAGGGGAAAAAGGTATGGGCGACAAAACACTGACCCGAATGGATCTGAGCGAGGCCGTCTTTCGTGAGGTGGGCCTTTCACGCAACGAAAGCGCACAGCTGGTCGAAAGCGTTCTGAACCACATGTCTGACGCTTTGGTGCGCGGCGAGCAGGTGAAAATCTCGTCTTTTGGTACGTTCAGCGTTCGCGACAAAACCGCCCGTATCGGTCGCAACCCCAAAACCGGCGAAGAGGTTCCGATTCAGCCGCGCCGCGTGCTGACCTTCCGCCCGTCGCATCTGATGAAAGATCGCGTCGCTGCCGGGAATCGCAAGTAACCCGAGGGCCGCACGGACATGAGCAAATCTCCCGACGCGTTTCGCACAATCTCTGAGGTTGCGGACTGGCTCGGTGTTCAGGCCCATGTTCTGCGGTTTTGGGAAAGCCGGTTTACCCAGGTCAAACCTGTCAAACGGGCCGGAGGACGGCGGTACTACCGCCCCAATGATATGCGCCTGCTGGGCGGTATCAAAAAGCTGCTGCATGAAGATGGCATAACGATCAAAGGCGTGCAGCGCATTCTGCGCGAACAGGGCATCGCGCATGTGGCGTCGCTGTCGCCAGAGCTGGACGATGTCGCAGCGTCTGAAAACGCCGGTGATGATACTGTCGTACCCTTCACCTCCGCCCCTGCCCCAGCGTCGGAACAGATTCATATGGATTTGGGCGAACCGCAGGCGGCGCGGCCAGACGTCGCACCCGCGCAGGAACCCGAACTGGACGCGGCCCCACTGATGGGGGGAATCGCCTCACTGGCCTGGAACCGGTCCGAGTTTGATGAGGAACTTCTGGGCCGTATCGCGCCGCTGGCGAAAGACCTGCGCAAATGGCTGGATCGGGTCGAAACCCAAGCGGCGGGATAGGACAAAAAGGCAGTGTTTTCCTCTTGCCCCTGCCGGGAAATTCTTTATGAACACCTCAACGTCGGGCTATGGCGCAGCCTGGTAGCGCGTCCGTCTGGGGGACGGAAGGTCGCAGGTTCGAGTCCTGCTAGCCCGACCAAATCACACCGACGTTTATGGCAGACAGGCCAGATCCCGCTCTGGCATCAGGGGGGATCGGAATGACAGGTGTATGTCCAAATCAACAGATCGAAGCGATGATCACGCGCGGCGAGATCACCGCGAGCCCGGATGTGATCCCTGCACAGGTGCAACCGGCCAGTCTTGATCTGCGTTTGGGAACAGTGGCTTACCGGGTACGCGCGTCGTTTCTGGCCGGTGAAGGGCGCTCAGTCGCCGACCGGCTGGCCGAGTTCGAGATGCACCGCATCGACATCACCGACGGGGCCGTTCTGGAAAAAGGCTGCGTTTATCTGGTGCCGCTGATGGAATCGCTGGCCCTGCCCGACAGCATCACGGCCGTGGCCAACGCCAAAAGCTCGACCGGGCGTCTTGACCTGCTGACACGTACCATCACCGATGGCGGGACCGAGTTTGACCGGGTTCCTGCAGGCTATACCGGACCGCTATACGCCGAGATTTGCCCGCGATCATTCTCGGTGCTTGTCCGTCCGGGGATGCGCCTGAACCAGATCCGGTTCCGTCAGGGACAGGCCGTTTTGACCGACGCGGAACTGATGACGCTGCACGGGGAATCGCCTTTGGTCGATGGGCCTGCGGTGATTCAGGACGGGCTGGGGTTCTCGGTCGATCTGCAATTGCCCGACAGTGATCTGGTGGGATACCGCGCCAAGCCCCACACCGGGGTGATCGATCTGGACTGGATCGGCGAATATGACCCGCAGGAATACTGGGAAGAGGTGCGCACCACAGACGGTCGCATCATCCTCGACCCCGGCGCGTTCTACATTCTGGTCAGCCGCGAGGCGGTGCATATTCCGCCCATGTATGCCGCCGAAATGGCCCCCTATCTGGCCATGGTCGGAGAGTTTCGCGTGCATTACGCGGGCTTCTTCGACCCCGGATTTGGCCACGCTGCCGCAGGCGGTGCCGGGTCGCGCGGAGTGCTGGAGGTGCGCTGCCACGAGGCCCCGTTTGTGCTGGAACACGGGCAGGTTGTCGGGCGGCTGGTTTATGAGAAAATGGCCGAGATGCCGACGCAGCTATATGGTGCGGGCATTGCGTCGAACTATCAGGGTCAGGGCCTGAAACTGTCCAAACATTTCAAGGCCGTAGGGTAATTCTCAGAATTTCATGAACCGGCGCATCTGCCGCGTCATCCGCTGGGCCTGTCGCAGGTTCTTTGCGTGATTTGCCGTGTTGGGGCGTTTTTGTGCACCTGGCGCTGCATCGGGCTTTTGACCATTGCGGGTAGCCATATCAAATCCTTTGTCCACGCCCTTGTTGACAAGACGGCGCATGACCTGTCGCACGATCATGTCGATGATCCGATTGGCATTCATTGCTCAACTCCGTTTCTCAAACCACAAGATAGGCATCCTGTGCGGCAACAAAAGGGCGGCGCGATCACTCTTCCTCGAACAGCTCGCTTTGATCCTCATTCTCAGCGTCGTCCTGACTGTCCCCCAGCGGGATTGTGCCCGGCGGCGGACGGTTTTCCAGCAACCCTGCGGCGCGCAGTTCTTTCAGCCCCGGCAGGTCGCGGGCATTCTCAAGCCCGAAGTGATCCAGAAACTGCGGCGTCACCACGAACGTCACCGGGCGGCCCGGCGTCATCCGGCGGCGGCCGAGCCTGATCCACTCCATCTCAAGCAACTGGTCGATGGTCCCGCGAGAGACCGAGACTCCCCGGATTTCCTCGATCTCGGCGCGTGTGCAGGGCTGGTGATAGGCCACAATCGCCAACGTCTCGATAGCCGCGCGGCTTAGCTTGCGGGTCTCGACCGTTTCCTTCTGCATCAGAAAACCAAGATCGGCGGCGGTTCGGATCGCCCATGCGTCGCCGACGCGCACAACGCGAACACCGCGCCCCTCATAACGTTTCTGCAACAATTCAACCGCTTGCGCGGCGTTGCTGCCATGAGGCATCCGCGCTTCGAGGTCGGCAATGGTGACCGGCTCGGCGCTGGCAAACAGCACCGCTTCGACCATGCGTTCCTGCTCGGCCAACGGGGGCGCTTCGAACAGGGTACCGGTCTCTTCGGGGGTGTCAGTCACGTGTTTCGGTCCTCTTGCGCAATTGGATCGGGGCAAAGGTGTCGCTTTGCTTGATCTCCATATGTCCTTCTTTCACCAGCTCCAGCGAGGCCGCAAAGGTCGCCGCCGTGGCTGATCTGCGCCGCACCGGGTCGGCGTCCCAGCCTTGCGGCAGATAGGTCTCCATATCGGTCCACGTCCCCGCAAACCCGATCAGCGGACGCATCCGTTCCAGAGCCTGCTCCATCGTGAAGACGGCGTCGCGATCCATGACGAAGGGGCGAAATTCGTCACGGGTGCGGATACGCGCGTATCCCTGCATCAGGTCCAGCAGCGTGGCGGAATAGGTCACGGTGCGAATGCGGGTCACATCCTCGCCCTGCCCGCGCTTGAAGAAATCGCGCCCAAGCTGGTCGCGCGCCATCAGACGCGCGGCGGCGTCGCGCATGGCCTGCAGACGTTCCAACTGGAACGCCAGATGCGCCGCCAGTTCCTCGCCCGACGGCCCTTCGTCATCCGGGTCGGGCGGCAGCAACAAGCGGGATTTCAGAAAGGCCAACCAGGCGGCCATCACCAGATAATCGGCGGCCAGCTCGATCCGCAGCGCACGGGCCTTTTCAACAAAGGCCAGATATTGCTGCGCCAGCGCCAGAACCGAGATTTTCCGCAGATCGACCTTTTGCGTGCGCGACAAGGTCAGCAGCACATCCAGCGGGCCTTCGAACCCGTCAACGTCAACGATCAGCGCCTCAGCGGCCAGCCGATCGGCGACCGAGACCGGGTCTTCGCTGAAAAGGTTATCGTTCATATACCTGCCCGCCCATTAGGGCAGATAGTTCCGCCTCGGCGGCCTCAATGTCAAGTTCCGCAGGGGTTTTGCGCATGGTCAGGGCGCGCTCTGCGCGGGTCTGCGCCGCCTGCGTCATCTGGCCCGCCGCTTCCAGCACTTCGGCCCGTTCTGCAAAGCTGCCATTGCAGTGCAGCACCACGTCACAGCCCGCCTGTAGCGCCTGCCGCGACAGGTCCGCGACAGAACCGCTGAGCGCTTTCATCGAGATGTCGTCGGTCATGATCAGCCCTTCAAACCCGATAACCTCGCGGATCACGCGCATCATCGGGGCCGAGATCGTGGCCGGGGTCTGGTCAATCTGTTCGAACACCAGATGGGCCGTCATCCCCATAGGCAGATCGTTCAACGCGCGGAAGGGCGCAAAATCAGTTTCGGTGAGTTCATCCAGCGACAGATCAACGCGCGGCAGATCGAAATGGGTGTCCAGCGTCGCCCGACCATGGCCCGGCATGTGCTTGACCACGGGCAGAACCCCGCCATCCAGATGCGCCTGAGCCACGGCGCGCCCGATCTGACCAATCGTGCCCGCATCCTCGCCATAACAGCGATTGCGCAGAAAGGCATGGGTTTCCGCCCGTGCGGTATCCACCATTGGGGCGCAGTTGCTGTCGATCCCAAGCTCGAACAATTCATGCGCAATCAGGCGATAGCGCAGATACATGGCCCGTTCCGCCTGATCCCCTGCCCGTTCGGCGTGATCCAGTGGCGGCATCCATTCGCGCGCCAGTGGCGCGCGCAGGCGCTGCACGCGCCCGCCTTCCTGATCGATTGTGATAGGACAGTTGCGCCCGACGGATTCGCGGAAATCATCGCAGAGCGCGCGCACCTGATCGGCGCTTTCGATATTCCGGGCAAACAGAATGAACCCGAACGGGTTCATCTCGCGGAACAAGGCCCTTTCATCATCGGTCAGCCGCAAACCTTCGGCATCGGTGATTACGGCCCCGAAACTCACCTGACGGCCACCGGGATGCAGTCAGCCCCTTGCGCCACCAGCGCGGCGCAGAATTGACGCGAGTCGCTCAGGTCTTCAAATCCCAGCACGCGCAGGCGATAAAACGTGCGCCCACCGCTTGAGGTTCGCTGAATAACACGCTGTTTACCATTCATATATTCGCCAAATCGACCATCCAGACGAGACCATTCCGCCTTGGCCACATCAGCGCTTTCGAACGCCCCAAGCTGCGCCAAACGGGTGCCCTTGCTCAGCGTGTCGGGGTCAACATCCAAACCAGCCGCAGCCTTCACGGCGGCATTGATCGCATCCTCCGAGGCAGCAGCGGCCGAAACACGGCGCGCGGGCCGCGTGTTGGGGCGAAGCGAGCGGCGTACTCCCGGCAGTTCCGCAATCGCCGGATCAGGCAGAGATGCGGCCAGATCGGCGGGGTCAATGGCGGGTTCTTCTTCGGGCGTCGCCAGCGCGGCAACCTGCACACCGGGTTCCGCCTCTTGCTGGTTCCGCGCGGCCTCGCCCGCCAGTTCAGCGACCAGCGCGTCAACCGCGTTCTGCCGCAGTTCTGCCGCCTCCTGGTTCGAAATCGGCTCTTCCATCACATGCAGCGCCTGAGTTGGCATCAACTCTCCGGCGGGCAGGTCTTCGTCGGTCAGCGAGACCGGGCGTGGGGCAAGGATCAGGCGATCCGCAGGTGCCGCAGCCGAGCCTTCGGCAGCGACGGCATTGACGGCAAGCCCCTGATGGTCGGCAGGCTGGCCACCCGGATTTTCGGGTTGAATACGCATCGGCCCTTCGGCGGAGCGCACGACCGGGACGCCACTGACATCCCGCATGACCAACTTGTAGCTCCAGATACCGACACCGGCGACCAGCGCCAGAGAGGCCACCGCCCCCAGCACATTCACCGCTTTGCCCAGCCCGAAAGAGCCACGCGGCGCATCGTCAGCGTGCGCATCCTGTGCATGCGGTTGATTCGTGTAATGCATATGCTCGGGGCCTTGCTGCCCCGAGTAATCGTAACTCGCCATGTCCGCCTCACTGCCCGTTTGCGCCTTAAAAACACGGCGCGCGGGTCATTTCTTGCCTACCTCAGACCGGCGTTTCGGGCGATTTTGTTACCGCATCTCCTGCGCCGGAGTGACGCCAAGAATACCCAAGCCCGCTGAAATCACAACAGAAACAGCCCGCGCCAAGGCGATTTTCGACTGGCTTGTGGCAACATCGCCATCCTGGATGAAGCGCAATTGGGTTTCATCATTGCCTTTGTTCCACAATGCATGGAAATCCCCTGCGAGTTCATACAGATAGAAGGCAACCCTGTGCGGCTCATTGGTGCGCGCCGCGATTTTCACCAAGCGCGGCCATTCGGCCAGCTTCTTCGCCACAGTCAGTTCCGAGGCGTGATCGTTCTTGCTGAGGTCAGCACCTGTAAGCGTCGCATCATCGGCGGCAATCCCGGCCTCGGCGGCGCGACGCAGCACGCTCATGACCCGCGCATGGGCGTATTGCACGTAGAACACGGGGTTCTCGCGGCTTTGCTCCAGCACCTTGTCGAAATCGAAATCCAGAGGCGCGTCGTTCTTGCGCGTCAGCATCACGAAACGGGTCACATCCGGGCCAACCTGATCGACCACATCGCGCAGCGTGACAAAGTTCCCGGCCCGCTTGGACATCTTGAACGGCTCGCCATTCTTCCACAGCTTCACCAACTGCGTCAGCTTGATATCCAGCGGCACCTTGCCATCGGACAGCGCCGAAACAGCCGCCTTCATCCGTTTGACATAGCCACCATGGTCAGCACCAAACACGTCGATCAGCGCGTCAAAACCACGGCTCACCTTGTCATAGTGATAGGCGATATCGGGGGCGAAATAGGTCCAGCTGCCGTCCGATTTCTTGACCGGGCGGTCCACGTCATCACCATGCTCGGTGGATTTGAACAGGGTCTGCTCGCGCGGTTCCCAATCCTCGGGCTTCTTGCCTTTGGGCGGCTCCAACACGCCTTCATAGATCAAGCCCTTGTCGGTCAGCGACGCCAGCGCAGCCTCAATCCGGCCTGTGCCATAGAGGGATTTCTCCGAGAAGAACACGTCCATCTCAACGCCCAGCGCCTTCAGATCGGCGCGGATCAGGTCCATCATCGCGTCGGTCGAGAACTCGCGCAGGTCCTCCAGCCATTCGCTTTCCGGCTTGTCGATCAGACTGTCGCCATATTTCTCTTTCAGCGCCTCACCGATCGGGATCAGGTAGTCACCGGGATAAAGACCTTCGGCAATCTCGGGGCTGAGGCCATTGGCCTCGCGATACCGTTCATAGGCCGAGCGTGCCAGCACATCCACCTGCGCGCCGCCATCGTTGATGTAATACTCGCGGGTCACGTCATGACCCGAATAGGCCAAGAGGCTTGCCAAGGCATCGCCGAACACCGCGCCCCGCGTATGGCCCACATGCAACGGGCCGGTGGGGTTGGCCGAGACATACTCAACATTGACCTTCTGCCCCTGCCCCATGGTCGAGCGGCCATAGTCGGTGCCCTGCTCCAGCACCGCCGCCAGTACGCCCTGCCAGACGGTCGGCGCAAGCCGCAGGTTCAGAAAGCCCGGCCCGGCCACCTCGGCGCTGGTGATCCGCCCGTCCTCGGCCAGTTTCCCGGCCAGCACATCAGCAATGTCGCGCGGCTTCATCTTGGCCGGTTTCGCCAGCACCATCGCCGCGTTGGTCGCCATGTCGCCATGCGCCGCGTCGCGCGGAGGTTCGACCGCCACGTTGTCAAAGCTCAGCCCCTCGGGCAGCGCGCCTTCGGACTGCATCTGCGCCAGCGCGTCCAGTACCAGGGCACGGATCTCGGAAAACAGGTTCATTACGGATGTCCTTTTGCTTGCCGGGCGGTTTACCACGCACCACGCCAAGGTCAATGGACGCCTAAAGTTTGGGCTTGGTTTACCGTCAAAGCCCGCTAGTGTCGGCAGAAATCCACGAACCGGAGATCCGACAATGCGCCTTGCCCTGCCGTTGAGCCTGATGCTGACCACCGCCCTGCCGCTCTGGGCCGATATACCCGCGCCGCAGGGCCATGTGCTGCTGACACTGGGCGGAGCCGTGACCGAGACCAACCTGCCCGCCCGCGGCGAGAATGACGGCGGGTTGTTGGGTTATCTTGAGGTCCAGCACGACGGCGCGGCTGGTTTCGATGCTGTGATGCTGGACGGGCTCGAACAGGTCGAGATCACCATAGCCTACGGCCCCGAAGGCAATCAGCGCGACATCGCATTCTCCGGCCCGCGCCTGTCAGATGTGATGACCATGGCCGGGGCCGAGGGGAAGACGGCAAAGCCGATGGCGTTGGACGGTTATCAGGCCGAAATCCCGTGGGACAGCATCTCAGCACATCAACCGATTGTTGCCACGCACGCCGATAGCAACCCGATGGGCATCGGTGGCTATGGCCCGACCATGATCGTCTTCCCGCCCACCGACGACCCCGATCTGGCGCAGGAACAGGCCAGTCAGCAGGTCTGGGCACTGGCCTATATCGGGATCGAGTGATCAGCCTCCGGTCAGCCGCGCATGATCCTGCAGGGCGAACCGGTCCGTCATGCCCGCGATGTAATCCGATACGATCCGGGCCAAAGCCGTCTCATCACCGGCCGCTTCGATATCGTCATGCCAATGACCCGGCATCTGTTTCGGGTCATTCAGATAGATCGGGAACAGCTCCTCGACTACTTTGCTGACCTTGGCCCGCACCTCCATCACCGAAGGCGCGCGGTACATTCGCGTGAAAAGGAAGGCGCGAATTTCTTTCAGCTGAGCCCAGAGATCACCCGAGAACTGGATGACCGGATACCCGAGGTGCCGGATATCTTCGACAGACCCAGCCCCTGAGGCCGCAATCAGATCAGCCGAGGTGTCAATGACATCCGAGACCATAACTCCAAAGACCCGCCGCAACGCTTCATGCCGACGGCGGTAAGGGTCGAGGCCTGGGTATTTGGCGTCCACCTCGGCAAAACACGCGCCGACAATCGGCAGGTTCTGAATGTCTGCATCCGTGAACAGGCCCGCCCGCAACCCGTCGAACAAATCATGATTGTTATACGCGATATCATCTGAAAGCGCCGCCACCTGCGCCTCGGCGCTGGCATGGGTGTGCAGTTCAAGGTCAAACCCCTGATTGCACTCGGCCAGTGCCCAGGGCAGTTCGCCGACCACCGGGCCATTATGCTTGGCGATCCCTTCCAGACATTCCCATGTCAGATTGCAGCCATCAAACTCGGCATAGTGACGTTCCAGCTTGGTCACGATCCGAATGGCCTGCGCATTGTGATCAAACCCGCCATAGGGCGCCATCAGCGCGTGCAGGGCGTCCTCGCCTGTATGCCCGAACGGCGTGTGTCCCAGATCATGAGCCAAAGCCACGGCCTCGGTCAGTTCGGGGTTCAGCCCCAACGCCCCGGCAATGGTACGCGCCACCTGAGCGACTTCGATGGAATGGGTCAGACGGGTGCGATAGCTGTCGCCTTCATGCTCGACAAACACCTGCGTCTTGTGTTTGAGCCGCCGAAACGCGCTGGCATGAATAATCCGGTCGCGATCACGCTGAAAGCATGACCGGAAACTGCTCTCCTCCTCCGGCACCAGCCGCCCCCGCGCGCGGGCTGGGTCCGAGGCAAAACCCGCTCTTTCCAAAGGTCTTGTCCTTGTCGCCTGTCCTGAGGTTTCATATATTGTACCCGGCTTAGGAAATAAACCTTTGGAGATTGGCATGAATCTGCCCCCAACAGTCACGGAACGCGCCTTTGATCGCCTCGCCGAGATCGGCGCAGCGGATCAGGGTCAAGCCCTGCGCGTCGCGGTGGAAGGCGGCGGATGTTCCGGTTTTCAATACGAAATCGCACTGGATAAACCTCAGGACGACGATCTGGTTCTTGAGGGCAAGGGCCAAAAGGTCATCGTGGATTCCGTTTCCCTGCCGTTTCTTGAAAATGCCGTCATCGACTTCACCCAGGAACTGATCGGCGCGCGGTTTGTGATCGAGAACCCCAACGCCACCTCCTCCTGCGGCTGCGGCACCTCTTTTTCCATGTAGCGCAGGTGGGGGCCAGCCCCCACACCCCCGGGATATTTGTAGCCAGATGAAGCAGGGATCCGTCTCTTCATCTGGCCATAAATATCCCGGAGCGCGAGGCAGAGCCTCGCAAACCCGCCATCCGCCTTGCCGTTGGGCCGGTTCTGCGCGATAGGTTGCCCTGAGGCATCGGAGGAGCGCGCATGAAAATCGCCACGTTCAATATCAACGGCATCAAGGCGCGGGCCGAGGCCCTGCCCCGGTGGCTGGATGATGCGCAGCCCGATGTCGTTCTGCTGCAAGAGATCAAATCGGTGGACGAGAACTTTCCACGCGAGTTGTTCGAAGAGCGTGGTTACAATGTCGAAACCCATGGCCAGAAGAGTTTCAACGGGGTTGCCATCCTGTCGAAACTGCCGCTTGAGGATGTTTCGCGCGGATTGCCCGGAGATGACGAAGATGAGCAGGCGCGCTGGATCGAGGCAACCGTTGTTGGAAAGCAGGCCTTACGGATTTGCGGGCTGTACCTGCCCAATGGCAACCCGGCTCCGGGCCCCAAATACGACTATAAGCTTGCCTGGATGGAACGCCTATATGCGCGCGCCAAGGACTTGATGGCCAGTGAAGAACCCTCGCTGATGGCCGGGGACTACAACATCATTCCGCAGCCCGACGACGCCAAACGTCCCGATGCGTGGCGCGAGGATGCTCTGTTTCGCCCCGAGAGCCGCGCGGCGTTTCGCAAGATCCTGAATCTTGGGTTTACCGAGGCGTTTCGCGCCCGCACCCAAGGCCCCGGGCACTACTCGTTTTGGGATTACCAAGCGGGGGCCTGGAACAGGAATGACGGCATCCGGATCGACCATTTTCTACTGACGCCGCAAGCCGCCGACCTGATGCGCGACTGCCGGATTGATGCCGAGGTCCGTGGGCATGAAAAGCCGTCGGATCACGTTCCGGTCTGGGTGGATCTGGAGATCTGATAGATCAGGCGGTCACGTCGTGGCTGTAAATCCATTCGTACCGGCGCGTCAGATGCGGCCCCAGGGCTGAAAGCGCCAGCTGCGCGGCAAACCGCATGGGGCCTTGCAGGTGAAAGTTGCGGGCGTTTGCGGCAGCTGTGGCGACGACACGCTGGGCGCGAGGGATGCGTGTTGCCTCATAGGCCGCAAGGGCGCGGGCCACGCCCGATTGGTCCGTGAAGGACCGCGCCAATACCCAGGCGTCTTCCAGTGCCAGACAGGCCCCCTGCGCCATGAAAGGCAAGGTTGGGTGCGCGGCGTCCCCAAGCAAGGCAACACGCCCGTTTTGCCATGTCTGGGCGACGGGCCGCAGGAACAGCGCCCAGACATGCGCTTCCTTCACCTCGGCCAAAATATCGCGCACGGGGCCACCGAAGTCAGCGAACCGGGCGCGCAGATCATCTGGATCGCCCTGCTTGCGCCAGCCTTCTTCCTGCCAGTCAGACCGCTCTTCTACTGCCACGATATTCATGAGTTTCTGGTCGCGCAGAGGGTAAGTCACCACATGGCGGCGTGGACCCATTGTAAGGGTTGCGCGCGGCTCTGCTTCGGCACCACTCCACGGGAGCGTCGCGCGCCAGGCGACCTGATGGGTGAAACTGGGCATCTCGGGCCCGTTCAAGTCGGGCCGGATGGCGCTTCGCCCGCCATCGGCGGCTATGGCACATTCGGCGCGGAGGCGTTCCCCGTTAGCCAACACAATCTCGGCTTCTGCGGGGTGCTTGTGCACCTGGGTCACGCGCGCATTTAATCGTATGTCCACGCCCGCCTTTTTGGCCGCGTCATGCAGCAGATCCAGAAGATCGGCGCGGTGGTAGTAATAGGTCGCCCCCGCCGTCGGGCCCGGAACGCGGCTGATCACACGCCCTTTGCGATAGTCGCACAACACCGTGCCGTAAGATCGCTGCCCCAGTTCGGGGATGTCCGAGACCACGTTCAGGGCGTGCAGAACGCGCATCCCGTTTGCGCTGATCTGCAGGCCCGCCCCGACCTCGGTCAAGGCGGGGGCCTGTTCCAGCACTGTCACTTGCGCCCCGCGTTGGCGCAAAGCCAGCGCTGCGGCCAGCCCGCCGATGCCGCCGCCGATGACACAGAATCTAAGCCCGTCGATATTCATGCCCTTGGCTTAACGCAAAAACGCCGAGGCGACAGGCCCCGGCGTTTGTGTTCTTGTGGATTCCGCAGCGATCAATCGTCGCGGTGAACCTTCTCGCGCCGCTCGTGGCGTTCCTGCGCCTCTAGCGTCATGGTTGCAATCGGACGTGCATCCAGACGTTTCAGCGAAATCGGATCGCCTGTCTTTTCGCAATACCCGTATTCGCCTTCGTCGATCCGGCGCAGGGCCGAGTCGATCTTGGCCACCAGCTTGCGCTGACGATCCCGGGTGCGCAGTTCCAGCGCACGGTCGGTTTCCTCGCTTGCGCGATCGGCGACATCGGGAATGTTTCGGGTATTGTCTTGCAGCCCTTCGATCGTGTCGCGGCTGCCTGCGAGTAATTCTGTCTTCCAATCCAGCAGCTTGCGCCGAAAATACTCAAGCTGCCGATCATTCATGAAAGGTTCATCTTCGGCCGGGCGGTAATCGTCCGGCAGAAAAACTTCCTGCTTCATATTTGCTCCCTCGGTATGGCCTGAAACGTCGGTAGCGGTAGTATCACCTGACATTTGGCACCCCCTTCTGCGCAGCGTTTATCCGACGGGCACACGATTGTCACTACACAAACGTAGGACCGGCGCGCCGGGTAGCTGGGCTGTCTAAATATGAGACTTGAAACAACAAAACGTTGTTTTTCAGTGGTCATACGCAGGTTTTTTTGGGGCAAGTTTCAACCGGCGGCACAACGGGGCACCTGCGAATCACGTAAAAGGGTTTGGAGTCGTTGCGATTTTCCGCTGAATCGACGCAGCGACCCGGGTTGTCAAAAACCCCACCCCTCTGTAACCCGGAACCAAGATCGCCCGCATCCGCGCGCTACCACACGAGGGGCCCATGACCGCACGTTTCCAAGGCACAGCCGAATATGTTGCCACAGACGACCTGAATATCGCCGTGAACGCCGCCGTCACGCTGGAACGTCCCCTGTTGGTCAAGGGGGAACCCGGCACCGGCAAAACCGAGCTGGCCAAACAGGTGGCCGGTGCGCTGGGTCTGAAAATGATCGAGTGGAATGTGAAGTCCACCACCCGTGCGCAGCAGGGCCTGTATGAATACGACGCCGTCAGCCGGTTGCGCGACAGCCAATTGGGCGAAGAACGCGTGCATGACGTGGCGAATTATATCCGCAAGGGTAAACTGTGGCAGGCGTTCGAGGCGGACGAAAAGGTCGTTCTGCTGATCGACGAAATCGACAAGGCCGATATCGAGTTTCCAAACGACCTGCTGCAGGAACTCGATAAGATGGAGTTCCATGTCTACGAGACCGGCGAGACCATCCGGGCCCAGAACCGCCCCATCGTCATCATCACCTCGAACAACGAAAAGGAACTGCCCGACGCCTTCCTGCGTCGCTGTTTCTTCCACTATATCCGCTTCCCGGACGAGGCCACAATGCGCCGCATTGTCGAGGTGCATCACCCCGGCATCAAGGATGCACTGCTGACCACCGCCCTGACGCAGTTCTACGAAATCCGCGAGACGCAGGGGCTGAAGAAAAAGCCCTCGACCTCGGAAGTGCTGGACTGGCTCAAGCTGCTCTTGGCCGAGGATCTGACCGCCGAGGATCTGAAACGCGATGGGGCCAATGCCCTGCCCAAGCTGCACGGGGCGCTGCTGAAGAACGAGCAGGACGTGCATCTGTTCGAGCGTCTGGCCTTTATGGCGCGCAGCAAGCGCTAAATTGCCTTTGAACAGGCTGTGAACGCGGCTTGCCTTGCGACGGGGTGGATGTCAGCATCGAAAGACCTAAGCTTATCTCAGTAACAGGACGCATCGCTTGGCCAACGCACCGATAATTCGCCCCCTCACGGCTGAGGACAGGGATCAATGGGCCGAGATGTGGCACGCCTATCTGGCGTTCTATGAAACCTCCGTCCCGGATGAGGTCTACGACACTACGTTTGAGCGCCTGTCAGGCGATGATCCGCAGGATTTCTCGTGCTTTGTCGCGGAACAGGATGGCAGGCTTGTGGGCCTGACGCATTTTCTGTTCCACCGCCACGCCTGGAAGGTTGAAAAGGTGTGCTATCTGCAGGACCTGTTTGCCCGGCCCGAAGCACGCGGAACCGGGGTCGGGCGCGCCCTGATCGAAGCGGTATATGACGAGGCTGACCGACAAGGCGCGCCGTCAGTCTACTGGCTAACGCAGGATTTCAACCACACGGCACGAAAGCTATATGACCGGATCGGCACGCTGACGCCCTTTATCAGGTACAATCGCTCATGATCCGGTGGGGGGCGCTTGCCGCGGCACTGGTGCTTTCCGCCTGCGCATCCGTCGAACGGATCGAGCTACCGGACAGCGTGAAAGTTGTCGAACGGTCACTGCCCCCGGCCAAGACGTTTTCAACGGCGCGCCCTACCCCTCCGGCGCGGTCGAACACCAACATCGCTTCGGATTTTGTCGATCTGCATTTCGCACTGGAAGGCGGTACAAAACTGCCGGTGTTCACACGGTTCGAGACGCCGGTGACGGTTCGTCTGACCGGCAGGCCCACACCCAGTATGCAGCGGGATCTGACCAGTCTTCTGTCGCGGCTGCAACGCGAAGCCCGGATCGATATTCGCCAGATCACCGAGGGTCAGGCCAACATCACTATCGAGGCCGTCAGCCAGCGCGACATTCACCGCATCCTGCCAAACGCGGCCTGTTTCGTGGTGCCCAACTCCTCCAGCCTGGAAGAATACCGCCGCGACCGGCGCAAGATCAAAAGCAGCTGGACCGAGCTGCGTCAGCGCGAGCGGTTGGGGATTTTCATCCCCTATGATGTCAGCCCTCAGGAAATGCGCGATTGCCTGCATGAAGAACTGGCACAAGCGCTGGGGCCGTTGAACGACCTGTATCACCTGCCGGATTCGGTGTTCAACGACGACAATATCCACACCGTTCTGACCGGGTTCGACATGCTGATCCTGCGGGCGGCCTATGCGCCCGAGTTGCGCACGGGCATGACCCGCGAACAGGTCGAGGCGGTGATCCCGGGTGTGCTGAGCCGTCTGAACCCGCGCGGCGATCGGCTGGCAGTGCAGCCATTGACCGAAACACCCCGCGAATGGATTGACGCCATCAACAAATCCCTCGGCCCCGGCCCCGGATCCCCCCGGCAAATGCGGGCCGCCCAACGGGCCGCCGAAATCGGTCGGCAACTGGGATGGACCGACCATCGCCGCGCCTATCCGCATTACCTGATGGGCCGCATGGTCCAGTTCCGCGATCCGGCAGCGGCATTGCAGCAATATCAGATCGCCATGCAGTTCCTGAACGCCACACCGGGAACCGAGGTACACCGCGCCCATGTCACAACCCAGACCGCCGCCTTTGCCCTGGCACAGGATCGCGGGCCAGAGGTACTGCCGCAGCTGGACAGCGCCATTGATGTGATGACCCGCGCCGAAAACGCCTCACTCCTCGCGACGTTGCTGCTGCTGAAATCCGAGGCGTTGAAGCAGGCCGGACAGATGCAGCAGGCACGCGCCGTCAGGGTGGACAGTCTGGGGTGGGCGCGATACGGGTTTGGCTCGGATCTGGTGGTGCAGTCGCTGGTGGAAAGCGGCGCGGCTGGACGTTTGGACAACAATACAAGCGGATGACAAACGAATGCTCGTAGTACTGGGAATGGCTGTTTTGGGTGCAATCCTGGGCGTTTTGAGCGCACGAAAGCGCAACGGCAACGCTGCGGATATGGCGCAATACGCGGCAGGCTATGGCATTGCCTTTGCCCTGGTGGGCCTGATCCTGTCGCTGATCCTTGTGCGTTTTGTGGGGTAGCCCATGTTCCTGCCCTTCTTCGAAAACCTTCGCAAAGCAGGTATCCCCGTATCCCTGCGCGAATATCTGACCTTTCTGGAAGGCATGAAGAAGGGTCTGGCCACCTATGATGTCGAGGCGTTCTACTACCTCGCCCGGGTCTCGATGGTGAAGGACGAGCGCAACATCGACAAGTTCGACCGCGCCTTTGCTGCCAGTTTCGAAGGGCTGGGCGAGATCAGCTTTGATCAGGTATTGGATGCCGTCGACATCCCCGCCGACTGGCTGGCCAAGATGGCCGAGAAACATCTGAGCGATGAGGAAAAGGCCGAGATCGAGGCGCTTGGCGGTTTCGACAAGCTGATGGAGACGCTGCGCGAGCGTTTGCAGGAACAGCAAGGCCGCCATCAGGGCGGCAACAAGTGGATCGGCACCGCCGGGACCTCTCCGTTCGGGGCTTACGGCTATAACCCGGAAGGCGTGCGCATCGGCCAGAAGGAAAGCCGCCATCAGCGCGCGGTGAAAGTCTGGGACAAGCGCGAATTCAGGAACCTGGACGACACGGTTGAATTGGGCACGCGCAATATCAAGGTGGCCCTGAAACGCCTGCGCCGTTGGGCACGCGAGGGCGCGGTTGAAGAACTGGACCTGGACGGCACCATCCGCGCCACGGCTGAACACGGCTATCTGGACGTCAAAACCCGGCCCGAGCGCCATAATGCTGTCAAGGTGCTGCTGTTTCTGGACGTCGGCGGTTCAATGGACCCGCATATCAAGGTGGTTGAGGAATTGTTTTCAGCCGCGCGGACCGAATTCAAGCATCTGGAATACTACTACTTCCACAATTGCCTGTACGAAGGCGTCTGGCGCGACAACCGCCGCCGCTGGGATCAACAGACCCCAACCCATGAGGTTCTGCGCACCTACGGCCCCGACTACAAGTGCATCTTCGTCGGCGACGCCTCGATGAGTCCCTACGAAATCGCCTATCCCGGCGGTGCCAACGAACACTGGAACCAGGAGGCCGGTCAGGTCTGGCTGGAGCGCGCACGGGAACAGTGGAGTTCCAACCTGTGGATCAACCCGGTGCCCGAGAAGTACTGGGAATACACCCATTCCATCGGCATGGTCCGCGAGATTTTCGAGAACCGGATGGTACCCATGACGCTGGCCGGGCTGGAACAGGGCATGCGGGACCTGACGCGGTAGCTGCGCTGCCCGCTTTAAGCCCTATTCGACCGACTTTACGCTTTGAAAGAACGGCGGCTTTTGCAACCGCTACCGGTGTTCTTCGGGCACCCAGTCTTCGGCATCGCTGTTCCAAAACCTGTTGGGATTGTCTTCGTCTACGCCGCGAATGTGAAGCGTCCGGAGATACTGGCCCACGTACACAACCGGTTCTTCGTAGGGGTGAGATGCATAAATGGCCTTCAGAACGTGCACGGATTTGGATTCCTCACCGCCTAAGAAAAACGAGACTTCCACGCAGGGCACTTCGACTGCCTTCTCAGTAGCAGCATTGCGACCGCTCCCCAGTGACCTGAACTGCTGGGTTCCCAACGTGGTCTTGTATGTCACGGAATCATAATCTCCGTATTTCAGCCTGTCCTCGATCAGAACCGCATCCACGATCCTTTGTGCATGTGTATCGGGTACCTGAACAATAATCCGCAGCCCCTCTTCGGATACGAATCTATCATTGTCGAACGTGGGTAGTGCCATTGTTGCCTCCAACTGATGTGCAGTCGGAATAACCGGGATCGGTGTCACCGGCAGAAAAGACAGTTCGTTAACGACCGAAGTATCAGACTGGATTGAAGAGATCGATATCCGGTTGGGTTATACCGAACTGGCGCTTAAGCGCATTCCACCCTTCATCGGTGATGTTCAAAGCTCGACTGCCAGTGCGGCGCTCCAACCACCCTGCTTCCAGAAATCTATTCATGATCCCAGTTGCCAGCGGGCCCGAAATGTGATGCCGCCTCTCCGTCCAGTCGAGGCAGAGCTTCGCCGGAGGCTTGCCCGTACCACCGATTGGACTCTGGATGCCGATATCATCGAGGAAGCTTCGATAGCGCGGACCGGCTGAGAGAGTGTCATTGTGTACTTTCAGCACATTGAGCGCGATCAAGCGATCTGTCATCAAAACACCCATCCTGCCCGCGATGTGGTTGTAGCAACTGCGTGACAGAAGAGTGTCCGTGCCAAGCTGACCGGGACGCGACAAATGCTCGGTGGGAGAAAGCTGGGCCAGCCCTTCCAGAATTGCGGCGACTTCTGCATTGGCGATCCGGTGATAGATATGTCTTCCGCTACGTAGTGAAGCGGTCAGGCCTGCATGTTCGAGCTGCTTTAGATGACCACTTGCCGTCTGCGGGCTGACGCGTGCCGCACAGGCCAACTCCTTGTTGGTGAAAGCGCGGCCATCCATCAACTCGCAAAGAATTCGCGATCGGCTGGGATCGGCCAAAGCTGCGCCAATAATATCCAGTCTTGGTTCGACGGTCATACTGGCCAGCATATACGCACCCTTCAAACACAGCCAGAGCGAACGCTTCGATGGTGGCCGAAGTAAGAAGCTGTTTTGGCAGATCGGGTATTGGCGCAAAGGCAGCAAAATAACCGTTTATCCGCTTCGTCGCGCACAGCAGAATCTAAACTTTTTGTTTGCCCCCAAAGCCTCACGCTACCATATCTACCCCATGTTGCGTTTCACCCCGATCCTTCTCGCCATTGCTTATGGCCTTGTGATGTACCGGATTTCCGTCTGGCGCACCCATCGTGAGTTGGACCAGAAGTCGACCGAGCTGGCTGATCCGGCGTTGAAGCGGATGACCGATCGGCTGGCCGCCGCTTTGGATATCGCGCGGGTGCCGGTTTATATTTATGAGATTGATCCGGTGAACGGTCTGGCCGCGCCGGATGGGCGGATTTTCATCACGCGCGGGTTTTATCGCAAGTTCCGGAACGGTGAGGTTTCGGCCGAGGAAATGGCCAGTGTGATTGCGCATGAACTGGGGCATGTGGCCTTGGGTCATGCGCGGCGTCGGATGATCGATTTCTCGGGACAGAACGCCTTGCGCACGGCGCTGATCCTGGTGCTGAACCGGTTCATTCCGTTTGTCGGCGCGATGATTGCCAATGCGCTGACCTCACTGCTGGCCTCGCGCCTGTCGCGGCAGGATGAGTATGAGGCTGACGAATACGCCGCTGCTTTGCTGACCAAGGCCGGGATCGGGATCGGGCCGCAGAAATCCTTGTTTCACAAGCTGGAAGACCTGACGCAGCAGAGGGCTGGAATGGTGCCTGCCTGGCTCATGAGCCATCCGAAGACGGGTGAGCGGATTGCGGCGTTGGAGGCGCTTGAGCAGCGTTGGGCGGGTGGCTGAGGGGGGCGTAGCGAGAGGCCAGCCTCGCCGCCAATGGCGCTCGAACCAATGGCGCACCCATGGCAGCTCTCCGAGATATTTTCAGCCAGATGAAGTGGGATCCGGCCTATTGAATGAGTGCTTTGCCCAGGCGCGGCAGGCGGGCTTTTTTCATCAGCGCGCGCAGGGTCCATTGATCGCCGGACAGGCGGTTGGCTTCGGCCAGGACCTGGTTGGCGATATTGGTCATGCCGTCGGGGTCGGTTTGCCAGAAGCTGTGAAGCAGAGTGTCGGGGTCGCGGCGGTCAAGCCCCTCTTCCGCAAGGATGTTTTTGGGGAAATCCTTGGCGTTGACCGTGACGATAAGGTCGGCTGAGGCGTCAATGGCAGTTGCCAGAACGTGGATATCTGCCGGGTCAGGCAGCCACAGGCGCTGTTCAAGCCCCGGTGCGGGCGCGCGTTCGGCCTGCGGCCATTGCACCTGAGCCAGGGCGATTTCGGCGCGGGCCTGGGCCTCGCCCTCGGGGCCGAGTTTGCGGGCGGCGCGGGCCCATTCTTCCAGTATGCGTGCAGACCAGATCGGGGTGAAATGGCCGAGTTTGGCAGCACCCAACAGCATCTCTCGCATCACCGTGGGGTAGATGACGCAGGTGTCCAGAACCGCCTTCACAGCCGGTAGAACACGGCTTTGAGGTAACCGCTTTCGGCCAGTTGCGGCAGTTGCGGGTGGTCGGGGCCTGCGAAACCTGTGTGGATCAGTTGCGCTTGGCGTCCGGCCCGGCCAATCCCGCGCGATGAGGCGTCGCGGAAGCGTCCAAGATCGGCGGCGTGTGAGCAGGAGCAGAGGCCCAGATAGCCACCGGGCTTGACCAGCGGCGCGGCCAGACGCGCGATGCGCTCATAGGCGCGCAGCCCCGCATCCAGCGCCTGTTTCGACGGCGCAAAGGCGGGCGGGTCGCAGATGACAACGTCGAATTGCGCGCCCTCCTCGCCCAGTTGGGTCAGCACGTCGAAAGCATCGCCCTGGCGGGTCCGGAAACGACCCGAGCAGCCGGTTGCCTCGGCCCCTTTGCTTGCCAACTCCAAAGCGGCGGCAGAGCCATCGACGCAGGTAGCTTGCGCGGCCCCTCCGGCCAGCATAGCGAGGCCAAAGCCGCCCACATGGCTGAACACATCCAGCACCTGTGCGCCGGGATGAACCAGCCGGGCAGCAAAGGCATGGTTCGGGCGCTGATCGTAGAACAGGCCGGTTTTCTGGCCGCCAGTCAGGTCGGCCATATAGGTCGCGCCATTCATCGGCACCGGTAACGGCGCGTCCGGGGCCGACCCGCGCAGGGTTTGGTTCATGTCATCCAACCCCTCAAGCCCGCGGGTGCGGCCTGAGGCGTTTTTGAGGACGGTCGTTACTCCGGTGACTTTGACCAGCGCGTCGGTGAGCGTGTCCAGATGTGCCTCGGCCCAGGCGGCGTTCGGTTGGATCACACAGGCGTCCCCGAAGCGGTCGATGATCACACCGGGAAAGCCGTCCGCCTCGGCGTGGATCAGGCGGTAGTATGGCGCGTCGAACAGACGCTCGCGCATGTCAAGCGCGCGGCGCAGGCGGGTTTCGAACCAATCCGCGTTCAATTCGGCGCCGAGATCGCGGTCCAGCACACGGCACATGATTTTGGACTCGGGGTTAACGGCCACCAAGGCAATTGGCGCGCGTTTGTCATCTTCGAGCAGGGCCAGCGCCCCGGCGGGGATTTTTCGGGTGCGGCGGTCGGTGACGATGTCATTGGCGTAGACCCACGGGAACCCGTGGCGCAGACCGCGCGCGTTGGCTTTGGGTTTCAGGCGGATACGGGGGCGGTCGGCGGTTTGGGTCATGATCGCCTCATAGTCGCGAACAGAGCGAAGGAAAAGCCCTTAGCGCGGGCGCGAGCGCCAGCCGCCACGTCGTTTCGGGGCCTGAGCGGATTGCAACCCCTCGGCCAGCACCTGTGTCATCGGGTGATCTGCCTCCTGCGCGGCATAGGCGGCGTGCAAGGTGGCCAGCGCCTGTTTCTGATCCAACCCGTCCGGCAAGCTCAGCGCCCAGTCGAGGAAAATGCTGCGGCATTCCGGCAGGGCGATACCTTCGATGTTGTACGCCTCGCGGATCAGGCCCTTGGGGTCGTTGGGATCAGTGCTGCGCGCCATCTTCGCCCTCTTTGATTACGCTGCCGATGATCGCGGCGGCGGATGTGTAACTGTCTTGCAGCGCGGCTTGCAGCGCGTCGACCTGATCGAACCCTGTGGCCCGGCACAGGAAGGCGGTTCCGCCCTCGCCAATGTCATCCGCTTCGATCACCTTGCCCGAAAGCAGCCGCGCCGCGCATTGCACCGACCAGCATAGATCGTAACTGTCCTTGAGCGTTTGTGCCTGCGCGACATCCAGAAAACCGGCAGCGACTGCACCGTCGAGGCCCGAGCGGACATCCCGCTCCGCGATGCCCGCCAGCAATGCGCCGGTCTCCGCCATCAACTCGATATCCATCATCCGGCCGGGGCCGTTTTTGGCGTCCCAAACGCCAGCAGGTGCTTTTGCAGCGGCCAGTCGGGTGCGCATCTCGGCCACTTCATGCAGCACATTGTCGGCCTCACGCGGGTGCGACAGGAATTCGGCCCGGAAGGTTTCAATGTCATTGGCCAAACCGCTATCGCCCGCAACCACATTGGCGCGCGTCAGGGCCAGATGCTCCCAGACCCATGCCTCTTCCTGCTGATAGTGGGTAAAGCTGGCCCAGCTGGTCGCCACCGGCCCTTGATTGCCCGACGGGCGCAGGCGCATATCGACCTCATAGAGCCGACCCTGAGACATCGGGGCCGACAACGCCGTGATCAGTGCCTGCGTGAAACGGGCATAGTATGTGCGTGTCGCCAGTGGACGCGGGCCATCGGACATATCCTGATCCAGCGGATCGTAGATCACGATCATGTCCAGATCGGATTGTGAATTGATCCGCCCTGCCCCCAGCGACCCCATGCCCAGAACCGCCGCACCGCGGCCCGGTGCAGGCCCGTGTTTGCGGGCGAAATTGTCGGCCACATGAGGCAAGATCGCCGCGATGACCGCCTGCGCCAGATCGGCGTATTGGCGACCGGCTTGCGCGCCGTCGATCAACCCACGCAAGTGGTGCACACCGACACGGAAATGCCACTCCTTGCACCAGCGCCGCGCCAGATCAAGCTGGGTCTCGTAATCTGCCTCGTCCTCCAGCGCCTGCGCAAGTTCCGCCTGCAACGCCGCTTGCCCCGGCCAGTCGGCAAAGAAACTGCCACCGATCACGGCATCGAACACAGACGCATTGCGCGACAGGTGCGAGGCCAACGCATGAGACGTGCCCACAATGTCGATCAGCAGATCAATCAGTTGGGGGTTGGCCTCGAACAGGGAAAACAGCTGCACGCCAGCAGGCAGACCGGCCAGAAACCCGTCCAGCGCCAACAGCGCCTCCTCGGGCTTGGCCGTCTTGGCGAGGCGCGACAAAAGCTCAGGCCGGAGCCGGTCAAAGATCCGCCTGCCCCGTTGTGAGCGCAGCGCCGGATAGGTCGCCCATCGGGCCAGAATGCTCTTGTCAAACGTGACCTCTTGTTCCGGTGTCGGAGACGCCCCGGGTCCGGGGGCAAAGAACCCTTCGGTCAGCTCATGCACTTCGCTCAGGTGGCGGGTCAGGTCAGCGGTCAGGTCCGCGCTGGTGGTCCCCATCAGGCAGGCGACGCGTTCGATCCCGTCCGCGGATTTCGGCACCTTATGGGTCTGGGCGTCATGGATCATCTGGATGCGATGTTCGACCTCGCGATGGGCGCGATAGTGATCGGTCAGCTTTTCAGCAACGTCTTCCGGCACCCAGCCTTTTGCAGCCAAGGCTGCCAGTCCGGGCACTGTCCCCCGCACGCGAAGATCCGGATCGCGTCCCCCGGCGATCAACTGGCGGGTCTGGGTGAAGAACTCGATCTCGCGTATCCCGCCCTGCCCCAGTTTCATGTCGTGGCCCGGGATCGAGAGGCTGCCGCCCGTCCGCTTGTTCTCGCGAATGCGCAGGCGCATGTCGTGGGCGTCCTGAATGGCGGCGAAATCCAGATGCCGACGCCAGACAAAGGGGCGCAGCGTTTCCAGAAACCGCTGCCCGGCTGCAATGTCGCCCGCGCAGGCGCGCGCCTTGATATAGGCTGCACGCTCCCACGTGCGGCCCAAGCTTTCGTAGTACCGCTCGGCTGCTTCCATCGCCATGCAGACCGGAGTCACCGCCGGATCGGGCCGCAACCGCAAATCGGTACGGAACACATAACCATCGGCGGTCTTGTCGCTAAGCGTGGCACAGAAATTGCGGGTGGCCCGCACCATTCCCTGCCGGGCTTCATAAAAGTCATCCGGATCAAACCGCGTCTCGTCAAACAACACGATCAGATCGATGTCCGAGCTGTAATTCAGCTCATGCGCACCCATCTTTCCCATCGCCAGAATGACCATACCGGCGGCGGTCTCCACGTCATCCTCGGTCATGCCGGGCAGTTTGTTGCGCCGGATCAGGGTGGCAATCTCGGCCTTGGCCGCCACATCCGCCGCCAAAGCTCCGAACTCGGTCAGAGCAGCGGTCACCTTTTCCAACGGCCATGCGCCCGCGATGTCGGCCAAAGCGGTCAGCACTGCCATGCGGCGCTTGGCAAGTCTCAGGCCCGGTTTAAGCTGGTCAGGCGCAAGCGCGCGGGCCGTTGCCATAACCTCGTCCAGCGCCTCGTCCGGATGGTGCAGCGCGTTTGGCAACCACTCTCTTTCTTGCTCGATCAGACCTTTCAGATAGGGGCTTGACCCGGCCGTCCCGACGATCAAATCGCCTTGCTCAGCATTCAGATCCGGGATCAAAGCGCGCGTTTCATCCCCCAGCGAGGGATCAAACGCACGCGGCAGACGATTGATGGACAGGCTTTCAGTCATACCCGGACCCTGCGCATCGCCGCAGGGCAAGGTCAATGGGGCAAACGCATCACAGGTCCTGAACCGGAGTGTCCTGGCTAAAGCTGTTGACCCAAACCCCATGCCGACGCTCCCACAGGGAGGAAATCAGCATCGCGCCCCATTCGGTGGCGTCAGGGCGCAGGTAATCCGCCCTGTAGGACAACAGCACGATGTCAGGCGTCAGAACCCGCAACTGTTCCTGGCTCAGCTTGAACTCGGCCATTGTCGGTGCATCTGCGAACTGACCCACATGGTCATCGCGATTGGCAAAGCCAGAGGGGTAAACACCCAGAAAATCAGCGCTCAACAGCGCCCTGTCGGCGCTGGCATCACCATTGACCAATGCGGCCCAGACCTGCGTTTCAAGCTTCAGAATATCAGCAAGCGAAGGGGCGGTTTCGATTTCTACAGTCATGCCTGCACCCTGCGCGCGAAGCCCTCTGCCGTCAACCGATCCACAAAATGTAAATCTTTTTCACATCGACCCCTTGCAACCGGTCAGAACCTCCCCATCTAGACAATGTGAAAGGAATTTACATCAAACCCTGGAGAGACCACATGACCGCATTGTCCGAACCCGCCGCCCCTGCAAACCCGGGATGGCTTCACCGCACCGAGGCCTGGATGGACGACAAAGGCAAAGGCGCCTGGATCGCCGCCATGGTCCTTGGTTTCATCTTCTTCTGGCCCCTGGGCCTGGCCCTTCTGGCCTATATGATCTGGAGCAAACGCATGTTCAGCAAGTCCTGCAGCCGCCGCAAATCCTGGCACAGCCATATGAGCGCCATGAAACCCTCGGGTAACAGCGCGTTCGACGCCTACAAGGCAGACACTCTGGCACGGCTGGAACGCGAACAGCAGGATTTCGAGGCCTTCCTGCATCGCCTGCGTGAAGCCAAGGACAAGGCCGAGTTCGACCAGTTCATGGATGAACGCGCCCGCGAGAACACCGAAGACGAAGGCAAAGGCGAACCTGCCTAAAGCCCCTTGCCCTGTCCCGAATTTTCGGGACAGGGTGACACGACCTTATCTCTGAGACAGCTATACATGACCCACCTGCCCGATCCTGATCGCCAGCCCGAATTTTACCGATCCGTCGCGACCAAACGCTTTGTCGCGTGGCTGTTCGACATCGCCTTTATCTCACTGCTGTGCATCGTGCCCGTCTTCCTGACATTTGGCGCGGGGCTGTTCTTCCTGCCGCTGATTTATGCGGTCATCAGCTTTGTCTACCGGGTAATCACCATCTCGAACGGCTCGGCCACGCTGGGCATGCGCTTCATGGGGATCGAGCTGCGCGATGCCTTCGACGAGCGTATGGATATGGGCAAAGCCGTGGCCCATACCGCCGGATACTTCATCAGCATGGCGTTTTTCGTAGTCCAGATCATCTCGATCATCATGATGCTGACCAGCGCCCGTTGTCAGGGCCTGACCGATGCCTTCCTGGGCACAGTCATGATCAATCAGCGGGCCTGAACAGCCTTCGCGTGAATCACTTGGCGGCATCAAAAACCGTTGCTATCATCCGGTCCGAGGCTACATGAGACCTTCATGCGACACACGCTGCCAATTGCGCCACAATTCTATGTGACGGCCCCCCAGCCCTGCCCTTATCTTGAGGGCAGGATGGAACGTAAGCTTTTTACCGCCCTGCAAGGCGAAGGCGCAGACCAGCTGAACAATTCCCTGTCACAACAAGGATTTCGCCGGTCGCAGAACGTGCTCTATCGCCCGTCCTGCACAGATTGCGCGGCCTGCCTGTCGGCCCGGATCGACGTTGCCGCCTTTCACCCGACCAAAAGCCAGAAACGCGCGGCAAAACGCAACTCTTACCTGCAACGCCGCGCCACATCGCCCTGGGCCACGGACGAACAATACGAACTGTTCCGCCGCTACCTCGACACCCGCCACGCCGATGGGGGCATGGCCGATATGGACGTCTTCGAATTCGCCGCGATGATCGAGGAAACCCCGATCCGCAGCCGCGTTGTGGAATATGCCGACCCCGAAACCGGCAACCTGATTGCCGTCAGCCTGACCGATGTGCTCGATGACGGGCTGAGCATGGTCTATTCCTTCTATGATCCGCTGCAGCCTCAGAACTCTCTGGGCACCTACATGATACTCGACCATATCGAAATCGCGCGCGAGGCCGGCCTGCCCTATATCTACCTGGGTTACTGGGTGCCCGGCAGTCCGAAAATGGGGTACAAGGCCAAGTTCTCAGGGCTCGAAGCCTATGTGCAGGGGCAATGGCAGAAGATCCGGAACCCCGACACCTTCTCGGACGAGTCTCATCACCCTCTGTCCTCGGCACCCATTGCCGAACAGGTGGCGAATATCCAACTGCCAGACCGCCACCCCACCAAAGGCTGACCCAACATGAAACAAACCCTGCACGCCGTCACCCTTGTGGTGCCGGAGTATGATGCTGCAATCGAATTCTACACTGAAACGCTGGACTTCGCCCTGACACAGGATATCGACCTCGGCGGCGGTAAACGCTGGGTCCTTGTCACACCTCCCGGCTCTGACGGTGCCTCCCTGCTGCTGGCCAAAGCCGACGGCCCGGATCAAAGCGCCGCCATCGGCAACCAAACGGGCGGCCGGGTCGGTTTCTTCCTGCAAACCGATGACTTCGAACGCGACCACACGAACATGCAAGGCAAAGGCGTCACCTTCGAAGAAGAGCCGCGCCATGAACCCTATGGCTCGGTCGCCGTCTGGCGCGACCCGTTCGGCAATCGCTGGGACCTGATCCAGTTCACCTGATCCATTCTTCATCTGGCCAAAAATATCTCGGGGTTGAATTGGCCGCAGGCCAAGAAGGGGCTGGCCCCTTAACCCCAAACAAACAAGCAAAAGGGGGCCAGCAGGCCCCCTTTTTCAATTTGATCACGCAATCAGATCAATTCGGAATCAGATCCGGCACAATGGTCACAATCGCCGGGAAGGACCACAGGATCGCAATCCCCACCACCTGAATGATCACAAACGGCACCACGCCACGATAGATATGGCCCGTCGTCACCTCTTTCGGCGCAACCCCGCGCAGGTAGAATAGCGCGAACCCGAACGGCGGCGTCAGGAACGAGGTCTGCAGGTTCACCGCCACCATGATCGTCACCCATTTCGGATCAAACGACCCGCCATAGATCACCGGGCCCACGATGGGGATCACGATGTAGATGATCTCAAGGAAATCCAGCACAAAACCCAGAATGAACAGCACAAGCATCACGATCAGGAATACAGTGAACTCGTTGTCAAAGCTCTTGAGGAACTGCTGGATATAGTGTTCGCCCCCGAAGGAAATCACCACAAGGTTCAGCAACTGCGACCCGATCAGGATGGTGAACACCATCGAGGTCACCTTGGCCGTTTCCCGCACCACCGGGCTCAGAACCCCGCTGGAGAACAAGACCCAGCAGCCAAAGACCAGACCAAACAGAGCATAAAGGTATGCCGCATAAGCCAGGATAAACGCGATCCAGGTTTCTACCGGCACATTCCCCTGAGAGATGCGAAGATCGAAATTCACGCCCATCAGCAGGCAGATGATCACCGCAAAGGTTGACCAGATGATCACGCTGCCCGACCGTTCCTGATCCTGCAGCTTGCGATAGGCTGCCAGCATGATCGCACCACCCGCCCCCAGCGCCGCAGCGGGTGTGGGGTTGGTGATACCACCCAGGATCGAGCCCAGCACGGCGATGATCAGAACCAGTGGCGGGAACACCACCCGGATCAGATCGTTTGTCGCACAGCGCGCGGCGGCCTCTCTGCACCCGTAAATCGCGATGGCAAAGGGTATGGCCAGCAGAACAAAGGTCAGCCCGGATGAGGTCGTCGGCGCGATAAACAGGATATCGACCAGCAACATCAACAGCAGACCAATTGCCCCCACGATCAAAGGCTGCGGCGAACGCGACGGGGCGATGCCCCGACCCAGTACCAGGGTCAGCGCCAGCAGAACAACGACGATCGCGACACCCGTGCCGATAGGCGCGGCGCTGGCGATCTTGGCCTCGCGCGCGGTGGCCAGTTCCTCTTCGCTCAGGCGTTCGGCGTTGGCGATGCCACCGGCGGCGTCGATCTCTTCCTGCTCGGCCACCGCCTGATCCCAGGCCGCTTGACCGTGCAGGTCGATCATCGACGCTTTACACTCTTCGGACACGTTCGTGCGCAGTGATGCGCCCTGCCCCACATCCGAGAAGGCCGAGACCGAGATATTCTGGCTGCCGATCACCCCGGCACTGCCCAACAGGATCGCCCCAATAATGATCGCAGCCGGTGCACCCAGCAACCATGTCAGACCTTCGGACCGCGTGATCGCCTCGCCCGAGCCGCCGGTCAGTTCCACCGCGGGGGCCTTGTCGGGGTTCAGCAGCGCGTAGCCAAAGGCATAAAGCGCATAGAGCAAGGCCAGCATGATCCCGGGCAGCAGCGCCGCCTGGAACAGGGTTCCGACCGAGACCACCGCAGGCTCGCCCAGATAGGTCAGCGCATCGGTACACCCGGCCTCAACCGCGCGGGTTTCCTGCGCGGTCGAATAAAGATCACCCGCCAATGTCCCCAGAAGAACGATCACAATCGAGGGCGGAATAATCTGCCCCAGCGTCCCCGAGGCCGCAATCACGCCTGTTGCCAGTTCGGGCGAGTAGTTGTTGCGCAACATGGTCGGCAGGGCCAGCAAGCCCATGGTCACCACGGTCGCACCGACAATCCCGGTAGAGGCCGCCAGAAACGCACCCACAACCACGATAGATACCGCCAGACCACCCGGCAACGGGCCGAACACACGGGCCATTGTGGTCAGCAGATCGTTTGCGATCTTCGAGCGTTCCAGTGTGATGCCCATCAGAACGAACATCAGCACGGCCAGCAGAGTCTCAATCGACTGACCGGCCAGAACACGTTCGTTCATGCGGTTCACGATGAAGGACACGTTGCGATCCAGCGCGGTTTCCCAGCCTGCAGGGAAAACCGGTTCTCCTATCCTCGGCAAGTCAGGGTATCGGAACACCGAGACCGAATCCGGTTTCACCCCCGTTGCGACCAGATCGCGGTACATTTGCGAGCTGGTATCGATTGCCTGATGGATCAGCAGCCCGGCGCTGTCCAGCGCGGCGATGATACCGAATGAGATAACCCCGGCCCCGCCGATGGCAAAGGCCACCGGGAACCCGGACAGGATACCTCCGAAGAGGCAGAAGAATACGATAATGAGGCCTATCTCGACGCCATCAAGTCCGAATAGCATTGTCTTGGTCTCCGTCCTTAATGTGCGCCTTCATAGGCTTCTTCACCCTCGCCAAGGCTGTCCTTGTCGAGGTATTTTCCGGCGCTTTCCGGGCCTTCCACGTATTCCAGATACGACCGCCACAGGAACGCGACCGCGTGCAGGAACACCATGCCCGCAAACAGAACGAGCAGGATTTTGAACAGGAAGTAGGCGTTGAACCCGTTGGGGCTGAACCCGATGGTTTCCACGTTCCAGCGCAGGGCGCGTGACTTGGCCACGAGGCGATCCAGCGTGTCACTGGCCGATGGTTTCGGCACGATCAGGTGCCGCCACATGAAGTACCAGCCATACATCCACGTCAGCACCGCCATTGGCATCATGAACAGAACGGAACCGCACATATCAACAACGCGCTTGGCCCGGTGGCTGATACCCGCATAGATCAGGTCAACCCGCACATGCCCGCCCTGAACGAATGTATAGGTGCAGCACAGGCACACGACCATGGCGTTATAAAGTTTAAGTTCTTCCGCGAACCAACTGATATCCTGACTGAAAGGGATACCCAGGCCAAAGGACATATCAGGCCGCGCAAACACCCGTTGCATGAAGACGATTACGATCTGCTGGATCACCATCAGCAAACCCGCCCAGGCAAAGAAGCGCCCGGTTGTGTTCGCAAACCCTTCGAGGCCGCGCACCATGCCCCACATGAAGTTTCGGTAGTAGAGGCCAATGGCCGTCAGAACCAGAAACAGGGTGAAGACCACAAAGAAGAACTCGACCGAGCCGCCGTAATAGACAAAGCGCATGATCGCCTCTTTGTCGGACCAGTTCAGCCACAGCTGCGGATGCGTCACCGCATATCCGAAATTATAGAAGGCTTCGGCAATGTTCTGAATGAACCAGATCAGTCCATTCCACAGGGCGCCGAAAAACGAGATACCGTTATCGTCCTGCATGTTGTCCCCGGGTCGCGTCGGTTGCATTGCTGATTATAGCGGCATGATGGGGCCGCGCATACGCAACAGGAAAGGTTTCCCCACGCAGGCGGGGAAACCGTTTAGTCTGATGACTGGCGTTTAGCCGCGAACGCGGTCGCGCTGCGAGGTATAGACGCCCGACGACAGGTTGTTCCACGCCGACGATGCTGCCATCGATTCCATGGCGCTGTCGTGGATCCGCTTGAACAGCTCGTCGCCCATGTTTTCGTCCAGAACCTCTTGGCTGGCCTGACCGAAGGCGTCCCAAACGGCATCCGGGAATTCCATGACCTTCACGCCGCCCGACTGCAGACGCTGCAGGGCTGCACCGTTGTTGGCCAGGAACTGCGCCAGGTTCCACTGGTGCGCTTCGGCGGCTGCGATCTCGATGATCTTCTGTTGCGCCGGTGTCAGTTCATCGAACACGTCGCGGTTGGTGGCCAGCGACAGACCCGCGCCCGGCTCGTGGAAGCCTGCGGTGTAGTAGGTCTTGGTGATTTCCTGGAAACCGGCCTTTTCGTCGGCCCACGGACCGATCCACTCGGTGCCGTCAATCGCGCCCGAGGACAGCGCCTGATACACTTCCGAACCCGGAATGTTCTGAACCGATGCACCCAGTTTGCCCAGCGCCTGTCCACCCAGACCCGGCATACGGAATTTCAGACCCTGGAAGTCTTCGGGGCCGTTGATCTCTTTCGAGTACCAGCCACCTGCCTGCGCGCCGGTGTTGCCAGCCAGGAAGGATTTCAGGCCGAAGATCGAGCCCAGCTCGTCATGCAGCTCCATGCCGCCATCGTGATAGTACCAGTTCACCAGTTCCTGCGCGGTCATGCCGAACGGAACAGCGGTGAAGAAGGCATAACCCGGATGCTGGCCCACAAAGTAGTAGTCCGCCGCGTGGTACATATCGGCCTGACCCGACGAAACGGCGTCAAACACTTCAAACGCGCCAACCAGCTCGCCCGCAGCTTTGATTTCAACGTTCAGGCTGCCGTCCGACATCGCGTTGATGCTGTCGGCGCAGCGCTGTGCGCTGTCGAACACGCCCGCAAGGCCACGGCCCCACGAGGTTACCATGGTCAGGGTCCGCTGACCCTGCGCATAGGCCGGAGCCGCCAGTGCCGTTGCCGCAGCAGCCGATCCGCCCAGAGCGGATTTTTTCAGAAATGAACGACGATCCATATAAGTGTTCCTCCCCTTTATAGTCGTAACCCGGACAGTTCCGGGCCTGTCGCATTCAATAGGCCGGAGCGTAATGCCGAAGATGTGAAAGGGAATACCTACTACTGCGTAGAAAACCGGATTTCTGACCCTTTTTCGCGGGTTAATCCCTGTGAAACTCCAGCCCAATCGTGTCTTTTCAGCCCTTTTAAGCCCGAATTGTTCAATCTTTTTGCATTTTTGCCGCCGCTTGCGTATCGATTCGACCATGCAAAGACTTAGAAATCTGGTTTCGCTGACCTATGCGCAGAAACTGTCTTTGGTTGCGGCCATCCCTCTGGTCGTTGCCGTTGCCGCGATTGCCATACTGGTCGCCTATCAGGCCCGTGCCACCGCCGAGCGCGAGATCCAAGCGCTGGAGCGCAGCCTGATCCAGGCCAAGAAGGAAGAGTTGAAGAATTACGTCACCCAGGCACGCAACGGGTTTGCCTATATCTACGGTCGCGCCGAACCGGATGATGATGTCGCCAAAACCCTAGTCACTCAGATCCTGTCCGCCATGATCTACGGGCAGGACGGGTTCTTTTTCGTCTACGATTACGATGGCACCAATCTGGTCAGCCCGCGCCAGACCCAATTCATCAACCGCAATTGGGAAGGGCTGACCGACAGTGACGGCACCCCGATTGTCGACGAATTCATCACTCTGGCCCGTCAGGGGGCCGGTTGGCACAGCTTCATGTGGCAAAAGCCCTCGACCGGGGAAGAGGCGCAGATGATCGCCTACGTGGTGGGCTTGCAGGATTGGCGTTGGGCTGTGGGCACCGGCGTCTTCATCGACGATATCGTGGCCACCGTCGCCAATGCCCGCGCCGAGGTCGAGGCGCGGGTTCAGCGCACCTTCATGTATATCGGCGGCATCGTTCTGGCTGCTGTGCTGATCGTCTTTGCCTCGGGCATGCTTCTGAATATCCGCGAGCGGCGGTTGGCCGATGCCAAGCTGAAGGAACTGACTCAGCGCGTCTTTGATGCGCAGGAAGAAGAACGTGGCCGGGTGGCGCGTGAATTGCATGACGGTATCAGCCAGATCCTCGTCGGCGTGCGCTACGCTTTGGACAATGCCCGCCGCCGCCTGTCGCGCGGCGATGATGCGGGCGCTCAGGACCCGCTGGACAAGGGCATCGATCACCTCGGGACTGCCATTACCGAGGTCCGGCGCATCAGCCGCGACCTGCGCCCCGGCGTGCTGGACGATTTGGGCCTCGGCCCTGCATTGAAGGCCCTGACCGATGATTTCCGCGACCGCACCGGAATCGAGACCGAGTTCTCGACCGTCGTGTTCCGCAACCGGCTGGACCATGACAGCAAGATCGCCCTCTACCGTATTGCGCAAGAGGCGCTGACCAATATCGAACGCCACGCGGATGCAACCCGTGTTACAATCGATCTGCGTGGCCACAAGAAGGGCGCGACCATGCGGATCACCGATAACGGGCGCGGGTTGCGGACGGAACCGGGCCAGATCACCACAGGGATCGGGCTGCGCAATATGCAGGAACGCATCGAACAGCTTGACGGATCGCTGCGTATTCTGTCATCACGCGGCCCGCGCGGGGGCACGGCGATCGAGGCCAGCCTGCCGCTCAGCCGCCTGCTGCCGCCGCAGGAAGACGCAACCCCGAACCGAAAGGCCGGTACATGACAATCCGAGTTCTCATCGTCGACGATCACCCGATGGTGGCCGAAGGCATCCAGTCGATCCTGGAAAGCTATGATGAGATCGAGGTGGTCGGCACATTGGGCAGCGGTCAGGCGGCGGTGGATCAGGCGGTCGGGCTGGCCCCCGACGTGATCCTGATGGATCTGAACATGCCCGGCCTTGGCGGCCTGAGCGCGACCGAGATCATCCTCGAACGCCTGCCCGAAACGCGCATCCTGATCCTGTCGATGCATGACAGCCCCGAATATATCTCGACCGCACTCAGCCACGGGGCCAAGGGGTATATCCTCAAAGACGTCCCCACCGATGAGATCAAACAGGCCATCGACGCCGTGATGCAGGGTCAGCAATACCTGTGCACCGGCGCAAGCGGATCGCTGAAACCCAAGGGCGACAGCACGCGCGAGGCATTGACGGGCCGCGAACAGACCATTCTGCTGGAACTGGCGCAGGGCAAATCGAACAAAGAGGTCGCGCTGGCGCTGGATATCTCGGTCCGCACCGTTGAAACCCACCGCAAGAACATCAAACGCAAGCTGGGCATCTCGTCTACGGCAGGCCTGACCCGTTATGCTCTGGAACACGGTGTCTTGCAGGGCACCGGCGTCGGCTACTGACGCAGGCGCAGCGCGGCACGCGCTGCCTGGCCCAACCAGAGGAGATGCGCCGCAGGCGTTGCGACGATGGGCGGGAGGGTTACTCCCTTGGCCGAATATCCTCACCAAAGAAGATCAGCGTTCCGTCCTCATCGATGACGTGGAATTCCCGTTGCAAATACGGCTGGTCAAATGGTGGACGCACACGCCCCTCGGGCAGATCGCTTAGCCCGTCTTTCAGGCTTTCATACAGCGCGTCAATGTCCTGAACGTCGATATAATAAGACTGATTGTCCCCCAAGGGTTTGCCATCTTCGCGCGGCGGGCATTCCAACAGCCGAATGGCAATCGGGCCGTTCTTCAAAAAGGCGTAATTGTCCTGCCTGAAGTTGCATTCAAATCCCAGCCGCGTGCAGTAGAACGCGATCTGCGCGTCCAGTGACGCGCACAGAACAAATGGCGTGAGTTGCAGGATGTTGGACATTCCGGCCTCCGCAAGAAACAGCACCATCCTACACGCTGGGCCGTATCAATCCAGCAGCTGATCTTTGCGCGTCCCTTCCCGTTCGTAATGGTGCGGCAGAACGCGGCCATATAGCTGTCGCGTCCGCTCGATCCCGCCGCACATCCCCTCGGCCTCGACAAAGGAAAAAATCCCCACATAGCGACGCCGCGCCCCGGAAACCGGCGCAACCCGGTGCAGCGAATACCGTCCCTTGAATATCTGCAGATCGCCGGGCTGAAGTTCCAGCTGACAGACACGGGACATATCGCCATCCAGAACCGAGGCCACCGCATTGAAATTCTCATCCTCTGCGGTGCGCAGGTTCGGCGCATATTCAAACGCCCCGCCCTGTTCCCCGTTCTGAATAGCCAGTGTCACGGTGAAATTATTGGTGTCGAAATGCCAGGGAAAGCCCTGCCCCTCTTCCACGACATTGATAATCACATCCGCCAGCGGGTCGTCATAGCGAAAGAACCTGTCCTCGGGCTCATCCAATGCGGCGCGTATGAACGGCAGGAAGCCGTCAAACTCGTAAATCCGGCGCAGAGGGCTGGATTTCGGGAAGTTGTCAGCCGGGACAAACGCGTTTGACCGATCATAAAAGCGCCGGATCGGGTGGCCGATGCCAAACCGGGGGTCGTCTTTGGTGAAATAGGCGTTGGTGCGATTGAACGAGCGATGCGCCTGCGGCGCGACGGCGTCCGCCTCCTGCACCAGCAGATTTAGCCCGTCCTGATGCACGAACCCCGGTAAAACGGCGCATCCATCCTGCTCTAACTCGCGCTGAATGTCGCCGATCATCCGGTCATAGGCATGAGACCCCGGACAGTCTATCGGATAGCGCCCCAAATCCACCAGATCGTGCAGCATGATGAGCCTCGCAGTTGGTTCCGTCCCCCACAGCGTGGCGCAGACACAACCGCCAATCATGCCCGTTTCGGACATTCCGTTGACGCATTCCGACCAGTTCAAATTCCGTTCAACCGGCAGTTTTCCACCACAGATTGCCGGAAGTTCCCGGCATGCGGCAATCTGCGCAACAAAATGTCGCAAAATCAGGTCTTCAGGATAGAAAATTGGTGCAATTGCCTGTTGACGCCCCTGCGCGCCGACCATAATGTCCCTGCACGCAAAGAAGGAGCCTCTGGCGATGAGAACGCTAGTCGAAATCGTAGGAACCACGCGCATGGGCCGGTAACGGTAAACCATAATCGAACCCATGCGCCTCCGAAAAAATCGGGGGCTTTTTTTATGCGAAACGCAAGACACATGTCGCGAACGGAGCAAAGCAGATGACACGTGAGATGACCGGCGCAAAGATGGTGGTTCAGGCCCTCAAGGATCAGGGCGTGGACACGGTATTCGGATACCCCGGCGGCGCCGTGCTACCGATCTATGATGAGATTTTTCTGCAAAACGACATTCGCCACATTCTGGTGCGCCACGAACAGGGCGCGGTGCACGCCGCCGAAGGCTATGCGCGCTCGACCGGCAAGCCGGGCGTTGCGCTGGTGACATCCGGCCCCGGCGCGACCAACGCGGTGACCGGTCTGACCGACGCGCTGCTGGATTCGATCCCGATTGTGGTTCTGACCGGACAGGTTCCGACCTTCATGATCGGTTCGGACGCGTTTCAAGAGGCCGACACCGTCGGCATCACCCGCCCCTGCACCAAGCATAACTGGCTGGTGAAGGATACGGATTCCCTGTCCGCAACCATTCACGAAGCCTTTCACGTTGCCAAATCTGGCCGTCCCGGCCCGGTGTTGATCGACATCCCGAAGGACGTGCAGTTTGCAAGCGGTGAATACAACGCGCCGAAGCCGTCGACATCGCATTACCAGCCAGTTCTGAAAGGCGATCTGGAAGAGATCACCGAACTGGTTGCCGCAATGGAAACTGCCAAGAAGCCGGTTTTCTACACAGGCGGCGGCGTCATCAATTCCGGCCCCGCGGCCAGCCAGTTGCTGCGCGAGCTGGTGGACGCAACCGGCTTCCCCATCACCTCGACCCTGATGGGTCTGGGGGCTTATCCGGCGTCGGGCGAAAACTGGCTGGGCATGCTGGGCATGCACGGGCTGTACGAAGCCAACATGGCGATGCATGACTGCGATCTGATGATCAATATCGGCGCGCGGTTCGATGACCGGATCACCGGGCGCATCGATGCGTTTTCGCCCAATTCGAAGAAGGCGCATGTGGATATCGATCCGTCCTCGATCAACAAGGTGATCCGCGTGGACATCCCCATTGTTGGCGACGTGGCCCATGTGCTGGAAGACATTCTGAAGGTCTGGAAGTCGCGCGGGCGCAAAACCGATGCGGCCTCGGTCAAGCAATGGCAGGCGCAGATCGCGGATTGGCGCAAGGTGAATTGCCTGGCCTTCACCGCCAGCGAAAAGACCATCAAACCGCAGCACGCGCTGCAGCGGCTGGAAGAGCTGACCAAGAAACACGACCGCTACATCACCACCGAAGTGGGCCAGCACCAGATGTGGGCCGCGCAGTACCTCGGGTTCGAAGATCCGAACCGCTGGATGACATCCGGTGGTCTGGGCACGATGGGCTATGGCTTCCCGGCCTCGATCGGTGTGCAGATGGCGCACCCGGATGCGCTGGTGATCAACGTTGCGGGCGAGGCGTCGTGGCTGATGAACATGCAGGAAATGGGCACCGCCGTTCAGTACCGCCTGCCGGTCAAGCAGTTCATCCTGAACAATGAACGTCTGGGCATGGTGCGCCAGTGGCAGGAACTGCTGCATGGTGAGCGCTATTCGCATTCTTGGTCCGAGGCCTTGCCCGATTTCGTCAAACTCGCCGAGGCGTTTGGGGCGAAAGGCATCCTGTGTTCCGACCCCGCCGATCTGGACGATGCGATCATGGAGATGATCACCTATGACGGCCCGGTGATCTTCGACTGTCTGGTCGAAAAGCACGAAAACTGCTTCCCCATGATCCCGTCGGGCAAGGCCCATAACGAAATGCTGCTGGGCGAGGCCGAGACACAGGGCGTGATCGACTCCAAAGGCTCGGTTCTGGTCTGACGCATTTGAAGATTTCAGTCGGACGCCTCGCGCGTCCGGCCACAGATGGATGATGAAAGGGACATAAATGTCTGCCCTACATATCAAAAAAGGCTCCACCCGCCACTCGGCCTATAACCTACGGCCTACGTTTTCGGACGTTCAGGAACGCCACACCATCGCGGTTTTGGTCGAGAACGAGCCCGGTGTTCTGGCCCGCGTGATCGGCTTGTTCTCGGGCCGCGGTTACAACATCGAAAGCCTGACTGTGGCCGAGGTGGATCACACCGGCCACCTGAGCCGGATCACCATTGTCACCGCCGGAACCCCGCAGGTGATCGAGCAGATCAAGGCGCAGCTTGGCCGCATCGTGCCGGTTCATGACGTGCATGACCTGACGGTCGAGGGCCCCTCGGTCGAGCGTGAACTGGCCATCATCAAGGTGGTGGGCGAAGGCGATAAACGGGTCGAGGCGCTGCGGCTGGCCGATATCTTCCGCGCCAATGTGGTCGACAGCACGCTCAATTCGTTCATCTTCGAGATCACCGGTGCGCCGGACAAGATCGACGCCTTTGCCGATCTGATGCGTCCGCTGGGATTGATCGAGATCGCCCGCACTGGCGTCGCCGCCTTGCTGCGCGGCGACTAAAGAACCAACGCCTTGCCCCGGTTCACCGGTTGAAACCGGGGCAAGGACAGGCCTAACGTGCCAATATGCTGCCCCTGACAGCCTCTGATTGAGTTTATGTGCGTTAATTTTGTCATAACGCCGCCCTCTCTCGGATAAACATCAAACAAATTGGAATAAAGCCTATTGCCTTTGGCTTACGGCGCGTTAGCCTCGTGGCCGCAACGCGACGTGGGGATACGTTGCTTGGGGTCATCTTTACGATTGCTGATATGCGTACGGTTATCCGGACGCCGCTATCATGTTTTTGCAGGGAATTGGTAACGCCGGGGACAGACATGACCGACGACATTCGCAGCCCTGCTGAGCTTCGGGCCATGTTCGGTTCGAATCTCAGACAACTTGCGCGACAGCATCCGTCTGTCTCGGCTCTGTGTCGGAAACTGGGGATCAACCGGACCCAGTTCAACCGCTATCTGGCAGGCGAAAGTTTTCCCCGCCCCGACGTTCTGGATCGCATCTGCCGGTTCTTCGACATTGATGCCCGAATTGTTCTGGAACCGCTGAACGACATTCCCAAGACCGAGGGCCACCCGGCCAGTTCCGTCCTGACCCAGTTTCTTGGCTCTGGGTCCGAACCCAGCGCCGCGACCCCCTTTCCGTCCGGTTTCTATGCAGTTGTCGAAAGCCAGCCCCTTACGCCGCAAGTGTCGATGCTGTACGCAACCCGTTTGCCGCAATGCACGTTGGTCCGCGGATACACGCCACGCGGCCTGATGCCCGGCGCACCGCCAAAAGCCCGCGAGATTCAGGGCATTGCCGCCAGTTCCGGGGATCACGTCTCGATCCTGACATCCCAACGCGGCGGGGCAAACAGCAAGATCTACGTCATCACCCCCGATGCAGATCACTGGCGCGGCACGGTGATCCGGCCTTCTACAGCGCAGGAGCCCAAACCGGTCATGTTGCAGCATCTTGGCCAGAACGCCGGTGCCGTGTTCCACACGGCCCGGCAATCCATGAAATCCAGCACGCTGTCCGCGCCGGGTGGGTTGGCTGTCAGCTAGCGATCTCGGCCTTGTCGGCTTGCGCGATTTCTCGATACAGGTGCCAGCTTGCGTGCCCCAACAGTGGCAGGACAATCAGCAGGCCCAGAAACCACGGAATCATGGCGACAAATGTCAGCACGGCAATGAACGCCCCCCATGCAAGCATCACGGCCTTATTTTCGGAAACATACATAAAGCTGGCAATCATGGCGGTGACAAAATCCAGCTCGCGATCCAGCAGCATCGGAATCGACAGAACGGAAATCATGTAAAGAAGCGTCGCAAACACAGCGCCAACAACGGTGCCGACGGCCAGCATCGTCAATCCGTTCAGCGTCAGAAATACCTCGATCGACGTGGACACGTTCGTCATGGTCGACAGCCCCATGAACAGGGCAAAGATCATGTGACCCAGAAAGAACCAGAACAGAAACACCACCACAATAATGGCGCAGATCGAAGGCAATTGACGGCGGCTTTGCTGTATCACCACCCCGAAAATCGCCTTCATATCAAGTGGTTCACCCCGTTCCAACCGGTGCGAGACCTCATACAACCCAACCGCTGCAAAAGGTCCAAGCAACGGAAAACTGATGGCAGCCAGAACCAGCCAAAAGGTTGTGCCTGTTTGCACCGTCACCCAGGCCATCGCCCACCCGGCCAGAACATAGAACCCGGCAAACATCAGACCAAACACCGGCGCGCGGCGATAATCGGCCCAGGCCTGTCGCAAAGCGCTGCGCAACATCGCGGTGTTGACCGCTTGCATCTGTGGAACGCCAAAAGGCTTCTCCATCTCGTTTCCTCCCTCCCTGCCCGGCGCTATGGCATTGCCGGTCTTCTTTTTGGCCAATCGGTTGCGGCGTGATAGGCCGCCCCCAGTGACAACAATCGCGCGTCCGACCCGCGCGGCCCGAACAGTTGCAAGCCCATCGGCAGCCCCTGCGCCCCAAAGCCGGCTGGAACCGCCAGACAGGGCAAGCCAATCAGGCTGACCGGCACCGTCACGTGCATCCAGCGGTGATAAGTGTCCATTGCACGCCCGGCAATCTCGGTCGGATACGGTGTCTCAACCGCAAAGGGCCAGACCTGCGCGGCAGGCAGGATCAGCGCGTCATAGCTTCGAAACACCTCCACCGCCGTCCGGAACCATTCGGACCGCACCACGCTCGCCTGATGAACCTGCATGGCGGTCAGCGCCAGGCCCCGGTCCAACTCCCACTGCGCGCTGTCCTTCAAGGCCGACCGTTGCCCGGACAAGGGCTCCAGACCGGTAGCCACCGACCAGGATCGCAGAGTGATCCAGCTGTCCCACATCTGTTCGGCATCAAAGGGCGGCGGCACGGGCTCGACCTCAGCCCCCAGGTCTTCAAAGACCCGCGTGGCCACTTGGCAGAGGTCCAGAACCCCCTCCTCCATCGAAAACGCCCCGTCCCAATCGCCCAGCCACCCAATCCGAATACCGCTCAGATCGGCGGGTCTCACTGGTGAGACCGTTGCGCTTGAAGCAGCCAGAGGCAGGCGCGGATCAGGGCCTGAGATCACATCCAACAACAGGCCCAGATCCTCCGGGCTTCGCGCCATCGGACCCAAAGTCGACAACTGATGCAAAAACCCATCGCCAACCGGGTCCGACGGCACCCGCCCCCAGCTGGGCCGAAAGCCATACACATTGTTCCACGCTGCCGGGTTGCGCAAACTGCCCATCATGTCCGAACCATCTGCCAGCGCCACCATCCCCGTCGCCAAGGCCACCGCCGCCCCGCCCGAAGACCCGCCGCAGGTGCGCGCGGCGTCATATGGGTTCCGCGTCGCCCCATAGACCGGATTGAACGTATGCGAGCCCAACCCGAATTCCGGTGTATTGGTCTTGCCAATCAGGATCGCCCCCGCCGCCCGCATCCGCGCCGCGATCAGATCATCCGTGTCAGGCACAAACCCATCGAACAAAGGCGACCCCTGCGATGAGACAACACCCGCCACGTTGACCAAATCCTTCACTGCGATCGGCACCCCGTGCAACGGCCCGCAAATGGGCCCTTCATCCATCGCCTGCGCCTCGGCCAACAGCGCATCTTCGTCCCGCAAGGCGACAATGGCATTCACCACGCCATTCACCTGCCCGATCCGCTCCAGCGTCGCGCGCATCACCTCGACCGCTGTCACCCGCCTGTGCGACAGGTCAGAAATCAGCGTCCGCGCAGAATGGTCTGAGAGGTTCATATGGGCTCCGGCAGCAATGCAACTCACGTCACAATCAGCCTAGTCGGGCCGCAAGGTCAATAAAACCCACTGTTTAAATACATCTTTCCCGGGTCAGCCTGCGCCGCCTGGATCCCCTTCATCTGGCTAAAAATATCTCGGGGGAGTCGCGGCTTGCCGCGGCGGGGGCAGAGCCCCCGACCCACTTAGTCACCCTGCGCTTCGGACCGGCTTTTGCCTGCTACGTTCAATGCAAGTGTCGCCGCCATGAACCCGTCCAGATCCCCGTCCAACACACCTTTGGTGTCCGAGGTCTCATGGTTCGTCCGCAGGTCTTTCACCATCTGATACGGCTGCAAGACGTAAGACCGGATCTGGTTGCCCCAACCGGCATCGCCCTTCGCCTCATGCGCCGCATTGATGTCGGCATTCCGGCGGTCCAGCTCTTGTTGATACAGCCGCGATTTCAGCGCCTTCATGGCAATGTCGCGGTTCTGGTGCTGCGATTTCTCGGAACTCGTCACAACAATCCCGGTCGGAACGTGCGTGATCCGCACCGCCGAGTCGGTGGTGTTCACGTGCTGACCACCCGCACCCGAGGACCGATACGTATCAATCCGAATATCGGCTGGGTTCACCTCGATCTCGATATTGTCGTCCACCACCGGATAAACCCAGACCGAGCTGAACGAGGTATGCCGCTTTGCCGCCGAGTCATAAGGCGAAATCCGCACCAGCCGGTGCACGCCGCTTTCCGATTTCAGCCAGCCATAAGCATTGTGGCCGGAAATCTTGTAGGCAGCAGATTTGATCCCCGCCTCTTCGCCCGCCGTCTCGGACTGCAACTCGACCGTATAGCCCTTCTTCTCGGCCCAGCGCACATACATCCGCGCCAGCATCGACGCCCAGTCGCAGCTTTCCGTACCACCCGCGCCCGAGTTGATCTCGAGGAAGGTGTCGTTGCTGTCGGCCTCACCATCCAGCAGCGCCTCAAGTTCTTTCTTGGCCGCCTTGGCTCCAAGCGCCTTGATGGCCGCTTCGGCGTCCTGAACAACCTCTTCGTCCTCTTCCATCTCGCCCAGTTCGATCAGCTCGATATTGTCGTTCAGATCGGTTTTTATCGTCTCATAGGTCTCGATGGCATCGACCAGCATCTGACGCTCGCGCATCAGTTTCTGCGCGTTTTCAGGGCTGTCCCACAGGTTGGGATCCTCGACGCGCGCGTTGAATTCCTCAAGTCGGTGCGGTGCGGTTTCATAGTCCATGCGCTGCGCCAACAGCTCCAGCGACTTTTCGATTTCCGCCACGATATTCTGGGTTTCGGCGCGCATGGTCTTGTCCCAACTTGCTCAATCAGGCCTGCGTGATAGCAAGAGGTGAAGGCCACCACAAGACAGGCGAGAGGTGAATGCAGGCCCCACCGCAAGAGATTCTGGATCACTGGCGATTGACGATGGTCAGGCCCGTCGCCGAAACCGGTGCCGCACGGGTGTGGAAGGTGCGCGATGCGAGCGGCGCGGATGTCGCGCTGAAACTCTATCTCCGCGCCGATCGGGGCAACGAAGCCTGTGGGGCCGATCTGTTGAGCGCGTGGCAAGACCGGGGTGCCGTTACAATCCTGCGAGAAACCGAAACGGCGATTTTGATGGAATGGCTCGAGGGCCCAACCCTCGGCGACATAGCCCGGCAAGGCGCGGTGATTGAGGCTCTGAACGCGCTGGCAGAAACTGCCACAAGGTTACACGCATCGCCACAACCAACACTGCAAGGGCTGCGCCCGCTTGCCGACGTCATGACACCCCTCTTTCAATACAGGTTCGCCCCGGGATGCCCAACGCCCCTGACGCAGGACATGACGCGCGCCATCGCTCTGGCCAAGCATCTGTTGGAAACCCAACCAACATCCCAGCCGCTGCATGGCGACCTGCACCCGGACAACGTCATCCTGACAGACAGCGGCCCACTTGTGTTTGATGCCAAAGGGTATCTGGGCGATCCCGCATTTGAACTGGCAAATGCAATCCGTCACCCGAAAGGAATGCCGGATTTGGTGCGCCAGTCAAAGCAGATCGAACGCTGCCTGACGCTCTATGCCGATGCTCTTGGTGTTTCGCGCGAACGGCTTGCCCAATGGGCGGCAGCCAAATGCGCCATGTCGATCTTCTGGAGGTCAAACGGCCTCGTCACAAGGGATGACGAGGCCGATCTTTTGCACTCATTTCTCAGGGCTGCGGATCAGTAAAGCCCGCCCGTCGTCACGTCGCCTTGCGTGGCCTTTGGCCCAACCGTGACCGTCTGACCGGTCGAGGTCTGCACCTGAACGCCTGCGCGCTGTACCTCTTCGAACAGCGGCAGGTCCGAGCCGATGGCAAAGCCACCGTCATAAATCCGGTCGATGAAGCCATCGACGCCATCCCGGAAATACTCGGCCACCACATAGTCGCCCGTTGCATCCGCAGGCAGGCGCGCACCGCTAAAGCGGTCGATCTTGATGAAATGACCACCTTCGGGCACTTCGAACGGGCCGCCACCATATTTCTCAACGGCCTTTTCCATGAAGCTCTGGAAGACCGGGCCGCACATGGTGCCGCCATAGGCCCCCCGGCCCATCGGGCGCGGACGGTCATAACCAATATAGCAACCGGCTACGATGTTCGAGGTGAAGCCAATGAACCAAGCGTCCTTCGACTCGTTGGTCGTTCCGGTTTTGCCCGCCGTTGGAACCGGCAGGTTCACATAGCGCGACGCAGTGCCACGATCCACAACGCCCTTCATCATCGAGGTCAGCTGATACGCGGTGATCGCATCCATGACCTGAGAGCGGTTGGTCTCGATGGTCGGCGACTCGTCTGGCTCCAGCCAGCTTGAGTTGCAATCCAGACATTGCCGGTCGTCATGGCGGTAGATCGTCTTGCCGAAGCGGTCCTGAATACGGTCGACCAGAGTGGGCTCGACCCGTTCACCGCCATTGGCGAACATCGCGTAGGCGGCGACCATTTTGTACAGCGTGGTTTCCTCGGACCCCAAGGAGTTGGCCAGAAACGCGCCCATCCGGTCATAGACCCCAAACCGTTCCGCATATCCGGCGACAACGGGCATCGTGACCTCTTGCGCCAGACGAATGGTCATCAGGTTCCGAGATTGCTCGATCCCCGTGCGCAGCGGCGTGGGACCATAGAATTTGTTCGACGAGTTCTTGGGCCGCCACAGGCCCTGCGGCGTGTTCACCTCGATCGGGGCATCCACAACGATGGTTGCCGGGCTGTAGCCACTGTCCAGCGCGGCAGCATAAACGAAGGGCTTAAAGGACGATCCCGGCTGACGCTGCGCCTGTGTGGCGCGGTTGAACACCGTATCCTGATACGAGAACCCGCCCTGCATCGCCAGAACACGGCCCGAGTTCACATCCATCGCGACAAAACCGCCCTGCACTTCGGGCACCTGACGGGCGGACCATTGGCCCTCTTCCCCGGCCATGACAAGGATCACGTCGCCGCGTTTGAAATTGTCGAAGAAGTTGCCCTGCATCCATTTGATGTCAGATCGCGGGATTGTGCCATCGGACGGGCCATCCTCGATCCCGACCGTCAACTGCTGTTCGGCCACGTCCATCACAACCGCCGGGTACCATTGGGTCGGCAGCACCACGTCGCGGGGGATTTCCATCAGCGCAAGCGCCTGACGCCACTGCGCCTCGTCCGCCAATTGTTCTTCTGGGATCACCTCGCCGGTTCCGCGCCATTTGCCGCGCGACAGGTCGTATTTCTGCAACGCTTCACGCAACGCGCGGGCGGCTTCGACCTGCATCTCTTCGTCAACCGAGGCGCGGACGGTGAAGCCGCCGGTAAAGAATTCACCCTCACCAAAATCCTCGCTTAGCTGACGGCGAATTTCATCGGTGAAATAATCACGCGGTGGCAAGGCGGTACGGAAGCTTTCGAAATCTCCGTTTTGAACCGAGCGCAGAGGCATTTCGACCTCGACCTCATAGGTCGCCTGATCGATATAGCCGTTCTGGTTCATCTCGCGCAGCACATAGTTGCGACGGGCCAGCAGGCGTTCCTTTTGGCGAACCGGATGGTAGTCAGACGGTGCCTTGGGCATGGCGGCCAGCATCGCGGCCTCATGCGGGGCCAGTTCCTGCAGGGTCTTGTTGAAATAAGTCTGCGCCGCAGCGGTCACGCCGTAGGAGTTCTGGCCCAGAAAGATCTCGTTCATGTAGAGTTCGAGGATCTGTTCCTTGTCCAACGTATCCTCGAGCCGGGTGGCGAGGATGATTTCCTTGATCTTGCGCTCGGCCCGACGGTCGCCAGACAGCAGGAAGTTCTTCATCACCTGCTGCGTGATGGTCGAGGCCCCGCGGACGGTCTCACCCTTGGTCCGAACCGCCTCAACCCCTGCCGCGATGATTCCGCGCGGGTCATAGCCCTGGTGGCTGTAAAAGTTCTTATCTTCCGCCGAAATAAAGGCCTGTTTCACCAGATCGGGAATTTCCTCGGACGGGGTGAACAAACGACGTTCCTGCGCGAACTCGTCGATCAACTGGCCTTCACCCGAGTAAATCCGGCTGATCGTCGGGGGCTTGTATTGGGCCAATGATTCATGGCTGGGCAGATCGCGGCCATACATCCAGAATACCGCGCCGATCACCAGCGCGGTCATGAAAATACCCAAAGTCACGAGGCTGAAGATCGCCCCGAAAATCGAAAGAATGAACCGGATCACGTTACTGCCTTTTTCTCGCGCTGCCGCCTATATAGGGACGCACCGCCCAAGGGTCAAAACCACAAGCGCATTCTAGCCGCTTTGCGCCCTCAGGTCACTGTCCAATCAGGGATCGTCTGATCACATCCTGCTGCCGCCAGTCTTCCAACCCCTGATAAATCCCCAGCGCCATCTGGGCGCGCCATTCGGGATTTTTGATGTTTTTCAGGTCTCTGGGGCTGGACAGAAATCCAAGCTCGACCAGAACCGAGGGGATGTCGGCTGCCTTGAGCACCGAGAAGGAGGCAGATCGCAAGGGTTTGCTGTTCATCGGCCCACCCTGCTGCGCCATGCCGTTCGCAACCGCCCGCGCCAGCGCATCCGTGCGCGGCTGGGTTTCCTGCCGCGCCAGATCTAGCAAAACGTCAGTGACTTGATCATCCGCCCCGCTCAGATCGACGCCGGACAGCAGATCCCCCCGATCATGCCGTTCGGCCAGTTTCAGACTGGCCATGTCCGAGGCCTCTTCCGACAGGGTATAGACCACCGCGCCATGGGCCTGCCCTTCGGACAGTGAATCCGCGTGCAGTGAGACAAACAGATCCACACCCGCCTGATGCGCCAGAGCGATGCGGCGTTCCAGCGACACGAAATGATCGCCGGTTCGCGTCAAATAAACCTCGTAACCGCCTGATCGCAAAAGCAGCTCGCGCAGTTCGCGGGCAAAGGTCAGCATCATGGTTTTCTCATCGATCCCGCCAACCTCGGCCCCCGGATCGATACCACCATGGCCCGGGTCCAGCATCACGCGCAGCGGTCGATCTGCATTTGGCGGGACCACTTTGGCGGTCACAGCCGGTTCCGGCAAATCCCAACCGGGATTGTGCGGCACGCCAGCCGAGGCATTGAAGGCGTCAAAATCGACCCCCTTCAGGTTCAGCGACAGCACCGCCGTCCCCGCATTTTGGTCGATTTTCATCTCGGCAGTGTCCACGGCCATCGGCGCACCCAGATCCAGCACCAAACGTGACCAACCGGGCACATAAGCCCCGAATTGCACGCCGCTGATCCGGTCCGATTGCAGGAAATCGTCACGGTTCAGGCCGCGCCAGTCGACTTCCTGAAAGTCCATGACCATGCGGTAGGGATCGCGCAGGGTAAAGATGCGGTACGGCACCCCCTGGCTAAGGCCCAGATCGACGCGGACACCCGTGCGCCCCGTATCCTCGATGCGGCTTTGATCTGGCTGAATACGCGCCAGCGCATTGAAATCCTGCGCAAACGCAGCACTGGCGAGCGCCCAGATCAGGGCGATGCAAAAGAAAATCCTGCTCATAGCCTCAAGTTTTCCCGAGATCGTTTGGCTGGCAGACTATACCACGCGGGGCCTTTTGTGAACGGGTCAGACCTGCTGGACCAGCGCGCCGCGTTCGGACATGAATCTGCGCAGCCGCGACAGGCCGTCTTCGATATCGGCAGTGGCCCGAGCATAGGAAAACCGCAGGGTCTTGTGACCGCGCGCGGGGTCGAAATCCAGCCCCGGGGTGACCGCGACGCCGGCCTTGTCCAGAATTTCCGCCGCCAAGGCGCGGCTGTCGTCGGTCAGGTCCGAGACGTCAGCATAGACATAAAACGCCCCGTCCGGCGGGGCGATATTGGTGAAACCGGCCTTGGGCAGCCCGTCCAGCATCAGCGCGCGGTTCTGGCGGTAGACGTCCAGATTGGCCTGCAACTCATCGTCACAATCCATTGCGGCCAGCGCGGCCACCTGACTGGCATGGGGCGCACAGATGAACATGTTCTGAGCGATCCGCTCGACCACCCTCACCTGATCTTCGGGAACCACCACCCAGCCGACCCGCCAGCCGGTCATCGAGAAATACTTGGAGAAGGAATTGATCACATAGCACTCATCCGTCAGTTCCAGCGCGGTGACGGCTTTGGCCTCATATTCCAGCCCGTGATAGATTTCGTCGCTGATGAATGAGGCGTCCTGTCCCTGCGCCGCGTCGATCAGCGCACCCATAGCCGCGTGATCCAGCATGGTGCCGGTTGGATTGGCCGGGGACGCGACCATGAGACCTTGCAGATCCAGCCCGGCAAAATCGCTGGGCACCGGTTGCAGCCGATTTTCGGGCGCAGTCGGCAGATCGACAGGGACCAAGCCAAGGGCCTTCAGGATCTGCCGATAAGACGGATAACCCGGCGCGCCAATGCCTACGCGGTCGCCACTGTCAAAGAGCGCGGTAAAAGCCAGCAGAAACCCGCCGGATGAGCCGGGCGTGATCACCACACGTTCGGGGTTCAGATCGACATTGTACCATTCGCCATACATCCGCGCGATCCGCTGCCGCAGCGCCGGCAGGCCCAAAGCCACCGTATAGCCCAGTGGCCCTTGCTGCATCGCCTCGGCCAAAGCTTCGGTCGCGCCTTTGGGGGCACCGGTTCCGGGCTGGCCGACCTCCATGTGGATGATGTGGCGTCCGGCCTCTTCCGCTTTGCGTGCGGCCTCCATCACATCCATCACAATAAACGGATCGACCCCGGACCGGGTTGAGTTTCTCATGCCCATCTCCCATGTTGCAGCCATGGCTTTTGAACGCGTATCCCGGCTGGCGTCAATCCCGGCCCTGATACTGGCGGCTGTCGTTTGGCTGACGGCCGCAGCGCAAAGCCATGCCCAAAGCCTGATCCGCGACCCCGATATCGAATACGGGCTGCGAGAGCTGGCCTTTCCGGTGCTGCGCGCCGCCGGTCTGAACACCAACCGGGTGCGAATTCTGGTGGTCAATGACAGTACCTTCAACGCCTTTGTCATCGACTACAACGCCATCTACCTGAATTACGGTCTGATTCTGGGTGTCGACAGCCCCGAAATGCTGCAGGCGGTGATCGCACACGAGGCCGCGCACATCGCCAACGGGCACCTCGCCCGTCGTGCCGAGAACCTGCGGGCGGCAAACCGCAATGCGGGCCTGGGCACCGCCTTGGCCCTGATCGCCGCCGTCGCTGGCGGTGGGGAAGCCGCAGCCGGGATTGCCGCTGGTGTACAGGGCTCGGCCTTGCGCAGTTTTCTGGGCCATACGCGGGCCGAAGAAGCCTCGGCCGACCGAAGCGCCGCCAGTTACCTGCGATGGGCCGGGATATCGCCCAGCGGCATGGTGACGCTGCATCGCAAATTCGCCGGCCAGGAATTGCTGAGCCTGACCAATCAGGACCCGTACATGCGGTCCCACCCCACCAGCCGCGAACGTCTGCGCGCAGCCGAAGCGTTTCTGGAAGAATTCGGTGACAAGGCCGAGCCCAACGCCAATGCCGACTACTGGTTTGCGCGGGTCAAGGGCAAGCTTTCGGCCTTTCTGCGCTCACCCACATGGACCTTGCGCCGCGCCAAAGAGGAAACCGACCGCGACATTCGCATGATGCGCGAGGCGTCGGCCCATCACCAAAACCGCAACCTTGCCCGCGCCCGCGCAGCCATTGACGAAGCGCTGGCCATTCGCCCGGACGATCCGTTCTACTACGAGCTCAAGGGTCAAATCCTGTTGGAAAACAGACAATTGTCCGAGGCTGTTCAAGCTTATGGGCAAGCGGTCGAGATGGCTCCGAATGATTCATTGATTCTAGCCGGATACGGGCGCGCATTGCTGGCGCAAGGCAAGACTAACGAGGCTTTGGGCGTGCTTGAAAAAGCGCGGGCGCGTGATTTTCGAAACGCCCGCCTGATGCGCGACCTGGGCCTCGCCTATTCGCAGGTTGGAAATAACGGGATGGCGGCGACCGTCACCGCGGAACGATATGCCCTGCAAGGACGGTTGGCCGATGCGGGGATCCACGCAAGGCGCGCCGTCGGGCAATTGCCCGAGGGCTCTCCGGGTTGGCAAAGGGCACAGGATGTGTTGATTGCCTCGGAACGCGCAAAGAAAGCAAAAAGGAACAGGAAATGATCCTCAGACATGCAGCACCCGCCCTTCTGGGGCTTTCCCTGATCACAGGCCCGGCACAGGCGCTGGACCTGAACGCCATGACCGAGACCGAGCGCGCCGAATTTGGCGCCCAGGTCCGTGAGTACCTTCTGGAAAACCCCGAGGTCATTCTGGAAGCGATCAACATTCTGGAACAGCGCAACGCCGCCGCCGAAGCTGCCGCGGACAAGGAACTGGTCGCGGCCAACTCGGATGAGTTGTTCAATGACGGTTTCAGCTGGGTCGGCGGCAACCCGGACGGAGATATCACTCTGGTCGAGTTCATGGACTATCGCTGCGGCTATTGCCGTCGCGCGGTGCCCGAAGTGGCGCAGTTGCTGGAAGCCGATGGCAACATCCGGCTGGTGATCAAAGAGTTCCCGATCCTTGGCGACGCCTCGGTCCTGTCCTCGCGCTTTGCCGTGGCCACCAAACATGTGGCCGGCGCTGATGCGTATAAACAGGTCCACGACGCCCTGCTTGAATTCAGCGGCGAGCCGTCCGAAGTGACCCTGCGCCGTATCTCGGACGGTCTGGGGCTGGACAGCGACGCGATCATCGCCGCAATGAATAGCGATCAGGTCACCGAAGAAATCCAGCACACCCGCGCCCTGGCGCAGCGGATGCAAATCTCGGGCACGCCTTCGTTTGTTCTGGGCACTGAGATGCTGCGCGGCTTCCTGCCCGCCGATCAGATGCAACAGATTGCGGATGGGGTTCGCGCGGATCGGGGGTAAGGCTTTGGGGCGGATTGACCGCCCCACCTAAAACCGCAGTTCACTCCGCGTCGAAAATCAACGCATTCGCGATACCGGGCGAAGTGCAGGCATCAGCCGTTTCTCAACCGATTCAGATTACGTATTTCATGCAGTCTAAAGGCAATTTCCTTTACCACCTGACCGCAGGATGGGCTGCGCTGATAGTCACAGTTGGGCTGTATTACCTGTTTTCCAGCGCCGAACCAACTGCGGACGTTGAAGCCCGCTATCAGGCGAGAATGCAAACCGTACCTATTGAAAGTTGGGAACCTGGCGACGTTAGAACCCTAGTTTTTTGGCCGCAAGCCCGTCGTTATATGGCGCCGCGACCAAGCGGAGATGGCAACGGCAATGTCGCAAGCTGACCCGAGCATTCCCCAGGAAGACTGGGCTGAAGCATTGAATGATGGATCGCTCGCAACGCTCCTTGGGCCCGAGGAATTTGCACGCATCGAATGGCTCATCGTCAGCCCTATCAATACCGGAGGTTTTGGGTGCATCGTCCTGACCAAGGCTGGTGATTACGACGGGTTCTTCGATCCATGCCAAGGCGCTCATTTCGATTTGTGGGGTCGCCCTCAAAGGGGTCCAACTGACAAAAATTTGAAGGTACACCCGATTTATTTTGCCGAAGGCGGGCAATCTCTCGTTCGTGATCTGTCAACGCTGCCATCGTCAAACTAACCGGGCCAACGCGGTTTATCCCAAGTTACGCCGATTCTGCGGAAGGTTCTACTTTCCGGTCTTTTCGAACTCGGCGAATTTCTCCGCATAATCCGGGTGCCAGCGTGACAAAGCCGGGCGGTTTTCGGTCAGGTCGACCGTATTCCACTGGATCCGGCGGTTGTCGCGGGTGCTGTCCCCGTCATTGTCCGGGCAAAGAATGTAGAACGCACCTTCTGACATGCGGCTTATGAAATGATCCACCGTCTGCTCGCTGGTCCAGGCGGCATCGGGTTTTTCCGGAAGGAACGCGGCGATCATGCCGGTATATGTAAAACCGGGAACGAACAGATGCACCGAGATCGGGGCCTCGGCCTGCCGCAATTCATGCGCCAATTGTTCGCTGAGAACGCGCACAGCCGCCTTGCTGACATTGTAGCCCGGATTGCCGGGCGGCGTGGTAATACCCTGCTTCGAGCCGGTATTGATCACTACGGCGGGGCGACCGGCCTCGATCATGCGCGGAACAAAGGCCTGTACCCCGCGCAGAACACCCAGAAAGTTAACCTCAAGCAGTTTCAGCCAGTTTTCCATCCCGGACCATGCCTTGGTCGGCAGGCTGATACCGGCATTGTTCATCAATACGGCGACCGGCCCTGTGGCAAAAGCTTTGTCGGCCAGCGCATCGATGTCTTCCTGCTTGGTGACATCAGTCGGAACAGCGAACACCTGGGCTCTGTCCGCAACATGGCCACGAACCTCGGCCACGGCCTCATTCAGCCGCTCACCGGGCAGATCGGCCAGAATGACGCTTAGACCTGCCTGTGCGAACCGGATGGCCGATACGCGGCCCACACCGCTGGCCGCCCCTGTGACGACGGCCACGCCGCCCTGTTCAATTGCCTTGAGATACATGCCAATCCTCCCTTTGTGGGACAGAAGGCTACTCCGCCGCCTCTGCCGCTGCATCCAGCTCGGCGGCTTTCTTCTCGACCTCTTCCACGATGTGATCGATCATCTGATCGTTCGACATCTTGTGGCTGGCCTTGCCCGCCAGATAGACCATGCCGGAGCCCGCCCCGCCGCCGGTAAAGCCCACATCGGTCATCAGCGCCTCACCCGGACCATTTACGACGCAGCCGATGATCGACAAGGACATCGGTGTTTTAATGTGTTCCAGACGATGCTCCAGCGCCTCGACCGTCTTGATCACGTCAAACCCCTGCCGCGCGCAGGACGGGCATGAGATAATGTTGACCCCGCGATGGCGCAGGCCCAGCGATTTGAGGATTTCAAAGCCGACCTTGACCTCTTCCACCGGATCCGCGGACAGGCTGACGCGGATCGTGTCGCCAATGCCCATCCATAGCAGATTGCCCAGACCGATGGCGGATTTGATGGTGCCGCTGACCAGCCCACCGGCCTCGGTGATACCCAGATGGATCGGCGCATCCGTGGCCTCGGCAATGCCCTGATAGGCGGCTGCCGACAGGAACACGTCGCTGGCCTTCACGCTGATCTTGAACTCGTGGAAGTCGTTGTCTTGCAGGATGCGGATATGCTCTAACCCGCTTTCGACCATCGCCTCGGGGCACGGCTCGCCATATTTCTCAAGCAGATGCTTTTCCAAGGACCCCGCGTTCACCCCAATGCGGATCGAGCAATTGTGGTCGCGGGCGGCTTTGATCACCTCTTTGACGCGCTTTTCATCCCCGATATTGCCCGGATTGATCCGCAGACAGGCGGCACCCGCCTCGGCGGCTTCGATGCCTCGGCGGTAGTGAAAATGAATGTCGGCCACAATCGGCACCGGGCTTTCGCGCACGATCTCTTTCAGAGCTTTCGCGGATGCCTCATCCGGGACCGACACGCGAACGATATCCGCACCAGCCTCGGCCGCCGCCTGCACCTGCGCAACCGTAGCAGCCACATCCGTGGTCAGGGTGTTGGTCATGGTCTGCACGGCGATGGGCGCATCACCACCAACCGGCACATTGCCGACCATGATCTGACGGGATTTGCGGCGATAAATGTCGCGCCAAGGGCGTACATGATTAAGAGACATGAGAACCTGTCCGCGTCTAGCTGGGTTGCGACATTAGATAGTCCGCGAACCGGGGTACCGCAATGGCTAGATCACTCGGACGGTTGTTCCGCGACTTCGGTCTGCAGCTCGGCCACGAATTGTTTCAGGGCGCTGTTCTGCTCGGCCTCAAGATCGGCTTCGGCATAAACCTCGGACACCGCATCCTTGGACAGGACAACGCCTTTCGCCACGGTGCCCGGTGCACCGGCAGGTCCGTAATGCTTGCCGTTCATCGAGAAATAGACCGAACCCGAAGCGCCAGCGCGCAGCTGCGGCGGTTCTTCGGTCAGCGGCACTTCGAACACATTGCCCTGTTCGACCGTGCCCAGAGTACCTTCGAAGATCACGCTGCCATCGGCGGCCGTGACGCGCATCCAGGCCGGATCAACGGCCACGATCTTCAGCGTGGTGTCGATCTGTTCGACAACCTGCGGCAAGGCCGGGCGTTCAACGGTATGGATGTCGGCCACTACAACCTCGGGCAGTTCAGGCGAGCGGAACGTACCCACATCACGCGGATCGAGCGTTGAGATCGGTGCATCGCGCGCCACCAGAACCGGCACATCCAAGGCCTGCGGGCGGTACAGACGATCCAGCGCCTCGACATTGGGTGCTTGTGCTGTTTCGACCTCAGGCGCGGTACGGCGGGCGGCATCCAGCGGGTCAAGATCCGACAGCACGACGGGGGCCTGTTCAACCGGGCTGACCTGCACCTGCTGGATCCGGTTCAGAACGGACCAGCCGCCATAGCCGATACCACCGATCAGCGCCAACAGCACCAGCGACGATCCGATGGCGCGGGGCTCGATCTGACTGACCAGTGATTCCTTGCCCGGAATGTAGGGCGTGTTGGGCGAAATGAAGGGGTCACGCCCCATCGGTCCGCGCGCGGGCAAATCGCCCGAGGGTTTGCGCACCACCGACGCCTGAGCGGACATCCCATGTGCCACCTCGAACCCGCTTTCTGCGCAGAAGGTGGCGAAGGTTTCGTCGGGGTCCATACCCAGATAACGGGCATAGGAACGCACATACCCGGCGATGAAGCCGGGTGTGTCAAATGCGTCGGGGTCGGCGTTTTCAATGGCAGCGATGTAGTTGGCTTTGATCCGAAGCTCGCGCTGAACGTCCAGAAGCGATTTGCCCATGGTGGCACGCTCGCCGCGCATTCGATCACCAAGCCGAACCTCGTAATCGTCAAACCCTTTGGGTCTGACGTCTACACCTTCCTCGGCTTCGCGCTGTGATCTGCGCCCAATCATCCTGCTGCCCCATTCTGCCTGTCACGCGTTTCGCGCTAACGGCGAATCGCCCCCATAACGATTCGTCCGTCACTTTTGTTAGCGTAAGCTTAACACGTGGCAAATAAGTTGCACACTTTGGCGTGAGGTTATCCGGCAAGTTCGGCGCGATTTAGCGCACAATGTGACCAAAGTTCGTCCATGGCCTGCACCAGACGGTTCAATTCGCCCGGTCCATGCACCGGAGACGGGGTAAACCGCAAACGCTCGGTCCCGCGCGGGACGGTCGGGAAATTGATCGGTTGCACATAGATGCCATAATCCTCAAGCAACCGGTCGCTGAGGATTTTGGCGTGCACAGGGTCCCCGACGATGACCGGGACGATATGGCTGCCGTGGTCGATCAGCGGCAGGCCCAGCCCTTTCAGGCGCAGCTTCAGGATACTGGCCTGAGTTTGGTGCTGTTCGCGCAGCTCAGGGGCCGTTTTCAGATGCGCCACCGAGGCAGCCGCCCCTGCCGCAACCGCAGGCGGCAAAGACGTGGTAAAGATGAAGCCCGGCGCGTAAGAGCGCACGGCGTCACACATCTTCTCGCTGGCCGCAATATAGCCGCCCATGACACCATAGGCTTTGGCCAGCGTGCCATTGATAATGTCGATACGATGGGCCAGACGATCACGCTCGGTCACGCCACCGCCGCGCGGGCCGTACATGCCAACTGCGTGGACCTCGTCGATATAAGTCAGGGCGCCGAATTCATCGGCCAGGTCGCAGATCTCTTCAATCGGGCCGAAATCGCCGTCCATGGAATAGACCGACTCAAAAGCGATCAGCTTGGGCGCATTGGGATCATCCGCTTCCAGCAGTTCGCGCAGATGGGCGACGTCATTGTGGCGGAAGATGCGCTTGGCCCCGCCATTGCGGCGCACGCCTTCGATCATCGAGGCATGGTTCAGCGCATCGGAATAGATAATCAAACCGGGGAACAGTTTGGGCAGAGTGGAAAGCGTCGCGTCGTTAGCGATGTATGCGCTGGTGAACAGCAGGGCCGATTCCTTGCCGTGCAGATCGGCAAGTTCGGCCTCAAGCCGTTTGTGATAGACCGTGGTTCCCGAGATATTGCGCGTCCCGCCCGAGCCTGCACCAGCCGCATCCACAGCCTCATGCATCGCCTCCAGAACAACCGGGTGCTGACCCATGCCCAGATAGTCATTGCCGCACCACACAGTGATGTTCTGCGTTGACCCATCAGGACGAGTGCGAACCGCATGCGGGAAATGCCCGTTCCGACGTTCGATATCGATAAAGGTCCGGTAACGTCCTTCGTCATGCAGCCTGGCAATCGCTGTATCGAGCTGAGCAGTATAGTCCACCGGACCCTCCTAATTCACCCAAGGTGATACACCCACCCTAAGCGCGTATTCCACCACCTGTCACAGCCTAAAGCGTTCCGGCGGTTTTTCGTTCCCTCGTGCTACCTGACTACAGGCGAACGGAAGAACCTAACTTTGACCTGCATCAAATATAAACTTCATTCGGGTCGAGCAAGTATAGTTACGCCCCCCAGACGCGAGGAAACGACGCAGGCCCCGTGTCTTAGCCCGCCCGGTTTCCAATGATAGCACAAATTCCACCTCAACGCCTCTGGACGGCAGCGGCTACGCTGGTAGGTTCGCCACAATCCAAAATCACGCAGGAGCCCTGTTATGTCGCTAGACGCCGTGCTGAGCCGGATCGATTCCGATCTGCAAACTTCGATCGACCGGTTGATGGAGCTGTTGCGCATCCCGTCCATCTCGACCGACCCCGCCTTCAAAGAGCAAGTGGATCAGGCCGCCGACTGGCTTGTGGCCGATCTGCAAAGCATCGGTATCAAGGCCGAAAAACGCGAAACCCCGGGGCATCCCATGGTTGTCGGACATGTGGGCGAGGATTTGGACGGTCCGCATGTGCTGTTCTACGGCCACTACGATGTGCAACCGGTTGATCCCCTGAACCTGTGGAACCGCGATCCTTTCGATCCGGCCATCGAAGACACCGAACACGGCCCGGTCATTCGGGGACGAGGGTCGTCGGATGACAAAGGTCAGTTGATGACCTTTGTCGAAGCCTGCCGCGCCTGGAAAGCCGTGCACGGCACCCTGCCCTGCCGCATCACCTTCTTTTTCGAAGGCGAGGAAGAATCGGGTTCGCCCTCGCTGGTGCCCTTTCTTGAGGCCAACAAAGAAGAATTGCAGGCCGATCTGGCATTGGTTTGTGACACCTCGATGGTGTCACGCGGCGTGCCCTCGATTTCATCGCAACTGCGCGGGATGCTGAAGGACGAATTCACCATCATCGGCCCACGCATCGACCTGCATTCCGGCCATTACGGCGGCCCGGGGCTGAACCCCCTGCGCGAATTGTCCAAGATCATCGCCTCGTTTTACGACGATGAAACCGGACGCGTCGCGGTCGAGGGGTTCTACGAAGGCGTGCACGAGGTTCCTGCCGAGCAGCTGCGCCAGTGGGAAAACTGCGGCTTTGACGAAGCCGACTATCTGAACTCGGTAGGCTACAGCCAGCCCCATGGGGAAAAAGGCTACTCGACCCTCGAACAGCAATGGGCGCGCCCGACGCTTGAGGTCAACGGCCTTTGGGGCGGGTACAACGGCGCAGGGTCCAAAACGGTGATCCCGTCCGAGGCGCATTGCAAGATCACCTGCCGCCTTGTTGGCGACATGGACCCGGACGCCCTGCGCAAGAAAATCCGCAAACATGTCGCAGACCGCCTGTCGCCGGACGCCAAAGTCACGTGGGACAATGACCTTGAAGGCTCACCCGCCTCGGTCATGAACCTGGACCGCCCTGAATTTGAAGCCGCGCGCGGTGCGCTGTCTGATGAATGGGACCGCGAGGCCGTCTTTACCGGAATGGGCGGATCGATTCCGGTTGTCGGTTACTTCAATACCGTGCTCGGGTTGGATTCGATGCTGGTCGGCTATGCAAATGACGACGACGCCATTCACTCACCCAACGAGAAATACGACGTCAAAAGCTTCCACAAAGGTATCCGCTCCTGGGCCCGCATTCTGGACGCTTTGAATAAGTAAGAGTCTTTTGCGAGGCTCTGCCTCGCGCTCCGAGGTATTTGGGAACAGAAGAAGTACGGATCCCCTGCTTCTTCTGTTTGAAAATACCTCGGGGGAGTCGCGGCTTGCCGCGGCGGGGGCAGAGCCCCCTTTTCTCACATATGGATCACACGCCCGTAGGCATCCAGCACGGCTTCGTGCATCATCTCGGACAGCGTTGGGTGCGGGAAGACGGTGTTCATCAGATCTTCTTCGGTTGTTTCCAACTGTCGACCAACCACGTAACCCTGGATCAGTTCGGTTACTTCCGCGCCGATCATGTGGGCACCCAGAAGTTCTCCGGTCTTGGCGTCGAATACGGTTTTGATCAGGCCCTCGGGCTCTCCCAACGCGATGGCCTTGCCGTTGCCGATGAAGGGGAAGCGGCCGACTTTGATGTCATAGCCCAGTTCTTTGGCCTTGGCTTCGCTGTAGCCGACCGAAGCAACCTGCGGCTGGCAATAGGTGCAGCCTGCGATGCTTTCGGGTTTGACCGGATGTGCGTGTTTGCCCGCGATAAGGTCCGCGACCATGACGCCCTCGTGGCTGGCCTTATGGGCCAGCCAAGGCGCGCCAGCGATGTCGCCGATGGCATAGAGACCCTCGCCCCCCGTGCGGCAATATTCATCTGTGACCACATGGGTGCGGTCGATTTTAACGCCCAGAGCCTCTAGCCCCAGGTTCTCGACATTGCCCACGATACCAACGGCAGAGATCACGGTGTCGAAATCGTGTTTCTCGACCTTACCCTTGACCTCGATATGCGCTGTGACCTTGCCCTTGGCGCGATCCAGCTGCTTGACCATCGCTTTTTCCAAGATGGTCATGCCTTGCTTGGTGAAGGCTTTCTTGGCGAAGGCGCTGATTTCGGCGTCCTCGACGGGCAGGACCCGGTCCATTACCTCGACCACGGTCGTGTCTGCGCCAAGCGTATTGTAGAAGCTGGCGAACTCGATGCCGATGGCGCCCGACCCGATGACCAGCAGTTTCTTCGGCATACGGGGCGGTTGCAGCGCGTGTTTGTAGGTCCAGACCAGGTCGCCGTCAGCCTCGAGCCCCGGCAGTTCCCGCGCCCGAGCGCCGGTGGCCAGCACGATGTTTTTGGCCGTCAGCTCTTCGGTGCCTTTGTCCGTCTTGACGGTCACTTTGCCCTTGGCGGGGATCGTGGCTTCACCCATGATCACGGACACTTTGTTTTTCTTCAGCAGGTGCCCGATGCCGCCGGAAAGCTGCCCCGCAACACCGCGCGACCGTTTGACCACCGCATCCAGATCGTAGCCGATCTTGTCCGCTTTCAAGCCGAAATCCTTGGCCCGTTCCATCAGATGAAACACTTCGGACGAGCGCAGCAGCGCCTTGGTGGGGATACAACCCCAGTTCAGGCAGATACCGCCCAGATGCTCACGCTCGACCACAACGGTTTTCAGCCCCAGCTGCGCCGCGCGGATGGCAGCAACATAGCCTCCGGGGCCTGCCCCGATTACGATCAGATCAAAAGATTGTGCTGCCATGTGTCCCTCTCGGCGCAGGTCGGATGAAATTTAGTTTACCATTAAACTATTTTTCAGAACGCATCAACACACCCGACCCGCGACAAAAGCGACGCAGGGTAAACAGTGGCAGAATTGCGCTGTTTTCAGCCTATACCCGCGCCATCCCAAAGGCTAGAAAAGAACAGCCGACAGTGGCGCCGCTTTCCTAATCACAAGTCATTCGAAAGGCTTACCATGGCCAAAACTCTGAAAGATCTATTTCTTGCCCTGCTCAACGCAACATTGATTCTGGTGGCGCTGTGCCTGTTTCTGGGATGGAAGCTGGCCTCGAGCGTCGAGAATGTCACAACCGATTTCGCCCAAACACTGCAGGTTGTGACGCCTCTGCGGGACGAAGCACAAGGTATCCGGGGGGAACTGGCGGCTTTGCGCAGCGAGCTTGCGGCCCTGCCGACCGATGGCAGCGTTATCGACACCGCCACGTCGCGCCGGATTAAGTCGGCGCTGAACCGGCTGAACGCGATCGAGGACAAGCTGCAAACAACTCAGGCCCGGTTCTCTGACCTGGCAGAGCAACCGGACCTGTTGATCGAAAAAGCCATTCAGACCTCGGGCGACGTTGTCGCCGACCGAGTCCTTGCCATCAGGGGATGCGTCCCCGAGACTTAACTCGCCGCCTGAAGCTCGCGCACTGTTGTGCCGTAGCCGCCCATGTTGACATATGCTGTCTCATGTTCGGTCGAGTGGCGCGACAGTGCCTCGTTCCGATAGGGGAACCGGCCGAATTTGCGGATCACCTCACGATGGGCCCGAGCATGTAACAGATTGCCCGGGTTGCTGCTGAGGTTCTGGCACATCAGGCGCACACAGCGTTCCTGATCGCACAGGTTTTCCGAATGCATCATGGGCAGATAAAAGAACTGCCGGGCCGGTTCATCGATCCTCATATCCCAACCCTTGTCCACCGCACATTTGGCGGCGGTAAGCGCCGCCTTGTCCGTTGCAAAGGCTTTTGCGCTGCCTCGGAACATGTTGCGTGGAAACTGGTCGGTCAGGATGATGTAGGCCAACACCCCGCTGGGATAGGTCAGCCAAAGAGAGAATGTCCCTTCGGTTGCGGCCTCCCATGTTGTCTGGAAACGGTCCCGGATTTCCGCGTCCAACGCGTCATCCTGTAGATACCAACCTTTGGGACCAACTTCATCTAACCAATAACTCAATACGTCTTCAGGCCCTACCATTGCCCTAAACTCCAACTTGTGCCCTCCCCAGGGACGTAACGTCATTTAAGGCTGTTTTACAGAATTGTAACAGTAAAATATTGCAACATTAGCGACATATTTACGTGTCTTAAGCGACTTCCTGCGTATCCTGTTCAGCTTCGGCGGCCTCGATGGCCACCTCTTGTGCCACTTCAAGCGCAACCGGCGACGCGGTGGGATAAAGCGGGGACATGGTGCCGGTTTCGTCGACAGGCACAGTCGGGCGCTGCGTCGTCCGGTAGAGCGCATAGACTGCGGTCATGAACAACAGGGCGGCGATAAACAGGAAGAAGCCCTGCGGCCCGAAAATGGCATCACCCATCAGCCAGCCGGTGATCAGCGGACCTGCAATTGCGCCCAGACCGTTGATGAAGATCAGCCCGCCCGAGGCCGCCGCCATGTCCTCATGCTCCAGAAAGTCGTTGGCGTGGGCAATCAGCAGCGAATAGAGCGGGTTGGACATGCCGCCGATCAGGAAGGCAGCGCCCAGCAGAACCGGGAATGCCAGACCAAAGATCATTCCAACCACAGCACCGATGCCGCCGCCAGCCGAAACAAGCATGATCAGAACGCGGCGATCCATCCGGTCCGAGAACCAGCCCAGCGGATATTGCAGAACCACTGCCCCAATATAGAACGCGGCCACGAAGGATGAGATTTCGACCAATGTCAGCCCGGCGCGTGCGCCATAGACTGGTGCCATCCCGAACTGGGCCGAGAATACGCCGCCCAGCAGGAACATGCCGACGCAGCCCAGGGGCGATTTCCCCATCAACTCGCGCAGGGTCATGGGTTTGGTGGTGTCGAAGGCCGGTGTGGGGGAAATTGACAGCAGAATGGGCGCAAACGAGACCGAAACCAGGATCGAGGCGATGACGAATGTTTCATAGCCCGCCGGATCGCCCAGCAAAACAAGCCCTTGCGCGCTGATGATCCCGGTCATCTGGACGATCATATACAGCGACAGGGCCTGACCACGGTTTTCATTGCTGGCTGCGTTGTTCAGCCAGCTTTCAGCAGTGACATACACACCCGAGAAACAGAACCCGATCACGACGCGGCCCAGAACCCATGCAATCGGGTCGGTCAGCATCGGATACATGATCATCACGGCCGAGATGAATGAGGCCAGCGCGGCAAAAACTCGGACATGCCCGACCCTGCGGATCATCTCGGGCGTCAGGCGCGATCCGCCCAGGAACCCAAGGAAATACGCCGACATCACAAAGGACATCTGAAGTGTCGAGAACCCTTCGATCTCGCCACGAACGCCCAGGATGGTGCCCTGCAGGCCGTTTCCGATCATCAAAAGACCCATTCCGAGCAACAGCGCCCACGCGCTGGACAGGACCTGAAACATTGGGGCCTCCGATGAAATGCCGTTCTTAACTTGGATTCGTTGGTGCGATCAAAAAACGCTCTGGTCGCGCTTGTCTACGACTTTCCTGTCGTTTGCGGCCCGAAACGCGTCCTTCACGGGATCAAAAGCGACGAGTCACCATATGAGAAGAAGCGATATTTCTGTGCAATGGCATGGGCATACACCTCGCGCATCCGGTCCTGGCCCATCAGGGCTGAGACCAGCATCAGCAGGGTGGATTTTGGCAGGTGGAAGTTGGTCATCAGCGCGTCGGTGACGTGGAATTGGAAACCGGGGTAGATAAAAATATCGGTCTCGCCTTCCCATGCCTGGATCTCACCACCCCGCGCGGCGCTTTCTATCAGACGCAGCGCGGTGGTGCCTACGGGGATGACACGCCCGCCTGCGGCTTTGGTGGCACGAATCTCGGCGGCGGCGGTGTCGCTGACCCTGCCCCATTCGGCATGCATCTTGTGGGTGGTCACGTCTTCGACCTTCACAGGCAGGAAAGTGCCCGCGCCGACATGCAGGGTCACATGGCTGAATTCGATACCGCGTTCCTTCAGCGCCTGCATCAGCGGTTCGTCGAAATGCAGCGAAGCCGTCGGGGCGGCAACCGCGCCTGAATTCCGCGCCCAGATGGTTTGGTAATCGGTCTTGTCCTGCTCGTCCGCAGGGCGTTTGGCGGCGATGTAGGGCGGCAAGGGCATTGCACCGGCCTGTTCCAGCGCGGTGTCGAAATCCTCGCCCGTCAGGTTGAACCGCAGATAGGCTTGCCCGTCTTCCACGCGGTCCAATGTTGCGGTCAGATCGTCCGAGAAGATGATCTCTTCCCCCGGTTTGACCTTTTTCAGCGGCTTGATCAAAGCGGCCCAACTGCCATCGGCTTGCGGGTCCAGCAAGGTGGCCTCAATCGCGGCCGACACAGGGCCCTGTGCGCTGTCACGATGACGCCTGCCGCTGAGTCTTGCCGGGATCACCCGCGTATCGTTCAGCACCAGCCGATCACCGGGTTGCAGCCAGTCGGGCAGATCGAACACATGGCTGTCCGAAACCGCATCCCCCCGCGCCACCAGCAGACGCGCCGAGGATCGCGGATTGGCGGGCCGCGTTGCAATCAGGTCTTCGGGCAGGTGGAAATCAAAATCGCTGAGTTTCATGGCCGCGCCATACAAGGCCAAAACAGATTCGGCCATATCCCCGGATCAGTTGTCCCTTGGCGGTGATCCATAGGTGCGTTTCACCTCATCGGGTTTCTGAGGCTGGGAATTTGGCCCGTCGGACACCCTGGGTGCCGGTGGGCGCAGCAGGTCACGTAAGAACAAGGGTGCCAGCCCTGACAGCGGGTTCACCGATACTTTCGGCGCGCTCAGCGGTCCGGTCAGCCTGTAGTTAAAGCCGATCACGCCTTCGCCTTTGCGCGTCAGAACACTGCCAATTGCATTCACAAGATAGATCGGAGAGATCGCGCCGCGCAGGTCCAGCATACCGTTGACGGTATCGATGGTGCCATCAAACGACAGGCCCATGGACGGGCCAACGGCACTGCCGCTTAGCACCTTGATGTCCGTTGGTGTCAGCCGCATGCGGCTGTCGATGGACGAAAAGAAGATGCCCTGCCCCGCCATCTCATCCAGCAGGCCAACAAGGCTGATGGCGTTCAACAGGGCCGCCATGGCGGGCGCGTCGGTAATGCGAGTGTTCACGATCTTGACGATCACATCATAACTGCCGGGGGCCGCCACCGGCTCAAGCTGCAAGTCAAGATCGCCGCCGCGCGCCTGCGTCAGCACCCGGGCTGATCGCAGCACCGCCCCCGCGTCCTTTGACGTCAGGCTGACCGCACTGCGGTTGCTGCGCGGTGTCACCTGCCCTCGCACAGCGGCCCCGCCATTGACGGCAGCCGTGAAACCGCCGGTGACACCGCCTGTGGTCTGGAAGTTCCCCTTGAAACCGGTCAGCGCCACGGTCTCGGTCACTTGCAGCCGATCCAGCGTTACATCCAGCTTTGGCCCCGGACCGCCACCGCCCGAACCTCCGCCCTCGCCAAAGGTTGCATCGCCCATATTCATGACACCGCCCAGAACGCGAATATCCGGCACCGCCCCGCCCCGGCTGATCAGTTCCGCCGGAACGGCCAGCCAATTGCCCAGATCGAACGAGCTAAAGCGGACGCGGTCAAATTCACCGTCTTCGCGGAACGAGATTGAGGCATTGGTACGCAATCCCGCCGCATCTACACGCAGGGAGTCGACGCTCAGCTGGTCGCCCAACGTGACGTCGGCAATCAAAGTACCGGTGCTGTTCGCGCCTTTGCGCCAACCCAGTTCGGGGATGGCAAGCACGACCCCGGACAGATCCGATGTCGCCAACAGCTTGGGCGGCTCGCCTGCACCGATACCCAGACTGATGTCCGCCGTGCCCTGCCCGGTCAGCATACCGTCCGGCAGGGCCGCGTTGATCTCTTGCATCAGTCGGGGGGACAGTTCGATCTGGCCCGTCAGCTCGCTGCGCTGCGCGGTTTTTCCGTCGATCGGCTGGCGCCACGCGGCCTGAATCGGAACGTCGCCGAAATTGCCCTGACCAGCGATCTCAACTCCGGTCTGATCTCCGCTTAGATCCAGCAGATCGGCGCTGACGGAAAATCCGGGGACAAGCCTGTCGCTGCTGAGATTCCCCAGATCGCCGTCAAAGTGGAACTGCGTGTCCTGAAACTGAAGCTCTTTCTTCATCGGCAGTGACAAAGTACCCGCCAGCGCGACGGTCCCATCCGCCAGATCAACCGGCAGCCCGGCCTTGCTGAGCAATGACAACGGCGGCCGGTCCAGCAAGGACAATGCTGCCGTGACACTGCCCAACGCCTTGATCCGTGCAATCGCCGGCGAGGATTTCTTGATGCTTGTATCCGGAATGATAAAGGACGTCCCAGAGGCATCCACCTCACCGCCCGCATCCGCGATCACAATCCCGCGCTGCGCCGTCGCGGTGAAGCGGCGATCTATCAGGCTGGCTTGCCCTTGCGCGTTTTCGATGGGCGGCAGGGTTTTGACAAAGCGGATCGTTGCATCCTCGAACCCGAAATCCAGATAGAGGTCCGGCTTGGACCCGGGCCGCAGACGCAGCGCAAAATCCATGTCCGACAGCAGGCCCTGATACAGGTTCTTTGTCACCCACTCCCGCGGCTTGGGGGCCAGACGTTCGGGCCAGTAGCTTAGCACCTCATCCGAGGTCATGCGATCCAGATGCGCGTCCAGATCGACCGACCACCCGTCAGGCAGGCCCACAAGATCACCGGATGCGCGCACCCGGTGATCCCCATCTTCGATGGTCATCTGACCAAGACGCAGATGAAACGGCGCGAAGGTCATCTTGAAATCCAGATCGGCCTGCCGCAGCTTCAGCGCCTCGGGGAACAGGTCTGCCGGGTTGGCGTCGATGCCGGTCAGGCGCAACTGCGCGTCGAGGCTGTCGAGGGTGCCGTTTTCCACCCCTTGCAGAAACGCCTTCCCTTCCGCCTGGACCGAGCCCCAGGCGGACACTACTGAAACTTCGTTAAAATCAATCTGATGCCCGACGGGGTTGTAGGTGAAATAGGTGCGGGCCGAGTCGAAGGGAACGGGCCGTGTCTCGGGGTTGGGTTGTACTGCCCCGGCCCCAAGGTTGAGCGTGGCAAACAGCGGCCCAACCGCGCCTTCGCCGTCAATACTGCCGCGCAGCGCGCCGGAGATTGGCGTGCGAAGCACCTGCAACCACGCCAACGCCGGGCTTTGGCCATAGACATCTTCGGCCGGCAGATCGGTGATTGAAACACCGAACCGCGCCTCGGGTGTGCCCAGAACGCTGGTATAGTTCGCCTCGATCCCGCTGACATAATCGCGCCCCGACAGAACCGAGAAGCCCGTCGCCAGCCGCATCTCATTGTCGTTACGGGTCAGTTGGATGTGGCCACCATCCAGCACCCAGGACCGGCCCAGCCGCAAATCGCGGTAATCCAGTGTGATCGCGTCCAGTTGCACCGAGGTCAGCGCCGACAACATGGGCGACAGGAACACCTCGTCCGAGGATTCGATCAACTGCGCCAGGTTTGGTGCTTCCTGAACAGGAGAGCTGTCGGTGCCCACCGTCAGGGTTAGCGCCCCATCCATCCCTCGGGTCAGTGCGATCTGGGCGCCGCTCAGCATGATGCGTTTGGGGCGTACGTTGCCGCGCAGCAACGGGCGCATGGCCAGGCTGGCCCGCATGTCCGAAACCTGCGCGATTTGCTGGCCCGCCGCGTCGCTGATGCTGACATCGGTCAAGCGCAGGCGGGGTCGCCATCCTTCGTGGATGATAAAGCTGACATCCCCGAACCGGATTTGCAGACCGCCCAAGGTCTGTTCCAGCCGCGCCTCGACCCGGTCGCGCACCCATGCCGGGGCGTGCATACGTTGGCCGATCATCATGAACCCGACCACCACTGCCAGCACCACAAGCAGAATGGTGCCCCGCATCGCCCAAAGGCCTGCCGTCCGTCGGCGCGAGCGGCGGCGTGGGGTGCGTTCCGGCGGATCGCCCCCTTGCTGTTCCTGCTGCGCCAATTTGCTGTTCACGCCTTTTAACCCGCTGGTATCGCCCTATGATCTCGGGCAGCCTTTAAAAACCTTTAGCGGAGTTTCCAATGCCCGACATTTCAGACATGGCCCCCGATTTCACCCTGCCGCGCGACGGCGGTGGCGAGGTGAGCCTTTCGGACCTGCGCGGCAGTACCGTCGTTCTGTTCTTCTATCCTCGGGATGATACGCCGGGCTGCACCAAGGAATCCATCGGTTTCTCGGAACAACTACAGGCCTTTGCGGATGCAGGCGCTCAAGTTTTCGGCATCTCGCGCGACAGCGTGGCCAAGCATGGCAAGTTCGTCGCCAAACACGGCCTGACCACACCGCTACTGTCCGACGAGAACTCGACCGTGTGCGAGGATTATGGCGTCTGGGTCGAGAAGAACATGTATGGGCGCAAATCGATGGGGATCGAACGGTCTACCTTCATCATCGACGGCGAAGGTCGCATCGCGCAGATCTGGCGCAAGGTCAAAGTGCCCGGCCATGTCGAGGCCGTGTTGGAGGCCGTGAAGGCGATGTAAGTCCCTCGACCCCGGCGGCCATCCGGTTTATGTCGCAGCCTTGCAATCAACAGGCGGAGCGCACCCGTGCCCAAAACACTGACCCAGATGGCCACCGAGGTTCTGTCCACAGCGGACGGGCGGGCGAAAACCGCCCTGTCCAAACGCCATGCCGCCGCCTGGTTTGCCGCCCGCAAGGGTGAGGGCGAGCCGATTGAGATCGGCACCGCAACGCCACCGCTGCAACCCTCACGCCCCGACAAACCCGAATTGCTGTCGCCCCGCGAGGTTCCAAAGCGCAAACCGGGGACCGAGGCCGGGCGGATCGCCCTGTTGCATGCGGTTGCCCATATCGAGCTGAACGCCGTCGACCTCCATTGGGACATCATCGCGCGCTTTGGCCATGTTCCCATGCCCATCGGCTTTTACGACGATTGGGTCAAATGCGCCGAAGAAGAGTCGCGCCATTTCGAGATGGTTTGCGATTGTCTGGAACAGATGGGCAGCCATTACGGTGCCCTGCCCGCCCATGCAGGCATGTGGCGCGCTGCCGAAGACACCGCCGAGGACCTGATGGGGCGTCTGGCGGTAGTCCCCATGGTGCTTGAAGCGCGCGGGCTGGACGTGACGCCGGGCATGATCGACATCTTCCGCAAGGCCAAAGCCGAACAGGCCATCGCGGCGTTAGAGCTGATCTATGCCGAAGAGGTGGGCCATGTCGCCTACGGCTCGAAATGGTTTCATTTCCTCTGCGGGCGCGAGAATGCCGACCCCAAGGACGTGTTCCATACGCTTGTGAGGCGTTACTTCCACGGCGTGCTGAAACCGCCCTTTAACGAGGAAAAACGCGCCGAGGCCGGGTTGCCGCCCGATTTCTACTGGCCGCTGACCGAAGACCTGCCCTTGCCGGGCGCTGTCTCAAAGTGATCCTTGCCGGTTAATTTCGGCAAAATCCCGCCGATCACGTGGGGAAAAATTGCGAGGTTTGTGGCAAATTGGTCAACAAACTTGCCGCATGGCCACGACCCGTTTATGCAATCGCCCCAAGGGACGGCTACTGCACCACGACCGGTCCCGATCTTGGGGATGAGAGGTAAGACGCGTGCGAACACGTCTGGCAATTAAGTTTCACTCGTGGCTTGAACGCCGCTTCCCGGAACGCCGGGTTTTTCTGAAATCTGATCAAGACACGCGGTTCATCCGGCTTAGCTCGGAAACGCAGGTAGCTGCTGTTGCCGGTGTGGCCGTGATGGTGGGCTGGACGACGGTTGCCACCGCGATCCTGCTGATGGACAGCATCGGATCCGGCAATTTCCGCGAGCAGGCAAAACGCGATCAGGCGACTTATCAGGAACGTCTGAACATTCTGTCCACAGAACGCGATTCTCGCGCGCAGGAAGCACTGGCCGCACATGAACGGTTCAATGCGGCGCTCGAACAGATCTCGGCCATGCAGTCCGAATTGCTGGCCTCGGAAAACCGCAGGCGCGAGTTGGAAACCGGGATCGAAGTCATCCAGACCACCCTGCGCGCGACCATGAAACAGCGCGAAGAGGTTCGGACCGAGCTGGCCAACCTGCAACAGGGTGCTGACGGTTCAGACATGTATATGGCGGCGGTCGCCAACCCCGCGCAGATGGAATTCATGACCGAGGCACTGGCGCGCACAGCGGAGGAACGCGATCAGATCGCCACCGATGCGCAGGATGCCCTGGATCAGCGCGACGAGCTGGAGCTGGAAATCCAGCTGATGCAGGAACGTAGCGACGAGATCTTCCGCCAGTTGGAAGAGGCCATGGTAATCTCGGTCGAGCCGCTGGACAAAATGTTCCGTCAGGCAGGCATGCCCACAGATCGTATCATCGAAGAGGTCCGGCGCGGATATAGCGGTATGGGCGGTCCGCTGACCCCTTTATCCTTCAGCAGCCGCGGCACTGAAGAAGAGCTGACGGCTGACGAAATCCGGGCCAACAAACTGCTGCAACAGATGGATCAACTGAACCTGTACCGTCTGGCTGCGGAAAAAGCGCCCTTTGCCAATCCGGTGCATTCCGCCGTGCGTTTCACTAGCGGCTTCGGCACCCGCCGCGATCCCAAAAGCGGCGGTCGGCGGATGCATAATGGCGTTGATTTTGCCGGGCCTCAGGGCACCGACATCTTTGCAACCGCTGATGGAGTGGTCACCCACGCAGGCTGGCAATCCGGGTTTGGCCGCCTTGTGAAGATCAAGCATGCCTTCGGGATTGAGACACTTTACGCTCATAACACCAAGATCAACGTAAAGGTTGGCCAAAGGGTCTCGCGCGGGGATCATATTGCTGATATGGGTAGCACCGGACGGTCCACCGGCACGCATTTGCACTATGAGGTGCGCGTGAACGGAAAACCCGTGAACCCAATGACTTACATCAAGGCTGCGAGAAATGTTTTCTAAGAGCAAAATCAACGAGCCCGCATCCAAGGATTCTGAGGCGGCGAAACCTGCTGCTCCGGCGACTCCGGCGGCCCCTGCACCATCCGAGCCCAAGGCCAGCACCACGCCCAAGCCCAAGCCGCCCGCGTCGGTTCTGTCCTCGGACCTGCACATCACCGGTAACATCAAGACAACCGGCGACATTCAGGTTGAAGGCACCGTCGAAGGCGACATCCGCGCGCATCTTCTGACCATCGGTGAAACCGCCACCATCAAGGGTGAAGTCACCGCCGACGACGTTGTGGTCAATGGCCGTATCGTGGGCCGCGTGCGTGGCCTGAAGGTCCGCCTGACCTCGACCGCGCGGGTTGAAGGCGACATCATCCACAAGACCATCGCCATCGAAAGCGGCGCGCATTTCGAAGGCTCGGTCCAGCGTCAGGACGATCCGCTGAACCCGGGTCGCAGCGCGAAATCCGGCGGCAACCCTGCGGCGGAAGTCAAGCAGTAAGCCATTCGCCGAATAGAATTCGAAAACGCCGCGGGACCTTCCTGCGGCGTTTTTCTTTTGGGCCTGCGACGGGCCGTTTTGCGTTTCCCGTCAGGCGGGAACTGGCTTAGGCTCGGGCCATGTTCATGTTTCTAAGCGTTGTTGCCCTGATCGCTGCTGTCGTTGCCTACTACCTGTGGTCGCGCAGACAGGCGCGCGCGCAGTTGCTGGCAACGCCGCTGACTGCGTCTCAGCGCCAGACGATTGAGACGATGGTGCCAATTGTCGAACGCCTGCCGTCCGAGCTGCGCGCCAAGCTTGAAGGCAAGATGAACCTGTTTCAGAACCAGGTCAGCTTCTATGGCTGTGACGGGCTGGAAGTGACCGAAGATATGCGGTTGTCGATTTCCGCTCAGGCCTGCCTGCTGGTCGTGAACACCGATATGTGGTTCGACAACCTGACCACCATTCTGATCTACCCGAACGCCTTCAAATCCCGCCAACAACGGCGCAGCGGCTATGTGGTGACCGAGAAAGAGATCGTGCGCACCGGGGAAAGCTGGAACCGGGGGCCGGTTATCCTGTCCTGGGCGCACAGCCAGCAAGGCGCGTTGAACGACCATGACGGGCATAACGTCGTCTTTCACGAATTCGCGCATCAGATTGACGACCTGTCAGGCGGCACGGATGGCGTGCCGGTTCTGAGCCGAGGACAAAGCTATGCCGACTGGGAACGGGTCTTTGTATCCGCCTATGACGCCCATGTCTGCGCCGTCGAAACCGGACACCCCACTGTCATCGACCCATACGGTGCCGAAGGTCATGAAGAGTTCTTTGCCGTCTCGGTCGAGGTTTTCTTCGAACGACCGCGGGCGCTGAAATCCAGCAATCCAGACGTCTACGACCAACTGTCTCAACTGTTTCATCTGGACCCGGTCAGCTGGAATTAGCCAAACCTGCCGCGTTTGACGAAAGCCGGGAAAAACTCCCCTTTCTCAAAAAAATTAACAAATGGCATTTCCTGAATTAGACTAAAAACCATTGGTTTAACGGAGGAGTTTCCATGTCATCCAAATTGATGGCCGAATTTATCGGCACATTCTGGCTGGTGCTGGGCGGTTGCGGCAGTGCGGTTCTGGCGGCGGGTGTTGCCGATGTCGGGATCGGCTGGCTGGGCGTGTCCTTTGCCTTTGGCCTGACGGTTCTGACCATGGCCTATGCGGTCGGTCCGATCTCGGGCGGGCATTTCAACCCGGCTGTCAGCCTTGGCCTGATGATCGGCGGGCGGTTCGACGCCAAGGATCTGATCCCCTATTGGATCGCTCAGGTCGCCGGGGCCATTGTTGCAGCCGTTGTTCTTTATGTGATTGTCAGCGGCGCGCCCGGGTTTGAAGGTGTCGGAGGATTCGCCTCGAACGGATATGGCGAGGCGTCGCCGGAAGGTTATTCGATGATGTCCGCGCTGGTGATCGAGATCGTGATGACCGCGTTCTTCCTGCTGATCATCCTTGGCGCGACGTCCGACAAAGCGCCTGCTGGCTTTGCGCCCATCGCCATTGGTCTGGGCTTGACCCTGATCCACCTGATCTCGATCCCGGTGACCAACACGTCGGTCAACCCGGCGCGGTCGACCGGGGTTGCCCTGTTTGCCGATGGCCCTGCCCTTGCACAGCTTTGGTTGTTCTGGGTCGCGCCACTGATCGGTGGAGCCATTGGCGCCCTGATCTGGAAGGCAATGGCGTCCGACGACTGAATCCTTCACGGCGCGGCCAAAAGGGTCGCGCCGGTTGACCTGCGGCAAGACACAGGTCTGCGCAGAATTCTTGTACCCGGAACTGGCTGGTTGAATTTCGCCCAAAAGCGGCGAAAACTCCGGCTTATGTGTATGAGAGATTTTTCATGACCTCCGGAACCGGTTTCAAACGCCCTGCCTCGGCTATTCCGGTGACGCCCGGATGGATTGCGATGCTAGGCATTCCGATCCTGCATTACCTCTGGCCTGAAATGCCAAGTGTGTCTGACCGGGATCAAACGGTTTTGTTTGCCCTGACGATCTTTGCGCTGATGGCTGCGGCTGAATTCGCCATTTGCAAGCTGCACCGGATGCCCGGCAGCGGGCTGGTCTACAAACCACAGAACTTCCGTGACCCCGCCTATATTCGGGCCTACCAGATCAAGCTGGTGGGGTTGGCAACCAGCGCCGCGCTACTGGCCTTGGTCTATTGGTCCGCCGACCTGTACCACGGCGACTGGTACTGGCCCTTCTTTTCCCTGCTTGCCGACTATTGGTGGCTGATCCTGACCGTCGTTCTAAGCGTCGTCACATCCGTCCATTTCATGATGCGCCATCCCCGCGACGGGATGTGGCATCTGGGCCGGGTTGTCCTGACGCTTGGGCAAGAGTCGCTGCACGCGCGCGGCCTCAAGGTCTATCTGCTGGGCCTGTTGGTCAAAGGCTTCTTTCTGCCACTGATGTTCTGCTATCTGGTCTATGACTGGAGCTTCTTTCAGTCGCGATCGCTATGGGAGGCCACAACCTTTCCCGAGGTTTACGAATACCTCTACCGGTTTTCCTTCTTCCTTGACCTGACCATCGTGGTGATCGGATACGCAACGGCCACGCGACTGTTGATGTCCCATATCCGGTGGACGGAAACGACCGTCAGCGGCTGGCTGGTCTGCGTGCTGTGTTATTCGCCCTTCTGGCAGGTGCTGTCGCGCGAGTACTTCAATTATGTGCAGGACGGGTTCGCCTGGGGCGCGTGGCTGTGGGATTACCCGGTCATCTATACGATCTGGGGCTGCACGATCCTGTTCTGCCTGTTCATCTACACTCTGGCCTCAGCACGAATGGGGCTGCGGTTTTCGAACCTCACCTATCGCGGTCTGGCCTGCGATTTCCCCTATAACATCACCAAACACCCCGCCTATATCAGCAAGAACCTCAGCTGGTGGATGGTATCGATCCCGTTCATCGCCGTGGATTTCTGGACCGGTGTGGCCAATTGCGTGGCGCTGTTGGGCATCAACGTCATCTATTTCCTGCGCGCCTGGCATGAGGAACGGTGCTTGTCTCAGGCACCGTCGTACCGGGCCTATCAGCGGCATGTGAATGAATACGGAATGCTGGCGCGGATCCGGCAAGCTGTTCTGCCAACCCCGCCGCGCCGTTCGGAAAAGGTGAACTGATCCGAAATGGGTATCCCGGCGCGGTCAGCCGCGCCGGGACACAGGTTTATTCGGTGACCGTGACGGTTTTCATCACGTCAGGCTGGCCTGTGACCGCCCCGGTCTGAGAGTGACCGCGTTTGATCGCATCGACCACCTCCATCCCTTCGGTGACCTGACCGACGACGGTGTACTGACCATCCAGGAACGGGCCCGGATCGAACATGATGAAAAACTGCGAGTTCGCGCTATCCGGGTCGTTTGACCGCGCCATGCCAACGATACCGCGATCAAAGGTGCGGTCCGAAAACTCGGCAGGCAGATCAGGACGGTCCGAGCCGCCACGACCGGCGTAACGCATATCAAAGGACGCGTCCGACTGGTCGCCATACTGAACATCCCCGGTCTGGGCCATGAATCCGTCGATCACGCGGTGGAACACGACACCGTCATATTGGCCTTCGCTGGCCAGCGCGGTGATCTGTTCGACATGCTGGGGCGCCAGATCTTCGAACAGGTCGACGGTGATGGTGCCGTTGGCCCCTTCTCCTTCGACCTCGATCTGAAGCCCCGTGGCCAGCGCCGGGCTGGCCAGCAGGGCAAAAGCGGCGGCCAGCTTACGCATCTGCAGCCACTTTCACGCTGATCATGCGATCGGGGCTTGCAGGCGGCTCGCCACGAGTGATGGCGTCCACATGCTCCATACCTTCGATGACGCGGCCATAAACGGTGTATTGACCGTTCAGGAAGTGGTTGTCCTTGAAGTTGATGAAGAACTGCGAGTTGGCCGAGTCCGGGTTCTGCGACCGTGCCGCGCCCAGCGTCCCGCGATCGTGCGGCAACTTCGAAAACTCCGCCGGAACGTTCGGCAGCGATGAGCCACCCGTGCCCGCCATGCGCAGGTTGAACCCGTCTTCCATGTCGCCATGCTGCACGTCGCCGGTTTGCGCCATGAAGCCGTCGATCACACGGTGGAAGGCCACGTTGTCATACTCGCCCCCACGGGCCAGTTCCTTCATCCGCGCGCTGTGCTGCGGGGCCACATCGGGCAGCAGCTCGATCACGACATTGCCGTCTTTCAGCTCGATGATGATGGTGTTTTCGGGATCCTTGATTTCGGCCATCTGGCCCTCCTGTCGTTTTGTCTTGCGCAAATACCTATGCGCCGGGCGCGTGAATGCCAAGTGACGCATTGACCTGAGGGCAAAATGAAGGAAAAGAACCGCCTAAATCGGTATCAAACTCACGAAGGATTGCACGATGGGCTGGAAAACGCTGGACGACATGGACCTGAACGGCAAACGCGTCTTGGTGCGCGTGGACATCAACGTGCCCGTCGTGGACGGCGTAGTCACCGACGCCACGCGCATCGAACGGATCGTGCCCACCGTGCGCGACATTCTGGCGGCGGGTGGCAAACCGATCCTGCTGGCACATTTCGGGCGTCCGGGCGGGGAACGGCGCGAGAACCTGTCGCTGAAGCAACTGGTGCCGACATTGGAAAGCGCCTTTGACGCCACTGTCCTGTTTGCCGCCGATTGCGTCGGCGCCGAGGCTGAACTTGCCGCAGACGCCCTGCAACCGGGTCAGGTGCTGCTGCTGGAAAACACCCGCTTTCATGCAGCCGAGACGAAGAATGGCACCGATCTGGCCGCAGGTATGGCCAAGCTGGGCGATGTCTATTGCAACGACGCGTTTTCAGCCGCGCACCGCGCCCACAGCTCGACCGAGGCGATGGCACGCCTTCTGCCCGCCTGCGCAGGCCGTTTGATGCAAGCTGAATTGCAGGCTTTGGAGGGTGCTCTGGGTGCCCCAAAGCGCCCCGTGACCGCAGTTGTGGGCGGCGCGAAAGTGTCGACCAAGTTGGAACTGCTGGGCAATCTGATCGACAAGGTGGATTACCTGGTGATCGGCGGTGGCATGGCCAACACCTTCCTCGTCGCCAAGGGGATCAGCGTCGGCAAATCGCTGGCCGAGCGTGAGATGAAGGACACCGCTGCCGAGATCTTGGCCAAGGCCGAAACCTCGGGCTGCACTATTGTCCTGCCCAACGATATCGTTGTGGCCGAGAACTTTGCGGCAAATGCCCCGCATCAGGTGCTGCCCGCCGATCAATGCCCTGACGAGGGCATGATCCTTGACGCAGGCCCCGAAAGCGTCGCCGCGATCTCGGAGATTTTCGCAAAAAGCCAGACGCTGATCTGGAACGGCCCGCTGGGTGCGTTCGAACTGGAACCGTTTGACGCGGCCACCAATACCGCCGCGCTGAAAGCCGCGGCGCTGACACGGTCGGGCCAATTGGTCTCGGTCGCGGGTGGCGGTGACACGGTTGCGGCGCTGAATGCCTCGGGCGCTGCGCATGACTTCTCGTATATCTCGACAGCAGGCGGCGCGTTCCTTGAGTGGATGGAAGGCAAAACCCTGCCCGGCGTCGCAGCGCTGGAACAGTGACGCAGGCCTGCGCGGCGAGACATTCTGACTCAGCCTGACATTTTTGCGAATCAGGGGATTCACATCGCGAATCACCTGTGACATAGTGCTGGCAGAGGTTCGAAAAGGACCCGTTATTGAGGCAAGTTTTCATACGGCGGTAAACAGAGTGTCCCGTTCCAATCGCCCCGGTTTGGGCTCAGTTGCTTTCTTCTCGGTGGCTTTCATGCTGGGTGTCTATTTCACCTTTGCCGCCGTGCAGGGTGACTATGGCCTGTTTCGACGGGTCGAGATTGCAGCGGAACGGGACGCTCTGTCGCGCGATCTGGCCAATTTGGATGCCGAGATCACGGAAATGGAGAACCTGACCCGCAGGCTGTCGGATACCTATCTGGATCTGGACCTTCTGGATCAGCAGGCCCGCTCGGTTCTGGGCATGATCCGCGCCGATGAGATCGTGATCCGGTAAACCGCCCCACACCCGCTGCCCCATATTTTTTCGAAAACCTATCATCACGTGCCAGCCGGAATCCGCGTCTGGCGACGCTGCGTCACATTTGCACTCGCCAGACCGCCGCAAATGCTCTAAAAGATAGTTTAACGCTAAACTATCTGTCCGAAAGGGGGAGATCGCCACGATGGCTGCGCGAAAAACCACAAAGAAACCAAATGTTTCTGCGGAAGAGCTTAAAACCTACTACCGCGAAATGCTGCTGATCCGCCGATTCGAAGAAAAGGCTGGCCAGCTTTATGGCATGGGTCTGATCGGTGGGTTCTGCCACCTTTATATCGGTCAGGAAGCGGTGGTTGTCGGCCTCGAGGCTGCGGCACAGGACGGTGACAAACGCATCACCTCGTACCGCGATCACGGCCATATGCTGGCCTGCGGCATGGATCCCGGCGGCGTGATGGCCGAACTGACCGGGCGCGAGGGCGGCTTGTCCAAGGGCAAAGGCGGCTCGATGCACATGTTCTCGAAAGAGAAGCATTTCTATGGCGGCCACGGCATCGTCGGCGCGCAGGTTCCGCTTGGGGCCGGTCTGGCCTTTGCAGACAAGTACAAAGAAAACGGCGGTGTCACCTTCACCTACTTCGGGGACGGTGCGGCAAACCAGGGACAGGTCTATGAGACCTTCAACATGGCCGCCCTGTGGGACCTGCCCGTGGTTTTCGTGATCGAGAACAACCAATACGCCATGGGTACCGCTCAGGCGCGGTCGACCTCGACCAAGGACATCTACCACCGGGGCGAGGCGTTCGGCATTCCCGGCGAGATTGTGAACGGCATGGACGTGCTGGCCGTCAAGGAAGCCGGTGAAAAAGCTGTGGCTCACTGCCGTTCGGGCAAGGGCCCTTACATCCTTGAGGTCAAGACCTACCGCTATCGCGGCCACTCAATGTCCGACCCGGCCAAGTACCGGACCCGGGAAGAGGTTCAGAAGGTGCGCGAACAAAGCGACCCGATCGAGCATGTGCGTGAGCTGCTGCTGTCCGGCAAACACGCCTCCGAGGATGACCTGAAAGCGATCGACAAGGAAATCAAAGAGATCGTTAATCAGGCCGCCGAATTCTCGAAAGAAAGCCCCGAGCCTTCCGTAGAAGAGCTCTGGACCGACATTTACGCCTGAGAGGACGACTAAGACATGGCAACCGAAATTCTCATGCCCGCCCTTTCGCCTACGATGGAAGAGGGCACGCTGGCCAAATGGCTGGTCAAGGAAGGCGACACCGTATCCTCGGGCGACATCATGGCCGAGATCGAAACCGACAAGGCAACGATGGAGTTCGAGGCCGTCGATGAAGGTATCGTCGGCAAAATCCTGATCGCCGAAGGCACCGAAGGGGTCAAGGTAAACACCCCCATCGCGATCCTTGTTGAGGAAGGCGAAGACGCCTCCGCCCTGCCCGTGGCTGCGCCTGCAGCCGCAGCGGTGGCCGAGGCCGCCCCTGCGGCGGTTGAGGCCCCCGCTCCTGCCCCGGCCGCCCCGGTGGTCGATCTGTCCCCCGACTGGCCCGCCGATGCCGAAATGAAGTCCGAAACCGTGCGCGAAGCGCTACGGGACGCGATGGCAGAGGAAATGCGCAACGACCAGGACGTCTTCCTGATGGGCGAGGAAGTCGCCGAGTATCAGGGCGCGTACAAAATCTCTCAGGGCCTGCTGGACGAATTCGGCTCCAAACGCGTTATCGACACCCCGATCACCGAACATGGCTTCGCCGGTATCGCGGTCGGTTCGGCCTTTGGTGGTCTGAAACCGATTGTCGAGTTCATGACCTTCAACTTCGCCATGCAGGCGATTGACCAGATCATCAACTCTGCCGCAAAGACGCTGTATATGTCCGGTGGTCAGATGGGCTGCCCCATCGTGTTCCGTGGTCCCAACGGTGCCGCCGCCCGCGTGGCCGCGCAGCACTCTCAGGATTACGCGGCATGGTACATGCAGATCCCCGGCCTGAAGGTCGTCATGCCTTACTCGGCCGCCGATGCAAAGGGTCTGCTGAAATCGGCCATCCGCGATCCCAACCCGGTGATCTTCCTTGAAAACGAAATCCTCTACGGCCGGTCCTTCGACATGCCGCAAGTGGATGACCTGACCATCCCACTGGGCAAGGCGCGCATCTGGCGCGAGGGCTCTGACGTGACCATCGTCAGCTTTGGCATCGGTATGCAATACGCACTGGAAGCCGCCGACAAGCTGGCCGAGGACGGCATCAGCGCCGAAGTGATCGACCTGCGCACCATCCGCCCGATGGACACCGGCGCGATCATCAACTCGGTGATGAAAACCAACCGTCTGGTCACGGTCGAAGAAGGCTGGCCGCAAGGCTCGGTCGGCAGTTACATCAGCTCGGTGGTGATGCAGGAAGCGTTCGATTACCTCGACGCACCGGTCATCAACTGCACCGGCAAGGATGTTCCGATGCCTTATGCGGCGAACCTTGAAAAGCTGGCGTTGGTGACCACGGATGAGGTCATCGCGGCGGTCAAACAAGTGACCTACCGATAGGCAATGACCCCCGGGAACGTACATAATCCTGCGGGCGTGGACTGGCTTTTCGAAAGCCTCGTCTCGGCGCGCAAGGACAATAACCGCAACCTTCTTTATGTTTGTGCGGCGTTCCTGTTGGTCTCCTTTGTCAGCATCGCGTTCAATCTGGATGCCTTCGACCAGCTTCAGTTCGATCTGCTGTCGGTCGAAGGCAGTCTGACAAGCGCCTGGCCTATCCGGGCCATGCTGTGTGTCGCCTGTGTCGTGTCCTATGCCTCGGTCATTTACATCGTGCTCGAACAGCAGCGCCTGCAGCTGGGCATGGATTATCTGGCCGCCATCGAACACAGCGACGCAGCCGCCCTGGGCCAGTTCACCGAATGGCTTGAACAGAACCATCCGCGCGTCTCCAAGGCGCGCTCTGTGGTCGTGGGGGTGTTCGTCACCTTCTGCGCGGCCATTCTCCTGATCGATATCGCAACGCTGATCTACTCATTTTCGAAGTAAGAGGACATGAAGACATGCCCACCGAAATTCTGATGCCCGCCCTTTCGCCCACGATGGAGGAAGGCACGCTTGCCAAATGGCTGGTTAAAGAGGGCGACACTGTCTCTTCCGGCGACTTGCTGGCCGAGATCGAAACCGACAAGGCCACGATGGAGTTTGAGGCCGTTGACGAAGGCACCATCGGCAAGATCCTGATCGCCGAAGGCACCGAAGGCGTCAAGGTCAACACCGCCATTGCAGTCCTGCTGGAAGATGGCGAAAGCGCTGATGATATCGCGGCCACACCTGCCAAGGCTCCTGAGGCGGCCCCAGCCGCCGCGGGTAACGAGGCTGCCGCGCCAGCGGCATCCGAGGCACCCGCCCCTGCCCCGGCGGGTCCGGTCAAGGCGGATGGTGGACGTATCTTTGCCTCGCCGCTGGCGCGTCGCATCGCTGCGCAGAAAGGCTTGGATCTGGCGCAGATCACCGGCTCCGGCCCGCATGGCCGGATCGTCAAGGCGGATGTCGAAGGCGCAACTGCAACGGCCCCTGCCGCTGCCCCGGCACCCGCCGCAGCGGCTCCGGCGGCTGCTGCCCCGGCTGGCCCATCGGCAGATGCTGTCGCCCGGATGTACGAAGGGCGCGAGTACGAAGAAATCAAACTCGACGGGATGCGCAAAACCATCGCCGCGCGCCTGTCCGAGGCCAAGCAGACCATCCCGCATTTCTACCTGCGCCGCGACATCAAGCTGGACGCCCTGCTCAAATTCCGCAGCCAGTTGAACAAGCAGTTGGAAGGCCGTGGCGTGAAGCTGAGCGTCAATGACTTCATCATCAAGGCCGTCGCCAACGCGCTGCAACAGGTTCCGGCCTGCAATGCGGTCTGGGCAGGCGACCGCGTGCTGCAATTGAAACCCTCGGACGTGGCTGTCGCTGTCGCCATCGAAGGCGGCTTGTTCACCCCGGTCCTGCAGGATGCCGACACCAAATCACTCTCGGCCCTTTCGACCGAGATGAAAGATCTTGCTGGTCGCGCGCGCGAGCGCAAGCTGGCCCCGCACGAATATCAGGGTGGCACGTTTGCGGTCTCGAACCTGGGCATGTTCGGCATCGACAATTTCGACGCCATCGTGAACCCGCCGCATGCCGGTATTCTGGCCGTCGGTTCGGGGGTCAAGAAGCCTGTTGTTGGTGATGACGGAGAACTGGCAGTCGCCACCGTCATGTCCGTCACCATGTCGGTCGATCACCGCGTTATCGACGGCGCGCTTGGGGCGGAACTGCTGCAGGCCATCGTCGACAATCTGGAAAACCCAATGGTCATGCTGGCCTGAACGAATTTCTCCCGCCGGGTCCAAACCCGGCGGGAATTTTTACGATCACCGCCATGATGTGAGCGGGCGTGATCGCCCGGGCAATTGCCCAACACCCGAACCCATACCACCTTGGATGCATAGACAACCCAGATGCACAGGTGCGCCATGGCTTTCGGAACTACCACAAAAACCCTGTTACTGATCGCTCTGACAGCGACCGCGCTGCCCGCTGCGGCCATCGCCAAGCCCAACAGCTATCCGGGTGAGAACTCCAAGTTCAAATCCAGCGACCCCGCCGTGATCGCCCAGCAAAAAGCCGAGCAGAAACAGCGCTTTGAAGAGCGGAAAAAACGGCGTCAGGAAAGGCGGCTCAAGCGGTTGAACCGAAAGAAGAACCGCTTGAACTGATCCTTACTGGTCCTTGCCCAGCATGTGATCCATCGAGATCGAGGGCTGATCGCATCCGGCCTCGCCCACGATCTTGGCGGGAATACCGGCCACGGTTTTGCACGATGGCACGGGTTGCAGAACCACGGACCCGGCCGCGATACGGCTGCAATGGCCGACCTCGATATTGCCCAGAACCTTGGCCCCGGCACCGATCAGAACACCGTTCCCGATCTTGGGATGGCGCTGTTCCTCTTCCTTGCCGGTCCCGCCCAACGTCACCGAATGCAGCATCGAGACATTGTCGCCCACAACCGCCGTTTCGCCGATCACGATGGAATGGGCGTGGTCGATCATGATCCCCTTGCCGATCTTGGCAGCCGGGTGAATATCGATCCCGAAAATCTCGGACGAGCGCATTTGGAAGAAATAGGCCAGATCGTGCCGGCCCTTGGTCCACAGCCAATGCGCGACCCGGTAGGCCTGCATGGCCTGATAGCCCTTGAAATACAGAATCGGCTGCAACAGGCGGTGGCACGCCGGATCGCGTTCATAGACAGCCATCAAATCGGCCCGCGCCGCTTCGACCAGGCTTGGATCGTCGGCATAGGCCTCATCCACGATCTCGCGCAGGACCATCATCGACATCTCGTTCGAGCACAGCTTGGCCGAAACCCGATAGGACAAAGCCCGGTCAAGGCTGCGATGGTGCAGGATACAGGCATGCACCAGCCCGCCCATCAGCGGCTCTTGCTCCACCGCTTCGGTGGCTTCCGAGGTGATGCGATCCCAAACCGGGTCGACTTGTGTCACATGGCTGCGCTTTTTGAACATAGCTTTTGATCCTTTGCTGCGCCTAGAATGCCATTTAGTGGCAAAAACACCAAACGCAAACCCGTGAACTGCATCGCAACGAAAATGAATGAGTCCCAGCGCCGTTATTTCGAGACACAAATTCGCGAGCGATTGGCCGAATTGGCGGCACTTTCTGCCTCGGGGCAGCAGGCACAGGCTGTAGTGGAATTGGATCAGCAAGCGGTTGGACGGCTCAGCCGCATGGATGCGCTGCAAAATCAGGCCATGGCCAAGGCGCAGCAGGCCAACCGGGATATTGAAGCCCACCGCCTGAACGCCGCCTTGCAACGTCTTGAGGACGGTGAATACGGCTATTGCGAGGATTGTGGCGAGCGGATTCCCGATGGCCGTCTGAAGCTGGATCTGGCGGCCAGTAAATGCGTCAGTTGCGCGTCCGGCTGATGTGAAAACGGATCAACTGTCGCAGAACCATCTCAAAACACTGGCAATATTGCACATCGTCAAACCCCGGCTCATCCGCCAGAACCCGTGTACGCGCCGCGGCCATAAGCGAGCCGTTGCCATATAGCGGATGCAGACGCCCGGTTTTCTGAACATGGGCGTCGGCCAGTTCCGCCTCGGTAATCATCTGCACGCACAGGCGCTTGCGGCTAAGGCGCGGCGCGGCCAGCAAGGCCCGCGCCGCCGAACTGAGATCGCCGTGAAGAACCGGACGCATGGCGGCGGTTTACCCAACGGTCGCGCGCGCCGTTGCGCCCGGCCCGAATATGGCCGAGACCTGCGCGACCTCAATCTCAAACGCTCCGGTCACGCCATCCGCGATCCGCATCGCCGTTGAGTAGGTCCAGCGGGGCTGTGTTGAAAGATCCTCGCGAATGACCGTGCCGCCCGAGTGGACCCGAACGAGATAAGACTCGGTCTCTTCGCCCAGCGGAACATCCAGACCAGACCAGTCATCACCGTCCAACCGGGTGCGCCGGACCCATGTCGCCTCATGACCGGCGGAGATCTGACGCACCGCCAAATGCGCGGGGGAATAGGGCCGCAACCCGTTACCGTCAAAGGCGTGAACCAGGTGCTCATAAGCCGGATCATCATAACCGCGCGTTGCCGGTCCGATGCGATAGTGCTTGTCCACGCGCCGCTCGGTCCGCAACAGGTTGATCTGCGAGACGCTGTCATTCAGCAGCACAAAGAGTGAGCCATCGGGCCAGGCATCCGGCATCAAGGCGTCGGTCCCCAACTGGCCCCGCAGCCGCCCGGACAAGGCATAAACACCGGGGCTTTCGAGATAGGCGCTTGAGAACTGGAAGATTTCCCAGTTGCCGGGCGTTCCATCCCCGATGGCCGCCAGATTGAGACCGTTCAGCAAAGACTCGCGCGGTTGAGATTCCAACTGACCGTCAATCAGCCGAACCCGCAGCAACGGGCCTTCATCCCAGACCCCGGCACTTGCGCGTCGCAGGGGCGTTTCAGTCAGACCAATCGTCGCCGGGGCGGTGATCACATCGCTGAGCGAATAGCCCTGATCATTGGTCGAGCTATAGACGGCGGCATTTCCCGGCCATGGGTCCGCTGCAACAGCCAGATACGGCGCGTGCGGCAACTCGGCCCCGGTGATCAGCGGCAGGTCCATGAAGACCGGCAAAACGGGCACCGGGGCCAGATAGGGCCGCACAGTCGGGGGTTCGTCTTCAATGTCCGACAGCTTGTAGACACCGTGTTCAATGCGAACCGCGTCGGCCAGTTGCAACCCGGCGCTTTCCAGCCGGTCGATCCGGTACCGCGCACCGGTGTCATCGTCAGACAACCGCACCACATCCCCCGCCCCAAGATGCATCATGGAGGGCGGCAGCGCAAAACGCGCAGAGTCGCGGGACACCCGCGCCTCGCTCAACCACCGCTCAGCAGTTTGCCGCCCCTCGCCGCGTGTCATCGACAAGGGCATTTCGTTGACCGCGACAGAATGGGTTTTGTCGTCGGGCAAAATCGCCTCTTCCGCCACAATATCGTGGTCGGAATCGGATTGGACAAAACGCAGACGGACCCGACCGGTCATCTCGGCTTCGGCCTCGCGACGATATTCGACGGTGCCGTCAAGATCAGCGCTAATCGCCAGGCGATCCGGATCGACGTCAATGGCGCCAAAGCCGTCCCGCATTTGGAACCGCAACACGCCATCCCGCTCGATCGCGTCGAACCCATAGCGCAGCATCAACGGTTGCAGGGCCGAGCGCGCGTTGGTGACATCTTCGATCACATAGCCCCGCACCACACCGTATAGGCCGCTGACGTCAATATCGGTGACACCTGCGCCATGGCAGATCTCGGTCACGACCGAGGCCAGCGTGCGCGCGCCGGACCGCCCGTTCAGCCAATGGCCACGGGCATAATTCGCCCCATCGCTCCATTTCCCGCGGCGGTTCGGGAAGGCCGGGAACGGTCGCGCATCCCAGGCCCAGACATAGGCGTTCGACAGATCCACCATGGGCTTGCCGTAGACGGGTGATTTTGGATTCACCTGAGGATCGGCCCAATAGGTCAGCATCGCCGTCAGGTACTGAACCTGAATGAAATCGTCGCGCATCCCGTTCGAATAGGCCGGAAGCCGGGATTCCGAGGATTTGGGGTCCAAAAACTTGTTCGGCTGGTTCGTGCCCTTGTCAATGGCGGCGCAGCCCAATTCCGTGAACCAGATCGGTTTCGAGCCCGGCACCCAATCGGTCGGGTTTGCCTGCCTTACGCCATCGATCCGGTTGTGGTGCGTGTTCGACCACCAGTTGCGCAGATCCTTGTACCGCCAGATCCACGGCTCATCATGCTCGCCATCCTCGATCGGAGTGCGAATTTGCGCCACGTCCTCTTCGGGCGATGCATAGTACCAATCATACCCTTCGCCGCCTTCGATATTGCTGCGAAGGTAGTCCAGATCGTAGATCGACGGCGCGCCTGCGGCGGCATCCAGATGATCCTCGCCGTCGCGCCAGTCGGACAGGGGCATGTAATTGTCGATGCCGACAAAATCGATGTCATCATCTGCCCATAAGGGATCGAGGTGGAACAGCCGATCACTGGTGCCGGGTGGCTGATAGCCGAAATACTCGCTCCAATCCGCCGCATAGCCGATTTTCGTGTTTGGACCCAAAATCTTGCGCACCTCGGACGCCAGCGCGCGCAGCTGCGCCACCGCCGGGAACCCGTCGGCACCGCGGATCTGAGTCAGGCCTCGCATCTCGGACGCAATGCAGAAGGAATCGACCCCACCCGCGGCCTTGCACAACGCCGCATAGTGCAGAATGAAGCGGCGAAGGCCCCATTCCTGCGGACCGGTATAGGTGACAACGCCGTCGCCAACCACAAAATCGCTGGCGCGTGCCGTCCCGAAGAACTGCGCCACCTGCACATCCGCCGAGATGGTTTGATCCGGTGAACCGGTACGTCCCGGCGCGATATTCAAGGTGATGCGCCCGCGCCATGGCAGGTGCGGCTGGTTGGCGTTATCAGACCAGGGGTCAGGCAAACCGTTGCCCTTCAACTGCTCCATCAGAATGAACGGATAGAACATGACCCGCTTGCCGCGCTGTTTCAGGTGCCGGATCGCCTCGACCACAGAAGCATCCGCCGGGGTTCCGCCATAAACCGGGCGATTGTCGTCATGCGCTACGATCTGAGCGTAACTGCGCCGGACGCCCGAGACACGCCATGGCATCCCCTGTCCATCCGCATCCCGACGCTCGACCTTTGGCCGAATTTCGCAGGACGCGCAGCGCAGATCATCCCCGAACCACGAAACGATAAGCGAGGCGGCGTCGCATCCCGGCAGTTCCCGTCCCAACGCCCGCGTGGACGACACCAGATCGGTCCGACCTGATGCCGAGCTGACATTGGCCGGTGCGTTCTTGCCGTAGCCCAGCGCATAGTTCACTTGCTGACTGGCCAGCGCATATTCACCCGTGCCGGGCATCAGCGCGACGCCCTGCACCAGTTGGGGAAGCGAGGTTTCATAGTCTGGCATGTCGCTCTGTGAGGGACGCACAACTTCGAAAGAGAATTGCGGGACGCGGTTGCCGAACGCGGCAAGCTGAAAATCCTCGATCACCACATAAGCCGTACCGCGATAGGCCGGAACATTTCCCGCGCCCTCAATCGCCTCGATCAGCGAGTCCGGCAACTGATTTGCCGTACCGCGATAGATGCGCATGTTCAGGCTGTTGTGCTCCAGCTCTTCCCCATCGGCCCAGATACGCCCGACATCGGCAATCGTACCGACGCCAACGGCAATCGCCAGCGAGATCGAGTAGCTGTAGGTGACGGTCGTAACCTCGGGGGCTTTGGGCTTGCCTTTGCCACCCCCGCCGCCTTCGGTGGTTTCACTGCGGGTTTCCAGAAAGTCCGATGCCCAGATCACCTGCCCGCCGACCCGCATCCGGCCAAACACGGTCGAAACCGGGGCACCCTCGCCTGTCTCGGTCAGGCGAAACCGGTCCATGCGGCCGGTTTCTACCACTTCACTGCCGCCGCCCATGACGGATTGGCTCAGAAATCTCTGATCAATCACACGTCCCAGTGTGGCCCCGACGGCGCGGCCAATGATGGCAGTCGAAAGGCCCGCAACCGTACCACCGATTGAGCCGCCCAGCGCAGCCCCGGCTGCGGATAATAGAATAGTCGTCATCAGCGGTCCTCCAACGGGAATTCAAAACAAGCGACCACGCGGCGACGCCACGGATCGCTGAGTGCGTTTTCCACAACGCCATATCCGGAATAGGCATGAATGAATCGCGGGACCGCGCCGATGCCGGTCACAATCCCAAGATGCTTGGCAACGCCAGCGTCACGCATGCGGAACAACACCACATCCGCCGGGGCCAGATCCGCGATTGGCTTTTCGGTCAGATGACGCTGCGCCGCCGCCCACATCCGTTCCTCGCCCTGAGGTTCGGACCAATCCATGCTGTAGATCGGCACCTCTTCGGGCTCCTGCCCGATTTGCGCCCGCCACACACCGCGCAAAAGCCCCAGGCAATCCGTGCCCGCCCCCTTGGCCGAGGCCTGATGGACGTATGGCGTACCAAGCCAATCGCGCGCCTCGTCCACGATATCCTGTCTGTTGGGCTTCACCGCCTGCTTCCCCCTTTGTTCGGATTGCTTTTCTTGGGCACAGCCATCATCCAGTCTTCGCCCGGAAGATCAGGGAACCCTTGGAAATTCAGCAGGTTGTTGAACTTCAACCGGCAGGTGCGCATGCGTTTGTCACATCCGGCGGTCAGACGGACGCGGTCGCCCAAGGCAAGCCCGCCGCCAATGCTGGACCACATGGTGATCTCTCGCCCACCGGCAGTTTTCTGATCCGTCTTGATCGAGGACCAAAGCCCACTGGCAGATCCGGACAGCACGTCCAGACGCCCGCGCTTGAACCACCCGGACGCAAAGGCCGCTCCACCCGCCAGTCGGATCTGAGTGCCCCCGTCGAACCCGACGATATCCGCTTCAACCCAGAAACCTTCAACTTCTGTATTGAACCGGCAGGACCGGTCGCCAAGGACGGCGGTGCAGGGCTTTTGATACACCCGCCCCACGGGCCGGTTCAGCAAATCCGTCAGCCCGCGCAATTCGGCATGAAAAGCACCACCAGCGCGCCGCAACTCACCAATTGAACCGCGAAACTGCAAAATCCGCTGGTCCGGATTGGCCCAATTGACCAGCCAGGCCCGTACCTGAGCGCCATCGAACCGACCGGCTTCAATGTCCTCCTCGCGCACAGCTGCATCGGACAACGCACCCATCGCTTCGGTATTGTCGATTGACAGGCCGGTGGCCTGCTCGATGGCGGCGGCGGTCAAGCCGATGCTGGCCTTGAAGGTCAGACCCTCGAAGGTCAGCGCCAAATCGTGATCGGTGAACCCGTATTCCTGCCCATCCGTGCGCGTTATCGCCCAGCAGCGGCAAACCGTGGTCAGCCCGCTTTGCAGATGACCATGCAGTCCCTGAACATCTCCGGCCATCAGACACGCACCTCGACCACGGGAACATTCGGGACGTCACCGGCCTGAAAGCTGGCCACGCTGGTCTGGATCTTGTCAGTGTCGAACCGGACCGGCACGTCAAACTCGTACCCTGCCGTGATCTCGACCCCTTCGGGTGGCGGATCAGAAAAGGTCACTAAGCCGGTGTTCAGATCGACCTCAAAATCCACGCCCTCGCGCACGGCGTCCTGATCCAGCCCCAGCACAACTGTGCCCAGAACCGGCTTGGTGATCGGACGCATATAGCTGACGCCGCCGGATGTATAGGTCTTGACCAGTTGAAACGCGGCGCGCACCCCGTCGCCCAGTGCGATGACCTGATCATCCATCGCAACATCTGCCGAGGCCACGCCGGACTTGAAATCAGACCAGTCCTTCCAGCGGAAGCCGAACATCTGCCCCTGTCGCGCCTCGAAGAAGGAAATCAGCGTCTCGATATCGTCCAGTGAGCGCATGCCCAGCCCCGCATCATAGCGACGGCGCGAATGCGCCCAGGGTGTGTTGCGCTCTTCGAACCCGTTGGCCAGCGTCACGATATCGGTGCGCCTTTCTGGCCCGCCGACCGAGCCAAAGCTCAGGCTGGCCGGAAATCTGACCTCGTGAAAATTCATGATCTGCTCCCGGAATTATCTGTTGCGATTGCCGCGCCCCAGGGCCCGGCTCATCTGTGCCGCGATCTGGCCCTGGCTGCGGCGGAACCCCTGAACGTCAGGTGTTGTGATGTTCATGACGACATTGACCGCGCGCCCACCGCCCGAGGTGCGCACGCCCAGCTTGCCATCCGGCCCGCGGGCCAAGGGCATGATCGCCTCGGGGCCCGCCTCACCCATCAGCCCCGTGCCGCCCCGCATCGGGAAGGTGGTCGGGCCGCTGATCACGCCGCCGTTGGCAAAGGGCATCACGCGCCCTTGACTGAAGCTGCCGCCATCGGCAAAGGGCAGAACCCCTTGCACCACGCTGCCGACTGTGTTGGCCAGCAACCCGCCAAAGTGATCCGTCACCGGCTTGATCGCTGCCGCATAGGCCGTCTGGATCAGCGAGTTCTTCAACACGTCCAGCGCATCCGACAGGTTCATCCCGTCCAGCACAACGCCGTCAAAGGCCTTGCGCAACCCGCTGGACATGCCGCGTTCCAGCGTGGCGACATCCTTGCCGGTTTCTTCAAAAGCTGCGCTGATGCGCTTCATCTGCCCGTCAAACGCCGCTGCCATGCTGGCCGCATCACTCAGCGAGTCGCCCAGTGCCTCGCCCCGTTCCTGCAGGTCGTCAAACCCGTCACGATCCGTCATCACGCTCTCCTAGTTGCTTGTCCGGGTAGGCCGCCAACAGCGCGTCCAGTCCGGCGCGGTTCATCGCGGGAATCCCGGCGCCTTGCCCCAGCATCAGCCGCAGCTCGGCAGGGGTCAGACGCCAGAACTGTTCCGGCGTCAGGCGCAAGCCGACGAAACCGGCCCGCATCAGAACAGGCCAGTCGAACCCGCTCATGCGCCACCCGGCACCATGAAGGCCCGCGCCAGTAGTTCTGCCGCCGCTTTTGCGCCTGCCATGGGGCCGCCTGTGATCTCGGCATGCATCACATCGGCCCGCGCCACATCGGCCCCACCGCCGCGCAATCCGGCCACGATCAGCGCCAGCACATCACTGCTGGAATAGGCCCCACCTTCGAACCGCTGCACCAGATCGACCAGCGACCCGGCCTGCAGTTCCTGCTCCAACTCCGCCAAGGCACCCAAAGTCAGTTTGAGCACCCGCCGCTCCCCATCGATGGTCAATGCCACCTCGCCCGTCCACGGATTGGCCATCAGAGCGCCGTGAAGCTCAGCGCACCGGCGCTTGCCAGGCTCATCTCATAGGTCGCCTCGCCATTGTGCGAGCCTGCGTATTCGATGCCGGTCACCTGAAACGGGCCTTCGACAATGCCGAAATCGGGAATGATCACCTGAAAGCCCGGCGTCTCACCATCAAAGAACAACTGCCGCGCGCGCTCATCCGTGCCTTCGTCCCGAAACACGCCCGAGCCCGAGATCGAGGCCGACTTAACCCCCGCCCCCGACAGCAACTCACGCCAGCCGCCCTGGCTTTCCAGCGTTGTCACATCCACACTTTCCGCGTTGAAACTGATCCGCGTGGCGCGCAGGCCCGCGATGGTCTCGAACAGGCCCGTGCCGTTTATATCCACTTTGACCAACAGGTCTTTTCCGTTCTGGGCAGCCATGTGCTCTCTCCGTTGATTGCTTAGTCGTCTTCCACGCGGGCGCGGAATCTCAGGTCGATCTGGCGGATCGCGCCGCCTGTTCCGGTGCGCCGGGCGCGGGCACGTTCGAACCACAGCCCAACCAGACGCCCCCGATCCAGGGTCAGGTCCGCGCCTTCCAGCGCATCGCACACTGCCCCGGCCAGCATCTTGGCCGCGCTGAAACCAGCCGCCTCGGACACCACGGAAACCGTGAACCGATGCAATGCACCCGCGCCGGATTTGTCCGAGGCTTCCCGGACCTCCTCCGGGCCTAGCGTCACGTAGGTCTCGGGCACGGTTCCGATGGGCACCGCGTCATAGATCGCGCCACCGGATTGGGCGCTGACATCGGCGTCGTTCGAAAGCTGTTGAAACACCGCCGCCTGCAAAGCAGCTGAAACGCCGTAACTCATGCCGCCACCTCTTCATCTGCGAAACAGGTCAGATACCGGCCCTGTGGGTCCCGATCCGCGACCGCGCGGATCACAAAGCGGCGCGCGCCTTCCACGAAACGCTGATCCGGCGAAGGCCGCATCGAGGACCCCTCGGGCGCGCCGCGCACGACAATGCGATAGCCAACGCGCGACACCGGCACCCCGGCGATGGATCGCTCGGACCCGCTGCGCGCTGTTATCTCGGCCCATACTGTGCCTAGCGCCTCCCAGGTCTCGGCAAAGCCACCCGCACCGTCGGCCACGCGTATGGGGGCCTCAAGCACCAGCTTGCGGTTCAGATGCGGAGCGCTCATTGGGTCACCCCTGCGCCAAAGCGTACAATCCGGTAGCGCTGGATCAGGCTGGTGACGCCAAAGGGCATGCAGCCCGCGCCAAGCGCTGTTTCATCGCGATATTCGTAGTAATGGGCAGCAAGCAGCAGCACCGCCTGCCCCAGATCGGCGGGCAATCCGCCCCAATCCACCGACAGCCCGGCGGTGAAATCAATCTTCACACTGCCCCCGGTCGGGACCTTGGGCAAAGCAGTCGCCACAGGCCGCAGCCGGGGGCGCTGACTGTCGCGCTCCAGCCGATAAGCACCGTCATCGGCAACGCTGTCCACGCCAGCCGCGTCGGTAACCGTGACCACATCAATCGCCGAGACCGGGGCAGCCGGCAAAACCTCGCCAGACCGATCGCGCCAGCCGTTCAGGCTCCAGGAAAAAGCGCGTTCAATCAGAACCTTGCCCGTGCGCGCCTCAATCGCCGCAATCGCTGCCCGCAGAAAACCCTTCAGCACCTCGTCCTGCACATTGTCCTCGGCAAAGCCTGTGCCCAGCCGCAGATGCGCCTTGAACTGATCCACCGGCAGCGCCGCATCCGCGATGGCGGTTTCTTCGATCAACATCATCCATTCACTCCGCAATCTCGGCCCCCTCCGGGGGTCGTCACTTCAGGAAATTGGCGGGCACGCGCCGCCCCACGTTGCTCGGACGGAGGGGAGCAGCTAGACAACGCGGGGGATCTCACCCCGGCCCGCGCCCGCCGCCCGAGGGGCCAATGGCCCCCCGGATCCGTCACCGCTTAGGCAGTGCCGAATTTCAGTAGCTTGATCGCAGCAAAATCGCTCACGTCACCGCCGACGCGCTTGGTCGCGTAAAACAGGACATGCGGCTTGGCGCTGAACGGGTCGCGCAGCACGCGCAGATCGGGGCGTTCGGCGATGGTGTAGCCCGCCTGGAAATCGCCAAAGGCAATGGCAAAGCTGTCGGACGCCGCATCCGGCATATCCTCGGCAATCAGCACCGGATAGCCCATCAGACGCGCAGGCTCACCAGAGGCCAGACCGTCCGACCACAGGAAGCGGCCATCGCTGTCCTTCAGCTTGCGGATCTGACCGGCGGTTTTCGAGTTCATGACGAAGGTGCCATTGACCCGGTACTGCGCGCCCAGCGCGTAGACCACATCGACAATCGCATCCGCATCAACGCCGCCATCGATGCCGGTGGCCACATAGCCCAGGCTTCCCCACGACCAGGTGTCATTCGCCACCGCACGGTGGATCATCAGGCCCTTGGGCTTGTCGATCCCATCCCCGTTGATAAAGGCTGCGGCCTCGGCACGGGCGAACTTGTCCGCGATGCGACCGGCCAACCAGCCTTCGACGTCAAACGCGCTGTCATCCAGCAGACGTTGCGAGGCCTTGGGCAGCGCACTCAGCTCGTGCAGCGGGATCGAGATACGGTCAATCACCGGCGTCGAGGTCTCTGCCGTAGTCGACGCCTCATCCACCCAGCCCGCGCCCACATCGGTATGGTCGATCAGCACGTCGAACGAGTTCGCCTCGACATTCACCACCGACGCAATCGAACGGATCGAAGCGGTCGAGTTCAGCACCGACTTGACCGTCTCAGCGGTTTGCGGATCGACCAGATAGCCGCCATCGCTGTTGACCGCGGTGGACAGCGATTTCGCTTCCATCTCGAGCCCGCGCAGCCCGTCATCCTCGCCGGACCGCACATAAGCGTCGAACGCCTTCTGATGCGGTGCGCCGTCTTCGATCGAGGCCGCAAGATGCGGACGCGCCGCGATGGTTGATTTACGATCCAGCATGGTCAGTCGCTCTTCTGTCTGTTGCAGTTTGGTTTTAACTTCGGCCTTGAGGCCCTTGAATTCATTCACGAAGCCAGCCATCGCCTGCTTCACCTCCTGAACCAGGGGCGCACCCTCTCCGGTCAAGGCCGGGGTCTCGGTCTTGCTCATCAGCACTTCCTTATTGGGGGGTTGCGGCGCTAGATCCGCGCCAGCTCCTGCCGGGCATCTCGGAACACCTCGGCAATACTGCGCCAGGTGAACGCGGTTTCGGGGTCTGCCCCTTTCGCCGCCACCCGCGCACTGGGCAGCATCGGGAAGGTCACCAAAGACACCTCCCACAGCTCCAGTTCGGTCAGGACCCGCTGGCCCTTGTCATTCTTCACGGCCCGCTTGGTGCGATAGCCAATCGACAGTCCGTCCATGGCACCGGCGCGGATCAGTTCCGCTGCCTCGCGGCCCTTCTGCGTCGCCTCCAGCAGACGTCCCTTGACCCAAAGGCCCCGGTCATCCTCGCGCACCTCGTCCCAGACGCCGATGGGCTGGGCCGGGTCGTGCTGCCACAGCATCTTGACCCGCTGACCCGCCTCGGCCAGCCCGGTCAGCGAGCTTCGATACGCCCCGCGCTGCACCACATCGCTGCCCTGATCGACCTGCCCGAACAGGCTGGCATAGCCTTCAATCACCGCATCATCCGAGACGGACAGACCGTCCCCAAACCGCGCGAATTTATGTTCCAAATCCATGAACTTCTCCATGTAACTCACTGACTTTATGGCGCCGCCACAAGGAATGACTGAAACGCCTGCGCCAGGATCACCGCCGCCACGCCATAGACCGTCAGCCACAACCGCCGCTCCAGCCGTTCCATCATCTCTTCGATCTGATCCAGTCGCCGACAGAGGTGAGCGTGCTGGATCTCGGCCACCCGCTCATGCGCGGCCAGACGCAGGCCCGGCGCGCATTCGAACGGGGGATACCCCTCAGCCATCGGCACGCTCCGGCAGCCCCAGCAAAGCGCGCTTCTCGGCATCGCTCAGGAAATCGGCCCCGTTGACCCGCGCCCATTGCGCATCGCGTTCCGCCGACAATGCGGGCACCTGATCCAGATCGGGCTTCAACACCAACTCCTCGCCGGTAAAGCCCGCCAGCCAGTCCGACACCGCCGCCGCCACCCGCGTCACCAGGGGCAACACGGTCAGGCGATAAAACGCCCGGTTGGCCTCCTGATAGTTCGAATAGGTCGCGTCGCCCTGAATCCCCAGCAGCATCGGCGGGACCCCAAAGGCCAGCGCGATCTCGCGGGCGGCGGCTTCCTTGGTCTTTTGAAACTCCATATCCGAGGGCGAGAAACCCATCGGTTTCCAATCCAGCCCCCCTTCCAGAACCATCGGCCGCCCGGCATTCCGCGCCCCGCGATAGTTCTGCTCGATCTCGTCCGACAGACGACGGAACTGATCCTCGGCCATCACCCCATGGCCATCGCCCTTCCACACCAGCGCCCCCGAAGGCCGCGCCGCATTGTCCAAAAGCGATTTCGACCACCGCGACGCGCTGTTATGCACATCAATCGCCATCGCCGCCGCCTGCATCGGCGAAAACCCATAGTGATCATCCTGAGGGTGGAACGATTTGATATGACAGATATTTTCCGCCGCGAACCGATGCTTCTTGCCACCGACCGCGTAATCATACGCCTTAGGCCAGCCATCCGCCCCCGGCACCACGCTCATCCGATCCGAGCGCAACACATGTAGCTCTACCGGCAAGCCTTCCTCGGCCTGTACAGCCTCAACATAAGCATTGCCCGACAGCAGCAACTGCCCGAACAGGGCCTCCATCAACTCCGCCCGTCCCTGCGCCGCATTCGGACGGCGCATCAGCGACAGGATCGGATGAGTATCAAACCGCTGCGCCTGATCCTGCAACACCAAAGGCAGAGCCGCCGCCGCCTCGGCAATAAGCTTGACCGAGCGAAACCCCACCGGGTTCCCCGAAAACCCAGTCCGCGTCAGCGACACCGCGTCCCGAGGGCTCCACGCCACGCGCCCGCCCGTCTGCCACGCCACCACAGGTCCCGCCGCGCTCGCCTTCGCCTCGGGTGCCTCGCCAGCCGATCCACGACGCAAGAAATCGAATACCATCTGTGCTCCTTTCTGCCGCCGCTCTGCCCGGCTTGTTGAAAGGAGTTATGACGGAAAGAAGTTTAGGGCTTGGGAATGGGGCGTACGGCGGTTGGGCAACGGCCCTAAAGCTCCTTTGCTGCAATCAAACTAAACAAAGGTGTAGCGGCGAATGGTTGTGGCTCCACAAAATACCAAGACAAATGCCCCCGTCTTGCTTTCATCTTAATGCTATGCAGAGTATGAGCGCTGAGATTAAGTGATTGCTTACCTCTGCCGATAAGTGCGTGAGGTTTCTTCGAAGCACGTATTTGGGGTTGTAAATTTGCGTCTACTTCTTATTCCACTTCTTGCTGCAGGGTTAGTTGCATTCAGCTCTGCAACCAAAAGTCGTGCGAGTGAATCGCTTTCCGTTAGTACATTTGCCGCGCCACAGCACTTCGTTTCTTACCCTCTCCAGCATGATCGAGGTGTTGGGAAATTTGATCGGAATCTGACTTGGGTCAATCCAGACGACTCCGATGTCTTAGTGATTTTTCTTTCGGACTCTAAGGATGGTAAATTTATCCCTGCGGTTCTGCAAACGCCCCTGATTAAAGTTATGTCGGTGGTCGATACTCATCTATACAGATTATCCGAGGACAACTTCGGCAGCTCTATAAAGTCTGACGTTTTTGTGTTTTCAGTAAATTTGCTGAAACTCAAAATGGATATGACTGGCACTTCCCCAGAGGACTTGGAGAATTCGGAGTATCTGTCGTGTTTTTCCGCGGGGCTGGTGAACTCGTTATATGAACTTGGACATTTAGTAGCGGATTACTCAAAGATCGGGGACATTTGCGATGTGATGATTATCAAGGAAAACCGCTAAACTGGAATGTGCGCATCCCAAGATGTCCCCATCAAGAACAGTCTTTCCAGGCAAAGAAGAAGACGAGTTGATTACGGGTATTACAGGGACAATGCGATCTGTGGGCTTCTGTAACTTAACCAAATAGGAGCCTCACAAACTCCGCACCCTCGGCCACCGAAACGCTCCCGCTGGTCCCACAACCAACTCATGCAGTGCCCAGACCAGCGCGTCGACTCGGTCGGGCGAACCCTGCCCCTCGAACCCGCGCGCGGTCATCTGGCACATCTGCTCCTCCAGCGCGTCCAGCCCGGCCACGTGGCTCACCCGCCCCTGCTCGTACAACGCGGCCACAGGCTCGGCCCGCGCGACCTTGCCGCGGGAGGCCCGCACTGCGCGATAAGGGACCAGAGGATCCACCTGCCGCACCACCTCTTCCACCAGCTGCCCGCCCTGATTGACCTCGGCCACCAGACGTTCGGCCCCGAACTCATCCATTGCGTCAATCGCCGCCTGCGCCCAGCCCGCCGGGCCAACGCCCTGCACCGTCCGGTCGGCCAGCACATAGGCGCGCCAGTCCCCGGGCGGCCCCTGCACCTGCGCGCCAACCACCACGATCCCGCAAGCATCTGCGCCTGAACCGGATGTCACCGCCGGGTCCAGCGCCACAACGATCCGATCCAAATCGGGCACCTGCGCACAGCGCGCCGCCTCTAGCATCGAGCCCGTCCACAGCGCCCCCTCCGCGTCAGACAGCAGCACACCATCCAACTCCTGCCGCCCTAGCCGCGTACCCGCATAACGGGCGCGTACCTCGTCCAGAAATGACTCCGCCAGATTGGCCCGGTTCGCCTCAGTCGGCGCGTGGGTCTGGACCGTGGACGGAGAGGCCAGTAATTCCTTCAAAACCTTCACATTCCTTGGTGTCGTGGTCACACAGACCCGAGGCCGATCCCCCAAACGCAAAGCAAATTGCAGCATATCCCAGGTCTCGCCCGCCTTTTTCCATTTGGCCAACTCATCCACCCAGGCCGCATCGAATTGCGGGCCGCGCAGCCCCTCGGGATCATGCGCGGAAAACGCCTGCGCCTCGGCCCCATTGGGCCAGATCAGTTTGCGCTCGGACGCCTTCCACACAGGCCGACGATCCGGTGGCGAGCATTGCAATATCCCACTGTCGCCAAAGATCATCACGTCGCGCACCTGATCAAAGGTCTCGCCAACCAACGCCACGCGACTGGCCTCGCCACGATGCAGCGGCAAAGACCCCTCGACCATCGACCGCACCCACTCGGACCCGGCGCGCGTCTTGCCCGCGCCGCGCCCACCCATGATCACCCATGACCGCCAATCGCCTTCGGGCGGCAATTGATGCGGCAGCGCCCAGAACTCGAACAGGAAAGGGAGGGCACACAGCCCCCCCTCCCCGATCTCACTCAGAAATCTCTCCCGCACCGCAGCATCGGCGGAGGCGAGCCAACCTGCACCCGATTTCAAATCGAGCGCACTCAAGATCGAGCGCATAGCCCCCTTGGGCAATTCCGGCTTGTCTGTGATGTTGTTCGACAAAGTTTGCCTCCACTTTCTGGCACGTTCGGATCAGCCCCTCCAGCTGACCGAGTTGCCGTGCTGAACCAGCAAGATCTGCATCCTCCCCGGCTCCGATCTGCCTGCGCAGTTCTTCCGCTGCCTGGCGCAGATCGCGAATGGATCGCTCAAGCGACTGCAACAAGTCAGCCGTCTGGGAAATCCGCTCTTCCGGGGTAATCAAAGTCATGTTTGCCTGTGACCTCATGCGTGAGTTTTCTCCGCACGAGAGAAACGAAAAACGGCCACCGGGTCGCCCCGGGGCCGTTGCCCACCTCTTCTAGCATGGCACAATCGATATAGAAAAAAGCGCGCGAAGTCAATGTTTTACGCAACACACGCGCAACACGCACCGTGCGACCTGTTTACACTTCGCCGTCAATCTCCTGACGGTTTCAGGCCTTACCCCCGCGCGATTTCCAACAATGCCGCGCTGACGATCAGCGTCGCGCCGATTAATTCGCGCAGCCCAAAAGGTTCACCCGAGAACACGGCGGCGGAAATCAGGCCAACGACAATCTCGCTCATCAAAAGCAAACCGACCCGCGCAGGCGTTAACAGCGTTGCGGGCCAAATTGTCAGAAAAATCATCGGCAGCGTGTATAGGACCGACAGCAGCGCAATCGGAAGCACCCGGACAATAACGTCGCTCTGCTCGCTCAACGCGCCCGCGCTGAAGGCCAGACTGGCCACTGACAGCAACAATGCCCCGGTGATGAACGCAAAGACCTGCCCCGGAACAGAAATACCTGACGCCCGGTACAGCCCAAGTGTTCCCACAGCCCAGGCCATCCCTGACAGAAGGGCCGCCCAATCCCCGGCATTGCTGGGCCACGGGATGATCTGCTCGCCCCCGAGGACGATGACCATACCGCCAAGCCCACAGGCAAGCCCCAACAGCCGGATCAGGGTCAGCCGCTCGCCCAGAAAGACAAGGCCGACAATCGTTCCCCATACTGGTGTGAGGTAGAACAGCAGGATCGCGCGCACGACATCGGTATAGATCAGGCTGATCGTGAACAGGCCAAAAGCTGCGCCAGTGAAAACGCCACTGAACATCAAGTCCTGCCAGCGAAGCACCAGATCCCGCCAGTCGCGCCACAAAAAGGGTGCCAGACCGACAAGAGCAGCGGAATACATCACGATGCCGGGCCAAGCGCCGCTTAGTCCCTGATCAACGAAAAAGCGGACCGGGATCCAATACAGCCCCCACATCATGCCGCCAAACACAAGGGCGACACTTGCGACCTTCAGGTTAGAGCCGTGCAAGTTTCTTGACATCATCTGTGATACTCGGTGCCGATCAATTCCGGTTGCGGCACAACCCGCTCAAATTGCAGCGGCCTGGACCACAAAATCGATGCCGCAATCCGCCCAGGAACACCAGCAGATTCTATACCTCGAGGCGCTTAGGGTTTACCCAATGCAGGCTCAACACCTTGACAAACGCCGTCACAGCCTTCATGTGCCCCATCAAAGCGCTGACGCGTGAGCATTGCCGGGCTTCTTCCGCCCCACAGCGCCCCACAGACACTTCTCCAGTTCCCCTTCACGCAGGGTTCTTGATGCGATGGCCGGATGGCACAGGGTTCGCCTGTGAGTCCCGAGGCCGCGCAAAACCCCTGCCGGTTGCGCGGTTGCCGCGTGACCCGTTTCAAATGCGCCCCGGCCAGTTCGGTCAGGGGTGGAAAAAGGATAGACATTGTTCGACTTTGACATGCTGGGCCTTGCGCCAGCTTTGAATGACGCGCTGAAACGCGCGAATTTTTCGCAACCGACCCCAATCCAGAACCAGGCCATTCCGTTGGCCCTGAACGGGCATGACATTCTGGGGCTCGCCCAGACGGGTACCGGTAAAACCCTGGCCTTTGGCCTGCCGCTGATCGATCACCTGCTGGCCCAGCCGGCCAAGCCCGATCCCAAAACCGCCAAGGCCCTGATCCTTGCCCCCACCCGCGAGCTGGTGAACCAGATCGCCGACAGCCTGCGCACCCTGACCCAAAAGACAAAGCTGCGCGTGGCCACTGTTGTGGGCGGACAGTCCATTAACAAGCAGATCATGTTTCTGTCCCGTGGCACCGACATTCTGGTCGCCACCCCCGGACGTCTGATCGATTTGATGGAGCGCGGCGCGGTTGACCTTGGCGCCGTTCGCCATCTGGTGCTGGACGAGGCAGACCAGATGCTCGACCTCGGCTTCATCCACGCGCTGCGCAAGATCGCGCCCGCGCTGGGGACGCCGCGCCAGACCATGCTGTTCTCGGCCACCATGCCCAAGCAGATGGAAGAGCTTAGCCGCGCGTACCTGACCAACCCGCAACGGGTGCAGGTCTCGCCTCCGGGCAAGGCGGCGGACAAGATCACCCAGTCGGTGCATTTTGTCAGCAAACCCGGAAAGCCCGGCAAGCTGCGGGAAATCCTGTCGCAGGACACCGATGCCCTGACGCTTGTCTTCTCGCGCACGAAACACGGGGCCGAGAAGCTGATGAAAGGTCTGGTCGCCGATGGCTATAACGCCGCGTCGATCCACGGCAACAAAAGTCAGGGCCAGCGTGACCGCGCCATCAAGGCCTTCCGCGCCGGAGAAATCAATGTATTGGTCGCAACAGATGTGGCCGCACGTGGGATCGACATTCCGGGCGTCGCCTATGTGATCAACTACGATCTGCCTGAGGTGCCCGACAACTACGTCCACCGCATCGGCCGCACCGCACGGGCCGGGCGCGAGGGCGAAGCCATCGCGTTCTGCTCAGCGGAGGAGGTCGATCTGCTGCGCCAGATTCAGAAGCTGATGAAAATCGACATTCCCGTGGCCAGCGGAGAAATGCCCGAAGCCGTTCAGGCCGAACGCCCCGCGCGCGGTCAGAACAATCGCCGCCGTGGATTCCGACCCAAGCCCGCCAGTGGCGGCTCAAAGCCGTCGCAATCCAAGCGCAGGCGGCCCCGTCGCAAACCCGCAGCTTGACCCAACAAAAAACAGCGCCCGAACCGGCGCTGTTTTTTTCTTTCAAACTCAGAGCTTAGTTGCCCGAATTCCGTTCGGCCTCAATCTCGCGCCATTTGGCGACATTGCGGTTATGCTCCTGCAGGGTCTCGGCAAAAGCGTGACCACCGGTGCCATCCGCGACAAAGAAAATGTAATTCGTGCTGTCTGGGGTAACCGCCGCTTGCAGGCTGGCCTGACCGGGGTTGGCAATCGGAGTCGGCGGCAGACCATCGATCTGATAGGTGTTCCACGGCGTCGGGCGGTTCAACTCGCTGCGCCGCAATCCCCGGCCCAACGTGCCCTGCCCCTTGGTGACGCCATAAATAACGGTCGGGTCTGTTTGCAGCCGCATACCCTGGTTCAGACGGTTCACAAACACGCTCGCCACCTGACCACGTTCTTCCGGGACACCGGTTTCTTTCTCGATGATCGACGCAAGGATCAGCATTTCCTCGGGGCTTTGCAGCGGCAGACCATCCTGACGGCTTTCCCAAGCTGCATTGATGCGCAACTGCTGAGTTTCCTGCATCGCCTGAAGGATTTCGTTCCGGTCCTGCCCGGCGACGACATCATAGCTGTCCGGCGCCAGCGATCCTTCGGCGGGAATTTCTGTCACCTCACCGCTCAGCGCTTCAAACCCCTTCAGCGCCTCAACCACCTGCCACGAGGTCACGCCCTCGGCCAGCGACACACGATAGCGGGTATCCGCTTCGTTGCGCTTCTCCGTATAGGCTTCGGGCGTTTCGTCTTCTGCGGCATCGAATGACGCGATCTCGTCGAAGTCCAGCGTCGCCGGGTTCAACTCGCGTACACGGGTCTGGGCACGGGTCACGCCGATCCGATACTCAATCTCGGACCCGCAGGTGCTGGCCCCGCTGCTGGTGATTTCGTCAATGATCTGTTCCATCGACGCGCCTTCGCGCACCAGAAAGCTGCCCGCCTTCAACCGCTGCGCCCGGTCGGTGTAATCCGCAGCCATCCGAAAGATCGTGGCGCTTGTGATAGCGCCCTGATCCTCAAGATCGCGGCTGACGCGGGTCATGTTCGACCCGCTTGCCACTTGCAGGCAAATCGCGGTGTCCAGCGGGCCTTCCGCCTTGTACTGGGATTGGCCCCAAAGGATCAGACCGCCCATCAGGAACAGGCCGACCACCAGAATGGTCAGCGCATTCGATGCCAGGGCACGCCACATTTAACTGACCTTTCCGAAGATCACGCTGGCATTGGTGCCGCCAAACCCGAACGAGTTCGACAGGGCCACATTGATCTCACGCCCGCGCTTGGCGTTTGGTGCCAGATCAATCGGCGTTTCAACCGCTGGATTGTCCAGATTGATCGTCGGCGGTGCAACCTGATCGCGGATCGCCAGGATCGAGAAGATCGCCTCAATCGCACCCGCAGCCCCCAGCAGGTGACCGGTGGCCGACTTGGTCGAGGTCATCGTGGCGCTGCTGGCATGATCGCCCAGCAGACGCTCCACCGCACCCAGCTCAATCGTATCCGCCATGGTCGAGGTGCCGTGCGCGTTGATATAGTCCAAATCCTTCGGCTCAAGCCCGGCACTTCGCAGCGCGGCTTTCATCGAACGCTCGGCCCCGTCGCCATCCTCGGACGGTGCGGTGATGTGATAGGCGTCACCGGACATGCCATAGCCCAGAACCTCGGCATAAATCTTCGCGCCGCGTGCCTTGGCGTGCTCGTAGTCTTCCAGAACCACGATACCTGCGCCTTCGCCCATGACAAAGCCGTCGCGATCAACATCATAGGGGCGACTGGCTTTCTTCGGATCGTCTGCATATTTGGTGGACAGCGCCTTGCACGCGTTGAATCCTGCAATCCCAATCTCGCAGATGCAGCCTTCGCCGCCACCGGCGATCATCACATCCGCGTCGCCCGACCGGATGATCCGGCTGGCATCGCCAATGGCGTGGGCACCGGTCGAACAGGCCGTCACCACCGAATGGTTGGGACCCTTGAAACCGAACCGGATCGAAACCTGACCAGACGCCAGGTTGATCAGCGCGCCGGGAATAAAGAACGGCGATACGCGGCGTGGGCCTTTGTCGCGGATCAGGTTTGCAGTTTCCGCAATCGATCCCAGACCACCAATGCCCGACCCGATCAGAACGCCGGTCCGCAGGCGATCCTCTTCATCCTCGGGCGTCCAGCCCGCATCCTTACACGCCATCTCGGCCGCCGCGATGGAATACAGGATAAAGTCCTCAATCTTGCGCTGTTCTTTCGGCGGCATCCAGTCGTCGGGGTTGAACGTGCCGTTGGTTCCGTCCCCACGCGGCACTTCACAGGCATAGGTCGTGGTGACCCCGCTTGCCTCGGCATCGAACAGTGTGATCGGGCCAGCGCCGGACTCTCCGTCCAGCAGACGTGACCAGGTTTCTTCGACCCCGCTGGCCAAAGGAGTGACCAATCCCAGACCGGTTACGACGACTCTGCGCATGAAGTGCCTCTTGCCTGCTTCCTGTTATGAGAACCGCTCATACCCCGCCCCGGGGTACGGGGGCAAGAGCAAGGGCGCATTCCTTACCGACATCATATTGCCAATTCCGGTCACATCTTGCCGGGCAGCCGGGTTTCGCCACCCCGCTGGAACAAAAAAAACCGCCCTCTCCCGGATGTGGAAAAGGGCGGAACAGATTTCCCGGCCAGTCCTATTGGAACTGCGCTACCGGTTCATGGGCAGCCGTCGCAACCTCAAGCGCCTCTGACAGATCCAGCGTTTTGCGGAACAATGCGCGCGCGAACATCGCACCCGAAATGTTGGGAATATAGGCCAGCCGCGAAATATCATCGGCCGAACGCACCACGCCGTTGGCAACGATAGGCGTGCGCGAATGCTGCGCCAGGCCGGAAATCAGCCCAAGCTGGGCTTCGACATCTTCCATGTCGCTGTCAATATCCGTCACCACGATGGCCGCAAAAGGCGTGCCTTCGAACGCGTCGATAAATGCCTCGGGTGTAAAGGCGCTCTGGCTGCGCCAACCTTCGGTCATCACGTAGCCCTGCCAGACATCCACAGCCAACACGATCTGATCGGGGTACAGCTTGGCCAGTTCCTTCACCAGTTGCGGATCACGCGCCGCCAATGTCCCGATCACAATACGGCCCGCGCCTTTGTCGATCCAATGCTCGACATGTTCGCGGCTGCGCATACCGCCGCCCAGCTGTACCGGGATTTCAGCGCTGCGGATGATCTCTTCGACCAGCCCCGCGTTGGTGTCGCGCCCTTCGATCGCGTCGAAATCGGTCAGATGCATCCATTCAGCACCGACGGCAGCCCAGCTGCGCGCTGTTTCAACCGGGTCCACATGCCAGATCATTGCATCGTCCAGGCGACCCTTGTCCAGGGTGACGCACCGCCCGTTCTGCAATTCCATCGTGGGGTAAATCCGCATGAGCATTCTCCTCCGCTCAATCGTTCTGGAAATCCAGAATAGCATACATGCGATGGATCGGCCCAATTTACCGGGATCGGCAAAGTCTGGTCAATTTGCGGCATAAGTTGCCTTCGGCGGAGTTACGCCCGCGCCGGTGGTCCGTTGCGACGCAGCAAGTGGACCGGAGTGCCCTTGTACTCGGCCTCGCGCGTCAGCACATAGCCCAGCTTTTTCGCCAGTTTCTGCGAGGTCGCGTTGCCGGCATTCACCATGGCAACCAACGGCCCCGGCATGATCCGGTCGAACCAGTCATGGGCGGCCTGCGCGGCCTCATACCCCAGTCCCTGCCCTTGGGCTTCGGTGGCGAGGACCCAACCGGCTTCGGGGAAAGCGTCGAACTCTTCACCCATCCCGCGATCGGCGTAGAAGAACCCGGCCTGACCTATCAATTTGCGATTCGATTGTTGCAGAACGCCCCACTGCCCGAACCCAGCCATCTGCCAGTGGCCCGCATTGCGCAGGAACGAATCCCAGGCTTCACCGCGCGAACGGGGCTGGCCGCCGATATGCTGAACCACGCAAGGGTCGCGCCAGATTTCGGCAAAGCGCTCAAAATCCTCGGGCCGCATCGCACACAGCGTCAGCCGTGCCGTATTGATCATCGGTGTGGATCTTATCATCGCCTGCCCACTTGGAATAACGCCTCAGTGGAAACAGTGCTAAGCGAACAGGCGTCACGCAAGCCTGAAAATCGGGCCGACAATAAAAAACGGCGCCCCCGTTGCCCGGAAGCGCCGCTTTTGATCAGAAATGAAACGCTTAGGACGCTTCGCTGATGAATTTGACCGCGTCGCCGAAGGTCTGGATGGTCTCGGCTGCGTCATCAGGAATTTCGATGCCGAACTCTTCTTCGAAGGCCATGACCAGTTCGACGGTGTCCAGGCTGTCTGCGCCCAGATCGTCGATGAAGGAGGCGTTTTCCGCAACCTTGTCTTCTTCAACACCCAGGTGCTCAACAACGATCTTTTTAACGCGATCTGCGACGTCGCTCATGTCTATTCCTCATTCCTATTCAGGGCGGTTTGCCCGGTTCTGCCCTTGCCCGCACGGGTTGGCTTTGATTTGCCCGTTCCGGGCGGTTTGGGTCCCGGCTCACCGGGAAAGTAGAAGGCCGACCTGAACGACCGGCCCCTGCATAGATGCGCCGCCTATAACATAGTCCGCGCACAAGGCAAACGCTTTCGCGCCTGTCCTGTTATGCGCTCACAACATGGCCATACCGCCATTCACATGCAAGGTGCTTCCGGTAACATAGCCCGCTTCGGGGCTGGCAAGATACAGAACGGCGGCCGCAATTTCCTCGGGGTCGCCCATACGACCCGCCGGAACCTTGAGCAACAGACCCTTTTTCTGTTCCTCGGTCAGCTTCTCGGTCATGGCCGTGGTAATGAAACCCGGAGCCACAGCGTTCACGGTGATGCCGCGCGTGGCAACTTCGTGGGCCAAAGCCTTGGAAAAGCCGATCATTCCGGCTTTCGAGGCCGCATAGTTCGCCTGCCCCGGATTGCCGATCGCAGCCACCACGGACGAGACATTCACGATCCGACCCCAACGCGCCTTCATCATGCCCCGGATCACGCCTTTGCACAGTTTCATGGTCGAGGTCATGTTCACGTCAATGACGCTCTGCCATTCTTCATCGGACATGCGCATGAACAGATTGTCACGCGTGATGCCGGCGTTGTTGACCAGAATGTCGACTGATCCCATCGCCTCGGCTGCCTGTTTCGGTAGTGCCTCGACGGCCTCTGTGTCACTCAGGTTGCAGGGCAGCACATGCGCCCGCTCTCCCAGTTCATCGGCCAAAGCCTGCAGTGGCTCAACCCGCGTACCCGAAAGGCCCACATTGGCACCAGCGCCATGCAGAGCGCGGGCAATATCGCCCCCGATCCCGCCCGAAGCGCCAGTAACCAGCGCATTCTTACCCGTCAAATCAAACATACTGTTTCCCTCGTGAGGCGCCTCGAACGGCGCGTTCTATGCTTACGACTCGGCCGCGACGGCCTTTAGGACATCTTCTGGCGTTCCAACCGCTTTGCCAGCGATGGCCCGGTCAATCTTGCGGATCATGCCGGACAGGGCTTTGCCCGCGCCAATCTCCCATGTCTCGGTCACGCCCTGCGCCGCCATGTACTGCACGCTTTCGCGCCACCGAACCGAGCCCGTCACCTGCTCGACCAGCAACTGCCGGATCAGGTCCGGGTCGCTCACGGCCTCGGCGCGCACATTGGCGACGACCGGAACCGTCGGGGCCTTGATTTCGACTGCGGCCAAGGCGTCTGCCATTACATCTGCAGCAGGCTGCATCAGCGCACAGTGAAATGGAGCACTTACCGGCAACAAAATCGCCCGCTTTGCGCCTTTTTCCTTGGCAATCTCGGCAGCGCGTTCCACGGCTGCCTTGGCGCCGGATACGACAACCTGCGTTGGATCGTTGTCATTTGCCGCCTGACACACCTCGCCCTGCGCGGCTTCTTCAGCGACGGCGCGCACCGCTTCAAGGTCCAGACCAAGAACAGCGGCCATTGCACCTTCACCCACCGGAACCGCGCTTTGCATCGCCTGACCGCGCTTGCGCAACAGGCGGGCGGTATCGGCCACCGACAAAGCACCCGCCGCCGCCAGTGCGGAATATTCACCCAGCGAATGCCCGGCCACATAGGCCGCATCAGTTACAGACACACCTTCGGCCTCCAGCGCACGCATCGCCGCCATAGAAGTGGCCATCAGCGCGGGCTGCGCGTTCTGAGTCAGCGTCAGTTCTTCGATCTCGCCGTCCCAGATCAGGCTGCTTAGCTTTTCGCTCAGCGCCTCGTCGACCTCATCAAAAACGGCTTGGGCCGCCGGGTAGGCCTCGGCCAGTGCTTTACCCATTCCGATGGTCTGGGCGCCCTGCCCCGGAAAAACGAACGCGCGTGTCATTGCAACCTCATGGATGACGTTAGGTTGCGGCGGGGTGTAAACTGACATGGGACGCGGCACAAGTAGGGTGCATTGCGGCACCTTGAATGTGCGCAGTCTCGTACTTGTGTCATTGCGCGTGCGCTTTAGGTTGGGGGCAGCCTACCCATACCGGAGCGTTTGTTCGATGCCCTCAAGCAATACCTTTTCCAGCTATGGCAGCGTCGCCAAGGCTTTTCACTGGCTGACGGCTTTGCTGATCTTCACGGCCCTGCCACTGGGCTGGTACGCCAACCAGTTGGCCCACGCGATCTATGACCCTAACATCCCGACATCCGAAGAGGATATTGCCAACGCGGCCCGCCTGTTCTCGCTGCACAAGACCGTTGGCGTGACGGTGTTCTTTGTCGCGCTGGCCCGCATTCTGTGGACATTGTCTCAAACCAAACCGGGATTGCTGAACGCTGAAAACAAGCCCGAGGCTTTTGCCGCCGAAACCGTGCATTGGATGCTTTATGCCTCGCTGGTTCTGGTGCCGCTGACCGGCTGGCTTCACCACGCCGCCGCCGAAGGGTTTGCGCCGATCCTGTGGCCTTTCGGCCAAAACCTGCCGTTTGTTCCGAAATCGCCATACGTGGCCGAGGTGACCGCCGGGCTGCACTGGCTGTTCATCTGGGTTTTAGGCGGGTCACTGGTTCTGCACATCATGGGCGCCCTGAAACACCACGTTGTAGATAAGGACAGCACCCTGCGCCGCATGCTGCCCGGTCAGGCGGACGCACCCGAACCGCCAGCACAACACCACTCGGCCCTGCCTGCATTCGCTGCCTTGATCGTCTGGTTGGGGGTTCTGGGCTTTGGCTGGACCAACGGCACATTTGATGACCACTCCAAAGCGGCAACCGACACGGCCGAGCTTGAAGACGTGCAATCGGAATGGGAGGTCGAGGATGGCACCTTGTCGATCACCATCTCTCAGCTGGGCAGCCCCGTGACCGGGACCTTTGGCGACTGGACAGCCGCGATTGCCTTCGAAGACCCCGCCGAACCGGGATTGGCCGGGGCGGTTGATGTGACAATTGCCATCGGATCGCTCAGCCTGGGTACAGTGACCGATCAGGCGATGGGCGCGGATTTCTTTGACAGCGCGCAATTCCCGACCGCCGCTTTCAAGGCCGATCTGTTCAAGACCGAAACAGGCTATGAGGCCCGCGGGCCTCTGACGATCCGCGACAAATCCCTGGACGTTGTTCTGCCTTTCGCCCTGGAGTTGCAGGATGATCAGGCAACCATGTCAGGCGAGTTGCAGTTGAACCGGATGGATTTCGACGTTGGCACATCTCAACCGACAGAGGACTCGCTGGGCTTTAACGTCATAGTCTCGGTCGAGTTGACTACCGAGCGGGACGAAGAGTGACAAAAAAACCGCCGGGTCGTCTGACCCGGCGGTTTCCTGTCGTAACGATCAAGCTTCGCTTATTCGGCTTTCTGCGCTTCGACCGAAATCTGAACCTGTACCTCGTCGCTGACGAACGGGGCGAACTGGCCCAGATCAAACTCGCTGCGGGTCAGGGTTGTGGTCGCATTGAAACCGGCCCAGGGCTTGTTGGCCATCGGGTGCTGGTCGACCTTGTTCAGTTTGGCATCCAGAACGACCGACTTGGTCACACCGTTCATGGTCAGGTCGCCGGTAATATTGGCCGTGTCGTCTCCGGTAACTTCGATCCCGGTCGAGGTGAAGGTGATCAGATCGCCTTCGGACGCACCAAAGAAGTCTTCGGTCATAAAGTGATCTTCACGCGCTTCCCAGCCGGTGAACATCGACATCACCGGCATCGAGACCGACACGCTGGATGCGGCAGGGTCTTCCTGATCGAACATGATCTCGCCTTCAAAGCCCGAGAACATGCCAGTGGTGGTCGAGAATCCCAGGTGGTCATAGCTGAAAATGACCTGACTGTGGCTTGGATCCAGAACGTATTTCTCGGCGCTGGCGAAGGCAGTGGTCGCCGTCATGGCCAGGGCAGCAGCAAGCAGGGTGGATTTCATAACAGTCTCCGCTTTTTTGTGAATGCAAACCGTTTGGGTTGCTCAAAACAAAAATGTGCCGCCCAAGGGCGGCACACAAGTATTTTTGATTCACAAACTCTGTTCCTTTTTGAACAGAATAAAACTCAGGCGAAAATTGTTACGCTTTGGCTCAGTTGACCCTTCAGCGCTCGGCTGACATCCGCCGATTGCAACGGCAGTTTCATCAGCAGGCTGCCGTCAACGTCATACAATTGGACTTCATCATCCTCGAAACGGGCACCGCCAAGGCTTTCGTAGCTGCGACGCAGAACCGTCTGGGGACGGCCGTTCTCATTCTTTTGCAAAATGCGGACTTCACGGCGGATCGGGTCGAAATAGGCATCCGGGCGTGAATCCATCACTTCGATGGTCAACAGGCTGACACCGACGATCAGGAACAGCATCGACGCGACCATCTTGATCGGCCAGACCTCGGCCCCGATCACCGACCCCGGCATCAGCCACATCGAAAAGGCCGACACGATCAGGAAGGCTCCGACGATGCGGGCCAGAACGATCCGGGCTTTCCAGTTCACTTTGAATGCAATCTTGACCGGCACGGAATGTTCAAAGCCCGCGCCCTGCGCCTGCTTGCCAAGTGTGTTCGTGTTCGTCGCGGTCATAACATCATCACCCTGTATAAGGTTACCGTCTTAGATTTGGCTGTCCGGATGTGTTCCGGCTTGCTTAACAACTTTGAGCCGAAAAGCGTCAGGAATTGGGCGCAGCAAAGGAAATTGGACGACTTCACCATGGCAGTCCCGGCAGGCCTTGCCCCGGACGGGGAAACGTGTATACGGGGCCATCCTTCGCACGACACATGAATCGCGCAGCCTCTCGTGGCAGGGTCGCGAAGGATCACAATGGCCCCGCCTATGAAATGCGCCTTGATATAAACAGGAGTGAACATGCCACTGTATGAGCATGTAATGATCGCGCGTCAGGACCTGTCCAACGCGCAGGCCGAAGGCCTGATCGAACACTTTGGCACCGTGCTGGCCGACAACGGCGGCAACCTCGTGGATAGCGAGTACTGGGGTGTCAAGACGATGGCCTACAAGATCAACAAGAACCGCAAAGGCCACTATGCCTTCCTGAAGACCGATGCCCCCTCGGGTGCGGTTCAGGAAATGGAACGCCTGATGCGCCTGCATGACGACGTCATGCGCGTTCTGACCATCAAGGTCGACGGTCACGAAGACGGCCCGTCGGTTCAGATGCAGAAGCGTGACGAACGTGGCGACCGCCGCGAGCGTCGTTGATCAACGCCTGAGAAAAGGACACTAAACCATGGCCGCAAAACCATTTTTCCGCCGCCGCAAGGTCTGCCCGTTCTCGGGTGAGAACGCGCCGAAGATCGACTATAAAGACACCCGTCTGCTGCAGCGCTACATCTCTGAGCGTGGCAAGATCGTTCCTTCGCGCATCACCGCCGTTTCGGCGAAAAAGCAGCGTGAACTGGCCCGTGCTATCAAGCGCGCCCGCTTTCTCGCCCTGCTGCCCTACGCCGTGAAGTAAGGAGAGACTGACATGCAAGTTATCCTTCTGGAACGCGTTGCGAAACTGGGTCAGATGGGCGACGTCGTTGACGTCAAGCCCGGCTACGCCCGCAACTTCCTGCTGCCCCAGGGCAAAGCCCTGAGCGCATCGGACGCCAACATCGCGTCGTTCGAAGCCCAGAAAGCGCAGCTGGAAGCACGCAACCTGGAAACCAAGAAAGAAGCTGAAGCCCTGGCTGAAAAGCTGGACGGTCAGCAGTTCATCGTGATTCGCTCGGCATCGGATGCTGGCGCTCTGTACGGCTCGGTCACCCCGCGTGACGCCGCAGATGCCGCAACCGAAGCAGGTTTCACCGTCGACAAGAAACAGGTCATCCTGATCGCTCCGATCAAGGAACTGGGCCTGCACTCGGTCGCCGTTCGCCTGCACCCCGAGGTTGAAGTCGAGATCAAGATGAACGTTGCCCGCTCAGAAGAAGAAGCCGAACTGCAGGCATCGGGCAAATCGATTCAGGAACTGGCCGCTGAAGAAGAAGCTGCCGCTGAATTCGAAATCGCCGAACTGTTCGACGACATCGGCTCGGCCGCTTCGGACGACGACGATCTGGTGGCCGAAGACGCCCCTGCCCAAGAAGACGAAGCAAAAGCCTGATCTGGCCAAGCTGACCTTACAGAAAGGGCCACGCCATCCGCGCGGCCCTTTTTCTTGCCCGAGCCAGCAAAATTCAGCCCAATTTCACAGCTAATCTTGCGGCGTCGACTGCGATCCATATCATCGCGCACCGGAACCTGGAGAATTTAGATGGCAGTTTTCCCCCGCCGCAGCATCATCGCCTTCCTCGCAATGGCCACCCTTGCCGCCTGTAGCGGCGCCGAAGTATCCCGAGGTGACGCGGAACCGTTCGATCCGCCGCTCTACCCCAACGAGACCCCGGAACTGCGCGCGTCGATCAACAAATGGGCAGATCACTACGAGTTGCCGCGTGAGTTGGTGCACAAGCTGGCGATCCGCGAAAGCACGCACAGACCCTGGGCTGTGAACCGCCCTTATTACGGCCTGCTCCAGATCCTGCCTGCCACGGCGCGCTCGATGGGATATAAGGGCAACGCGCAAGGTCTGCTGGACGCTGACACCAATCTTGAGTTTGCGGGAAAATATCTGCGCGGTGCATGGCTGCTTTCCGATGGCGATCAGCAACGCGCCATCTTTTTATATGCAAAAGGGTACTATCCCGAAGCCAAGGCACGCGGTATGCTGGTTGAGACAGGATTACGACCCGCGCCGTGATCTGGGGCGGTCAATCGGAATGATCTTCTGTTAGCAGTTGCGTTCCGATAGTGACAAAAATGTTCTAATACGTCACCAGCAGCGTCGAAAAGCACAGACATTTCGCACGTCGCCTTGTCATGTTTTCAAAAGTATGTTGTGCTGGCTGCCGTGAGGTAAGTTGGGTTCCACTCTAAGTTTACTGCCGGTCTGACGACACCATCAGACTTGTGGTATGGGCCGCAGTTGGTAGGCGCCGCATGGAAATTTTCGATCTGAGCACTCTGCCGGATGCAGAAACTCGGTATACCGAGTTTCTTAAGCAGATTTGCGACAAGCATGAAATGGACCATGCCGCCTATGCTGGCATGAATCCTGCAGCTGGTACCGTGGCCGGATTTGTGACCTACGACGACGCCTGGAACGAACACTATCAGAACCAGGGTCTGATCATGATCGACCCCACAATCCACATGGCCCGCCGCAGCATCGCCCCCGTGGATTGGAGCCGTCTTGAACGCAGCCCGGAATTTCAGCGCGTTTTCAGGGACGCCCATGATTTTGGCATTCCGAATCAAGGCGTTACCATTCCTGTCCGTGGACCTTACGGCGATATTGGATTGCTCAGCGCGACCCGAAATTGCAGCAAGGAAGAATGGCGTAAACTGTACACCCATGTCATCAGCGACCTGCAATCGATGGCCGTTCACATTCACGACCATGTCGTGACCTCAGATGAACTGACCGGTGCACTGTACCACCCTACCCTGTCCACGCGCGAGGCCGAGATCCTGCAATGGGTCGCGGCAGGCAAGTCGCAGCAGGATATCGGCGACATCCTGTCCATCTCGCACCGCACCGTCGAGGTGCATCTGCGATCAAGCCGCGAAAAGCTGAGCGCGTTGACCACGCCGCAAGCCGTCGGCCGGGCCATCGCAATTGGGCTTATTACCCCAGGTTAAACACAAATTTCCCCAAATTCCGTCAAAATACGGGAAACCCCCAATAGAAAAACCCCCTCAAAACGGTAACTTCTAGTTTACCGAACAACCACTCGAAGGGGGAAAAAATGATCATCGTGGTAGATGGGCTGAACAGACACCTGTTCGGCGAAGTTCTCGACGAAATGTTTGAACTGCGCGCACGCGTATTCGGCGGACGTCTTGGATGGGACGTTAATATTGAAGACGGGAAAGAGATCGATGAATTCGATCACCTGGATCCTGCATACGTAATCGGACTCGACGACGGGGGGAATGTCGTCGCAGCCGTGCGTGCCCTGCAGACCACCGGACCTCACATGCTTTCCGATGTCTTCTCGGCCATTCTGGATGGCGAAGCACCGCTGCGCAGCGCGACGATGTGGGAATCCACGCGCTTTTGCGTCGACACGCAGCGTCTCAAACGCGGCAAGGACAAGAACTCGGTATCTTATGCCACCTGTGAACTGATGATTGGCTCGCTGGAGTATGCCAAGAACGCAGGTATCCAGGACATCATCACCGTAATCGATCCGGTTATGGATCGCGTTCTGCAGCGGTCGAACTGTGCCCCTTATGACTATGTCGGCAAAACTGTCCCGATGGGCAAAGTGTCTGCACTGGCCGCGCTGTTGGATTGCACCGATGAACGCATTCAGGGCGTCCGCGACTTCGCTGGCATCGAAGGCGATGTCTTCCTGGACGAGGAAGAGGCGCTGGCCCTGTTCAACTCGAAGAAAGCTGTTGAGCCCAATCCGGCCAACCGCGATCACAAACCGCTCACTGACCTCGAAAAATACTTTGTCGAACAGATGAGCGCAGCGCGCACCGAAGCGGAACGGCAAGATGTTCTGAAGCTGATCGAAGCGCTGACCGACACCTTCACGCCAGAGCAGAAGACCGCTCTGCTACAGACCCCCCGTGCTTTTGCTCATGAGGCCTGACCCCCTCACCTCATAGTACAAAGCCACCCATGCGGAGTCGCCAATTTCAGGCGGCTCCGCTTTACTTTTGGCCCCCGAAAAGGGGGGAAGAGGATTATTCCTCTTCCAGTGCCTCAACGGCTTTTTGCAGGTCGTCCTTGCTGACTTCTTTGTCTGCAACGGTGGCCAGTTCGAAAACGTAGTCGACAACCTTGTCCTCGAAGATCGGCGCGCGCAGTTGCTGCTGCATCTGGGCGTTTTGCTGCACGAATTCAAAGAACTGGCGTTCCTGACCCGGGTACTGACGCGCCTGGTTCATGATCGCCTGAGTCATCTCGGCATCGGTGACTTCAACTTCGGCCTTCTGGCCCAGCTCGGCCAGCAGCAGGCCCAGACGCACGCGGCGCTCGGCCAGTTTGTTGTGCTCGTCGGTGGGTTCGATCTCATCGTGATCGTGGCCTTCGACCTCGGGGTTTTCCTCGTGCCACAGCTGGTGGGCGATCTGCTTGGCCTCGGCTTCTACCAGCGACGGCGGCAGGTCAAAGGACACCTTCTCGTCCAGCGCATCCAGCAGGGCGCGCTTCATCACAGCGCGTGACGCACCAGCGTATTCGGCCTCCAGACGCTCGGAAATCTGACCTTTCAGAGCCTCCAGATCCTCGGCACCGAATTTCTTGGCCAGCTCATCATTGACCTCGGCGGCGACCGGCTCTTTCACCTCTTTGACGGTGCAGGTGAAAACAGCGTCTTTACCGGCCAGATGCTCGGCACCGTATTCTTCGGGGAAGGTGACGTTGACGTCTTTTTCTTCCTCGGCTTTCACACCAACCAGCTGCTCTTCAAAGCCGGGGATGAAGCTGTTCGAGCCCAGCACCAGCGGGTAGTCTTCCGCCGAGCCGCCTTCGAACTCTTCGCCGTCAACCTTGCCGACGAAATCGAACACGATCTGGTCGCCGTCCTTGGCTTTCGAACCCTTGCGGCGCGCTTTGAAATCCTGTGCAGTTTCGGCCAGGTTGTTCAGCGCCTCTTCCACAGCTGCGTCATCGGCTTTGACAACCAGCTTCTCCAGTTCGACCGATTTCAGGTCAACCTCGGGGATTTCCGGCAGCGCCTCATAGGACATTGCGACCTCGACGTCGTCGCCTTCTTTCCAGTCCTCATTGGTCATCTTGACCTCAGGCTGCAGCGCAGGGCGGTCGCCGCTGTCTTCAAAGTGCTTGTTCATCGCACCGTCGATGGTTTCCTGCATCGCTTCGCCCAGCAGGCGCTGGCCAAATTGCTTCTTCAGCAGCGCCATCGGCACCTTGCCTTTGCGGAAGCCCTTCATCTCAACTTCGGGCTGCGCCTCGGTCAGCTTCTCGTTGACCTTGTCGTCCAGCTCGGCTGCTGTGACGGTGATGTTGTAGCCGCGTTTCAGACCTTCGTTCAGCGTCTCGGTAACCTGCATTATGGTAGTCCCCATAGGATTCGGGGCGCGCAAAACGGCGCGCCGGGCAAATTTGACGCCTTCTATTTGCCCAGCCGCCCGCGTGCAAGGGGGCAAAGGCCGGATCACCCTGGATTTACCGCTTCTCAGTATAAAAAACGCCCCGGATTGGACCGGGGCGTTTGTTCAGGAAATCGTCCGGGTGATCAGAACCGCCAGCGCGCGCCCAGAACCCAGGCCTCGTTGTTGTCGAACGAGGTGCCGTCGTCGAAGTCGTGGTTGCGGTATTTCAGGTAGGCATCGGTGTTGATTGCGTCGATCTTCTGCACCACCGCGATGCCCCACGCCTTGGTGCTGGACCCGTCCGAGTCAAAATCCGAACCGTCAAAATAGTCGATCCCGACGCCGGTTTTGCCCCATGGCACCCAGTTCCCTTCATAGGCGATTTTGCCGTACCAGTAATTGGGGTCGGACGCGCCATCCGCGTCGTCGTCGCGCGTACCTGCTGCAACGGTAAAGCTGAACCCGCTGGGCAACAGAACCGAGGCCGAGCCGATCGTGTCTTTGCGCTCACCCGAGTTGTCGTCGCGGTCGCGCACGGCATAGGCCAGACCGGCCGCAAATTCGACCCCGCCCGCAAAGGTGTTTTCGTAGGACAGGCCAATGTCGTAGTAATCGTCGTCATCGCTGCTGGACAGGATATTCTGACCATAGGCGATCCCGGCAGAAAATCCGTTGACGGTCGGCGTGTCATAACGAATGCGGCCCCGGCGCGAACCGTCCAGGTTGCTGCTGGAGTCGCCAACGGTGATATCGCTCAGCATGCCGTCAGTTCCGCGGTAGAAGAAGCCCGCGTTCTCGTCGTTGGTGAACGAATAAAGCGCTGTGCCGACATAGGACAAATCCACTTCGGCGGCACCATCGGACACCATGCTGCCCTGCCCGGCCGAGAATTTACCCCAATCGCCCTTCAAGGCGAAATCGACATGGCGCAGATCTTCGCGCGTCCAGCCATCGCCATTGGTGCCGAACTGATCCGCCGAGGCTGATCCGGGCAGACCCAGGCCGGTTTCAAAGCGGAAGGTAAACTCGTTGCTGCCAAAAGGCTGCAGCAAGCGCAGGCCAACGCGGCTGTTCGACAGATCGTTGTCCAAAAGCCGGGTCTCGGTCTCTTCGCCATCGTCGACCGAAATAATGGCCGGGTTCAGCTGGCCATAAAGCTCGACATAGCCGCCGCTATTGTTTTCATATTTCAATTCAGCCGCAGCCGGAATTGCCGTTGATGCGGCAAGGACTGCAACAACCGAGGTGGATTTAAAGTTCAGGGTCATTTCACTCACCATGAAAAATTCAGGTTTCAGGTACTGCTCAGATGTTTACGGAACGTGAGCGTTCCAGTGCGCCGCAATCGGTCCCGCGCGAGCATTGCTTTTTCGCAACAGCAGAAACTCGCAAAATTTGATATTTGTTAATTTTTATAAAGGCTTGAACATTCACACACTAGATCTCGCCAAGCACCACAAGTGAATTGTGACGCCGAGCCATGCGTCTGGCAAACACTCGCTATGCAACTGCGCAGGCCTTGACGGCGGATTTCCGCCGACTCGCGCCTCGCTGAGCCATTCCCCGCCCAATATACTTATATATTTAATTGCCTAAATACGTATGGAAGCTGCTCGGGCAGATCTTCCGCGATCAGCCCTGGGCCGAAGTGGCGCGCGCATTCCACGTGCGACCAGGCCGCGCTCTCGGCGGCCTGCATGGCTGAAACCCCTCGTGCCATAAGCCCTGTGATGAACCCGGCCAGCACATCCCCCGACCCGGCCGTCGCCAACCACGGGGCGGAACGGTCGTAATGCGCCGCGTTGATCGAGCACTGGCCATTTGGATCGGCAATCACCGTATCCGGCCCTTTGAACAGAACAACACACCCGGCCCGTTTCGCGGCCTCGCGCGTGGCATCCACTTTGGAATATGCAGGGCCTTTCAAGGGCACCGCATTCAGCTTCTCAGAAATATCCGGGAAAAGCCGCGCAAACTCTCCGCCATGTGGGGTCAGCACGCAGTTTGCGTGCAGCAGTCCGAACAGCGCGTCTGGGTCGTTCGCAAAGGCCGTCAGCGCATCGGCATCCAGCACTGTTGCCCGCCGCGCTGCCAACGCGACCGGCACCAATTGCAGCGCACGCTTCACTCCCAGCCCCGGGCCAAGGCACACAGCATTCAGCCGCTCATCCTGCAACACCTCGGCCAACCCATCCGCACCCTCAACGCGCTGCAACATGATGGCCGTCACCTGCGCCGCAACCTCCATCTGGGCCGACGGCGGCACCCCAATCGTCACCAACCCGGCACCGATCCGCAAAGCCCCCCGCGCCGCCAGCCGCGCCGCGCCCGTTTTACCGGCACCACCCGATAGGATAAGGGCGTGACCGTATCCATATTTGTGCGCGGAACTGCTCTTGCTAATACGCGATGAAACGCCCTCAGTCTTTTTCAGGATCGGCCCTTCGGCGTACCTGTCCCACCCGCCGTCCAATCCAATCGACTTCGTAGCAAGCGTGCCAGTATGCCGTGGACCACCACAAAGCACGTGACCACGCTTGGCCCTATGGAATGAGACCGTCAATTCGGCATCCAGCTGAGCCCCAAGTAGTTTTCCGCTATCCGAACAAAGACCCGAGGGCACATCGACCGCGACAATTCTGCCGCCGCGCGCCTCCCTGAACGCCCTTACAGACTGAAAGGCCTGGGCCAACTTGCCTTCGACAGGCCGCGCAAGCCCGGTTCCAAAAACCGCGTCAATGATCAGGTCCACTGCGGCCATATCGTCAAAAACGTCGCGAACAGAAAGGTCTTGAACAGCTCCGTTTTCCATCCACCGCTCATAATTCACGCGCGCATCGGGCGGCAGCTTCTCTGGATCGCCATATAGAAAAACCTCAACCTCCCAACCCAACTCCCGCAACAACCGCGCCACGACAAACCCGTCGCCCCCGTTGTTCCCCGGTCCACACAGCACAACGGCGCGCAAGGGATCCCCTTCATCTGGCCCCAAATATCCCGGGGAGCTCGAGGGGCTGGCCCCTTGATCCCTCAACTCTGGCCACTCCTCGAAAATCGCGTCGACAACGCCCTGCCCCGCGCGCTCCATCAGCTCCAGACCCGTCACCTGACCGGACTCAATCGCCGCCCGCTCGATCGCCCGCATCTGCGCCGCTGTCAGCAATTCTGCCATCCAAAACCCCTTCGCGATTCAATTATGATTACTTTTTGTGCAAAGTGACTAAAAATTCACCCCGCGCCAAATTTCGCCCCGCCCTAAGGCCTACATTTTCGCAATCACATTGCTGAGCGATCTTAGACGTGATCACTGCGGGTCTGACAACCATGCGAGGTGAGCCGGGATGAAAAAGATCGAAGCGATCATCAAGCCGTTCAAACTGGACGAAGTGAAAGAGGCATTGCAGGACGTTGGCGTCCAGGGCCTCAGCGTGATCGAAGTCAAAGGCTTTGGCCGCCAAAAGGGTCACACGGAACTCTACCGGGGTGCCGAATACGTGGTCGATTTTCTGCCCAAGGTGAAGGTCGAAGTGGTTCTGGACGACGATCAGGTCGATGCCGCCATCGAGGCTATCGTCTCGGCCGCCAAGACCGACAAGATCGGCGACGGCAAGATCTTTGTCTCACCCGTTGAACAAGCCATCCGCATCCGCACCGGCGAGACCGGCTCGGACGCGCTGTAACCCATTACCGAATTCTCAAACCAGAGGAACAATAGAATGAGCAAGGACGCAGTTCTTCAGCTGATCAAAGACGAAGGCGCCGATTACGTCGACGTCCGTTTCACCGACCCGCGCGGCAAGCTTCAGCACGTGACCCTGATGGCTGATCAGGTTGACGAAGACTTCCTGGAAGAAGGCTTCATGTTCGACGGTTCGTCGATTGCGGGCTGGAAGTCGATCGAAGCATCGGACATGAAACTGATGGTCGACACCGACAGCGCCTATGTCGATCCGTTCTATGCAGAAAAAACCATCTGCGTGCACTGCTCGGTCGTCGAGCCCGACACCGGCGAAGCCTATGAGCGTGACCCGCGCGGCACCGCCCAAAAAGCCGAGGCTTACCTGAAAGCGTCCGGCATCGGCGACGCGGCCTTCTTCGGCCCCGAAGCTGAATTCTTCCTGTTTGACGATGTCCGTTTCTCGAACACGATCAACAAGGTATCCTACGAGGTTGATGCGACCGACGCGTCGTGGAACACCGACACCGAATACGAGATGGGCAACATGGGCCATCGTCCAGGCGTCAAGGGTGGCTACTTCCCGGTTAACCCGATCGACGAATCTCAGGACCTGCGTTCGGAAATGCTCAGCACCATGAAGCGTCTGGGCATGAAGGTCGACAAGCACCACCACGAGGTTGCCTCGTGCCAGCACGAGCTGGGCCTGATTTTCGACAGCCTGACCAAACAGGCGGACGAGCTGCAGAAGTACAAATACGTCATCCACAACGTCGCGCACGCCTACGGCAAATCGGCGACCTTCATGCCGAAGCCCATCGCAGGCGACAACGGCACCGGCATGCACGTGAACATGTCGATCTGGAAAGACGGCAAGCCGCTGTTTGCAGGTGACAAATATGCCGACCTGTCGGATGAAGCACTATGGTTCATCGGTGGTGTTCTGAAACACGCCAAGACCCTGAATGCCTTCACCAACCCGTCAACCAACAGCTACAAGCGTCTGATCCCGGGCTTTGAAGCTCCTGTTTTGCGCGCTTACTCGGCCCGTAACCGTTCCGGTTGTGTCCGTATTCCGTGGACCGAAAGCCCGAAAGCCAAGCGCGTCGAGGCCCGTTTCCCCGATCCGGCCGCAAACCCCTATCTGGCGTTTGCTGCGCTGCTGATGGCCGGTCTGGACGGCATCAAGAACAAGATCGATCCGGGCGAAGCCATGGACAAGAACCTGTACGACCTGCCCGCCGAAGAACTGGCCGACATCCCGACCGTCTGCGGCAGCTTGCGTGAGGCTCTGGAAGCTCTGGCTGCCGATCACGACTTCCTGCTGCAGGGCGACGTGTTCACCAAAGACCAGATCGACGGCTACATCGCGCTGAAGATGGAAGAGGTCGAAACCTACGAGCATACCCCGCACCCGGTTGAGTACGGCATGTACTACAGCTGCTGATCCGGAACAGGGTTACATCTGCAAGGGCGTCCAAACGGGCGCCCTTGTTTCGTTTGGCATGATCTTTCACACTCGGACGCAAACCGGTCAGGAGAGAGCGCATGTCATCCGATACCCCGTTTGCACAATTCTCGGACATCGTAACCTCGGTCGAAGATCTGGAACGCATCACCGGCGCGCCTCTGCCCCAGATCATCGCCAAGGAATTGTCCGCACTGGATCAGATGTGCCGCGACTTCATCGACAAATCCACCTTCTGCCTGATCGCTTCGGCCAACCCGGATGGGTATCTGGACATCTCACCGCGCGGCGACCCTGAGGGGTTTGTTCAAGTGGTCTCGGACACCCTGATCGCCATCCCGGATCGCCCCGGCAACAAGCGGGTGGACACGTTTCACAACGTTCTGAAAGACCCGCGCGTCAGTGTGATTTTCTTTGTTCCCGGCAAAATGGAAACTCTGCGCATTCGCGGCACGGCGCGAATATGCGCTGACCCCGACCTGCTAAGCGGTATGGCCGTGAACGGGCGGGTGCCGAAACTTGTCCTGCTGATCCATGTCGAAACTGCCTTTGCCCACTGCCCCAAATGCGTCATCCGTGGGAACCTGTGGCAACCCGATCACTGGCCCGATGCCTCGCAACTGCCGAACATGAACGCGATGATGGTCAAACACGCGAAAATCGACAAAACGCCCGAGGAATGGTTCGAAAGCCTGAAAGCCACGGACGAACTGGACCTGTATTAACCGACTTGCCATTTCGCCCTTGGCATTTACGCTTTCACAACCACAGCCAATCGGAGTGCCCCTATGCTGCGCGCGCTTTTTCTGTCGCTTGCCCTGACCATCCCGACCGTCGGACTAACCGCGCCCTGCGGGAATACCAGCGCGGGGTTCGAGGCCTGGAAAGCGGACTTTGCCAAACAGGCGCGCCGGGCCGGAGTGAAAAGGAAGGGCTTGCAAGCGCTGGCTCAGACGCAATACGCCACCCGCACCATTGCGGCCGACCGAAACCAGAAGAGTTTCAAATACTCGCTGGATAAATTCATGCGTGTGCGCGGCGCGGATACAATTGTTGCGCAGGGGCGCAAACGCAAAGCCAGAAACCCGGATTTCTACGCCGCATTGGAACGCCAATACGGCGTGCCATCCGGAATTCTGCTGGCCATCCACGGTATGGAAACCGGCTTTGGCAGCTTCATGGGCGACAGTCAGGTTGTTTCCGCAATCACAACATTAGCCTATGATTGCCGCAGATCGGATTTCTTTATCCCCCATGCCATTGGGGCGCTTAAACTGGTCGATCAGGGCAGCATCACCATGGCGACAAAAGGGGCAAAACATGGCGAACTGGGCCATACGCAATTCCTGCCCGGCAACGCCCTGGAATACGGTGTCGATGCCACCGGCGACCGACGTGTGGACTTTTACAACCTGACGGATGCAATGGCCTCGACCGCGAATTTCCTTCGCAAAAAAGGATGGAAACCGGGGCGTGGGTATCAGCCGGGACAGCCGAATTTCGCAGTCATTCAACAATGGAATGCGGCATCGGTCTATCAGCAATCCATCGCCATCATGGCCGCGCGAATCGATGGTTAGGCCCGACACTCCGTCACCACGCCCTACACGCAATTCGGCCACAAAATTGCCATAGTGGCCACCAAAACGCCTTGGATTCAGGGTTTCCAAAGCGTAATCAATCCTCGGAAATTTCGATTTTTTTCCATTTTGGTCAAATTCTGTCCAAAAACCGTTGATAGTTTGTCGGCTTAGACAATAAGCGGCAAAGGAACATTCCAGTGGCTCGGAAGCACAGCTACCATGGCGGCCTGCAATTCGATGGCGACACAGACGGCGCGATCGAGCGGTTTGGCACAATTGTCGCCACGACGCTTGAGGATTACGGCCATTTGGTCGAACGCAAAGCGCTGTTGTCACGGACTGAGGCAAGCGTTGTCTCAAGCCAGTATATGGTGCGCCTGACGCTGGATACCGAAGCGGCGGATACCGACACACGTTACGAACGTATGGATCGCGCGGCTGGCCTGCGGACGCTCGCCCGGCCCGTTGTGTCCAACCCTCAGAACCGGTTGGTCCTGACGGTTACTCCGGTGTCGCCGCTGCTGGACGATCTCGAGATCTCGGAACTTATGCTGGTCGTCATTCTGTATCGCATGGTCGATATCTGCTCGACCCGGCGGGTGGAATGGCTGTCACCGCACACGGTATTGACCGTCGAACAGTTCATGAGCGCCTTTGACACGCTGGCCCCCAGCAAACCCAGAAACCGAAAACAGATCTTTCAATCTGTGACCGGTCAGTTTGCAGGTCTGGACATCCCAGAACCGCAAGATCCTATCGAAGCAGCCAAACCTGCGGCCCGTCCGATCCAGCTGTCAGACGAACAACTGCTCAGCATCGCGTTTCGCACGGACGAACCCCAAACCCCAACAGAAACCCTGCCCAGCGAAACCGCTGAGGAAGACGAGCGGCCAAGCGACATTCTGCGGCTCAGCAGCTGGTGCATGACAGGCGTGATCGCCAGTGTCTCCACCCCGATTGCGCTGTCCATGGCGGCGGTTAACCTGATCCGGGGTGAGGATTTCAGACTGAACACTCAGGTTCTGGTCTTCACCTTTGCCATTGTCGCCCTGAATGCCAGCAACGCTTTTGCCGACGTTGCCACCGCTTTGGGCATGTAACCGAATTACAAGAACCCTCCTTGGAGGCCCCGCCGTCAGGCGGGGTTTTCCATTTCTGCCAGGCTGTGCGCGGCCAGAACATAGGTGTGGATCGAGAAAACGACCGCGCCAGTCTTGTGCAGCCGCATCAAAGTCTGACGCTCGCTCCGCAGGTATGAGGTGGTCCCCGCTTTGGGTTTTTTCCGCGGTTCGCTGGCACTGCGGGGTTGAAAAAGCTCCGGGTCCTCGTACCACAGCGCATTGAAGCGCCAAAGCGGGCGATCAGGTTGAATCCCATCAAACAAGCGCTGCACGCGCCGGGCGATATTGTCGTCGTAGCTGGCGACCGGCACATGAATATCCATCAGCGGGCGCATGAATTTCTCACTCAAACGCCAACTGGCCGGAAAACACAGGATCGCGCCTGTCAGAACATGCTGATCGGCTTGCTTTTGCAGGATACAGAAATCCTCTTGAACCAGATGGCACAGCGTATCCAGTGGCTGGGTCCTGTCGATGTCAACCGACACGCCGTCAGGCCGCAGCACGCTGTCCGTAGCATCAGGATAGACCTGCGCCAGAACCAGTTCCAAAAGCTCTTGCGCCGCAGGTTCGGCACCTTGGTCCAGTGCCAGCACCTGATCGCGCCGTTCTTTCAACAGGGTCGCCCGATGGATCATCTGCGCGGCAAAGGCGTCATCCTGATGCAGCCACGCATCCTGCGACGCAGGCTGCACACCGGGCAGCGCACGGGCTTTGCGCGGATCATACGGGATTTTTTCCTGCAAAATGATAGTCATGAGACCCAGCTACCACCGAATCCATGCAATGTCGGTCAAAAAACGACCCGCAGACGGTCGCAATCTTCTGCGACGACGGTTCAGGGCCTCAACACACTCGACCCCATGTTAGGGAGGCGTGACGTGAATCAACACTACCGGGATACCCGCAAAATCGATCCGACCCGAGGGGAAACACTGGGCGACGGAACACCCAACGACAACAACCGGATCGAGATCGGACCGACCCAACTGGCCTTTGACGAATGGGCTGCGGCCGGGTTGAAACTACCAAACCTTGAACGGATGCGCGAATTCCGCTGGAAGCGCCTGACGCAGGCGATTGTCGATCGCGGATACGGCGGCTTGTTGATCTTTGACCCGCTGAACATCCGCTACGCCACTGACAGCACCAACATGCAATTGTGGAACACCCACAACCCGTTTCGGGCTGTGCTGCTATGCGCCGACGGGTATATGGTGATCTGGGACTACAAGAACTCGCCCTTCCTGTCGACGTTCAACCCGCTGGTGCGCGAACAGCGCTCGGGCGCGGATCTGTTCTATTTCGACCGGGGCGACAAGGTGGATATCGCGGCGGACGTGTTCTCGAACGAGGTGCGCGTGCTGATCGACGAACATGGCGGCGGAAACAAGCGTCTGGCGGTCGACAAGATCATGTTGCACGGGCTGCGCGCGCTTGAGGCGCAGGGGTTCGAGATCATGGAAGGCGAGGAACTGACCGAAAAGACCCGCGCCATCAAAGGCCCGGACGAGATTCTGGCCATGCGCTGCGCCAGCCATGCCTGCGAGACTGCCGTGGCTGAGATGGAAAAATTCGCCCGTGCCAATGTCGGCGACGGCAAAACCTCGGAAGATGACATCTGGGCCGTTCTGCATGCCGAAAACATCCGGCGCGGGGGTGAGTGGATCGAAACCCGCCTTTTGGCCTCGGGCCAGCGCACCAACCCATGGTTTCAGGAATGTGGCCCCCGTGTTACGCAGCAGAATGAAATCATTGCCTTCGACACGGACCTGATCGGCTCATACGGGATTTGCATCGATATTTCACGCACATGGTGGATCGGCGACCAGAAACCGCGCGCCGATATGATCTATGCCATGCAGCACGCGCATGAACACATCATGACCAATATGGAAATGCTGAAACCCGGGGTGATGATCCCTGAACTGACGGCCAACTCTCACAGGTTGGACGACAAGTTTCAGGCGCAGAAATACGGCTGCCTGATGCATGGCGTGGGATTGTGCGACGAATGGCCATTGGTCGCTTATCCCGACAAGGCGGTTGCCGGGGCCTATGACTATCCATTGGAACCCGGCATGGTGCTATGTGTCGAAGCCGCCGTTGGCGAAGTGGGCGGAGATTTCTCGATCAAGCTGGAAGATCAGGTGCTCATAACCGAGGACGGCTATGAGAACCTGACCAAATACCCGTTTGATGGGCGGCTTATGGGGTCAGAGTGAGGATGCCCTCACTCTGACCAATATGAACGACGCACATTGCCGTGCCAGTCTTCAACCGGCTGCGTCAATTGCGGGTCGCTTGCGAATTCGCTTAAGGGCCAGGACTGTCCCAGCGCAAAACCCAATGCGCCAACCAGAACAAGAGTAACCAATGTGCCTGCCCCGATACCGGGCGACTGCGGGGTTGCTGTAATATGTGCCATGCTTTCCTCCGGCGATGGTGTGGATACCGTGAAGATGGGGGAGGCAGTTGAATTATGAAAATGAATATTTAATCGGCATAACATCACTAATCGTGATGTTATGGTCATTCAATTGGACGCCGCAACACCGCTTACCTGCGCAAGTGCACAGGTCCTGTGCACCTGTCCGCCAAGTCCTCACCTTACCGTTACGCCTTTGACATATCCCTTGAGACTGGCTTTGCTTCACCACAGTATTGCAGGCATCCCCCCAAACCGAAGGAGCCGAAATGCCCACGGAACGCATCACTTTTGCCGGACATGACGGCGGTCAACTTGCAGCACGACTGGACCTGCCCGACGGTCCGGTGCTGGCAACCGCCCTGTTCGCGCATTGCTTTACCTGTTCCAAGGACATTCCAGCCGCGCGCCGCATCTCGGCCCGGCTGGCGGCAATGGGCATCGCGGTCTTGCGGTTCGACTTTACGGGTCTGGGCCACTCGGAAGGCGAATTTGCAAACACCACCTTCACCTCGAATGTCGAAGACCTGATTGCGGCGGCTCAGTATCTTGCGGGCCGGAACATGGCCCCTGCCCTGTTGATCGGTCACTCGCTCGGCGGTGCTGCGGTTTTGCGGGCCCGTGCGGGCATCCCTTCGGTCAAGGCGGTTGTGACGCTTGGGGCACCGGCCGATCCCAGCCACGTCTCGCACCATTTTGAAGATGCCCTGCCGCAGATCCAGCAGGACGGCAGCGCCGAGGTCTCGCTGGGCGGGCGTCCGTTCCGCATTGGCAAGGCCTTTGTCGATGATATTGCCGAAGCAGCACTGACCCCATCGGTTGCTGATCTGAAAGCCGCATTGCTGATCCTGCACGCGCCGATGGATGAAACGGTCAGCATCGACAATGCCAGCACGATCTTTCTTGCGGCCAAACACCCCAAAAGCTTTGTCACCCTTGACGATGCCGATCACCTAATCACCCGCGCTGCAGATGCCGAATATGCGGCCGATGTGATCGCAGCCTGGGTGTCGCGCTATGTTTCGCTATGCCCGCCTGCCCCACCGCCGGGCGCGCCCGAAGGCGTCATTCGCGTGACCGAGTCGGACCCCAACGGTTTCTTGCAGGACATTCAATCGGGGCCGCGCCATCACGTCGTCGCGGACGAGCCGGTGTCATATGGCGGCACGGACCGTGGCATGTCGCCTTACGGGTATGTCTCCTCGGGTCTTGGGGCGTGTACCTCGATGACCATTCGCATGTATGCGCGGCGCAAACGGTGGCCGCTGACCGGCATCACGGTCGATGTGTGCCACGACAAGGTCCACGCGCAGGATGCGGGTCTGGCAAACGAGGGCAAGATCGATCAGTTCAAACGCAAGATACGGCTGGAAGGCCCCCTAACCCCCGACCAACGCGCGCGCCTTCTGGAGATTGCGGATAAATGCCCCGTGCACCGCACGCTGGAAGGCTCGTCCGTTGTGACCACGATCCTGCTGGACGCGTGACCTGAAATCCTGTCACGGAACTGTTTCGCGTGGCTGCTACCCACGCGGCCATGGAAAAACAGATCGTGTGCATAAACTGGGGCACGCTCTACGGTGCCCCCTATATCAACCGCCTTTATCGGATGGTCTGTGCCAGAACGACGCCGCCTTTCCGGTTTGTGGCCTTCACGGATTCGCGCGACGGTGTCGATCCCGGTGTCGAGTGCTTTGACCTGCCCGAGATGCCCGGCTTCATGCCGCAGCGAACCATTGGCCAATGGCCGAAATCCAGACTGTGGGCCGCAGAGCTGGCTGATCTGACGGGGCCATTCCTGTTTCTGGATCTGGACGTCGCGATCACCGGCTCGCTGGATCCGTTCTTCGAGTTCGGCGACCCGGACGACGTTATCCTTGCACGCAACGTGGCCAAACCCCTCAGCCGTCTGGGGCAAACGTCGATCTACCGTATGCCGGTCGGTGCGCTTGCCCCGCTGCAGGATATCTTTGCCGCCGACCCTCAGGGCGTGGCGGATACGTATCGGTTTGAACAGCATTTTGTGACAAAGAACGCGCCAAACGGGATAAGGTTCTGGCCCTCCGGCTGGGTCCGCCATTTCCGGATCGAGTGTATTCCCAAGTTTCCGCTGAACTACTTTCTGGACACACGCGCACCCAAGGACGCGCGCGTCGTGATCTTTGCCGGATCGCTCAACCCGCCCGATGCGATCAAAGGCCAGTACCATGCCGAGGTTCCGCACCTGCCGCCCGGCCAACACATCTGGCGCGCGCTCAGATCAAAGCACAAGCTTCGGGGAATCCGCCAGTTTGTTCGACCAGCAACCTGGGTCGAGCGGATTTGGGATCAGGCAGAACAAAGCTAGGCCCGGCCCGGCTGTGTGCCGGGCACGGAACAGATGCCCAATCAGCGTCTCCGCGGCGCAGGCCGATGGATCGGAGGCCGCGCCGCAGGCGGTCTTGCAACCGGAGGACGCGGACGCGACGGCGGCTTGGCAATCGGCGGCTTCGGACGCGCAGGTGGCTTGCCCGCCGGGGGCTTCGGTCGATTGGGCGGCTTGCCGTCCGGCGGTCTGGGCCGGTCCGGTCGGTTCACGTCGATATCGACATCGACGTCGTGGTAATAATCATTCCACAGCATCGAGTCGTAAAACGGGTCGTACCCGTACCCATAGCCCACGCCGACACTTACGCCATCGCAGCCTGACAGGGTCAGACCTGCGACCCCCAAGCCCAGCGCGAGCACGGAACGTTTGATCAGTTTGCGTGTCATACCAACCTCCGTCATTGCAGCGACCGGAACGACGCGAAAACGGCGTTCAGATCACCCACATAAGCCGGGTCAGCCCCATCGCGCAGGATCGCCACCACGACGGCCACCCGGTTTCGCGGCAGGTCGATCAGGGTCGCCGTGAAATTGACCCCGCGACCATCGCGGTTGCCGGTGCCACGGTAGACACGAGCGGGCAACCCCCCGATACGGGTATCGCTGGTGCTGGTGACGGTTGGATCTTTGACAAGGAACTTGTCGATATCTTCAAGATATCGCTCCCCGTCCTGAATATCTTCAACTCCGGCTGGCGATACGAAGCCCATCCAGACCGTGTCGTCAGTAACCGGTCGAATGGCCATCACGCGCGCAACGGCGCGGGCATCCCCTAACTCGGTGTCTTCAATGTCACGCGGCCCGCCGGTGCGCAGGGCCCAGAAATCCGGTACTGAAAACCGAAACAAGGCCCGACCCGCATCGGTATAGGTCACAGGCGTCTCGGCCCGGACAGGTGCAGCCCCTGCCGCCCATAGGGCCGCGCAAGCAGCAAGTGTTGACGCTAGAAAAATACGCATATCTCAATAACCTGATGGTTTCGCTGCCATCAGATTGAACCGGGCGCGCTTGCTTTGTCCAGTACTGCCTTGCCCAACAACGGAAAATCCGCGCGGGAAGCGTTGGGTCAGTTCCCCCGCTTAACAAGCACGCCATCTGTTGTGTTGCCGGCGTCATCGACAAAGCGGATTGTCTGACCCTTTTGCTGAACATCATAACACGCCCACAGATCCGATGGCGGCCAGAGCGAGCAATACTGATCCCCTCGCACAGCCCAGCGCCCCTCACTTGGGCCGCCCGCGAAATATTGGGTCAGCATCGAGGGCTCAAAGGTCTGCCAAACGCCATCCCCGTAATCCAGCTTCTGTTCGGTCAGCGCCGCCAGAATTCCCTCGCCAGACAGGGTCTGAAACTCTTCAGCCGCCAGAAAACCGGGCCAGATCGCTAAAATCAGGGCAAACCGTCTCATATCCGCACTCACACCTTGTTCCTTTGATGGTGCGGGTTTAAACCCCGCCGCATCGCCTCCTGCCCAAACACAATAAGGTGCCGCTGCTTATGATTCCACGTTATTCCCGCCCCGATATGGTCGCCATCTGGTCGCCCGAAAGCAAGTTCCGCATCTGGTACGAGATCGAGGCCCATGCCTGCGACGCCATGGCCGATCTGGGCGTGATCCCACGTGAGAATGCCGAGGCCGTGTGGAAAGCCAAGGACGTGGAATTCGACGTCGCCCGCATTGATGAGATCGAAGCCGTCACCAAGCATGACGTCATCGCCTTCCTGACTCATCTGGCCGAGCATGTCGGCAGTGAAGAGGCGCGTTTTGTGCATCAGGGCATGACCAGCTCCGACGTGCTGGACACCTGCCTGAACGTACAACTGACCCGCGCCGCCGATCTGCTGATCGCCGATCTTGAGGGTCTGCTGGCCGCGCTCAAACGCCGCGCGATTGAACACAAAAACACTGTCCGCATTGGCCGCAGCCACGGCATTCACGCCGAGCCGACCACCATGGGCCTGACCTTTGCCCGCTTCTACGCCGAGATGGACCGCAACCTGTCCCGGATGCGCGACGCCCGTGCCGAGATTGCCACCGGCGCGATCAGCGGCGCGGTTGGCACCTTCGCCAACATCGACCCGCGTGTCGAAGAACATGTTTGCGACCAACTTGGTCTGGTGCCCGAACCGATCAGCACGCAGGTTATCCCCCGCGACCGCCACGCAGCTTTCTTTGCGACCCTCGGCGTGATCGCCAGCAGCATCGAAAACATCGCCATCGAAATCCGCCACATGCAGCGGACCGAGGTGCTGGAAGGCGCCGAATTCTTCTCGATGGGTCAAAAGGGCTCGTCGGCGATGCCGCATAAGAAAAACCCGGTTCTGACCGAGAACCTGACCGGTCTGGCCCGCATGGTGCGCGCGGCTGTGATCCCGGCGATGGAAAACGTGGCACTTTGGCATGAACGCGACATCTCGCATTCCTCGGTTGAACGCATGATCGGGCCCGACGCCACAATCACACTGGACTTTGCCCTGGCCCGTCTGACCGGCGTGATCGACAAGATGCTGATCTTCCCCGAGAACATGCTGGAGAACATGAACAAGTTCCCCGGTCTGGTGATGAGCCAACGCGTTCTGCTGGCCCTGACCCAAGCCGGTGTCAGCCGCGAGGACGCCTATGCCATGGTGCAGCGCAACGCGTTGAAAGTCTGGGAACACCGGACCGATTTCAAGCAAGAGCTGCTGGCAGATGCCGACGTCACCGCCGCGCTGAGCCCCGAAGAGATCGAAGAGAAATTCGACCTTGGCTATCACACCAAGCATGTCGACACGATTTTCGAGCGTGTTTTTGGCGAATAAATCATCGTAAGCCGTGAAACAGCCCGGTCTGCCACAGCAGCAGGCCGGGCTTTTTTGCGATTCAGCAAGAATCGGTTACTCTTCACGGGACGTCTCTGCAAAAGGAACTGATCATGATCCGAACCGTTCTTTGCTCGATCGCCCTTGTCTGCTTTGCCTCGGCCAGCCTTGCCTGCACCGGCCATTCCAAGCAGACCCAATCCTGCGCCGATGGCGCCGTTTGGGATCAGGAATCGCAAAGCTGCACAAAAATCATAAACAGCTAAGAGTTTTCTTTCCTGTTTGTGAATAAATGCGACCCGTCCGGTGTTAGCTTTTTTGAAGATCGCACTATGATTTCAATTAGCAGACCCGAGAACGGAGTTAAATTATGCGCCTAGTCCTAGCATCCGCGATTGCATTTCAGGCATTTGCCTTTGCCCCCATTGTTCATGCCGCAGGTGGCGACAGCAGCCCGCCGAAACCGACAAACACGACGAAGAAATGCCTGTTTGGCCGTGTGTATGACGAGGCTGCGGGCCGCTGTGTGAAGCCGAACAAAACCAATTTCACCCAAGATCAGTTGTATGACGCGGTGCGCGAGCTGGCCTATGACGGGCAGTATGAACATGCGCAGTACATTCTGCGCGTGATGGATCAAGGCGATGACCGTGTTCTTACATATTGGGGCTTTACCTACCGCAAGATGGGCGAACTGGCGCTGGCCAATGCGTTCTATCAGGATGCGATCACTGCAAACCCCGACAACATTTTGGCGCGCAGCTATATGGGTCAGGGCTTTGTCTCGGAAGGCCGCACCGATCTGGCCATCGAACAATGGCGCGAGATCAAGGCCCGTGGTGGCGAAGGCACCTGGGCCGAAGCCTCGTTGCGCGACGCAATCCGCACCGGGCTGACATATAGCTATTAGGCTTCAGCCTTTCTTTACCCGATTCTCGCTAATCTGCCTGTGGACTTGATTTTCGCTCGGCAGGCAGATGCAGGATACGAACGCGCTGATACAATTGGCACCGGGGGCGGCCGCCCCCGCCGGTGACGGTAACGACGCCCCAAGGGTTGTTCCCCGATCGCTCAGCTCTCTACAAAAGGCCGCGGTTGTTGTGCGGCTTTTGTTGAATGAAGGAGCGGATATACCGCTGGAAGACCTGCCTGACGATTTGCAGGAAAAGCTGACCCATCAATTGGGTCAGATGGGGTTGGTGGATCGCGTTACACTGGATGCCGTCGCGCGTGAATTTGGCGATGCGCTGGACAATATCGGATTGTCCTTCCCGCATGGTTTGGCTGGGGCTCTGGACGCGATCAACGGCAAGATCGCGCCCGCCACGGCGGCCCGGTTGCGCAAAGTGGCTGGCGTGCGCCAGATCGGTGATCCGTGGCAAAGGTTGCGCGAAATTCCAACCGAAGACCTTGCCCAAATGGCGCAAGCCGAAAGCACCGAGATTGCGGCGGTCATGGTCTCCAAGCTCGATACAGCGCAGGCGGCGCAATTGCTGGGTCATTTACCCGGACCTGTGGCCCGACGGATCACCTATGCCATCTCTAAAACCGCCAATGTCACCCCCGAAGCGGTCGAACGGATTGGCTGGTCGCTGGCCTCGCAACTGGATCAACGTCCGGCCCAGGCCTTCAGCGACGGGCCCGGCGCGCGGGTCGGGGCGATTCTCAACCAGTCGGCGGCCTCGACCCGCGACGGGTTGCTGACCGCGCTGGACGAAGAGGATGCAGATTTCGCTAGCGTCGTGCGCCAGTCCATATTCACCTTCGCCCATATCACGACCCGTATCGCCGCCCGCGACATTCCGGCCATCCTGCGCGAGGTAGATCAACCCGTTCTGATCACCGCCCTGGCAGGTGCTGCGGCGGATGACGACAAGGCGTCGGTGGAATATGTCCTTTCGAACATCTCATCCCGTATGGCCGATAACCTACGCGAAGAAATGGGCGAACGCGGCCGCGTCAAACAAGCCGAAGCCGAGGAGGCGATGACACAGATCGTCGGTGCCATTCGCAATCTGGTGGATGCAGGCACGCTCACCCTGGTCGAAGCCGAGGCAGAGGACACATAGATTGGGTCGCCATGGACCCATGAGGATGCTTGAGGTTGCCAGCCCCGGTCTGTATGTCTGATCGGGAAACGCGCAATATGCGGTGAGACGCCTTCATGCCTGTCGAAAAGTCAGAGCTCAGCCAGACTGAGCTTGCAAAATACTATGTCGCCAATCTGTTCCTGAAGGGGGTCATCGGCACCATGCGCCTGCTGCCGTATGAACGGCGCATCGCGACAATGGGTGCCATCGTGCGTGGCCTTGCCCCGGTGGTTGGATTTCGCAGACGCGTGCGCCGCAACCTGAACCTGACCTGCCCGGACCTGTCCGAGGCCGAGATTCGCAAGATCTCGGGCGATGTGTCGGACAATGCCGGGCGCGCGATCATGGAGCATTTTTCGCCCGAAGGCTTCATGGCGCGTCAGAAGACCGCCAAGATCAGTGGAGCCGGGATCGCAGCGCTTGATACCGCGATTGCCGAGGGCCGTCCGGTGATGATGATCACCGCTCATTTCGGTCACTACCTGGCGGCGCGCGTCGCGCTTCAGGCCCGGTGCGGCAAGCCAATCGGATGCCTTTATCGTCGAATGGCAAACCCCTATTTCAACGACGATTACGTCAAAGCCTTCTACAAAACCGGCTCACCCATGTTCGAGCAGGGTCGGCGCGGAATGGTGGAAATGGTGCGGTCGCTGAAAAGTGGTGGCATTATCGCGATCGTATCAGACCTGCATGTTCAGGGCGGCGAACAGCTGCAGTTCTTTGGCAAACCCGCGATCACCTCGGTTCTGAACGCCGAACTTGCGATGAAGTACAAAGCGGTCCTGATCCCGGTTTACGCGGTGCGTCAACCCAACGGAATCGACTTTGAAATCGTTCTGCATGAGCCGGTTCCGCACACCGATCCCAAGGAAATGACGCAGTTCACCAATAACGATCTGGAAAAGATGGTTCGTCAGCACATGGGCCAATGGTTCTGGATCCATCGCCGGTGGAAACACTGGAACGGGCTGGGCGTCAGCCCCGAGGAAATGCCCTGATCACCTGACCTTGGCGGCGGCAACAATGGGCCCGTGCCCGTCTTGCTGCACGAGCACGACCGCAGGCAGGTCTGACACCAGTTCCGCCGTGTAGCTTTGCGACGAAACACCGTCCCACTGCCCGGCGATCTGCCAGGATTCGACCACATTGGCATAATCCAGTTCATGCCCCGCCAACTCACCCCGGCGGATCGAGGCATGGCGCATCGGCGAATATTGGACCACTCGGACGTCATAGACCTGCCCCGCGGGCAGCTCGACCGGTGAGACCTCAACAGTCACGGCACCGCCATCCCGCTGCGCCTGAACCGAAGCTTGCGGGGCCGCCGTCAGATGCGCATTGATCAGTTGATCGAGCTGGCGGGCTTGTGCCCCGACCACGTCCTGCTGTCCGTTTACCACCATCTGCGGTGTGTAGATCATCGCCCGTCCGCCCTGCCGTGCATAGGCGCGCTGCCGGTCAGTGTGGCTGGGGTCGGCATATTCGTCTTTCCAACCGATATAGTCCCAGTAATCCACATGCAGGGCCAGACCGATCACATCGTCGCGTTTGGCCAGTTCGTGCATGATGTCGTCGGCCGGCGGGCAGGACGAACAGCCTTGCGAGGTAAACAGCTCGATCACCACCGGATCGCTTTTGGCCACAACGGGGACAAGCGCAAAAAGGGAAAATGCAGTGGCAATGGCGGCAGTTCGGATCATGTCTGGCCTCGGGCTAACAGCTTTATTCTCTGGATTCGATAAGGTGTGGTAATGGTTTAAACCCTTTGCTCATCACCCTCCAATCAAGGTTTCTTGAGACCGGTTGCAAGGATTTCCACCAAAATGTGTGCAATGGTATACAAAAAATGCACTTAACGAGCCGATCCTTCTTGAACCGGTGGCCCGAGTGATGCAGATAAAATGCAGCGACCCTGAATTCCAAGTTGTTTGAGAGGGAGGCCAACAGATGCCCATCAAAGTCGGACAGGACACCGCCAAAACGCGCCGCAGCCTGAGCGTGAATGGCAAATCCATCTCGTATTATTCGATCCCCGCGGCGCAAGAGGCCGGGCTGGGTGATTTTTCAAGGCTTCCCGCCGCGCTGAAAGTCGTGTTGGAAAACATGCTGCGGTTCGAGGATGACGGCTTTTCCGTCTCGGTCGAGGACATCAAGGCCTTCGGCGAATGGGGCGCGAATGGCGGCAAGAACCCGCGTGAGATCGCCTACCGCCCTGCCCGCGTGCTGATGCAGGATTTCACCGGCGTTCCGGCGGTGGTCGATCTGGCAGCGATGCGCGATGGCATCAAGGGGCTGGGCGGCGATGCGCAAAAGATCAACCCGCTGAACCCGGTCGATCTTGTCATCGACCACTCGGTCATGATTGACGAGTTCGGCAACCCCCGCGCCTTCCAGATGAATGTGGATCGCGAATATGAGCGCAATATGGAACGCTATCAGTTCCTGAAATGGGGCCAGAACGCGTTCAACAATTTCCGCGTCGTGCCCCCCGGCACCGGCATTTGTCATCAGGTGAACCTGGAATACCTGGCTCAGACCGTCTGGACCGACACCGACCAGAACGGGGATGAGGTCGCCTATCCCGACACGCTGGTCGGCACCGACAGCCACACCACCATGGTCAACGGCATGGCCGTTCTGGGCTGGGGCGTTGGTGGGATCGAGGCCGAGGCCGCCATGCTGGGTCAGCCGATCTCGATGCTGATCCCCGAGGTTGTGGGCTTTGAGCTGACCGGCGCGATGGTCGAAGGCACCACCGGCACCGATCTGGTGCTGAAGGTCGTGGAAATGCTGCGCGAGAAAGGCGTGGTCGGAAAATTTGTCGAGTTCTACGGCAGCGGTCTGGACCGCCTGCCGCTGGCCGACCGCGCGACCATTGCAAACATGGCACCGGAATACGGCGCGACCTGCGGCTTCTTCCCCATCGACGGCGAAACCCTGCGCTACATGCGCAATACGGGCCGCGACGAGGACCGGATCGCGCTGGTCGAAGCCTATGCAAAGGAAAACGGATTCTGGCGCGGGGCGGACTATGCGCCGATCTATACCGATACCTTGTCGTTGGATATGGGCACTATTGTCCCGGCGATTTCCGGCCCGAAACGCCCGCAGGATTATGTCGCGCTGACCGACGCCAAGGCCGCCTTTGCGCGCGAGATGGCCGAGACCTTCAAGCGCCCCATGGGCAAAGACGTCCCCGTCAAAGGCGAAGACTACACCATGGAATCGGGCAAGGTCGTGATCGCCTCGATCACTTCCTGCACAAACACCTCGAACCCTTATGTGATGATCGGCGCGGGTCTGGTGGCGCGAAAAGCCGCCGCGCTGGGTTTGAACCGCAAGCCGTGGGTCAAGACCTCGCTGGCACCGGGATCGCAGGTTGTGTCGGCCTATCTTGAGGCCGCTGGCCTGCAGGATGATCTGGATACCATCGGCTTCAACCTTGTTGGCTATGGCTGCACCACCTGTATCGGCAACTCGGGTCCGATCCAGAAAGAACTGTCCGAAGCGATTGCCGAGGGCGATCTGGTTGCCACCTCGGTTCTGTCGGGCAACCGCAACTTCGAAGGCCGTATCAGCCCGGACGTGCGCGCCAATTATCTGGCCTCACCGCCGCTGGTCGTGGTTTACGCGCTGGCGGGCACACTGGATATCGACCTGACCTCGGAGCCGATCGGTCAGGACAAGGATGGCAACGACGTCTTCATGAAAGACATCTGGCCCAGCCAAAGCGAAATCGCCGAGCTGGTCGAGGCAACCGTGACCCGCGAGGCGTTCCAGACCAAATATGCGGACGTGTTCAAGGGCGACGAGAAATGGCAGAGCGTCGAGGTTCCGCAACAGGAAACCTATGACTGGCCACCGAGCTCGACCTACATCCAGAACCCGCCCTATTTCCAGGGCATGAGTCCCGAGCCGGGCACGATCTCGAACATTGAAGGTGCCAAGGTTCTGCTGATCCTGGGCGACATGATCACCACCGACCACATCTCACCCGCCGGATCATTTGCGACGACCACACCGGCTGGCAAATACCTGACCGACCGCCAGGTTCAGCCGCGCGAGTTCAACTCATACGGGTCCCGCCGTGGCAACCACGAGGTCATGATGCGTGGCACCTTCGCCAATATCCGCGTCAAGAATGAGATGCTGGACGGCGTAGAGGGCGGCTACACCGTCGGGCCGGACGGTCAGCAGACCTCAGTCTACGAGGCGTCGATGGCGCATCAGGCGAACGGAACCCCGTTGGTCGTGTTTGGTGGCGAACAATATGGCGCGGGCTCGTCCCGCGACTGGGCGGCCAAGGGCACGGCGTTGCTGGGCGTCAAGGCGGTGATCGCCGAAAGCTTTGAGCGCATTCACCGCTCGAACCTTGTGGGGATGGGTGTGATCCCGCTGGAATTCACAGGCGGCGACACGCGCAAGTCGCTGGGTCTGAAGGGGGATGAAACCGTCTCGATCCATGAGTTGGACACGGTTGAACCCCTGCAGGAGGTGCCTTGCACTATCGTTTATGGGGATGGAACCGAGAAGACCATCACTCTGAAATGCCGGATCGATACCGCGCCCGAGATTGAATATATCGAAAACGGCGGCGTGCTGCAGTATGTGCTGCGGAATCTGGCGAAGGCGGGATAAAGCCGCGCCTTTGGATTTGATCAGAAAGGACGCCTTCGGGCGTCCTTTGTTTTTTGCGAGGCTCTGCCTCGCGCTCCGAGGTATTTTTGAACAGAAGAAGTTGAATTGGCGCAAGAGACCGGGTTTGCTGCGCCGGGGAGGTCGCGATGAACAAGGTGGCATTGATAACCGGAGGCGCGCGCGGCATTGGGCGCGCGATTGTCGAGGAGTTGAGCCGCGACCATCACATCGCATTCACGTGGTTTTCGACCGAGCCGACGCATACGCTTTTGAGTGACGGGACTCTGTCCATTCGATCCGACCTGACTGAGGATGGGCAGCCGGAGGCCGTGATTCAGCAGATCATCGACAAGTTTGGCCGGCTGGACGTGATCGTAAACAACGCGGGGGCGGTGAAATCGACCCCAAAAGAGGTGTTCAATCGCGACGACCACCGCGCCATTCTGGATTTGAACCTGCTTGTGCCCGCAGCCTTGTTGACTGCCGCGTTGCCGCATCTGAAACCGGGTGCGGCGATTGTCAGCATATCTTCGATGAACGCCGTTTTGCCGCCGAAAGACGCGGTAACCTATGGGGCAAGCAAGGCTGCACTGAACCTATGGACCCGCGGCATGGCGAAAGAGCTTGGGCCCGAAGGTATCCGGGTGAACGCAGTCGCACCGGGGGCCATCAACATCCCCGAGGCCCCGCGGCCCGATGATCTGACAGCCCTGTTTGTGAAAGACACAGCCATTGGGCGCGTCGGACGACCGCAAGACATTGCAAAGGCCGTTCGGTTCCTCGCATCGGATGACGCTGCATTCATCACCGGTGAGACCTTGGCGGTTACCGGGGGCTACAGGCTTTAGGCAAAGGGGTTATCCGCCCGCCGCCTTTTCCAAAGCAGGGCGGATTGTGCTTTCTATCACGCGCTGAGTGATCGGCCCGGCAAAGCGCAGAATTACCGTACCCTCGCCGTCAATCACATAGGTTTCCGGCACGCCGTATAGGCCCCAATCCAGCGCCATGCGTCCCTGCTCGTCGCGGCCGATGGCTTCGTATGGATCACCCAACTCGGTCAGGAAACCCTCGGCATTGTCCAACTTGTCCTTGTAGTTGATGCCATAGACCGGGATGCCTTCGTCCGACAGCGCCTCAAGGTTCGGGTGCTCGGCCCGGCATGGGGCGCACCAGCTGGCCCAATAGTTGACCAGCTTGACCTCACCATCCCTTAGGGTCGTGTCGTCGAATAGGGCCTTGCCGGGAAACTCGGTCAGCACGACCGGGGGCGCAGGCTGCCCCTCGCGCGCAGAGGGCAGCGCGTTTGGATCCTCGCGGAACATGCCGATCCCGGCCAGAACCGCGAAAGCCCCGAAAATCAGGGGCGGCGCGAGCATCAGGGGCGAGATTTTAGCCATTCCGAGTTACCCTTTGTTCGATCTTTTCCATCTCGGTCCGCACCTTGCGTCCGCGCAGAATGCTGAAGACAACCAGTGCGACCAGCAGTGCAATCGAGGCTGCGTAAGACGACAGGACCGCGTCCGCGTATTTTCCAAGATCAGGGATCATCCGCCCACCCTTTCCCGTGCAAGCAATGCCTTGATCCGCCGTGCCCGGATTTCCGTGCCGGTGCGATACAGCACCAGCGCGATGAACAGCAACACAAAGCCGATGATGCACGCCAGCAGCGGATAGAAGAAGATATTGCTGACCTTCTCTTCGGTATCGGTGCCGGTGACAGCACCCGCCCGCATGACGGACGCGCCCTGATGCAGGCCCTGATTCCAGAAGTTCACCGCATAGCGGCTGAGGATCGCAAAGACCGACCCCACCAGACACAGGACCGAGGTCAGGTCGGCAGCGGTATCGGGGTCCTCGATCGCCTCCCATAACGCCACATATCCAAGGTAGAACAGGAACAGGATCAGGAACGATGTCAGGCGCGGATCCCAGGCCCACCATGTCCCCCACATCGGCTGGCCCCAGATCGCCCCGGTTGCCAGCGCGATCAGTGTCATGACGATGCCGATCGGGGCGGCGGCCCGCGCGGCCAGAGCACTGACATGGTGGCGGCGCACCAGCCAGACCAGCGAGGTCACCAGCATCATCAACCAGCAATTGATCGCCATCAGCGCCGACGGGACGTGCAGGTAGATGATCTTGACGGTCGATCCCTGCTTGTAATCGTCCGGCGTGAAGAAAAAGCCCCAGACCAGCCCGACCACGATAAACACTGCCGATGTGATCCAGAAAAACGGCAGGACACGTTCACTGGTGGCAAGGAACTTGCGCGGGTTGGCATATTCCCAGAGGGCGTTGGCTTTGGCTGCGATTGTCATGGCCGTTATTTAGTCTGAATCGGAGGTTTTCTCAATTGACCTCGGTCAAAGATGTGGCGCTTCACCGCAGATTGATCCGCAGCACCGCTGCGCTGGCAAAGGGCAGCAGGGCGATGGTTGCTGCAGTGATCCCGGCCAGCATCAGAAGCGGTGTCTGTGTTTCCATCCCGATGGCACCACGGCGGGCGACCTCAGCGCCGAAAATCAGGGTTGGGACGTAAAGCGGCAGGACCAGCAAGGACAGCAGCAACCCGCCCCGTTTCAGGCCGACGGTGAGCGCTGCGCCGAAGGTGCCAATAACGCTCATGGCCGGGGTGCCGAGCAGCAGCGAGATCACCAGCCAGAAAAAGCCGGGCACCGGCAGGTTCAACAGCACACCCAGAAAGGGTGCAGCAAGGACCAGCGGCAGGCCGGTGGTGATCCAATGGGCCAGCGCCTTGATCGAGACAACCGCTTCAAGCGGAATCGGCGCGGTCGCCAGCAGGTCCAGCGAGCCGTCCTCCCAATCCAGCGCCAACAGGCGGTCGAGCGACAGCAGGCAGGCCAGAAGCGCACCGAGCCACAGGACACCCGGCGCGATCGTGGACAGCAGCGACGATTGCGGGCCGACCGCAAAGGGCACCAGAACCGTTACGATCAGGAAGAAGGCCAGCCCCAGACCAAAGCCGCCGCCCGCCCGGAAGGCCAGTTTCAGATCACGCAGCAACAGGGCGATCACAGGAAACCTCCGTCAAAGTCGTCGATAGGGGCGGGTTTGGCTTTGTTGGGGCCTACGTCCAGGACCTCGCCATCAAGGCCCAGATCGATATGGGTGGCGATCAGGGCCGAGCCACCCTGCCCCAGATGCGCGCGCACAGCATCTGCGAACATCTGCACGGCGTTTTTGTCCAGCGAAACGGTTGGTTCGTCCAGCATCCAGATCGGCCGCCCCGTGACCAGCATCCGCGCCAGCCCCAATCGCCGCTTTTGCCCGGCGGACAGGTTGCCAGCGTGACGGTCCGAAAGCTCATTCAGTGCAAAGGCGTCCAGGGCGGGCTGGATCTGCTGCGTCCCAAAAACCGAGGCCCAGAAGTTGAGGTTTTCAGTCACTGTCAAGGTTGGTTTCAACCCGTCGGAATGCGAGGCGTAAGCGATCTGATCTTCGGCGCCGTCAATCTGACCGGCCAATGGGGGCTGCAAACCGGCCAGCGTGCGCAAAAGGGTTGTCTTGCCGATCCCGTTCGGCCCGCGCAGGATCAGGGCCTGACCGGGTTGGAGCGTGAAGCTCAGCCCCTCCAGTACTGGAATGCCGCCTCGGGTGATGGTCAGATCGGTTACGGTTAACGTCATGTGACCCGCTTATCCGATTGGGGACGCAGGCAAAAGGCGGGATTTGCCGCAGGGTGGCGATGTCGGTGCATATTGGTGATTGCGGGAGCGAGAGGCCAGCCTCGCCGCCATTGGCGCTCGAACCAATGGCGCACCAATGGCGGCTCTCCGGGATATTTTTGGCCAGATGAAGGGGGATCCGGTTACACGGGGATCAGGGCCAGCGCGATGCGGCGACCTTCTGACAGCAGGACGTTATAGGTGCGGCAAGCGGCTGGGGAGTTCATGATCTCGATCCCGATACCCGAATTTTCCAAGGCATTGCGCAAATCTGTGGGGATATGTGTCAGTTCGGCTCCGGTGCCGATCAACAGTACATCTATTGCGCCCGAAAGGTTAAGCAGGGGTTCGGAGTCGGCATACCCCTCCCACGGTTGGGTACCGGTTGCGCCAGTCAGGACGCCGCCGTTATGGACCTGCCCACCGATACGAAAAAAGCCCGGTCCGTAGCCGTCGATGGGTTGGGCGTTGGTATAGGTGATCTCATTCAATCGCATGGGTGGTATTTATCCCCAAAGTGGCAGGCCGGACAAGGCTGCCAGCACAATCGCCAGATACGCGGCGGCACGGTAGAGGTGTTCGCGGTCGGGTCGGAACAGCCAGGCCCCCAGCAAGTTGCCCAACAGGTTTGGCACGGCCAGCGCAAACCCCAGTCCCGCGGCAGCCAGTGTTACTTGCCCCATGCCAGTGAGATAGCCCAGTAGCAGGAAGTCAAAGGCAAACAGGAAAAGCAGGATGGTTGCCCGGATCACTTCCACAGGCAGCGGGCGCGACATGTAAAACAGGATGACGGCTGGTCCGGGCAACCCCGCAACGCCGCCCAGAAATCCGGCGGCACCGCCGATACCCGTGACCATCGTGCGGCTGATCTGCCCGTGATAGCGCAGGCCCAGGATCAGGATGGCGAGCATGATCAGGGCAAGGCCGCTGACCGCGTAGCGAAACACTTCGGGGTCGACTTGCGTTAGTACCCATAGGCCGACCGGCAGAATCGCGGCGCAACCGATCACCAAACGTGCCAGATCGCCCTTGTTCACCGCGCCCCAAGCCCGGCGCAGGTTCGGCAAGGGGCCGAAGATATCCATGATGGTCAGACCGATCAGAGCGCCGAATGGGCCCAGATAAGGCGTGGCGATGGGCAGGAAGACCAAAGCGGTTCCGAAACCCGAGAAGCCGCGCACGACCCCGCCCAGAAACGCTGCAAAAAAGATAACGGCCAGACCCTGCGGGGACTGGCCGAATACCTCAGGCATCTATGTTGGCAAACTGATTGCCGGCGGTGTTGGATGGCTTGGACCAATCGCGCTTGACCCCCAGCCACAGCAGAATGGTCGAGGCCACAAAGACTGACGAATAGGTCCCCACGATCACGCCCCAGATCATCGCAAATACGAACCCTCGGATCACGTCGCCGCCCAAAACATAAAGCGAGATCAGCGCCAGCAGGGTCGTGACCGAGGTCATCACCGTCCGGCTGAGCGTTTCGTTGATCGAGATGTTCAGAACTTCCTTGAGGTCTTTCTTTTTGTATTTGCGAAGGTTCTCCCTCACCCGGTCGAACACAACCACGGTGTCGTTCAGAGAATAGCCAACGATGGTCAACAGGGCTGCGATAATGGCCAGATCGAAGCGGATTTGCAGCTCCGAGAAGATGCCGATGGTTAGGATCACGTCATGCACAAGTGCGGCCACCGCGCCCAAGGCGAACTGCCATTCGAACCGAAGCCAGATATAGACAAGCACCGCGCCGATGGCCAAGGCCACGGCGATGACCGCCGTCTGGATCAGTTCGCCGGACACTTTCGGGCCGACAGATTCAACCGAGACAAATTGGATGTCGGGGATCACAGTTTGCAACGCGCTTTCAACCGCTGTGATTGTCGAAGCTTCGACCGCTTCGGCATCGGCCTGCGCCTGAATGCGGATCATGGCGACGTTTTCGTCCGGCCCGAATGTCGGGTCAAAAATCTCGGTTATCGTGACATCGCCCAATTCCAGCGGCGCGATGGCGTCGCGGTAGGTGCCTACGTCAATCGGCTGTGCGCTTTCGGTGCGGATCGTGGTGCCGCCCCGGAAATCGATGCCGAAATTCAGACCTTGTAACAGGAATGAAACAAAGGCGATCACCATCATCAGGCCCGAGATGCCCAGCCAGACTTTCCACCGGCTGAAGAAATCGAACGAGGTTTCCTGGGGTACGAGTTTCAGTCTCATGTCAAACCTCGATCATTTTCGGACGGCGGCGTTCGAACCACATGACCACCATCAGGCGCGTCACGAAGATCGCAGTGAAGACCGAGGTGATGATACCCAGCCCAAGCGTAATAGCGAAGCCGCGCACCGGACCGCTGCCCATGGCAAACAGGATGGTCGCAGTGATGAATGTGGTGACGTTGGCGTCCAGGATGGCCGACAGCGCCTTTTCATAGCCAAGCTCGATGGCGCGGGCCGGACCTTTGGCGGATTTCAGTTCCTCGCGAATCCGTTCAAAGATCAGCACATTGGCGTCCACCGCCATACCCACGGTCAACACGATCCCGGCGATGCCCGGCAGGGTCAGAGTGGCCCCGATCAGGGACAGCAAGCCGAACAGCAGACCGACGTTGATGATCAGAGCGATGTTGGCAAAGATACCGAACAGCCCGTAGCTGAGCGCCATGAAGACCAACACTGCGGCGAAGGCCACGATTGTGGCGACTTTACCGGCGTCGATGCTGTCTTGGCCCAGTTCAGGGCCGATGGTGCGTTCTTCCAGAAAGATCAGCTCGGCGGGCAAGGCCCCTGCCCGCAGCAGGATGGCCAGATTGGTGCTTTCCTCGACCGAGAAGTTGCCGGTGATGATCCCCGACCCGCCCGGAATGTGGCTTTGGATGACCGGGGCCGAGATCACCTCGTCATCCAACACGATGGCAAAAGGCGCGCCGATATTGTCGCGCGTGTAGTCACCAAATTTGCGCGCACCTGATGTGTTGAAACGGAAGCTGACCGCCGGACGACCATTCTGATCGAAGGATGGCTGCGCGTCCACCAGTTCCTCACCCGTCACGACCGGGGCGGATTCGATGATGTAGTAAACACCGCTTTCGTCGATTGAGGGCACGACTTCCTGACCAATACCAGCAACCGCATCCGGGTCGGTGCCGCGATTGACCACAGGGTTGAAGGTCAGCTGCGCCGTCGTTCCGATGATGTCTTTCAACTCTCCGGCGCTGCCGATCCCCGGCACCTGGATCAGGATACGGTCCGCGCCCTGGCGCTGAATGGTGGGTTCGCGGGTTCCGACCTCGTCAATCCGGCGGCGGACAATCTCAAGCGATTGGCGCACGGTGCGGTCGTCTGAGGCCAGTTTTTCAGCCTCGGACAGTTGCACGACAATCGTATCCCCGTCGGCGAAGGCTTCGATGTCGGTCGCGCCGACCCCGGTCAGGGTTTGCACCTGACGGGCAAGACCGCGCACAACCTCTAGCGCGCGGGGCATCCCCTCGGGCTGGCTGATGCGGACGCGAATCTGATCGGGGGCCGAGTCCTGACGGCGGATGGTTCCAACTGTCGCCCGCTCGTCCCGCAGGGCGTCGCGGATTTCCGGCCACATGCCCTCCATCCGGGATTCGTAGACATCCTCGACCTTAACCTCGGCCAGCAGATGGGCACCGCCGCGCAGATCAAGGCCCAGATTGACCAGAGACGAAGGCAGCCAGTTGGGCCATTGTTCGGCTTGCGCCTGATTTTCGGGGGTGTTTGCGCCCAGCTCAATCGCGGCTTTGGCGTCGTTGGATTGTTCGACCCGCGTGTAAAACGCATTTGGCAGGGCAAGGATCAGGCCGGTCACGCAGACCAGCCAGATCAGAACCCGCTTCCAGGTATCAATTTGCAGCATTACCCTGCCTTTTCAAGGAATTGTCAGGCGAAGTTACTTCGCAGGTTCGGTCTTGTTCAGAACCTGGGCGATGGTCGATTTGATCACGCGCACCTTCACACCTTCGGCGATCTCGACCTCGATCTCGTTCTCGCCTTCCTTGACCTTGGACACTTTGCCAATCAGACCACCCTGTGTGACGACCTGATCGCCCCGGCGCACGGCCTCGACCATGGCCTGATGTTCCTTCATCTTCTTTTGCTGCGGACGGATCAGCAGGAAATACATGATCGCGAAGATCAGGATCAGCGGGAGAAACTGGGCGATTGCGCCACCTTCCATGGGATATTCCTTTTGCTTTGTGTTGCGGCACCGTTCCGCAAATTTGGCGGGAACCTATGCGCTGATATGTCTGTTTGCAAGCAAAGGCGGCGGTGTGACCCACCTGAACGCGACCCTGTCACCGCAAGAACAGTCAAAGCGTTGCAGATATGTCCTAGGAACATGGCCCAAACCGGGTATAGTCCGGGGTAAGGGGGACATATGGCACGGCAATTCAAGCCCTTCCTTTTGTTACGTTATTTCCTGGCCGCTTTGGCGGTGATCCTGTGGTTTGACGGTCCTGTCCGGGCACAGGACGCACCTGCGGAAGCGACCGCGCCTGAAACGGCTGAATCAGAGGCCTTTATGGCCCCGGTCATCGTGGACGGGGACATCCTGTTTCAGGTCCGCGGCTCAAGCGCCCTGCCCGCGCCCGAACGGGCCGAGGGTGTTCAGAACAAGATCATCGAAATCGCCGAAGCCTCGGACGCGACCGAGGTCGCAATCAGCTTTGAAGAAACCGACTTTGGCACCTGGATTCTGGCAGATGGTGAAAGGGTCTCAATCGTCACCGAAGCCGATGCCGAACTGGATCAGATGGAGTTGAGCGTTGTCAGCGTTCTGCACGGCAATGCGATCAAGCAATCCATCGAAGCCTACCGTTCGAACAGAACGGATCAGGCGCGCGTGTCGGGCGCGATCGAAGCTGCGGCCTGGACCTTGGGCTTTTTTGTCTTTGTCGTCGCCATCCTGTGGCTGCATCGCAGAATCCGGCGGCGCACCCTGAAATTCGTCAAACGCCACCTGAAGGACGTTGAAACCGCCACCGCCAAAAGCGTTCAGGCCGAGGCAATTGCCGCCCTGGTCCGCTATGGGCTGAATTTTGTCCTGCTGGTGATCTTCTTTCTGGGCTTTTACTACTACCTGTCCTTCGTCCTGCTGGCCTTTGCCGAAACCCGCTATTTCGCGCAGTTGCTTCTGACCTACCTGACGGAACCCGTCCTTCTGATCTTCAAGGGCATCCTCAGCTATATCCCGAATATGATCATGCTTGGCCTGATCACCTGGGTAACGATGTATATTATCAAGGGCATGCGGGTGTTCTTTGACGCGGTCGAAGCGGGCTCGTTCGAGTTGGGGGATTTCGAAAAGCACTGGATCAACCCAACCTTCAACATCGCTCGGGTGGTTGTGATCCTGATCGCGCTGGTCTTTGCTGTGCCCTATATCCCGGGCTCGGATTCCGCGGCGTTTCAGGGGCTGACCATTCTGGTGGGTGCGATGCTGTCGCTTGGCGCAAACTCGGTCGTGTCGAATATGCTGGCGGGGCTGTTTGTGATCTATCGCCGCTCGACCTCGATCGGGGATCGAATTCAGATCGGGGATCACATTGGTGACGTGGTGCAGATCAAGCTGATGGAGACACATCTGAAATCCATCAAGAATGAGCTGATCTCGATCCCCAACGCGCAGCTGATGAATTCGGATGTGGTGAATTTCTCGAAGAAAACCGACGGCAGCGGTCTGTTGCTGCACACCACTGTCGGCATCGGGTACGAGGAACCGCCCGAAAAGGTCGAGGCGATGCTGATCGAAGCCGCCCATCGCACCAAGGGGATCAAGGCCAAGCCTGAACCCTTTGTATTGTGGACCGCGCTGGCCGATTACGCGATCAATTATCAGATCAATGGGTACACCACACGCGGCAGTATTATCCCCAAAATCCGGTCAGACCTGCACCGCAACATCGTGGCTGTGTTTAACGAGAACAATGTGCAGATCATGACCCCGTCCTACATGGCCGACCCGCCCGAGCCGAAGATCCCAGCCGGGGATTGGGATGGTCATCTGGCGCATCACGAAGAGACGCCAGACAGTTAAGCGCAATTTGGTTAACCAGCGCTACACCCTTCCAGCCATATGGTGCATAAGCAGCTTTAGTGATTCACGCATTAAGGATCTGAGACATGCACGACATCCGCGCCATTCGCGAAAACCCCGCCGCCTTCGACGCCGCTCTTGCGCGCCGTGGGGACGCGCCGGTGTCGTCAGACCTGCTGCGCCTGGACGAAAGCCGCCGCGCCAAAATTCTGGCGGCTGAGACGGCGCAGGCCGAACAGAACAAAGCCAGCAAAGAGGTCGGTGCCGCCAAGGGGCGCGGAGATGAGGCGGAATTCGAACGCCTGCGCACTCTGGTCGCCGAAAAAAAGGCCGAGATTGCGCGGATGCAGACCGAAGCCAAGGATCTGGACGCGCTGCTGACCGATCAACTGGCCCGCATCGCCAACCTGCCCGCCGAGGATGTACCCCAAGGCGCGGACGAGAATGACAATGTCGAGGTCAACCGCTGGGGCACGCCGCGTGCGTTCGATTTCGCTCCGAAAGAGCATTTCGACATTCCCGCCGTCGCCGCCGCAATGGATTTCGAGACCGCCGCCAAGACCAGCGGCAGCCGGTTTGTGAACCTGTCAAAAGGCGTCGCGCGTATCCACCGCGCCTTGGCCCAGTTCATGCTGGACACCCATATCGACAAGAACGGTCTGACCGAGATGCAGACCCCCGTTCTGGTCCGGGATGAGGCGATGTATGGCACCGACAAACTGCCGAAATTCGGCGATGACAGCTATCAGACCACCAATGGCTGGTGGCTGATCCCGACCTCTGAGGTCACACTGACCTATTCGGTATCCGGGGAGATTCTGGACGAGGCCGCCCTGCCCATCCGCATGACCGCCCACACCGTCTGCTTCCGGTCCGAAGCTGGCAGCGCCGGTAAGGACACCGCCGGGATGCTGCGGCAGCACCAGTTTGAAAAGGTCGAGATGGTCTCGATCACTCATCCCGATAAATCGGACGAGGAACAAAAACGGATGCTGCGCTGCGCCGAGGACCTGTTGGAGCAGCTGGGCATCCCCTACCGCACCGTTGTCCTGTGCACCGGTGATATGGGATTTGGCGCGCGCCGCACCTTTGACATCGAGGCATGGCTGCCCGGTCAGGATACCTATCGCGAGATCAGCTCGGTCTCGACCACCGGCGATTTTCAGGCCCGGCGCATGAATGCCCGTTTCCGCCCCGAAGCGGGTGGCAAACCGGAATATGTCCACAGCCTGAACGGCTCGGGGCTGGCCGTGGGGCGCTGCCTGATCGCTGTGCTGGAGAACGGGCAGAACGCAGATGGCACTGTGACCGTGCCCGAGGTTCTGGCCCCCTATCTGGGCGGCAAGCGGACCCTGCAAACAGACGGTACGCTGGCATAAGAAAACTGGCGCTTCGACAAGCGCCGGACTTTCCCAAAGGGCGAGGAAGGCTTACTTCTTCGCCTTTTTCTTATCCTTCTTTTTATCTTTCTTTTTGCTGTCCTTCTTGGCAGCGTCTTTTTTCTTGTCGTCCTTCTTGGACTTCTTGTCCTTCTTCGACTTGGCTTTCACCTTGTCCTTGGCTTTCGAGAACGCGGCCTCCATCTCGGCACGTTTCTTGGCGGCCTTTTCAGCCTTTGCTTTTGCCTTGGCCTTCTTCTTCGCCTTCGCCTCGGCGGCTTCGGCGGCAGCCTTTTCAGCCGCAGCTTTCTTCGCGGCCTCTTCCGCGCGTTTTTCGGCGGCTGCAGCGGCGACTGTCTTGCGGGCCGCGGGGCGTCGCGCCGCAGCTTTGCGCGGCGTCGCGCGACGTGCCGCTGGCGCGCGTTTGGCGGCAGGCTTGGCGGCGGCGGGTTTCGCAGCGACGGCCTCTTTCGCGGCAGCAATCAGCACAGCGGCCCGTGCCAGACCTATTCTGGGGACCTTGACCAGATCTTCGGGCTTGGCTTTCGCCACGGCCTCGGCTGTCTTGAAACCGTTCGCGGACAAGGCTGTGGCAAGCGCTTCTCCCACGCCCTTAACATCGGTCAATGCGGTCATTATGGGTCCTTTCTCTGTCTCCCTGCATATCCGTATATACACAGGATATACAATCCTTCAAGTCGTGATGCTGTCCCGCCGCGTTCTCACCTGCCGTGAGCCAGCTTGGCGTCCTGCCGCTGCTTGGGAAACGGCACCAAACGTTTGGCGTCTTCGTCCCATAGCTTAAGGGTCAGCGCGGCCACAGCCTCGGGGAATTTGATCCGACGCGGGGTGAATTCTGGCGGCAGGTTATAGTGACACGCCCGCAGCCGGTAGGACGGGATGCGCGCGTTGAAATGGTGGATGTCGTGCAAAGTGATGCAGGCAACCGCATTGTCGAACCACCACCCGAAATCCAGAGCAGACGATCCTTGCAAGGCCGCCAGCTGAGGGTCCAGATCAGGCCGACGATCCCAATAGGTATCCTCAAAGTTGTGCTGCAGATAGACAAGGAACACGCCCAGCATCCCCCCGAGCAGTGAGAAGACCAGCCAGACCAGAATGCCCGTTGTACCGGCAATCAACCACAGAAGCCCCAGGAACACGACGATGGAAAGGTTGTGCAGCACAACCCCCTTCACTCCGAACCGAACGGTGTTCTTGGGCCAGCGATAGCGGATGAAATAAGTAAACAACGCCCCAACCGGCACGAGGATGAACGGGTTGCGATAAAGTCTGTAGAACAGGCGCTTTTTCCAATCCGCCTCGTTCCATTCCCGTAGGGTCATCGTATGGATCTCGCCGGTTTCGCGGTGTTCCAGATTGCCAATTCCGGCGTGGTGCAGGTTGTGGTTCTGCTTCATCACCTCGAACGGAGCGAAGGTGAAAGGCGACAGGCCGTGCCCGGCCCATTCGTTCTGTTGCCGTGTCTCAAACAGCGAATGATGCCCGCAATCATGTTGCAGCACGTAAAGACGCACTGCCGAAAAGGCAAAAACAATCCCCGCCGGAACCATGATGTACCAGCGATCCACGTATGTGATCGCCAGCGCCAGCGATGCGAAATACACCGCGAAGGTCCCAAAATAGCTCAACGCTGCCAGTTTGTTGTCCTGAACCGCGTATTGTCTTGTGTATTCCCTAAGATCCATCCAGCCCGCTCCCCACGATGGCCCGACAAAAATTAACCCAAAAATATGCGCGGAGTGTCCGCGTACAAGCAGCGCACACGAAACAAATGCACGCAACTGAATGCTAGCGCGGGGAAAAGGCGCTGTCACGCCCCGAGGCTAAAAACGCTGAAAATTGGCGCAGTTACGCCTTACCCTTGAGATGTTTGGCCAAAGCACCCGCATTTTTCTTGCGTCGCCCCTTGTAGGGGTTCTTGTCGCCCTGCCCCCTCAGGGTCAGGCGGATCGGTGTGCCGGGCATGTCAAAATCTTCGCGCAGACCATTGACCAGATAGCGGGTGTAGCTGGCGGGCATCTTGTCGGGATGCGAGCACATGACCACGAAACCCGGCGGGCGGGTCTTGGCCTGAGTCATGTAGCGCAGCTTGATCCGGCGGCCCTGCGGGGCTGGCGGTGGGTGCTGTTCCAGCATTGCGGTCAGCCAGCGGTTCAGCGCAGCGGTCGGCACGCGCCGGTTCCAGATGTCGTGGGCGCGCAGGATTGCGGCGCGCAGACGCTCGAGCCCCCGGCCCGTTTTAGCAGAGACGGTGATCAAAGGCGCGCCGCGCAGTTGTGGCAGCAGGCGTTCGAAGGACTCTTTCAGCTCGCGCAGTTTTTCCTGCTTGTCGTCTTCGATGTCCCATTTGTTGACAGCGACAACCACGGCACGGCCTTCGCGTTCGGCCAGATCGGCAATGCGCAGGTCCTGTTGTTCGAACGGAATCGCAGCATCCAATAGAACCACGACAACCTCGGCAAATTTCACGGCGCGCAGCCCGTCAGAGACCGAGAGCTTTTCCAGCTTCTCTTGCACCTTGGCCTTTTTGCGCATGCCCGCGGTGTCGAAGATCCGCATCGGGGTGCTGTCCCCATCAGGGTCGGCCCAGTCGATGCGCAGGCTGATGGCATCGCGGGTAATCCCGGCCTCGGGGCCGGTCAGCAGGCGGTCTTCGCCGATGATCTTGTTGATCAGCGTGGATTTACCGGCATTCGGACGTCCAACCACCGCAACCTGCAGCGGCTTGGCGGCGGTGATCAGAGGCGTTTCACCTTCGCCATCCTCATCCAGCTCGATATCGGTTTCGGGGGTATCGTCCTCGGCCTTGTCCTCAGCCTCATCCGCCAGCGGCATAAGTTGGGCATAAAGGTCCGTCATCCCTTCGCCATGCTCACCCGACAGGCGTACGGGTTCGCCGAGGCCCAGGTTATAGGCCTCCAAAACACCGGCATCCGCTGCGGACCCTTCGGCCTTGTTGGCTGCCAGAATCACGTGTTTCGAGCGTTTGCGCAGAATCTCGGCAAACATCTCATCCGTTGGGGTCAGACCGGTCCGCGCGTCGATCATGAACAGGCAGACATCGGCCATGTCCACCGCACGCTCGGTCAGGCGGCGCATCCGGCCCTGCAGGCTGTCATCGGTTGCATCCTCAAGCCCCGCCGTGTCGATCACGGTAAAACGCAGATCGCCCAGCCGCCCTTCGCCCTCGCGCAGGTCGCGCGTCACGCCGGGCTGGTCGTCGACCAAGGCCAGACGTTTGCCCACAAGGCGGTTGAACAGGGTGGATTTGCCCACATTCGGGCGCCCCACGATGGCGAGGGTCAGCGACATGTTCTCAACTTTCAAGACTCAAGAAGCGCCCTTTAGCGCATCTGAACGTCAACGGAAAGCGTGTAGATCGCCCTTGGTCGAAACGACATACAGCGTCTGCCCCGCCACAACTGGTGAGGTGGTGGCCCCGCCCGGAACCTCGACCTGGTAAATCTGCGATCCGTCGACCGGATTGAAGAAGCGCACATAGCCATCGTTTGAGGACACGACAAGACGTCCACCCGCCAGAATCGGGCCGTAGTGGGCCACAATCGGTCCGCGCCGTCCGGGACGGTCTTTGACAAAACCCGGTAGGTCCTGTGCCCAGATGATCGAACCATCAGCAGCGTTCAGGCGCACCAACTGGCTGCGGTCGCTGATCAGGAAGATGCTGTTGCCCGCAGGCCAGACCGTATCCACCGCGCCTTCATCGGCGGTCCAGCGACGTTCGCCCGAACCCGCGTCGAATGCGACGGTGCGCCCGGAATGGTTGCCGATATAGATCGTGTCGCCCGCCACCATCGGCCCACCGGTCACGTCGATGATCTGCGCTGCGGCCCGTCCCCGGCGCCCGCCGGCAACCGACGCGTTCCAGCGGCGGATACCGCCCCGCCGGAAGGTGGCGGCAATATCACCGGAACCAAAGGCAAAAACAGCAAGGTCCGAGGCCAGAACCGGGGCCGGAGCGCCCAGAACGTTGCCGACGCTCGGCGTGCCTTCGATCTGCCAGGCAATCCGGCCGTCTTTGGTGTCGATGGTCCAGCCGGTTTCGTCCCCTGCGACCAGATACAGCAGCCCGTTCGCAACCAGGGGCGATCCGCTGCCTGTGGCGTTCAGGCGTTTCTGCCACCGGATCGCTCCGGTTCGTGCATCCATCGCGGTCAGGCGGCCAAAGCCAGAGGAGACGTACAGAACACCGTCGGCATACGCCATGCCGCCGCCGGTCGCGTCCACATCACCGTCATTTCTGGGGATCAGGTTGGTCTCCCACACAACCTGCCCTTGCGGCGAAACCGCTGTCACGGTCGCGACCGCGTCCAGAGTGTAAATCAACCCTCCGGCCACGACAGGTTCGGCGGTGATGCGCTGCTTGCGCGAGTCGCCCTTGCCGATCGGGGCCGACCAGATCCGCTGCGGCGTACCACGCAGGGCCGCGTTGGTGGTGCGGAAAGCCGGGGTTCCGGCACTCTGCGACCAACTGGAGTTGGCCGTTTGCGCTGGCAGGCTGATCGGCTGAGACCCGCGCGTTTCCACAACCTCGGTGTCCGAGGCAGGCCGGATGTCTTCGCGAGCGCCGGGCAGAATGGACTCGGGCTCTTCACAGGCGGCCAGGGCAGTAAGGGCAATTGCCGCAGCCGGCAATCCCATACGGGAAAATAGTCGTGTTACCATGTCAATCCGAACTCGCCTGTCCTTTATTATACCGCCAGCTTAGCCCTGTTGTGCCACCAACGGGTCCGGCTCGCCCCCCAGGGCGACAATCAACTGCGCAGCGCGTTGCTGCAAATCTACGCCCACCTCGGCATCCTGCCGCAATGCCTGCAAACGGGTCAGCGCCGCGTCAACCTCACCCTCGGAAATATCGATCAGGGCCAGTTGCTCTTCGGCCAGCAGGCGCAGCGGTGCGCCCGGCGCGGCCAGAGCCTCGAACTGCAGGCGGCGATCTGCGGCAGGCAACGTATCCGCTTGCAGCAACAGTGCCTTGAAACTTGCAATCGCCCGGTAAATTTCCGGCAAATCGCCCTGCACGGCAATTGCGTTCAGGCTGGCAACGGCGTCCTGTTCGGATCCGGCATCCACCTGCGCGGCGGACAACAGCATGCTCAGAACAGCATCACCGCCCGGCGATTGTGGCTGAACCGCCTGCAATTCGGTCGCCCGCGCAGCAGAATCGTTCTCCTCAAGCGCGGCAAGGATTTCGTCGCCCAGCTTTTGCGCCTGAGCCGTATCGCGGGACTTGCGAACCTCGTTGAAAGCGGCCCCGCCGACGACCAGTATGACGGCAACAACACCGACCCAGCCCCATCGGCGCAACAGCAGATACATGCGGTCACGGCGTACCTCTTCTGTGACCTCATCAATGAAACTGTCGGTGTCGCTCATCCCTGCCCCCGGGCTGTGTCTTCTGCTTTCGTGCGCCATGTCATACCCCGGCACCACGGCCAAGCCAAGGCCCGGATTGTGCACAATACCCTAGCGGCAGTCCGCTCTTGCGCAAAAAAGTGAACCGAACTATTCAGTTTAGCGTAGAAAATATACATGTCCGCCCCCATTTTCAGACATGTATGTCAGGTCCGCCTGACGTGAAATTCTGGGAGAAGTACCTTATGCGGTTGATTTCGTTCATCAACGCCCTTTTGGTCATTGTTGCACTGTATTTTCTTGTGTTCGAGCGTGACGCGCTGTTTGCGTTTGCCGGACGGGGTGACGCCGAGGACTCTTCCACAACCGAGGGCGAAGCAACCCAGGTTGCAGCCGCAGATGAAGCAATTATTCGCGTCGTCGCGGTGCGTTCGCAAGCGCGCGAAATCGACAGCGCCGTGCTGCTGCGTGGACAAACCAAAGCCAACCGGCAGGTTGAGGTTCTGGCCGAAACAACCTCGACCGTTGTCTCGGAACCCAAACGCCGGGGTACGTTTGTAGAGACCGGCGATCTGCTGTGCGAACTTGATCCGGGCACGCGCCCTGCCAGCCTGGCGGAAGCCATGGCCGGAAAACTGGAAGCCGAAAGCCGCATTCCCGAGGCCGAAGCGCGGCTGGAAGAAGCGCACGCGCTTGTAGCCGAGGCGCAGATCAATCTTACTGCCGCCCAGAAACTGTCAGAAACCGGGTTCGGGTCCGAGACCCGGCGCATTTCCAGCGAAGCCGCGATGAGCACTGCCGAAGCCGGCATCAAGTCCGCCGAAGCCGGGCTGGAAGCCACCCGCGCCGGGATCGAAGCTGCCACAGCCGAGGTCGAAGCCGCACGGCGTGAGATCAACCGCTTGACCATCGAAGCCCCGTTTCAGGGCCTGCTGGAAAGCGACACGGCAGAGCTTGGCAGCCTGATGCAGCCCGGTTCGCTATGCGCCACGGTCATCCAGCTTGACCCCATCAAGCTGGTCGGCTTTGTGCCGGAGACCGAGGTCAACCGCGTGCAGGTCGGTGCCGAAGCCTCGGCGCAACTGGTTACCGGGCGGCAGGTTGAAGGGCGCGTGACATTCCTAAGCCGGTCGGCGGATGAAACCACCCGTACCTTCGAGGTTGAGATCACCGTACCGAACCCCGATCTGACCATCCGCGACGGCCAGACCGCAACGATCCGCATTGCAGCCGAAGGGGCCAAGGCACATTTGCTGCCGCAATCGGCGTTGACACTGAACAATGAAGGCCAGTTGGGCGTGCGCACCATTGGCGCGGGCGATGTGGTCGATTTCATGCCGGTCCGCGTATTGCGAGATACCGCCGATGGCGTCTGGATTGGCGGATTGCCGGAAAAAACTGATATAATCGTTGTCGGACAAGAATTCGTGACCCGGGGCGTCACCGTCGCCCCGACCTATCAGGAAGCGTCACAATGACAGGTATTGTTGCTTGGGCCGCTGATCGGGCCCGAATGGTTCTGGCCTTTATCGCCATCTCGCTGGTCATCGGCGGGTTTGCCTATGTCAGCTTGCCAAAAGAAGGCGAGCCGGATATCGAAATCCCGGCGTTGTTTGTGTCGGTCCAGTTTCCGGGCATCTCGGCAGAGGATTCCGAAAACCTGCTTGTCAAACCGATGGAGACCGAGCTTGCGGATCTTGACGGTCTGAAAGAGATGACGGCAACCGCCGCCGAAAGCTATGCCGGTGTGGCGCTCGAATTCGACTTTGGCTGGGACAAGACGGCCATCATGGCCGACGTGCGCGATGCCATGAACAGCGCGCAGGCCGAGTTCCCCGAAGGGGCCGAGCAATATTCGCTGCACGAGATTAACTTTTCCGAATTCCCCATCGTCATCGTCAACCTGACCGGGGCCGTGCCCGAACGCACAATGGCCCGCGTGGCCAAGGACTTGCAGGATGAGCTTGAGGCACTGGATTCGGTGCTGGAGGCCGGTATTGCGGGCAATCGCGACGAATTGCTTGAGGTCGTCATCGACCCCCTGCGGCTTGAAGCCTACAACGTCACAGCAGCCGAACTGATCAATGTCGTGCAAAACAACAACCAGCTGATCGCAGCGGGTGAAGTTGAAACGGCGCAAGGCACATTCTCGGTCAAGATCCCCTCGTCCTTCAAAACCGCGCAGGATGTCTATGGGCTGCCGGTCAAGGTCAACGGTGACCGGGTGATCACGCTGGGTGAACTGGCCGAGATCAATTACACCTTCGAAGACCGCGAAGGCACGGCACGGTTCGATAATGTGCCGACCGTCGCGTTACAGGTGGTCAAGCGGAAAGGGTTCAACCTGATCGACACGGTCGAACAGGTCAAAGCAACCGTTGCCGAGGCGCAAAGCAAATGGCCGCCAGAACTGCAAGCCGCCGTGGATGTCGGCACGTCGAACGACCAAAGCCGCATCGTGGGATCGATGGTCAGCCAGTTGGAAGGCTCGGTCCTGACAGCGATTGCGCTGGTGATGATCGTTGTGCTGGCCTCACTGGGGTCACGCGCCGCGTTGCTGGTGGGTTTCGCCATTCCCACGTCGTTCCTTCTGTGTTTCGCGTTCCTGGCGGTTATGGGCGTCAGTATTTCGAACATTGTGATGTTCGGTCTGATCCTGGCGGTTGGTATGCTGGTGGATGGTGCGATTGTGGTGGTCGAATATGCCGACAAGCGCATCAAGGAAGGCGTCGGCCCGATGCACGCCTATGTCGAGGCGGCGCAGCGGATGTTCTGGCCCATCGTCTCATCCACTGCGACAACGCTGTGTGCTTTCCTTCCAATGCTGTTCTGGCCCGGCGTACCGGGTGAGTTCATGGGGATGCTGCCCGTCACCCTGATCTTCGTTCTGTCCGCCTCGCTGATCGTTGCGCTGATCTACCTGCCGGTCATGGGCGGCGTGTCCGGCCGCCTGAGCCGTGTCTTTGACCGCTGCTCGAATTGGCTGCGGGCCCGCACGCCGTGGTGGCTGCGTGCGGTGTTGGTGGCCCCTTCGTTCTACCTTGTGTTCCTGGGCGCAATGCAGGTGTTGAACCCGAACTACCTTGTGCCGGGTGGTGGCTCCTTCATCGGCGCTGTCATGATGATCTTTGGCGCGTTCGCCGGATCGGTCACGCTGGGTGCGGCCAAGATCGAACGCAAGCCGGACACCAAGATTCATACCGCGAAAGAGCACACGCCATTCGGCTATTTCATCAAGTTCCTCGTCGGCAACCCGATCATGCCGATTGTGTCCATCGCCGCCGTCGGGTTTGCAGTGATGACCGTGATGACGATCTTTGGCGAAAACAACCGCGGCGTTGAGTTCTTCGTCGAAAGCGAGCCCGAGCAGGCCACCGCCTTCGTAAGGGCGCGGGGCAACCTGTCGCTGGCGGAAAAAGACGCCATGGTTCTGGCCGCCGAACAGGTAATCGCGGCCCATCCTGCGGTAATCAACGTCTTTTCCTTCGCCGGTGAAGGCGGGTTGGACCAGAACAACGGCGGTGCACAGGACCCGGCGGATACCGTCGGGCGCGTTCAGTTCGAGATCATCCCATGGGAAGACCGCCCGAACATCTCGGAACCCATTCTGGGTGGGTTGTTTGATCGCCACTTTGTCGCCCCTGAATATGACGGCGACTATGTGCTGGACGAGCTGAATACCCAACTAGCCGAACTGCCCGGCTTCGTGGTCGAGATTCTGCCGCTGGAACAAGGGCCGGCCTCGGCCAAGCCCGTGCATCTGCGGATCAAGGGTGATGGTTGGGACAGTCTGACAAGCGCCACTCTGGCCGCGCGTGAGGCGTTCGATACCATGCCCGGCCTGATCAAGATCGAAGACACTCTGCCCCTGCCCGGCATCGACTGGCAGATCGACGTGGATGTCGCCAAGGCGGGTCGGTTCGGGGCCGATGTGGCAACTGTTGGGGCCATGGTGCAACTGGTCACGCGCGGTATCCTGCTGGGTGAGATGCGCCCCGACTCCACGGATGAAGAGATCGAGATCCGCGTCCGCCTGCCCGAGGAAGACCGCGTTTTGTCCACGCTGGACACCTTGAAAGTCCGCACGCCTGACGGGCTGGTGCCGCTGTCGAACTTCGTGTCGCGTCAACCCGTGGCGAAGCTGGCCGAGATCAACCGCATCGATCAGGAGCGTTACTATGACGTCAAGGCCGATGTCGAACCCGGTCTGAGCAAGGTGGTGACGGATGGCCCCGATGGCACAGACAAACGTCTGGCCGTTCTGCGCGCGCTTGAGGATGGTGCCGCGCCTTCGGCCTCGACCCTGACAACGCCGGACGGCAAGCAGTTCGACCTTGTTCAATTGACCGGTGCAGGCAGCGTCGATGAGCTGCGCGGCGTGATCGACGCAGGTGACGCCCGCATCAGCCTGATCAATCCAAACGAACGTATTGCTGTTCTGACCGAGTGGCTGCAAACCGACCCGTTCGATCCCGCAATCAGCTGGGAATGGACCGGCGATCAGGAAGAACAGGCCGAAAGCCAGGCCTTCCTGTCCAGCGCGTTTCTGGCCGCTTTGGGACTGATGTTCGTGATCCTGTTGGCGCAGTTCAACAGCTTCTACAACTCGGTTCTGGTGCTGTTGGCGGTGGTGTTGTCCACGACCGGCGTCCTGATCGGGATGCTGGTGATGGAGCAGCCCTTCTCGATCATCATGACCGGCACCGGGATCGTTGCGCTGGCAGGCATCGTGGTGAACAACAACATCGTTCTGATCGACACCTATCAGGAATACAGCCGCTATATGCCCCGGATCGATGCCATCGTGCGCACGGCCGAGGCCCGGATCCGTCCGGTTCTGCTGACCACGCTGACCACAATGGCCGGTCTGACACCGATGATGTTTGGCCTGTCGCTGGATTTCGTCAATGGCGGCTACACCATCGACAGCCCCACCGCGCTGTGGTGGAAGCAACTGGCGACCGCCGTGGTGTTTGGTCTGGGTATCGCGACCGTGCTGACCCTGATCGTGACGCCATCCTTCCTGGCGCTACGCGTCTGGGTGACAACCTACGCGGTTTGGCTGGGCAAGCTTCTGGCACGGGTGTCCGCAGGCCGTTCCAGCAGGATCGCGCAGGACATGGCAATTGGCCGGACCGCGCGCGCCATGCAATCGACCGAGATTGTGTGGGACGATCAGCCTCTGCCCAATCGGGTCGAACCCGAGGATCGCCCCGACACCCCGCCCGGCGCACCGCTGAAAGCCGCAGAATAAAGCAAAAGGGCGAACCGCAATGGTTCGCCCTTTTCAATAGTCCGGTCCGTGGTCCCGATTATTCGGTGAACGTGTATTCACCCAGATCACACAAATCCAGGCCGAAATCTTCGTAGGTACCGCCGTCATCGAAGACGCCGCGAATGTCATAAACGCAGGTGCTCAGGCCGTCGGCGATCAGAACCTCGACCTCGTAACCCGATGCCAGATACCCGTCGACCAACAGATCTTCTTCCCATTCATCGGACGAGCTTGTTGAAACGTTGAATTCAACCAGATCCGAGCTGGTTTCGTTAACCAGCAGGAAGTTAAGATCTTCGGCTTTGGCCGCTGTGCTCGACACTAAAAGCACAGCGGTCAGCGCCGCCGTAAACTTATTCATAGATATATCCTTTGTTGAACTTCGCCGCAGCATTTCGCTGCGCCAGCCCTGAATTTCATCGCAGGGGAGAAAGGTCAATTCAAAGCTCAACCGATTTGAGCGAAAGCCTCAGGCGGCCTGACTGTCGGATTGCTGGCGGCTCCACAGTTGCGCATAGCGCCCTTCGCGGGCCAGCAATTCGTCATGGGTGCCCTGCTCGATGATCTCACCGGCCTCCAGTACGACGACGCGGTCGGCCTCGGCAATCGTGCTTAGCCGGTGGGCGATGGTGATCACCGTGCGCCCTTCACCCGCACGGGCCAGCGCATCCTTGATGTCCTGCTCGGTATCCGTATCAAGGGCCGAGGTCGCCTCATCCAGCAACAGGATCGGCGGGTTCTTCAGCAGCGTGCGGGCGATCCCAACGCGCTGCTTTTCACCGCCGGACAGTTTCAGCCCCCGCTCGCCCACTTTGGTGTCATAGCCTTCGGGCAAGGAGGCAATGAAGTCGTGAATCTGTGCCGCCCGCGCGACCGCTTCGACATCTTCCTGCGTCGCGCCATCCCGGCCATAGGCGATGTTGTAGCGGATGGTGTCGTTGAACAGAACCGTGTCCTGCGGCACAACCCCGATAGAGCCGTGCAAGCTGGCTTGGGTCACGTCCCGCACATCCTGCCCGTCGATTTTCAGGGCCCCTCCTGTGACGTCGTAGAAACGGAACAGCAGGCGTCCGATGGTGGATTTCCCGGACCCGGTCGCCCCAACGATTGCCACCGTCTTCCCTGCCGGAACGGTCAGAGACACGCCTTTTAGGATTTCACGATCCGGGTCATAGCCAAAACGGACGTCCTGTAACGTCACCTCACCGCCATTGACGTTCAGCTTGGGCGCATCGGGCTTGTCTTTGACCTCGGCGGGTTGTTCCAACAAGTCGAACATCTGCCCCATATCGACCAGAGCCTGCCGGATTTCACGATAGACCGTGCCCAAAAAGTTCAGCGGCACGGTAATCTGGATCATGTAGGCGTTCACCATCACGAAATCGCCTACGGTCAGCGACCCGTTCTGCACCCCGACGGCCGCCAGAACCATAACCCCAATCAGACCACAGGTGATCAGGAAGGACTGCCCGAAATTCAGGAACGCCAGCGAATAAGCCGTTTTCAACGCAGCCCCGGCATAGGCTTTCATCGATACGTCGTAGCGTTCGGTCTCGCGCGTTTCCGCGTTGAAATATTTGACGGTTTCAAAGTTCAGAAGGCTGTCGATGGCGCGTTGGTTGGCTTCGGTGTCCTGATCATTCATCTCGCGCCGCAGCTTCACGCGCCATTCGGTGACGACGAAAGTAAAGCAGATATAAAGCGCGATGGTGACCGCCACGACCACCAGATACCAGATGTCGAACAGCCACATCAGGATGACGGCGATCAAGAGCAGTTCCAGGATCAGGGGCCCGATCGAGAACAGCAGGAACCGCAGAAGAAAATCGACGCCTTTGACCCCACGCTCGATGATGCGGCTCAGGCCGCCGGTGCGGCGGGTGACGTGGTAGCGCATCGACAACTGGTGGATATGCCCGAAGGTCTCAAGCGCAAGGGCCCGCAGGGCGCGTTGACCCACCGGGGCAAAGGACGCATCGCGCAATTGCTGAAACCCAACCGTCATCATGCGTGCAACGCCATAAGCGACGGTCAACCCGACCGCGCCCAGCGCAACGGGCGGAACCCCTTCCCCCGCCAGCGCATCAACGGCCCCTTTATACAGGATCGGTGTATAGACCGCGATCAGCTTGGCCAGCACCAGCATCGACATCGCAATGACGACCCGGCGCTTCACCCAGGGCTCATTATCCGGCCACAGGTAAGGCGTAACCTTGCGGATCGTGCGCCAGCCCGACTTTCGCTCGTCGATCTCGGCCAATTCCTCAGATGTCATTGGGACCGTCCGTCTCATCACGTACCTTGTCTGCGGTCAGAGATATACTCTGGCCCCAAAAGGGCCAGAGGTTTCTTTATTCAGGGATCGTGAAAACCTGCCCCGGATAGATCAGGTCCGGGTCCCGGATCAGGTCGCGGTTGGCATCAAACAACCGGACATACAGAATGCCATCACCAAAACGCTCGCGCGAAATGGCCCATAGCGTGTCGCCCTTTTGCACAGTGACCGAGCGGATCGGGGCCGCCTGTTCCGCAACCTCTTCCGAAGCCGTCGCCTCGGCTGCTTGCAGAACTTCCACCGGCTCGCGTTTGAAGGGCGTTTCCACCCGGCTGATGACGGTGCCATCGGTGGCAACCTCATCCACCCGCAGGGTGTAGACGCCCGGATCGATCCCTTCCAACTCGCCCCGCCAATTGCCGTCATCGGCAGGTGTCAGATCCGCAACCAGACGGTTGTTCAGATAAAGTCGAACGGCAGAGCCTTCGCTGACACGACCTGTCAGTTCGACCTCACCGGTGTCGGAATAGCCAATCGTATCCAACTCGACCTGTTGCGGTTCGCTGGCAGACGCGGATGGTGACTGAACCAACTCAACCCCCTCTTCGCCCGAGCGCAGAACGGCAATCTGTTGATCCTCAGCTTCATCCTCGACCGGGGCAACTTCGGCAAGCTGCGTGTCTTCAGCAGGCTGTTCCGGTTGTGCCGGGGCATCGCTGCTGTCCGCTTCGGTTGGTGCCGCTGGCGCTTCCTCGGGTTCTGGCACCGGATCGGCGCTGGCCACCTGTTCGTCTTCAACCGGTTTCGGCAGCGCCGCAATCAGGTAGTCATCCGACTGCGCAGTTTGCTGGCCGTCCGAGGTTTGCAGCACCAGCCCTTGCGCATCATCGCTGAACGGGATCGACACGAACTCGGCAAACTGCCCGCTGCTGTCCACGGTGAAGCTGTGAAGCGGTTCTCCGTCCAGCAGCACCTGAATCTCGCTGCCGGGCGCGGCCTCGCCGGACAGAAGCGCATTGCCGTCTTTTTCAACGAAAATCTGATCTAGGACAGGAGCGGCGATTGCGGGGGCCTCGGCCACCTCTTCGGTGGTTTCCGCCTCGGGCTCTGCTTGGGTTGGCTCGTCGGTCGCGGTATCGGCAACCTCGGGCGCGGGCTGTTCGGCGGGCTCTTCCGTGGCGGCTTCGGCCTCATCCGACGCAATCTCGGCGGTATCCTGCGCGGGGGCTTCGGCTGCTTGCTCAGGCTCTGCTTCTTCAGTCTGTTGCTCGGTCTCGTCCGCCGGCACCGCAGCCGTTTGTTCCTGAGGGACGTCTTCCGGTGCCGGGGCCGAGGTGAAGACCCCGGACAGATACAGCCCGCCGGCCCCCAGAATTGCGATGATACCGGCAACCACCCCCCACACGAAGTTCCCCGAGCTTCCGTTTCCCGACTTGGCGTCCATTCTTTTCCTTTCGCTCCGCAGCGCGAAGGCATTCATTCCTAATGCGTTCCGGCGGACAGTTGAGCCAATTTATCAATCCCGCTATCACGGGTCAAAACCCCTGACACAACCCCGGAGCCCCCATTCGATGTCCCAGAAATCTGTCTGTGTGTATTGCGGGTCACGCAATGGCGCAAAACCGGCCTATTCCGATACGGCCCGAACGTTTGGCACCTTGCTGGCAAAGGAAGGCTGGCGGCTTGTTTACGGTGCCGGAGATGTTGGCCTGATGGGCGAAGTCGCCCGCGCCGCACAGGACGCAGGCGGCGAGACCTTTGGCGTCATCCCGGTACATCTGGTGCAGCGCGAGGTTGGCAAAACCGACCTGACCCATTTCGTGATCACCGAAACGATGCACGAGCGCAAGAAAGTCATGATCATGAATGCCGACGCAGTCGTTGTTCTGCCCGGTGGCCCCGGGTCATTGGATGAGCTGTTCGAGGCGCTGACATGGCGGCAGTTGGGTCTGCATGACAAGCCCATCGTGGTGGTGAATGTCGATGGCTATTGGGATGCCCTGCATACGCTGCTGGATCAGGTCATGGGTCAGGGCTTTGCCGACGCATCGCTGGCCGATTTCATCACATGGGCCGACAGCGCCGGGGCCGCCATGGACGCTTTGCGCGACAAACTGGCTTAGTGTGGGCGGCTGTTGCCGCCCTTGGCGCCCTTACGCCAGCCGCGGCGCGGGCTTCAGGCGTTGCCGCAAAACCCGCTCGACCTTGTGCAGCGGATGGTTGGTCAGCGTCTTATCGACCTCGGCCACGACCTTGGCCAGCACGTCGCTGTGCAAACGCCGCCGCAACAGCCCCAGCACATGGGGGCTGGCGACCAGAACCAGACGTTTATACGCGCCCTTCAACCCCTTGCGGTTCAGCAGGTTTGCCAGATCCTGCACGAAAAGGGACTTGGCATGGGTTTTCCAGGACACCTCCTCCATCGCCGATTTCTGATTGGGACCACCGTCATTTCGACGCCCTGCACGATCTGAAGGCTTTGCAGGCAGCGTATCTGGTTCTTCGACCGAAACAACAACCAGATTGGGGTCTTCGGCATCGGTGATGTTCTCCATGAACAGCGCCTTTTCCCCGTCTGCAATAATAACCCAGGTTCCTTGTGCAAGTGCGACCATCGTGTTCTCCCGTAGCGATGTCAGGTGGCATCCCTCATCCGTCAGTCATAGCGTCTGCCCACAGCCTCGTAGGTGTGGCGGTTGCCGTCCGTTTTGTTGTTGGCGGGCTTCTCCTTCCGCTCACCTTAGGTAAGCATTGGCAGGTGGGGTACAATCCCGTCTCAGGATGAAACTTTGTTCATCGGCGGGATTTTTCTGATCAGGCCGACAGCTCGATCACGGTGATCTCGGGCGTTACGCCAAAGCGCACCGGCAACATGGAACAGCCAATGCCACCCGACACAACCAGATCGCGCCCATCTTCGTGCACATGGCCATACGCATAGCGATTGCCAAACCGCGATGGCACGACCGGAGACCACCCGAACAGCCGCACCTGCCCTCCATGAGTGTGACCGCACAACGTCAATGCAACACGGCTTGGCACCTTGGGAAAAATGTCGGGCTCATGTGCCAACAGAATTGCCGGGGCGTCCGGCGGGATCTGCTCTAGCGTTCCGGGCAGATCATCCACCCCGGTATAAACACCTCGGCTATGGCGAATGGCGATCTGATCCCCAAGGCCCGCCAACCAGACACCGTTTGGCAAGGTTACCGCCTTGTTTTCCAACACCGGAATACCGTTGCGCTCTAGCTCGACAGCGGTTTCGACCGGCCCGCGCCCCCGGTCTTGCGCGGCTTTGTCCTGCCACCAATCGTGGTTGCCCAATATCGCGTAAACACCTAGCGGAGCCGACAATGCCCCCAAAACCGTGGCCGTCTCACGCACCGGAACATCCTTGGTCACATAGCTATGCCCGGCCGTCAGATCGCCCAAAACCACGATCAGATCGGCACCCAGCGCATTTGTGCGCGCCACGATCTTCTCTAGCCGAGACAGCGGCGTCGTCGGCTCTGCCATATGAAGGTCGGTCAGGACCGCGACCTTGACTCGGCGATCCTGCGGCCAATCCGAGCGCTTCACCCGCCACCGACGCACACGCAAGCGCAGCGCCGGTTCGATGAAAAACCCGTAAAACGCAGCAAAAAGGCCTGCCAGCGTCACCGCCAGCAGGCCCTTTATGAACCCTCGTCGGGTCAAGGTTTACATCCGCGATGCAACGTTTTCCCAGTTTACCAGATTGTCGAGGAAGTTCGACAGGTAAGCCGGGCGCTTGTTGCGGAAATCGATGTAGTAGCTGTGCTCCCACACATCACATCCCAGCAGCGCGGTCTGACCAAAGCACAGCGGATTCACGCCGTTTTCAGTCTTGGTCACGGCCAACGAGCCGTCCGCGTTCTTGACCAGCCACGCCCAGCCCGAGCCGAACTGGCCTGCACCTGCGGCGCTGAATTGCGACTTGAACTCGTCAACCGAGCCGAAGCTTTCGGTCAGAGCCTTCTCCAGCTCACCGGGCATGGCATTGCCGCCGGGGCCCATCATCTCCCAGAACTGGTTGTGGTTCCACAGCTGGCTGATGTTGTTGAAGATTCCGTTCTGCGCCACGGCGTTTGCGTCGTAGGTGCCAACGATGATCTCTTCCAGCGACTTGCCGTCCCACTCGGTCCCGGCGATCAGCTTGTTGCCATTATCGACATAGGCCTTGTGGTGCAGGTCGTGGTGATATTCCAGTGTTTCCGCGGACATACCCTTGGCTGCCAGCGCGTCATGTGCATAAGGAAGATCAGGAAGTTCAAAAGCCATGTCGGCCCCCTGTTAAAATGTAAGTTGCGGTTCCCAAGGTTAAATGCTTTGGCAGCAGCCGCAGGTCAAGAGCCGAGACAAGAAAACCCGGAGGTCCGCGATGCTGACACAGGCGCGCAAGATGTTCTACCGCGCCCGCGGATACTGTGCGGGCACCCTGAACGGAGAACCGTTCCGCCTGGACCCCTACCATTCGAAATTCTGGCGCAAAGCCTCGGCGGGCGACTGGGAGCCCGAAACCTTTGCGGTTCTGGACCAATATCTGTCGCCTGATCGTGACTATCTGGATATCGGGGCGTGGATCGGCCCCACCGTGCTGTACGGTGCCCGCAAAGCGCGACATGTGTGGTGTTTCGAACCCGACCCGACCGCGTTCCGACATCTGGCGTGGAATCTGGACCTGAACAAAATCCACAATGTTTCAGCCTTTGGGGTCGCCCTGTCGGATCAGTTCGGCGTGGCCCGTATGGCCTCGGTCCGCGGAGAGCCGGGGGATTCGACCAGTTCCCTGCTGCATGACGGCGCGCATGGAACCGATGCCCTGACGATCGCGTGGGAACAGTTCGAGGCGGCCAATGACCTGTCCGGCGTTTCGTTAGTCAAGATGGATATCGAAGGGGCTGAGTTCTTTGTCCTGCCCGCGCTGATCTCATGGCTCAAACGGCAACGCCCGGCTTTGCTGTTGTCAACACACGCGCCTTTGCTTGGCGATGAAGACAGGGCTGAGAAGATGGGCAACCTGGCTGAACTTTTGTCCTTCTACCATACATGCCAGCGTGAAGGTCCGGCGTCGCCGTCCGATCACCCGATGACCGATGAAGACGCCTTAGCTAGGTTCCAGACGTATTTGCTCACGTCATGACGCAGTCAGAACGCGCTATCCGTGCGGGCTGGGAAGCACATTCTGAATGCCCTTCCCAAATTAACCGCCCGATCAGTAGAGGGCGTGCGTATTGACCGCTTTGCAGCGCCCGACACCGCTGGGCCGATTGCTGACATTGGCCTGCGGGAACCGCGCGATCATCTCAAACTCATTGGTTTGCGGGTTCAGCATCCCAGTGTAAGACACGCGCAATTGACCGCCAGCACTGGCCACCAGGGAAATTCGCCAACTCAACTGATATTCACCGCGTCGATTCACCTTGAACTTCGCTTCCTTGGGCTTCTCGTCGTTCTGGCCGTTCAATCTGTTGTCTTCACGGATCGCGCCATCATAAACGCGGGCCCGCTTGTTTTCGGCGTCGACACTCAGCCAAACGCGCGAGGGAATCCATCCCTGCGCTTCAATACTGTGAAGTTCACAGTCATAGTTTACCACCTCAGCTTGTGCCGCCGAGGCGAAAAGACACAGACCGATGGCAAGAAGTCTTATTTTCATGTTCAGCACCTTATCAGTATCAGTTTGACGGCGTTGGGATTTTTGCACATTTGCCTCGCGCGAAACCGTCTCTCGGCAGATATGCGCTGTATGAGGATGACCGCGCCGTTGCTTTTAGCGTTCGGCGGTCCACAAAGACCGCAAACTCCTGATTAAGCAGGTCAATGGCATCAATTCGCGACTCGTTCGACGCATAGCTTCTGCCTGAATCCGAGTAGACATAGTCTTGTCCGACCCATGCGATTGACAGGTTTCGAATACTATCGCGCTTTACCCTGGCGGGCCCGGGTTGCGTATCGATATTCGGCATCCGCGCCTCATGGATGAACGCCGAGCGCCCGTACTCATCCACTGAAAAGATCAAGAACTCTGGCGTCGGCTTGTTGGCAATGCCACGGCTAAAGTTGCATTCATACGTCTCTTTAAAGGTCTGAGAAACTGAAACAGTCGGGACGATCGCAAGTCCGACTGCCAATGCAATTGCTTGTAGTTTCATAGTTTGCTCCAACATATCGTCATTTTGGCGTTTGAATTTCAACGCAGGTCCCATTGGCGTTGCCATCATGGGACGCTTGTACGTTTGATTTTGAGCTAGCAATTGCCCGCATCGTTTTACGGTTCAAGAAGATCGAAAAATCCAGACGCCCCAAATCAAGAACCATTCGCCGGGGATCACCTGCCCTTGTACGTCGACCGGTGCGCGAAAACGTATACGCCTCACCAGACCAACTGATGGAGAGCAAACGAAAGCTGTTTCTATTGATTGAAGCCGCGATTTTGGGTGTGTCGATCCCCTGCAATTCAACTTCGTGCAACAGGGCCGAGCGCCCATACTTGTCAACCGAGAATATGACGCGCGCGGGCGTAGGCCGGTTTGCCAGACCTTTTTTAAAAACACACTCGAACGACTCTGAATAGGTTTCGGATCGCGCTGCATCAGGTATAGTTGAAACGGCGATTAAACCGATGGCGATTAGTCTAAAAATGTTCATCCAAATGTCTTTAGTTTAAGTCTTTTTCATATCGATAAAGCAGCCCCTTTCCACCCGCAACAGGGGAACTTACCAATCCTAACTCGCGCGCGCATCTGTCGCGCAACTTGACACTTCAATCACGAAAAAAGTCTTAAAAAGGAAAATGGCCACCTGTCTGAAACGAGGTGGCCATCGAATGATCCCTTAGGTGTGTGGGCGGGTCAATAAACGCCCACTTCACTGCCCGGCTGCGCCGCAACCTTCAGCAGGTTGAACGCATAGTCGGCAGCCGAGCGGAAACAAACCACACGGAACGTTTCGGCGTCGTCCATCCAGAACGCCCCGGCCACCTGCGCCAGACGCGAGCGGCGGATTTGGCCGGGCTGGAAGGCCTCGGGTGACAGATCGACCGGGGACAGTTTGCCCAGAACCTCGCGCGCGGACGCGCCCGAAATGCGGAACACCGCCCGCGCGTCCGAGACGTTGACCGCCAGGGCATGCGTGCCGCCAAGCGCATTGGTCATCGCCGCCAGTTTGGCCTCGACCTCGGCATATGGCACCAGCACCAGCAACTCGTCGGTGGACATCCAGCAGACGCCGGTGTCGCCATCGACCAGAGCCTCACGCTGGCCGGGCATTTTCTGCCCGGTGGCATCCTTGACGGCCTTGGCCAGCACCTTGTCGGACAGGTCGCCGCGCAGGGTGATCATGCCCTGCAGGCCGGTTTCCTCGACCCTGGCGATGCCGTCATAGCTGGCGTGGTTCAATGCGCTGATGGGTTCAGACATTCTGCTTCTCCCCGTCCTTGTCGAAGAAGATCGGGTCCACGATCTTGGCTTTGTAGATTTTGTCATCCGTGCCCGGGAACTCGACAATCTCGCCCATCCGGTCAGGGCCGTGCTTGATCAGGCCCATGGCGATGCCTTTGCCCAGATTGGCCGAGTAATAGGTCGAGGTCACGCGCCCGATCATATTGCGTTGACCGTTGGCGTTGACGCCCTCGCCGACTGCGTAAGCGCCGTCCGGCAGAACGGAACCATCCACAGTCTCCAAGCCGACCAGTTTCCAGCGCTCGGGATCGGCCATATGGGTCCGCGAATGGGCGCGTTTGCCGAGGTAGTCCTCTTTCTTCTTGGACAGCGCCCAATGCAGCCCCAGATCCTGCGGGATCACGGTGCCGTCGGTCTCGTCCCCGATCATGATAAAGCCCTTTTCGGCCCGCAGGATGTGCAGACATTCGGTGCCGTAAGGCATGACGCCGAATTCTTTGCCTGCCTCCATCAGTGCGTCCCAGAACGCCTGACCCTGTGACGCGGGCACCGCGATCTCATAGGACAGCTCACCCGAGAACGAGATGCGGTAGGCGCGGCAATCGAAGTCACCGATCTTGCCATCGCGCCATTCCATGAAAGGCAGCGCCTCTTTCGACACATCCATCCCGCCCAGTTTCTCAAGCACCTTGCGGGCGTTGGGGCCGACCACGGCGACCTGCGCGTATTGCTCGGTCACGTTGGCGACATAGACTTTCCAGTCCCACCATTCGGTCTGCAACCACTCTTCCATATGGCCATGGATGCGTTCGGCCCCGCCGGTGGTGGTGTGGCACAGCCATGTATCCTCATCGATGCGGGCGACAACGCCGTCATCGATCAGGAACCCGTTTTCCGAACACATCAGGCCATAGCGACATTTGCCGATCTTCAGCGTGGACATCATGTTGGTATACATCATGTCCAGGAATTTGCCCGCATCCGGGCCTTTGACGATCAGCTTACCAAGCGTCGAGGCGTCCAGCAGGCCAAGGTTGTCGCGGGTGTTCTTCACCTCACGGTTCACCGCGTCATGCACGGATTCGCCGGGACGCACATAGGCGTAGGTCCGGCGCCACTGGCCGACCGGCTCCCAATCAGCGCCGTTCTTGTCATGCCAGTTGTGCATCGGCGTCTGACGGATCGGCTGGAACACCTCTCCACGCGCTTCACCGCCAATCGACGCCAGAGAGATCGGCGTGTAGGGCGGGCGGAACGTGGTGGTGCCGACCTTCGGAATCTCTGATTCCAGCGCATCAGCAAGGATCGCCAAGCCGTTGATGTTGCTCAGCTTACCCTGATCGGTCGCCATGCCCAGCGTGGTGTAGCGCTTGGTATGTTCAACACTTTCATAGCCTTCGCGCGCGGCCAGCTGAACGTCCGAGACTTTGACGTCGTTCTGAAAATCCAGCCACGACTTGGCGCGCAACTGGATTTCCGCATTTGCAGGCATCAGCCACACGGGTTCCATAGGTGCTTCGTCATCTTCACTGACTTCGGGAACCGACACTTTTGGTTTTTTCAGACCAAGCGCTTTGACCACCTTCAGCCCCGCTTCAGTGGCGGTCCGAAGCGTTTCAAAAAGCGAAAGGCCTTCGAAGTCAGTATCTGTTTGCGAGCCAGCGGCTACGCCTGCCGGGACGACAAAACCATTGCCATCTGCTCCCAATGGTGGGCGCTCTAAATCAGGTTGGAACATCGCGTATTTTTCGTTCCACACCAACTTACCGCCGCAATGCGACCACATATGCACAACCGGAGACCAACCGCCCGACATGGCAACCGCGTCGCATTCGACCTCTTCCCGCGCGCCGCCGACGCCCTCTTGATTACAGATGGCAACTTTCTTGACGCGCTTGCCGCCCTTGACCTTGGCGATGGCCTTGCCTGGATCGACACGGATGCCAAGCTGGCGCGCCTCTTCCGCAAGCGGCCCGGCGGTGGCGCGGGCATCGACCACGCGGATCACATCCACTCCGGCCTGTTTCAGGGTAATAGCTGTGCGATAGGCGTCATCATTGTTGGTGGCGACGATCACCTTCTCGCCCGGGGTCACACCCCAGTTTACGACATAATCGCGCATGGCCGAGGCCAGCATCACGCCCGGCACATCGTTGCCCGCAAAGGACAGCGGACGCTCGATGGCTCCGGTCGCCGTCACAACCTGTTTGGCGCGGATACGCCACAGACGATGACGCGGGCCTTGCGCGCCCGGGTTGTGGTCGGTCAGACGCTCGTATCCCAGCACGTAACCGTGGTCATAGACCCCCGCACCCATGCAGCGAGACCGCATGGTGACGTTGTCCATTGTTTCGAGTTCGGAAACCAATTGTTCCACGAACTTATCCACAGGTTCTCCGTCTACCAACCCGCCATCAACCGGAGCGCGACCGCCCCAATGCGCGGTCTGTTCGATCAGCATGACCTTGGCACCAGACACCGCTGCCGTCTTGGCTGCCTGCAGACCGGCCACTCCGCCGCCGATCACCAGGACGTCGGTGAAGGCATAGAAGTGCTCATAAGTGTCCGCATCGCGGCTGTCCTTGTCGGGGGCCTTGCCCAGACCGGCGGACTGGCGGATGAAGGGTTCATACACATGCTTCCAGAACGGTTTCGGATGGATGAACATCTTGTAGTAGAACCCGGCGGGCAGGAACCGCGACAGGTGGGTGTTGATCGCGCCCACGTCGAATTCCAGATTCGGCCAATGGTTCTGCGACGCTGCGGTCAGTCCGTTGAACAGCTCGGTCGTGGTGGCGCGCTGGTTCGGCTCGAACCGATTACCCTGCCCCAGTCCGACCAGAGCGTTCGGCTCTTCCGCGCCGCTGGCGACCACGCCGCGCGGGCGGTGGTATTTGAACGACCGGCCCATCATCATCTGATCATTGGCCAGCAGGGCCGAGGCAAGCGTGTCGCCCTCGTACCCCTGCATCGAGGTGCCGTTGAAGGTGAAGGTAACCTTTTTCGACCGATCAATCAGACGGCCTTGTTTTGCGAGACGGGTGCTCATTGTGCGGACCTTTCGCAGGTGGAGGCGTCAGGGCCTCCGGCGGGAGTATTTTGGAAAAGATGAAGCATCAGGAGAACTCTCTCCACGTCCAGCCGGGCCGTTTGGCGGCGATGGCGTCCTTGATCTCTTGCGGCGGCTCAGAGGTCTGGGCGGTGTAGGTGCCGAACACCTCGAGCGTCTGGGTGCAGCGCGCGGCGTGGAACCACTTGCCGCAGCCATTGGCGTGGCGCCAGCGTTCGAGGTGAACGCCCTTGGGGTTTTCACGCATGAACAGGTAGTCGTGGAACTCGTCATCCGACGAGCCCGGGCCATAGCGCTTCAGATGCGCCTCGCCACCGGCGGCCAGTTCGGTTTCTTCGGCGTCAACGCCACAATAGGGGCAATTCAGGATCAGCATGTGGTCATCCTTTTGGCGGTCAGTCGGCGCGCGGGCCGATCAGAATTCTGTTCTTTGGCACCTTCGGGCAGCCCCTTAGTGCGCCACCCCGGCGGCGACGCTTTCGTCGATGAAGCGGCCCTCTTTGAAGCGGTCCAGCGAGAATGCCTCGGTCAGTGGCGAATGCCCCGTGGCCATCAGCTGTGCCATGCCCCAGCCCGAGCCCGGAATGGCCTTGAAGCCGCCGGTGCCCCATCCGCAGTTGATGAAGCAATTGCCCAGAGGTGTTGACGACAGGATGGGCGAGCGATCCCCGGTCATATCCACGATCCCGCCCCATTGGCGCAGCATCTTCAGGCGCGAGATCATCGGGAAGGTCTCGACCAGTGCCCGTACCGTTTCCTCGATGTGGTGGAAGCTGCCGCGCTGGGTGTAGTTGTTGAACCCGTCGGTGCCACCGCCAATCACCATCTCGCCCTTGTCGGACTGCGACATATAACCGTGCACGGTGTTGGCCATCACGACCACATCCATGCAGGGTTTGATCGGCTCTGACACCAGCGCCTGCAGGGCAATCGCCTCCAAAGGCAGACGGAAGCCCGCCATCTCGGCCAGTTGACCGGAATGGCCTGCCACTACGATCCCCAGCTTGTCACAGTCGATCGAGCCTTTGGTGGTGTCGACGCCGACAACGCGACCATTTTCGGACCGAACGCCTTTGACTTCGCATTGCTGGATGATGTCCATCCCCATCGCCGAACAGGCGCGGGCATAGCCCCAGGCCACCGCATCATGGCGCGCGGTGCCGCCGCGTTCCTGCCACAGCGCCCCCAGTACCGGATAGCGCGGACCGTCGATATTGATGATCGGGACCAGTTCTTTGACGCGCTCGGGGCCGATCCACTCGGTCTTGACGCCTTGCAGCGCGTTTGCGTGGGCGGTGCGCTGATAGCCGCGAATTTCGTGCTGAGTCTGGGCCAGCATCATCACGCCGCGCGGGCTGAACATGACGTTGTAGTTCAGGTCCTGGCTCAGGTCTTCATAGAGGCTGCGCGCCTTTTCGTAGATCGCGGCCGATGGGTCCTGCAGATAGTTCGACCGGATGATGGTCGTATTCCGACCGGTGTTGCCACCACCCAGCCAGCCCTTTTCGATCACGGCGACGTTCTGGATGCCGTAGTTCTTGCCAAGGTAATAGGCCGTCGCCAGACCATGCCCCCCCGCACCGACGATGATCACGTCATAGCGTTTCTTGGGCTGGGGGGACCGCCAAGCGCGTTCCCATCCTGTGTGATAGCGCAACGCTTCGCGCGCCACAGCAAAGGCTGAATAGTGTTTCATAAGCGAATCCATCCGGTTCGGTGATTGTGCGAAGATATGCCGTGTTGGCCGACTCTACCCCTGCCGGGCAACGCCACAATATAGCACTATTGCGACATGTCGCCCTTTCGCGGCCATTTGTCCCTTTTGTCGGGCGTCTGACAGGTCTAAGTCAAAGCAGCTATTTCGGAGGGACCATGACGTTCTGGGTTCTGCTACTGATCATTGCGCTGTTGATCGCGGCGTTCCTGAGCTACAGCCTGCTGCGTGGCCGTCGCGGCGCCGAGCCTGCGGCGGCCTATGATTTGCGGGTCTATCGGGAACAACTGGCCAGCGTTGACCGCGATCTGGCGCGCGGTGTCATTGGTGAAGCGGATGCCGAACGGGTCCGCACCGAAATCTCGCGCCGCATTCTGGCAGCAGATGCGCAGATGGCCAAAGAGGTCGCAGGTGCCGGACCGTCGGGCGTTGTATCCGCGATCACAATTGCGTGTCTGACCGTGGTTCTGGCGGGCGGCGGGTTGTGGATGTATCAGCGGATCGGCGCGGTTGGTCTGCCAGATATGCCCCTGACCGACCGCATCGAACTGGCCGAGGAGGTGCGTGCAAACCGCCCACCGCAAGCCGCTGCCGAGGAGTTGGCGACACCACCGCCACCGCGCGAGTTGGATGAAAGTTACGCCAACCTTCTCAACCAGTTGCGCGAAACAGTTGAAGCACGGCCCGAAGATCTGCAGGGGCATATGCTGTTGGCTCAGCACGAAACCAACGCTGGCAACTTCAAGGCTGGATACCAGGCGCAGCAGCGGGTGATCGAGCTGTCCGGAGACACCGCAACCGCCGATGCCTATGCGGATTTCGCCGAGATGATGATTCTGGCGGCCAACGGATATGTCTCGCCCGAGGCCGAGCAGGCACTGTCGCAAGCGCTGGATCGCGATCCACGGCACGGGCCGGCCCGGTACTATCTGGGCCAGATGTTGGCGCAGGTCGGACGCCCGGACATCGCTTATCGAATGTGGATCGAAACCCTGCGCGACGCCCCCCAGGGCGCGCCCTGGGCCGAGGCGATCAGGGTTCAACTGGATGAGCTTGCCTTCCGAGCAGGTGTTTTCAACGCGCCGGACATTGCACCGGCCCCCGGACCCAGCCAAGAGGATATGGCCGCCGCAGCCGAGCTGACGCCGGAAGAACGGCAGGAGATGATTCAGGGCATGGTCGACCAGCTTTCAGACCGGTTGGCGACCGAAGGCGGCTCGCCCGAGGAATGGGCCCGTCTGATTGCAGCACTTGGGGTTCTGGGCCAAGGCCAGCGGGCCATAGATATCCACAAGGAAGCGAAAGTGGTGTTTGCCGATAACGCGGATGCGTTGCAGATGCTGGACGCGGCCGCCCTGCAGGCCGGGATCGCGCAATGATCCACGACGCGTTCGAAGACTTCGCAGCCGCCCTGCCCCCGATGACCGCGCTGATGGGGCTGGACCTTGGGGAAAAGACCATCGGCGTCGCGGTCTCGGACCGGATGCGCGGCGTGGCCAGCCCGCTGGAAACCGTGCGACGCAAGAAGTTCACTCTGGATTCCGCCCGTTTGCTTGAGATCATCGCAGATCGCGAGATTGGCGGCGTCATTCTGGGCCTGCCTAAGAACATGGACGGGACTGAGGGTCCAAGGTGCCAATCCACCCGCGCCTTTGCCCGCAATCTGTCGCGCCTGACCGACGTCTCCATCGGGTTCTGGGACGAACGGCTCAGCACGGTTGCGGCAGAAAAGGCACTGCTCGAGGCGGATACGACACGAAAACGTCGCGGACAGGTTATCGACCACGTCGCAGCCGGTTATATCCTGCAAGGAGCGCTGGACAGGCTGCGCTTTCTATAACTGGTCGGAGACCGCTGATGACGAATATGGTTTGGAAACGGAACGAGGTTGAAAGCCCGTGTGTCCAGATCTGTGTCGTACACCCGACCGAAAGGATCTGCACCGGCTGCTACCGCACCATCGACGAGATCACCCGGTGGTCCAAGATGGACAGCAGCGAACGCGCCGAGATCATGGAAGACCTGCCCGCCCGCAAGCCACGCCTGGCAAAACGTCGCGGCGGTCGGGCGGCCCGGTTGAACGGTTCCTAAACCCCTAGTTCGTTTTGACGCGCCGGTCCTCGTCCTTGGCATCGGTCGCGCTGTGAATCGGTTCCCGACCGCGCAATTCTTCTGCAAACAGATTGATGATCTCTGACTGGCTTGTCCGAGGCTGGTCGGAGATCGGGCCTTGTTGATCGTCACGGGCCAAATCACCCGGCAAAGGCAGCACAACTCCGTTTCCGGAAAAGATTTTATTTAAGACAGTCCTGAACGTCATTTCGAGCATCCTGTAGTGAATTAAATAATCGATGTCGCCGCGGGTCGCGTCCGAGCTCCGAGGGTCGGCTCAAGAACGTAGCTGAATGTGAGTGGCAACCCGCGGCAACGAGGCTGAGCTAATCAATGCAAACTTCATTTTTACGGGGAAAACACTCATATTTTCCTCGTTTTTGAGGTTGAAAACACTAAACCCCACAAATTCCAACAAATTCCCTTACGTCACAAAATGACGATATCTGGGGCCCAAAAGGCCATTTTTCGGGTGCTGGGCCCGTTTTCGAATCAAATGTGGTCAGAAATCAGCCCGCAGACAGCCAGGATTTGGCGTTTTCGATCTCTTCCGAGGGGAAGAATTGCGTGCGCGTGCCAAGGACGTGACTGGCGACGCGTTGCGCCATCTGCTGCCATGCCTTGTTGCCGACAATCGCCGCGCGATCCAGCATCCGGATATGGCCGCTGGCCAGACGAAAATGCGCAGCCAATGCCGACAGCCCCTGCCACCCGTCAAATTCGCGCAGGTCAATAAGCAGTCGGAACCCCTCGCGATCCTGCAAAAGCAGGTCCAGATCGCGCCCGGCCTTGGCGTATTCTTCGGGGTCCAGCTTTCCCAGAAGGCTCAGTTGCACGCAGGATCCACCCAGATCGGTGACATGGATCGATCCCAGCGATTCCCGCATCCAGCGCCGTGCCGCCTCTAGCTCGGCCAATTCGAATACATGCAGAGGGCATGGCAGGATCGGGGCGGCCAGCCGGACACTGGTCTGAACCCATCCCTGATCGGCCACCACGCCAATCCGGTCAAAGCCGCGCCAATGGCTCAGGCCCAGCTTGGTGTCCGACCACGCGGCCCCCAGGTCATACCCTTTGAATTCGGGCTGCACGATGGCCAGCAGGCCGACCGTATCATGTTCGGCCAATGCGGCCTCGATCGCGGGAACAAGGGTTTCAGAGTAGTCGGTGCTGGTGACCTGACCGGACAGTTCAACTTCGATCAATGCGCCGTCAGAATTTCTGTGAACTGTAATCATGACCCTAATTCTCCACCAAAAATCAATGGGCGGAGACTACGGAGATTCGATCCATTCGGCCACTCCCCCCGTGAACTCGGGGCGGAAATAGGCGATCATTCGACCATCAGGGCCAGCGGTGGCGCTGTCGCCCCATGCTGCAACCCCGTGCAGGCAATGGCGATGCAGCAGATACGCCTCGCCCGGTTTGGCGGGTAAAGCGATCCGGGGACAGGTTTCGAACACCTCTCGCCGCGCGGCCTGATAGGCGTCGGTGATATCGACCTTGTGCAGACCGTCCCTTGGGTGCCCGGCCAAAGCGTTCCGGAACGTGTCGCCCAGCAGCTTATGGCTGCCTTCCCACAGCACCATTGGGGCGGCGTCTTCGCTGGCTTCGGTCAGCGGGATGCCCAGAATCCATGCGTGAGGCTCATCAACCCGGCGGCGGCGGTCCGGACCCATCGGGCGCAACCCATCCACATGCGCAGCATCCCGGTTTCGGCGATAGCGCGCGGCGGCGTCACTCTCTCCGCGTCGGGGACGCGGATAGCCCGGTTGGATGACCGAGACCTGCCCCCTATGCAGCGGCAGGTTCCCGTAGTGATCCTGAATGAATGACATCGCAACCCCGGTCAGAGGCCCCGATTGCCCGACCCTGCCCTGCGCATCATTGGCCAAGGCATCCACGCCCACAAACCACGTCCCCTCGCAATCCAGCCATTCGGCATAGGCCGGGTCGTCTACGGACTGTCGGGCCACCGGAAGTACATGAGCGACCCATGCCGCCAGCAAGGGATCATAGGGGAACTTGACCCAGCCCTTGGACCAGAAGTCATCTACCATCCCAGCGCCTTGCGCAGCATATTCAACGCAACCAGCGTCAGGAACACCGCAAAGACCCGTTTCAGGGGTTTCGGGTCCATCGCGTGGGCCAGCTTCACCCCCCATGGCGCGGTGATCATGGTCATGGCCACGACAATTCCAAAGGCCACAAGGTTCACGGCCCCGATCGTCAGCGGCGGTCGGTGCTCGGCCGCGATGCCAAGGAAAAGGAAGCCCAGAACCGATGGGACGGCAATAATCACGCCAAACCCCGCCGCGGTTGCGACGGCGCGGTGAATGGGCGTGTTGTAAAGGCTCATCAACGGGACACCAAAGCTGCCGCCGCCGATGCCCATCAGCACGGACAGAAACCCGACCGAGGGCGACAGCGCCGCGCGTTTCACGCCCTTTGGCATCGCATCGCCCAAGCGCCATTCGGATTTGCCAAGGCCCAGATAGGCACCGATCACCATACCCAGAACGCCAAACAGGGCCTGCAGCGCCTCGGTCCGCAGGGCCGACGCCACCAGAACACCGACAATCGCACCGACAGCAATCCCCGGCCCCCAGCCGCGCAGGATGTCCCAGTCCACCGCGCCCTTCTTGTTATGGGCCAGAACAGATCGGATGGAGGTCACGATTATGGTTGCCAGCGACGTGGCAAGACACAGCTGCATCAATTGCGGGCCGCCATAGCCAAGCGTCTGAAAGGCGTAGAAGAACGCGGGTACCAGAACAATGCCACCCCCGACCCCCAACAGCCCTGCCAGCACCCCGGCAAACGCCCCGATCACAAGCAAAAGACCCAGCATTTGGGCCAGCAACATCGTCTCGGGCATCTTTCCCCCAAAAATACCGGCGCGGGCCGGTGTTACTCGTTCAGGCCTCGGCCAAGGGTGCGACGCGGTCCAGCGCTTGCAGCATCACCTCGGGCCCGGCGCCTTCATTCACCGCACCTTCGGACAAGGCCCGCCGCCATGCTCTGGCCCCCGGACGCCCGGCAAACAGGCCAAGCATATGTCGCGTGATCTGGTGCAAACGCCCACCATTGGCAAGGTGGCGTTCGACATAAGGCACCATTTGTTGAACGACTGCAATCGGGTCTGACGGGGTTCCGGTCTGGTAAATCTGAACATCCGCTTCGGCCAGAATATCCGTGGGCTGATGATAGGCAGCCCGACCGATCATGACCCCATCCAAACCGGCATCCAGATGCACACGCGCTTCGTTCAATGAGGTGATGCCCCCATTGATCGAGACATGCATGTCCGGAAATTCAGCCTTCATCCGATGCACCAGATCATAGTCGAGAGGCGGGATATCCCGGTTTTCCTTGGGGCTGAGACCCTGCAACCACGCCTTGCGCGCGTGGATCGTGACCCGATCACAGCCTGCGGCCCGGATTTGGGTCAGAAACTCGGGCAGAACCTCTTGCGGGTCCTGATCATCCACCCCGATCCGGCATTTGACCGTGACGTCAACATCCACAGCCTCGCGCATCGCAGCCACGCAGTCGGCAACGCGCGCGGGCTCTCGCATCAACACGGCCCCGAAGGTTCCCGATTGCACACGGTCCGAGGGGCAGCCGCAATTCAGGTTGATCTCATCATAGTCAGCATCCGCCCCAAGCCGCGCCGCCTGCGCCAGCTCTTGCGGGTCCGAGCCGCCAAGTTGCAGGGCAACCGGGTGTTCCTGCGGGCTGTATTCAAGAAGATGCAGCGCCCCACCCCGAACCAGTGCGGGGGCTGTCACCATCTCGGTATACAACAACGTTTCGCGGCTAAGCAGCCGGTGCAGATACCGGCAATGGCGGTCCGTCCAGTCCATCATCGGTGCCACGCTTAAACGCGCTGCTGTTTTTGCTTTGCCAGTCACAGCAAATCTCCGTCTTGGTCGGGGTACAAGTTGCATCCCGCCTGCCGCCGAAACCCGGCTGGCCCGGTCTAGCACTTCTTTGTCTGGAATTACTATCGACCTTTCAGGTCTTCAACGGTGCGCGAACCTGATCTTTCAGCCATAGCGTTGGATGGGTTTCAATTCGGCGCACCCAACTTGCCGCCATTCAAACTGATCACAGAGCTATTGTGATCAGCAGGTAGGCAAAAAAGACCAGAAAGCCGACGATTCCCATTGACCGGATAGGCTTCTCTTCGATTGGCAGCGCATATTGCAGCGCGGAAAGGATCGGGCCAGAGCGGGCCAGCAAGCGGATCAGCAGCGTTCCAAGCGCAGCTGCCCAGAGCCAAAAGCTGGTGATGAAAGCTGTAAAAAGAACGGCAAAGCCCAAGGGGCTGTCAATGCCGTCAGCATCAAAGCCAAATGCGCCCAAAAACCCATAGAGAAAGACAAAAGCGGTTTTTAGCAGACCGGACGACGTGGCGCCGAAGGCCTGAGTGAACAGCCATATGATTACTAATATGATGACAAAAATGATGAGGGCTGTGAACACCAGATCGAAGAATATTGCCCAGCTTAGCGACATCGATTTTTTTAAACTCTGCTGCAAGACCTTTCTGGTGACGTAAAGCGCCGGATAGTCTCCGATCCCGTTAAAAAGCAATCCTGCCAATAGGAGCATGAATATGTTTGACGCAGTTATTTCTTCGTCGCCCAATGGTTGTCGACTGTTCGGAAGGAAAAGTCGCATCAGTAAGACCACCGAGAAAAAGAAAACGGCTGAGAGAACAAACGATCTGCTAAGGCATTTCCAGCTCAAGTGCCGTTCCCCGAAGAACTTTTCGAACATCGCCAAAACGGATTGAACGACAGGGCTGTTTCCGGGGGGTGGCTTAAGCAATATCAGCCAGGCGGCCAGATCATCCCTGAACTCTTTCGATATGCAGTCGTCACCCTTCCAGAACACGGCAAGTACAGCCAGAATGATGGCTGAGCCCCCCAGAAGTTCGACCAAATCACCCCAAGGCACTAGAAATTTCCTTTGAGCAGATGCAATTTCATCTTACCCGGTGGTGGAAATTTTCCAAACCATCAGGTGCCGGACGCATGCGACGGTCGTCAATCCATTGTTTTTAGACTAAATTCTCAAGGCCTATCGCCGGCACAAATGGTGGACGCGCCCGTCGTTCACGGTGTGTGTCAGGTCTCGATGCCGTAGCGGCTGATCATCATATCGACGCTGTTCTCGATCGTTTCGGCCATTTCAGATTGGCTCAGGACCGAACCGCTGAACAGCATCGGCCAAAAGGCGCGGGCCTTGATCAAGCCGATAAACTCTTTCCCGGCCTGATCGGGGTTGTCGATTTTTAACTGACCGTCTTCCGCCGCATTGCGCAGCATGTCCGAGAACACGGCTGTTTTATCCAGCTTGCCCTGCGCCTCGACCGCAAGGGATGGGTTGCGCAGGGTTTCGCTTATCACCATGCGCGACATCGCAATCACATCCGGCAGCATCAGAATGCGGCCTTCGGCCCAGGCAAGCTCGGTCAGTTGCGCGCGTATATCGCGGCCCTTTTCGTACTTCATCTCGACCACTTCCGCGAACCTGTTTGACAGTTCCACCACGATGGAGCGGAAGAGGTTCTCCTTGCTTTCGAAATACTTATACAGCGTGCGCTTGGACACTTCGGCCTTGGCCGAAATGCGATCCATACTGGCCGCGGCGAACCCTTTTTCCAGAAACTCGGCCACGGCAGCATCGATGATCTGTGCGTATTTGGACGCATTCGGGGCGCTGCATTCGTTCATACCCGAGCTATAGACCCATTGACCGGCGCGGGTCAAACCCTTCGTAAACTCACCAGTTTACAGGTCGCGAAAATTATGCCACTTGTAAACGCGCCAGTTTACCGACTCAGGTAATTAGCCAACAGGAGAGTCCCCCTATGACCCTTACTTTGAAACTGAACGGCCAGACCCACACGGTCGACGCCGAACCCGGCACGCCCCTTTTGTGGGTGATCCGTGATGAGCTGAAGCTGACAGGAACCAAATTTGGTTGCGGTGTCGCCTCGTGCGGCGCGTGCACCGTGCATCTGGATGGTGAACCCGTTCGGTCCTGCCAAACCTATGTCGAAGATGTCGAAGGTGCCGAGATCACCACAATCGAAGCCATTGGCGATGACAAAATCGGCGCTGCTGTTCAACAGGCCTGGGTTGAACTTGATGTCGTTCAATGCGGGTATTGCCAATCCGGTCAGGTGATGTCTGCGGTTGGGCTGCTGTCTGAAAACCCCAAGCCGTCAGTTGAAGAAATCGACGACTACATGGCTGGCAACGCCTGCCGCTGCGCCACCTATCAACGCATCCGCGCCGGTATCCAGCGCGCATCCGAAATTCTGGAGGCCTGATCATGACCATCAACACCTCTCGCCGTGGATTTCTGAAAGGCGCTGCTGCCGCTGGTGCCGTGCTTCTGGTTGGTGCCCGACCCGATGGTGCGCTGGCGGCGGCCTCGTCCGAGACCGCGACGTTCAACCCGTTTGTGAAAATCGATGCCGATGGCACCGTGACGGCTATCGTAAAGCACTTTGAAAAAGGTCAGGGCCCTGCAACCGGTCTGCCGACGCTGATCGCCGAGGAAATCGGCCTGACCATGGACCAGATCGAGTATGAGTTCGCCCCGTCCGATCCGAATGTCTACAACAACCTTCTGTTCGGCCCGTTCCAGGGCACTGGCGGGTCCACCGCGATGGCGAATTCGTGGCTGCAATATCGTCAGGCCGGGGCTGCGGCGCGTGAGATGCTGATCAACGCTGCCGCACAAAGCTGGGGCGTGGACGCGTCGGGCATCACCATCGAGGAAGGCATCGTGCAGGCAGGCGACAAGTCGGCGCCCATCGCTGAATTCGTGGCCGCCGCGTCTCAGTTAGAGGCCCCCGCTGAACCCCGCCTGAAAGACCCGTCCGATTTCCGGTTGATCGGTAATGACGCCGTTCGTCGCAAGGATTCGGCCATCAAGGGCAACGGTCAGGCGATGTATGCCATGGACGTTCACCTGCCCAATCAGATGGTCGCCATGATCAAGCGCCCGGAATCGAAAGGCAGCATCGCCCTTGGCTTTGACGACAGCGCGTCGAAAGAGGTCAAAGGCTATATCAACGCCGCCGTGCTGCCCAATCAGGCGGGTGTTGCCGTGTATGCAGAAAACACCTGGGCCGCGATTCAGGCACGCGATGCGTTGGAGGTCGAATGGGATTTGTCCGGCGCTGAAACCCGCGACTCGGACCAGATCAAGGCCGAGATCATGGCGGCGCTGGATGCTGAACCCGCATATAACGTGAACAAGGCTGACGTCGCCGCTGTGGCAGCCGCCATCGACGGGGCAGACAAGGTTGTCGAAAAGACCTTCTACTTCCCGCTGCTGGCCCATGCACCGATGGAGCCGCTGAACTGCACCATCGAGCAGACGGCAGAGGGTGACATCGTCCTGCATGACGGCGCGCAGATGCCGACCGGGCCGCATATGGCCTATCAGCAGATCTTCCAACTGCCGCCCGAGAAGATCCACATCAAAACCATGTTGGCAGGCGGGTCTTTCGGTCGCCGCGCAACACCGGACGCGGATTATCAGGTCGAGGCTGCGCTGGCCTTTGTCGTCACCGACCGCTCGCGCCCGGTCAAGCTGGTCTGGACGCGCGAGGATGACATTCGCAGCGGGTACTACCGCCCTGCCTTTGGTCACAAGGTTCGTGTGGGTCTGGACGCCGACGGCAACATCGTCGGCTGGCAGCACCAGATCGCAGGTCAATCCGTGATCAAGGGCACTCCGTTCGAGGCGGTTCTGGTGCATGACGGCATCGACCACAGCTCGGTCGAGGGTGTTTCGGACAGCCCCTATTCGATCCCCGGCATGGCGGTGGGTCTGACGGACACGCCGAAGGCAACCACGGTTCTGTGGTGGCGCTCGGTGGGTCATACGCACACCGCTTACACGATGGAAACCATGATGGATCTGGTGGCCGAAGCCGCAGGGCGCGACCCGGTCGAGTTCCGTTTGGCGCATCTGTCCGACACCAGCAACGCGGACCAGCAGCGCAAGGCCGCCGTCTTGAAGCTGGCGACCGAAAAAGCGGGTTGGGGCAACGCGCCAGAGGGTCGGTCCCAAGGGATTGCAGTCCACAAGTCCTTCGGGTCTTACGCGGCCGAAGTGGTCGAGGTTTCGGGCGATCCGGACAGCGGTATCAAGATCGAAAAGGTCACCTGTGCCGTCGATTGCGGTATTGCCGTGAACCCGGATGTTGTGCGCGCCCAGATGGAAGGTGGCATCGGATACGGGATCGGGCACGTCATGCGCGACCAGATCACCCTGACCAGCGGAGCGGTGGATCAGTTCAACTTCCCCGATTACGAGCCGCTGAGGATCGGCGATATTGCCGCGATCGACGTCCATATCGTGCCGTCTGCCGAAGCACCAACTGGCGTGGGTGAGCCCGGAACGCCGCCCTCGGCCCCTGCCCTGGCCAACGCTATTCGCGCAATGTCGGGCAATCTGGTGGCCGAGCTTCCGATGGCTGAAAACGGGGTCAGCTTCGCCTGATCCGCAATACGCCGCGCCGGGTCGTACTGACTCGGCGCGGCATATCATTTTTCCGGCCAGAAAAAATTTGATCAAATTTCGTGACAAGCGCACATGCCTTCGATACATCTCGGATAACCCGAGGAACGGAGGCCCCGATGGACCTGAATGCCCTTCACAATTTCCGCGTCGCGGCCTGTGATCTCAACGGGCAGATGCGGGGCAAGCGCGTGCCACCTGCCTATGCGGACAAGCTGGCAAAGGGCGCGGTTCGGATGCCGTTTTCCGCCCTGAATGTCGACCTGTGGGGCGCGGATATCGAAGGCAGCCCGCTGGTGTTTGAAACCGGCGACGCCGACGGCGTGTTGCTGCCAACTGAACGCGGCGCGGTTCCGGTCCCGTGGCTGAACGCCGAAACGGCCCTGGTGCCCATGAGCCTTTATGACGATGACGGCACGCCCTTTGCGGGCGACCCGCGCCACGCGCTGGGGACCATCCTGTCGCGCTATGCACAGCGCGGCTGGTCCGTGGTCGCCGCGACCGAGTTGGAGTTCACGCTGCTGGACGCCTCAGGCCCTCAGCCTCAGCCACCGATCAACCCGGTGACAGGTCACCGTCTGGCGGACGAGGCGGTCCTGTCCATCGCGGAAATGGACGCGTTCGAGGCGTTCTTCAACGACCTCTACGACGGTTGCGCGGCAATGGGCATTCCTGCGCAGACCGCCATTTCCGAAAGCGGGATCGGCCAGTTCGAAATCAACCTGAACCATCAGGACGCCATGCGTTGCGCCGATGATACATGGCTTTTCAAGGGTTTGACACGAGGATTGGCGCGCAAACACGGGTTTGCCGCGACCTTCATGTCAAAGCCTTACGCTAATGACGCCGGAAACGGGATGCATGTGCATTTCTCAGTCCTTGACCAGAACGGCCAGAACATCTTTGACGATGGCGGGCCCCAAGGCACCTATCTGCTGCGCGCTGCAGTCGCCGGATGCCTTGCCGCTATGCCCGCCAGCACCCTGATTTTTGCGCCGCACGGGAACTCCTACACCCGGCTTGTGCCCAGCGCGCATGCCCCGACGGGGGCAAGCTGGGCCTATGAAAACAGAACCGCAGCCATTCGCATTCCGGGCGGTGCCCCGGCGGCACGGCGGATCGAACACCGCGTGGCCGGGGGCGACATCAACCCTTATCTGATGCTGACCGCTGTCCTTGGCGCGGCGCTGCTGGGGATTGAAGACGGCCTGACGCCCCCCGCCCCGATCACCGGAAACGCATACGAGATTGACGGCTTGCCGCAACTGGCAGACAGTTGGGCGGCAGCCATCGACGCGTTCGAAACGGACCCGCTGATGACGCGCCTGTTCCCGGCCGAACTGATCCGCAACATGGCAATGACCAAGCGGCAGGAAATCGCGCGCTTTGCGGACCGTCCCGAAGATCAGCACTGGCTGAGTTACCTCGAAGCAGTCTGACCCCTTGCCCGCCGAGTGGGACTCGGGTATTTCTGAATTTGATCAAATTTGGTGACCTATGAAAATCGGCATTCTACAGACCGGCCACACCCCTGATGCGCTTCGGGAGACATTTGGGGATTACGATTCACTCTTTCCCGACCTGCTGGACGGGCACGGGCTGGATTTTGAAAGCCACCCCGTCGTTGATGGAATCTTCCCGACCGGTGCAGACGACGCCGAAGGCTGGCTGATCACCGGCTCGCGCCATGGCGCGTATGAGGATCTGCCGTGGATCCCCCGGCTTGAGGCGCTGATCCGCGAAATCCATCAAAGCGGTAAACCGCTTGTGGGCGTGTGTTTCGGCCACCAGATCATCGCGCAGGCCTTGGGTGGAACCGTCCGGAAATTCGATGGCGGCTGGGCCGTGGGGCGCACAGAATATGACTATGACGGCGAAAAAGTCTGGCTGAACGCCTGGCATCAGGATCAGGTTGTCGCGGTGCCGGACGGGGCCGAGGTCACTGGGCACAACGACTTCTGCCAGAACGCGATGCTGCGCTATGGCGATCAGATCTGGACGGTTCAGGCCCACCCCGAGTTCACTAACGACTTCGTTTCGGGCCTGATGCGCACGCGCGGCAAGGGCGTGGTGCCCGATGATCTGTTGCAAGCCGCCGCAAACCGGCAAACCGCGCCGGATCATAATGCCCGGATCGCGCAGGTCATGGCAGATTTCCTGAAGAAAGCGAGGGACTGATGGCCGATTGGACAGACGACTTACCGCAGGCCGCGCAGAACTATATCGACGGGCACCGGCTGGACGAAGTGGAATGCATTATCTCGGACCTGCCCGGTATCGCGCGGGGCAAGGCCGTTCCGGCTTCGAAATTTGCCCGCCAATCCTATTTCCACCTGCCCGACAGTATCTTCTACCAGACCATCACGGGCGGCTGGGGTGAGGCTGCGGGCGAGGACGGGTTCATCGAACGGGACATGATCCTGAAACCGGATTTCACGACCGCATCTGCCGCACCCTGGACCGGTGACTGGACCTTGCAAGTGATCCACGACGCCTATGACAGGGACGGAGAGCCCATCCCCTACAGCCCCCGCAACGTGTTGAAACGCGTTGTGCAGATGTATCACGACAAAGGCTGGAAACCTGTCGTCGCGCCCGAGATGGAATTCTTTCTGGTCGCCCGCAATGTCGACCCCGCCCAATCAATCGAGCCGATGATGGGCCGGTCTGGACGTCCGGCTGCCGCCCGGCAGGCCTATTCCATGACTGCGGTGGATGAATTCGGCCCAGTGATCGACGACATCTATGATTTCGCGGAGCATCAGGGGTTCGAGATCGACGGCATCACTCAGGAAGGCGGCGCGGGACAGTTGGAGATCAACCTGCGCCACGGCAATCCGGTCAAGCTGGCCGATGAGGTGTTCTATTTCAAACGCCTGATCCGCGAGGCCGCCCTGCGCCACAACTGTTTCGCCACCTTCATGGCAAAACCGATTGAGGATGAGCCCGGCTCGGCCATGCACATCCATCACTCGATCACAGATATTGAAACGGGTCAGAACATCTTTTCCGGCCCGCAAGGCGGTGAGACGGATGCGTTTTATCACTTCATCGCAGGGCTGCAGAGCCATTTGCCCGCTGGTCTGGCGGTGATGGCGCCTTACGTGAATTCCTATCGCCGCTACGTCAAAGACCACGCTGCGCCGATCAATCTGGAGTGGGCGCGGGACAACCGCACCACCGGCATTCGCGTGCCCCTGTCGGGCCCCGAGGCGCGGCGCATCGAGAACCGCATCGCCGGGATGGATTGCAACCCGTATCTGGGCATCGCTTTGTCGCTGGCCTGCGGGTATCTGGGGCTAATCCAACAGGAACGCCCCCGCCGTCAGTTCTATGGCGACGCGTATGAAGGCGACGGCGACATCCCTCAGGTCATGGGCAACGCGCTGGATCTGTTCGACGAGGCCACCGAGTTGCATGACATTCTGGGCCCCGAATTCGCCCGCGTCTACGGTATCGTAAAACGGGCCGAGTATGAGGAGTTCCTGCAGGTGATCTCCCCCTGGGAGCGTGAGCATCTTTTGCTGAACGTCTGAGCCTGTTGAGGCGTTCGGGATATCCGTATTTGGAACGAGAAGAAGATGAATCTGCTCTACTCCAATGACCGCAAGGCCGAGTATCCGGCAAGCTGGTACGCCGCGACCGCAAATCCGCTGGAGCCGTTCCCGGCGTTTGAGGGCGAGGCCCGCGCCGATGTATGTATCGTTGGCGGCGGCTATACAGGGTTGTCGGCCGCGCTGCATCTGGCCGAAGCCGGGATGGATGTGGTGCTGCTTGAGGCGCACCGTGTCGGGTTCGGAGCCTCAGGCCGCAATGGCGGGCAGTTGGGCAGCGCGCAGAGGATGGATCAGGAAGATCTGGAACGGCTGGTCGGGCTGGACGATGCCGCCAAGCTGTGGGATCTGGCCGAAGACGCTAAGGATCTGGTCAAGTCCCTGATCGCGAAGCACAAGATTGATTGCGATCTGAAACCCGGCGTTGCGGGGCTTGGGTTGTCAGTTGCGGAACAGAACGACCTGCATGACCACGCTGCCCATTTGTCGGACCGGTATGGCTATGACCAGATCGAGTTGCTGGACGAAGAGGCGGGGCATGCGCTGTGCCCTTCACCCACCTACAAAGGCGGCTATCTGGACAGGGGCGCGGCGCATCTGCATCCGTTGAACTATGCGCTTGGGCTGGCAAAGGCGGCGCATATGGCAGGCGCGCGCGTTTTTGAAGGCACCGAGGTTCTGGGGATCGACGAAGGCGACCCCGCCTTGGTCCGCACCCAGCATGGCGCGGTTCGCGCCCGGAACGTCATTCTGGCCTGTAACGGCTATCTCGGTGCGTTGAACCAGAAGGTGGCCGCGCGGGTTATGCCGATCAACAACTTCATCGCCGCGACCGAGCCGTTGGGGGACGACGCCGCGCGCGTGCTCACTCAGGACGTTGCCGTTGCGGATACGAAATTTGTGGTGAATTACTTCCGCCTCAGCGCGGATGGGCGGTTGTTGTTTGGCGGCGGTGAAAGCTATGGGTATCGGTTTCCGTCCGACATCGCCTCGACGGTGCGCAAACCGATGACCGAGATTTTCCCGCATCTCCGGGACGTCAAAATCGATTTTGCCTGGGGCGGCACGCTTGCGATTACGATGCGCCGGATGCCGTATCTTGCGCGGGTTGCGCCCAATATTTTGTCAGCCTCCGGCTATTCCGGCCACGGGGTCGGGACTGCGACTCATGCGGGTCAACTGATGGCTCTGGCCATTCTGGGACAGGCCGAAGGGTTCGATACATTGGCCCGCGTACCCGCCTTGCCTTTCCCCGGTGGCCCCGCCCTGCGCAGCCCGCTGCTGGTGCTGGCGATGACCTGGTATGCGATGCGGGACCGGCTGGGCATCTGACCCCATTTTCCATTGCGACAGTTTGGTGAAATTTTGCCGATCCGGCGATTGGGGGCTTGGCACGGGCTGCGCGCTTGATTTAAATAAACGAAAGTTAGAATTCGGGAAATCCAAATATGACGCTGCCCCCCAACGTCCACGACGCCGAACCCATCCCCGCTACTGCACGAGATGCCATCGATGCCCTGATGCAATCAGGCGACCTGTTTCGCTATACCGCACCACAGGATGCGCCGGTCGCACTGCTGGAGGCGGAATTTGCCGAACTTCTGGGCTCGAAATACGCGCTGGCGGTTTCGTCCTGCTCGGCGGCTTTGTTTCTGTCACTGAAGGCGCTGGGTCTGCCCCGCGATGCGCGGGTGCTGATTCCGGGCTTCACCTTTGCGGCGGTGCCCTCCTCGGTCGTGCATGCGGATTGCATTCCGGTTCTGTGCGAAGTGGCCGAGAACTATCGCATCGACATGGCTGATTTCGCAGCCAAGCTGGACAATGTGCAGGCCGTCATCATCAGCCATATGCGCGGCCAAACCTCGGATATGGACGCGATCATGGAGCTGTGTGACGCGCGCGACATTCCGGTGATCGAAGACGCCGCCCATTCGCTGGGCACCACATGGCACGGTCGCAACATCGGAACCATCGGCAAGATCGGCTGCTTCTCGTTCCAGTCCTACAAGATGATTAATGCAGGCGAAGGCGGGATTCTGATCACCGACGATGCTGATCTGGTGGCCCGGTGCGTGATCATGTCCGGCGCGTATGAGAGCAACTGGAAGAAACACAAAATCCCGCGCGGCGATAACTCGCCCGAGTTGGAGCAGGCCTTTGCCCGCTGGCAGAACCAGTTGCCGCTGTATAACTTGCGGATGAGCAACCTCAGCGCCGCCGTGATCCGTCCGCAACTGCCGGAACTGGCGCGTCGGGTGAAAGATGGGCTGGCGAACCACGACTATGTGGCCGAGCGCCTGAACGGTTCTCCGTATATCAACGTCCCTGCCCCGTTGGCGCCCGAACGTCGCGCGCCGGATTCGATCCAGTTCAATCTGGTCGGGCTGGATGAGGACGAGATCCGCGCCTTTGCCGCCGCCTCGGACGCGCGCGGCGTCAAGGTTCAGGTTTTTGGTCTGAGCGAGAACAACGCCCGCGCCTTCTGGAACTGGCAGTTCCTTCCCGAAACATTCGATCTGCCCCAGACCCGCGACATGCTGATGAAAGCCTGCGATGTGCGCCTTCCCGTCCGCCTGACGCGCGAGGAGTTGGATGTGATCGCCGACATCCTTCTGGCCTCGGTCGGTGAGGTGACGGGCCCGGTTCCGGTGTACGGCACCTGACACGAAAAAGGCCCGCGCGATGCGGGCCTTGCTTTGTCTGACAGTGGTATCAGTTCAACTTGGACAGCTTGTTCTGCAGCTCGGCCAGTTGCTTTTTGATATCGTCCAGATCTTCCTTGGCCTCAGGCTTTTCTTCTTCCTTATCCGGTCCGGACCAGCCGCCGGACAGACCACCGGTCATGGCTTTCAGAAACGCCTGCTGCTGCGCCTGCAACGCGTCGAACCCCGGCATCTGCGACATCGGATTCATGGCGTTCATGTTTTCCATCATCTTGCTTTGGCTTTCGCGCAGCATCTCGAACGAGCTTTGCAGGAACTGAGGCATCATACCCCCGCCCGGCACCATATAGCTGCGCACCAGATCATTCAGCACATTGACCGGCAGCACATTCTCGCCCCGGCTTTCATGTTCTGCGATGATTTGTAGTAGATATTGACGGGTCAGGTCGTCGCCGGTTTTCAGGTCGATGATCTGAACTTCGCGCCCGTCCCGAATGAACCCCGCAATGTCTTCGAGCGTCACGTAATCGCTGGTCTCAGTGTTATACAGCCGACGGCTGGCGTAGCGCTTGATCAATAGCGGTTTTTCTTGGTCCGACACCTTGTACCCTCCCCAAGGATGATGCGTTGCAGCGCAGGTTATGCGACTGCAGCACAAAAAGAAAGGGCAGGTCAATGGACCTGCCCAACGCGATTGCACCTGTAGGGAGGATAAGGTGCCTGTCGCGGCCGTTCTTACTTGGCGGCGGCTGCTTTCTTTGCAGCAGTCGTCACGTCGTTGGTGGCTTTCTTGACAGCTGCGGTTGCTTCTTCAGCAGCGTCTTTGCCAGCGGCCATCAGCAGCTCGACGGTTTCGGTCTGAACTTTTTTCGCGATTTCTGCGAAAGCGGCCAGGTTTTCAGCTGCAACTTCAGCCGACGCGCTTGCGAAATCGGTTGCCGCTTTGGCGTAGTCAGCAGGCTCTGCCTTTGCTTTGGACATCTCGCTCAGCTTGGCCAGGGTGTCCTTGGTCCATTTGTTCGAGATCTCGGCCGATTTCTCAGCCGCGTCCAGTGCAACGCCCGACAGCTTTTCGTTCAGGGCTGCGGTCGATTTGAAGGCACCTTCCATTGCGGTGGTGTCTACCGGAAATGCGCCCATGACGTCTTTCATGATCGCGGTAAAGTCTTGGGTCTTTGCCATTGTCCTAATCCTTTTTGCCGAACCGGGCCCACCCCGGCTTTCATCAGCTTGAGGACAATATGGTTTCTGCATTGCAGCATTGCAAGTATTTTTTGCTGCAATGCAGAAAATTTTAGTTTCAAAATGAAATCAGGCGTTTGGATTGGCCACAACGTAGGTTCCGGGGGCCGGTGCAAGGGCAGGATGATCCGAATCGCCCGTGTCACGCGCCGGTACCTGCTTGCCGGACCGCTTTTTCAGCCATGCCTCCCACATCGGCCACCAGGACCCTTCGTGGAAATCCGCCTCTTTCAACCAGGTGTCGGAATCCACCTTCATCTCGGGGTTGGTGTAGTGGCCGTATTTCTTCTTGCTGGGCGGATTGACGATGCCCGCAATGTGACCGGATTCCGAAACCACAAATGTCTTCGAGCGTGAGCCCATTTTCTGCACGCCGCGATAGCAATCTTTCCAGGCGGCAATGTGATCGGTCTCGCATGTGATCGCCATCAGCGGAACGTCGACGTCGCTGACCTTCAGCTTATGGCCCAGCAATTCGATCCCGTCGCCCGCAAACTCGTTCCGCTGGCACAGGCCGCGCAAGTAATCGACGGCCATCTTTGCCGGAAGGTTCGCACCGTCCCCGTTCCAATACAGCAAATCGAAGGCCGGGGGCATCTCGCCCATCATGTAGCTGCGAATGGCAGGTCCATAAACCAGATCCCGGGATCGCAGGAAGGACATCGTGCGCGCCATGATCCAGGACCGCAGAACGCCCTCTTTGTTCACTTCTTCCTCGATCCCGTCGATGAAGTCGTTTTGCAGGAACGGGGTGAATTCCCCCTGATCCGAGAAATCGGTCAGGGCCGTGAACAGCGTGGCGGACTTTACCGATTTGTCACCGCGCTGCTTCAATAGGGACAGCGTCAGGCTCAGCGTGGTGCCGGCGATGCAATAGCCGATTGCGTTGACCTGCTTGACCTTGCAGATCTTCTTGGCCTCTTCGATCGCCGTCAGAAAGCCATCCTGAATGTAATCTTCCATGCCGGTTTCGGCATAGCTTTCATCCGGGTTGACCCAGCTGACGACAAACAGTGTATAGCCCTGTTCCGTGATCCACTTGATCAGGCTGTTCTGCGCCTTCAGGTCCAGGATATAGAACTTGTTGATCCAGGGCGGGAACAGCACCACGGGCGTTTCGTAAACCGTCTCAGTCGCAGGCTTGTACTGGATCAGCTCCATCATGCGGTTGCGATAGACCACTTCGCCCGGAGTGGTGGCCAGATTGCCGCCAACCTCAAACGCGTTCTCGTCGGCCAGCTTCACGACCAACTCTCCATCATTGGCCTCCAGATCCGAAACAAGGTTTTCGAGCCCCTGAACCAGCGACTGCCCTTCTGTTTCGACGGCCTTCTGTAAAGCGTCAGGATTTGTCGCAAGGAAATTGGTCGGGGCCATCATGTCGACAATCTGTTGCGAGAAATACTGCAACCGCCGCTTGTCCTTGTCGCCCAGATCGTCGACCGAGGCGACAGCCTGCGCAATAGCCTGCGCGTTTGTCTGATATTGCTGGCGGATCAGGCGAAAATAGGGGTTGGTTTCCCACATCGGGTTCGAGAAACGCTTGTCTCCGGGCGCATTTTCCTCGTCCTCGACCTCACCCGTGGCCAGTGCCTGCTGCGCCTCGGCGAAGTTCAGAACCGATTTTCCCCAATATTCGATTTGCTGTTCCAGCAGCTTGGCGGGATTTTGCCACGCCTCGGCCCAGTAGGCGGTTGCTGCTCTTGCGAAAAGCTCTTGATTCGGACCATCCAAAGCGGGGGTATGGGTCTTCTTTGTCGCCATAATCTCGATCAGGCGCTTGGACAGCGTCTCGACCTTGTCCATATTTTCTTTAAGGCGTTCAATATGTTCTTCAGTCACGTCAGGCATTTGGTCTTCACTTGTTGTCATTTTAACAATATCCCCCTAACCTCGCTGCTATGCAGAATAACGTCGTGGGTGTCGGGGGGCAAAGCGGCGAATGGTCCAAAACTCTTAGCCTTACACGCCGGAGGCAGCTTCCATGCGCTATATGATGACCTACGACCTGATGGAGACCATGCGCAACACGAACCAATGGCTTGGTTCTACCGCCAGCGCGATGGCCTCTTACCCCCTGTTTGCGATGGTTCCGAACCCGGCCTTCAGCTGGATGGCCGCCTGGGGCGAGGTGACCGAGCGGACCTTCCAGCGCATGGTCGTGAAACCTGACTGGGGTATCCGTACATTCACCTGCGAGGACGGCAAAGATCATCTTGTCGACATTACCACTGTTCTGGAACGCCCTTTTGGCGATCTCATCCATTTCAAGGTAAACGGGCGGGAAAAGCAACAGCGGAAGGTCCTTCTGGTTGCGCCGATGTCCGGTCACTATGCAACATTGCTGCGCTCCACGGTCAAAAGTCTGTTGGTCAATTGTGAGGTCTACATCACCGATTGGCATAACGCGCGCGACATTCCCGTGTCTGCAGGCAAGTTCGATGTCGAGGATTACACCCTCTACCTTGTCGATTTTATGAAAGAGCTGGGGCCTGATACCCATGTCGTCGCTGTTTGCCAGCCCGCGCCGCTGACGCTGGCCGCAACAGCCTATCTGGCCGAGCTGGAACCGAAGGCGCAGCCCAGCACTCTGACCCTGATTGGCGGCCCGGTCGATCCGGATGCGACGCCCACCGATGTCACGGATTTCGGCCGCAGGGTGACAATGGGTCAGTTGGAAGAAACCATGATCCAGCGGGTCGGGTTCAAGTACAAGGGCGTTGGTCGCATGGTCTATCCGGGCCTGCTGCAACTGGCGTCGTTCATGTCGATGAATGCCGAGCGACACTCCAAAGCCTTTTCGGACCAGATCCAGCGAGTGATCCGGGATGAGGCCTCGGACCACGACGCGCATAACCGCTTTTACGATGAATATCTGGCCGTCATGGACATGACCGCCGAATTCTATCTGTCCACGGTCGAGCGTGTCTTCAAAAACCGCGAGATTGCGCGCAACGAATTTGTTGTGGCCGGTCACAAGGTCGATATGAGCAAGATCACCGATGTTGCCGTGAAAACCGTCGAAGGCGCAAATGATGACATCTCGGCCCCCGGTCAGTGCATCGCGGCGCTGGACCTGTGCACCGGCCTGCCGGACAGCAAAAAGGCCAGCCATGTCGAGCCCGGCGCAGGCCATTATGGCATCTTTGCGGGGCGCAGCTGGCGCGACAACATTCGCCCGCTTGTGATTGATTTTATGAATGAAAACAGCCGCAAACCACAGCGCCGCGCCGCGAACCGAAACAAGGTCGCGTGATTGATATGGGCGAGAGCGACGCAACCGATCTCGCCTTTTCCTGCCAGTGCGGCAAGCTGACGGGCCGCATCACGCGTGACGGTGCGCGCCTCGCCACGCATGCCGAGTGCTTTTGCCATGATTGCCGCGCGGCCCAGTTGTATTTCGGTCAGCCCGACCCAGCCCCCGGTCCAGTTGAGGTTTTCCAGATCGCCCCCGAAGAGTTTGTGATCGAAACCGGCCATGAACATCTGGCGGCAATGAAACTCAGCCCCAACGGCATGTTGCGCTGGTATGCCAAATGCTGCAACGTGCCGCTTGCGACCACACCACGCGGACCAAAATTCCCATTTGCCGGTGTGATCGCCGCCCGGATCGCAGATAACTCGGCCCTTGGTCCGATCACAACGCGCGGGTTCATTCCCCAACCCAACGGCAAGCAAAAGCACGAGGGGCTTGGCCCGGCCATCATCGGCTTGGTTCGACGTGTCGCCAAATCCCGCCTGTCCGGCAGTTGGAAGAAAACTCCGTTTTTCGACCCGGCGACAGGCGAACCTGCGGTGCCCCCCAAACTGATCGACAAATCCGAACGCGACGCGCTTTACCCGTAGCGGGGTCTGGACGGCACCTGAAGCCAGCTTTGCATCGCATTGGTCACAACGCCCGGTGCCTCTAACGTCGGCAAATGCCCTGCATTGTCCAATAAGTGCAAATCTGCGTTCGGGATCATATCTGCCATAAAGCCGAGTTTGCGCGCAGGGGTCAGCGTGTCATGCTTTCCCCCCAAGACCAGACTGGGCGTTTTGATCCGGCACAGGGTGCTTTGCTGGTCCGGTCGCCTTTGCAAGGCACGCATCTGCCGCACAAAAACCTCGGGGCCCAGATCACCCGCCATCGCAAGCAGGTCGTTCAGGATCGGGATCCGTTGCGGACCCGGCGCCAGCGCGTCCGAGCCCACGACCTTGCGCATCACCTCATCCAGTCGCCCCGCCTGCGCCCCAATGATCAGGTCTTCGCGTGCAGCCGCGATTTGCGGCGTGTCAGCCTGCGCATCGGTCGAGATCAGACACAGGCGCGACACCCGATCCGGTGCGCGCCGCATGATTTCCAACGCAACCACACCGCCCAGCGCAAGCCCCGCCAGCGCAAACCGATGCGGCAACTGATCCAATAGGCTCGATGCAATTTCTTCGACCCGCTCTCCCAGTGAAATGGGGGCAACCGTCACGGCCCGTTCGCGCGACAGCACGTCGATCTGCGGGCGAAACAGTCGAGCGTCACACATAAAACCAGGTAACAACACCAGCGGCTCGATCACGCGGGGCCTCCATCAGTTCGGATATCCGAACCCCTTCGTTTTCCCCCAGAATGAGAGTTTTGCCGCGACCGGGCAAGCGAAACTTCACGGGTAGGTGATGCCGCGAAAACTGGGAAAATCAGCATATCGGGCCTGCCGGGCTGCCAGTGTTTCCTCAGGCTCGGCTCCGGGCCGCAGCAGGCATCCGCGGGGCGCGATATAGCTGTCGATCCGACGTATCGGCGTAGGCCGCCAGACAAGGTTGAAAGCGCAGAGTTTGGGAAAGAACCAGATCTCGGAATAGTCCAGATGATCATGCATCCACCACGCCAGATCGCGCCAATCGCGCCCCTGTTCGTATTGGTCGGCAAACCACAGGATCACAATCGAGGCCCCGGCAATCCGCGCCGCGCCCTCGCCGCGATCCCAGATGTGACATTCCAAAGGGTTGTCGTTACGCGCGCAGTTCATTTTGTTTTCATTGCCGAATTGGTTCAGCGACGGCGACCGATAACCGGACCGCACTGCTATTCGGCCAAAGGTTTCCTCTAGCGGGTCGAGCAGCGCCTGGCAAAAGGCGCGCCCGGTCTCAATCGCCAGATCCGGGTTGTCGGGGATGTTCTGGCGTTCGTGAAAATTGCCAATCTCGGAATACAGAAAGTCCCGCATGAAGAAATGCCGCGACAGACGCACACGGCCCAGCGTCTCAAGGCTCCACATACTGGCCGGTTTACGCATCATCGGCTCCGATCGGAAACGGCAAGGGCGGCTATTGCACCCCCAACCCTTTCAACCAATCCAGAATACCGGCAACCGTCGCGTCTGTCTGCCCGGGTGACATCAAACGGCCGGAGATGACATGGGACATCGGATCATCCCCCGGCCCCATCGTGACCAACTCAACCGTTGCCGGAGCACCCCAGGCCTCGGCCACCTTATGGGTCCGATCTGGGCGAACGACCTGATCGTCATCCGAGAACCAGAACAGCGCCGGGACCAGAGCGCCCGAGAAATCAAGCGCATAGACCGTTTCGACCAGAACTGTCATGGGCACCACGGCCTCCCACGGATAGACCGAAGACCAATATTTGTTCTTTTCCGGATCCGGGCCGGATACATCGCGTTCCTCCCCCATCAGGATCGGCAGCCACTCCCGCGCCCAAGGCAGGCCGGGGATAAAGGCCGCAGGGGTGTTGACGCCAAAGTTGGGCGATACAAACACCATGCCAACAACATCCGCACTCAGCTCGGGATCAAGCGCAGCAGCCGCAGCCAGTGTGCCCCCGGTCGAGGTTGACATAACGATCACCTTGTCCCCCACGGCCCGCGCGGCGGCCAACCCATCTGCCATGTCCTGCATCCACCCCGAGGCGGTTGCATCGCCCATCGCAGACCCATCGCGCCCATGGCCTTGCAGGCGGGTATAGACCAGATTGGCCCCCAGCGCATCGGCAACCCTGTCAGGGACCGGCCGGATTTCCTCGGAACTGGCCGAGAACCCATGCACATACAGTACCGAATAGGGCGTGCGCTGTTCCTTGAATCCATCCTGCCAGATCACACGTTTTTCAACACCGGGAACGATGTCGTCAAAAGCGGACTCGGTGCTTTCGAAATAGACCTGAACACCCTCGCCGAACTTTCCTGCATCAAAGCTCGGATGAAGGTTTACCTCTTCCCGCGGTCCGAACCAGTAGATCAGACCACCCACCGCGACCAGTGCCAACAACAGACGCCCCAAAATCCATCCAAAACGCCGCATCAGCCTTCCCCCATCACTTCAAGAACCGTCTGTTCGATCAATCCCAGACAAGGCCCGTCCGAGAATCGATGGTCCGCATCCTTGACCAGCAACAGGCGCAGATCCGGGCTGGTTGCGTGCTCGAGCAGTCGCACAGCCGTTTCTGTGGGCACCGCGGTATCTGCGGTTCCGTGCAGACAGCGCACTGGAAATGGCAGGTCCAGTTGTGATCGCAGCACCAAACGCTGTCGGCCATCTTCGATCATCCTTTTAGTGATGATGTACGGCTCCATGTAATCCGAGGGCAGTTCGACATGACCCAAAGTCTCCAGCGCCGCCTTCTGCTCATCACTAAAGGACGACCAGTAACCATCTTCGGTAAAGTCCGGGGCAGCGGCGATAGTGACCATTCCTGCAATGCGTTCGGGGCAGGCACGCGCCAGCAACAAAGCCTGCCACCCCCCCATGGACGACCCGACAACGATCAGCGGCCCCTCGGTCAGACCCGATACAGCCGCAACAGTGTCCTCATGCCAATCCCCAATGCAGCCATCGGTAAACGCTTCGGAACTCTCTCCGTGCCCCGAATAATCAAACCGCAAAAACGCCTGCCCCCGCGCCTTTGCCCAAGCTTCCAAATGCACGGCCTTGGTGCCTTCCATATCCGATTTCAGCCCACCCAAAAAAACAATGGTCGGCCCCGCGCCTTCGCTTTTGTGATAGGCCAACCGCCGCCCCTGCGCCGTCTCCAGAAAATTCGTTGCTGCCATAAAACCCTCATTCCTTTTGCAGCATCATGCACGCCCTACCCCCAAGTGCAATTCCCGGATCCCTCTTCATCTGGCCAAAAATATCCCGGGGAGCGCGAGGGGCAGCGCCCCTCGCTCCCACACTTGACACAGGCACCTCCACCTGCCACATGAGCCGAACGCAAATAACCCGCAACCGGGCGTTCAGTGGGCGCCAAACCGACGAGGAGAGCCAGACCATGGCCCTGGATTCAAAATCCGTCTCACTCACCTTTCCCGATGGCAATGCACGTTCTTATGACGCAGGCGTCACGCCTGCGCAGGTGGCTGCCGATATCTCGACCTCGCTGGCGAAAAAGGCCATCTCGGCCACGGTGAACGGCCAGCATTGGGACCTGCAATGGCCCATCGAGTCTGATTCCGACATCGCCATTCACACCATGAAGGACGAAGTTCAGGCCAACGAACTGATCCGTCACGACCTGGCCCATATCATGGCGCGCGCGGTGCAGGAAATCTGGCCCGACACCAAGGTCACAATCGGCCCGGTGATTGATAACGGCTGGTACTACGACTTCGACCGCGCCGAACCCTTCACCCCCGAAGACCTCGGCCTGATCGAGAAAAAGATGAAGGAAATCATCAATAAGCGCGACACCGTGACCACCGAGGTCTGGGACCGTCAGCGCGCGATCGATTTCTACACGGCGAATAATGAGCCCTATAAGGTCGAACTGATCGAAGCCATCCCGGGCGACGAACCGCTGCGCATGTACTGGCATGGCGACTGGCAGGACCTGTGCCGCGGCCCGCACCTGCAGCACACCGGACAAGTTCCGGGTGACGCGTTCAAACTGATGTCCATCGCCGGTGCCTACTGGCGCGGCGACAGCAGCCGCCAGATGCTGCAACGCATCTACGGCGTGGCCTTCACCGGCAAGGAAAAGCTCAAAGCGCACCTGCATATGCTGGAAGAGGCCGCCAAGCGTGACCACCGCAAGCTGGGCAAGGAGATGGACCTGTTCCACCTGCAACCCGAAGCGCCGGGCCAGATTTTCTGGCACCCGAACGGCTGGACCATCTACACCATGCTGCAGGACTACATGCGCCGTCAGCAGAAACGCGGCGGCTATGTCGAGGTCAATACCCCACAGGTCGTCGACCGCAAATTGTGGGAGGCCTCGGGCCACTGGGACAAGTATCAGGAAAACATGTTCATCGTCGAAGTCGATGAGGAACATGCCCGCGACAAGGCGGTCAATGCGCTCAAGCCGATGAACTGCCCCTGCCACGTGGAAATCTTCAAGCAGGGTCTGAAATCCTATCGCGATCTGCCGCTGCGCATGGCCGAGTTCGGATCGTGCAATCGGTACGAACCCTCGGGCGCGCTGCACGGCATCATGAGGGTGCGCGGGTTCACGCAGGACGACGCGCATATCTTCTGCACCGAAGAGATGATCGCCGATGAGACCAAACTGTTCCTCAACTTCCTGTCCAACGTCTACAAGGACCTCGGGTTCGAGAACTTCAAGGTCAAGTTCTCGGATCGGCCCGAAGTGCGCGCCGGGACGGATGAGCAGTGGGACAAGGCCGATGAACTGCTGAAAGCCGCCTGTGACGCGGCTGGATGTGCCTATGATCTGAACCCGGGCGAAGGTGCGTTCTATGGACCCAAGCTGGAGTTTGTTCTGACCGACGCCATCGGGCGCGACTGGCAGTGCGGCACCCTGCAGGTGGACTTCATTATCCCCGAACGTCTGGGCGCGACCTATATCGCAGCGGATGGTGAACGGCACACGCCGGTCATGCTGCACCGCGCCTGCCTTGGTTCGTTCGAACGTTTCATCGGTATCCTGATCGAGGAACACGCGGGCAAGCTGCCGTTCTGGCTGGCCCCGCGTCAGGTCGTTGTCGCCTCGATTACCTCGGATGCAGATGACTATGTGATGGACGTGGTCGAAACGCTCAAGGCCGCCGGTGTCCGCGCCGAGGCGGATATCCGCAACGAGAAGATCAACTACAAGGTCCGCGAGCATTCGGTCGGCAAAGTGCCGGTCATTCTGGCCGTCGGGCACCGCGAAGTTGAAGACCGCACCGTCAGTGTCCGCCGCCTTGGCGAAAAACAGACGCAGGTTCAATCCCTTGAGGCTGTAACAATTGAGCTGGGCCAGGCCGCAACCCCGCCCGACCTGCTGTAACATTCGGCACCATATCGCCGGAAATCCGACCCCTCGGAAGGGGTCGGATTGTAACATTTCCTCTTTTCTTTCTTAAAAACAGTATATTAACCTGCAAGGGGCCAATCTGTACCCTGACACGGTTGTGAGACACGGGCTCGTGAGTTTAACTGTAACCAACTACCCACTACCTTAGTCACTGTCACAAGCAGACATACCCAGTCATCAAGAGGATTTCAGAGATGTCGAACACAGCAAAAACCCTTGTCATCGCCAGCGCAGTCGCAGCCGCCGTATCGGGTGCAGCGACCACAGCAACCGCTCAGGCCAAAGAAAAGTGCTATGGCGTTTCGCTGGCTGGTCAGAATGACTGCGCAGCAGGCCCCGGCACCACCTGCGCGGGCACCTCGACCGTTGATTATCAGGGCAACGCATGGACCTTGGTCGATGCAGGCACCTGTGCCGATATCGAACTGCCCGCACAGGCAGACGGCACCCCGCGCCAAGGCTCGCTGGAAGAGCTGGACCGCGACCTGCCGGCATAAGCTTCGGCCAAACGACTCGTAGGGGGCGGGCAATATCGCCCGCCCTTTTCTTCGCGATGAAGGAGCGTGCAAATGCTGGATGATGCCCTCAGGTCGAACCGCCTGCCCGCTGCGCCGGGTGTCGGATACAAACCGCAGCATTTCGCCCAGATTCTGGACCACGCCCAGCCCGTCGCATGGCTTGAGATTCATGCCGAAAACTACATGGGCGACGGTGGACGCCCGCTGGCGCAACTGCGCCATCTTTCAGAACAATTCCCGATCTCGGTTCACGGCGTCGGCCTTTCCATCGGCGGCGAAGGCCCCTTGGACCCGGATCATCTGGCCCGGCTGAAACATCTGGTCGGCTGGCTGAGCCCGGCCAGCTTCTCAGAGCATTTGGCCTGGTCCACCCATGACAGCCATTTCTTCAACGACCTGCTGCCCCTGCCCTACACGGATGCGACGCTGGCACGGGTCTGCGCGCATATCGATCAGGTGCAGGAGACCGTCGGTCGGCAGATGCTGCTGGAAAATCCCTCCAGCTATCTCGCGTTCGAGGAAAGCACATGGTCGGAACCCGATTTCCTGCGCGAGATCGCCAAACGCACCGGCTGCGGGCTGTTGCTGGACGTGAACAACGTCTTTGTTTCGGCCACCAATCTGGACTTCTCGCCGCAAGACTATATCGACGCCTACCCGCTGGATCAGGTGGGCGAAATTCACCTCGGCGGTCATGACGAGGACGAAGATGACCACGGCCACCCCCTGCTGATCGACAGCCACGGGCGCGAGGTTGTGGATCCGGTCTGGGCGTTGCTGGATTACGTTTTAGAGCAATCCGGTCCCAAACCTCTGCTGGTCGAATGGGATACCGATGTCCCCGATTGGCCGGTTCTGCGGGCCGAGGCCGAACGCGCGCAAGCGGCGCTGGACAGGGTTCCGGCATGACCGTCTCGCAAACGGAGTTTCACGCGGCCTTGCTGGACGCGAAGACCCCGGTGCCGGACGGGCTGACCGATGCCGAGGCGCAACCGGCGGGCCGTCGGTTCAGCGTCTACCGCAACAATGTCGCCGTTTCCCTGACCGAGGCCATGCATCAGGCCTTTCCGGTGATCGCCAAGCTTCTGGGCGCGCAGAACATGGACGGGCTGTCCGGTATCTTTCTGCGGCAACACCCGCCGACCTCGCCCCTGATGATGTTCTATGGCGAGGCGTTTCCCGCATTTCTGGCCGACATGCCACAACTTGCGCATCTGGCCTATCTGCCAGATGTAGCGCGGCTGGAACTGGCACTGCGGCAATCCTACCATGCGGCTGACAGCCAAGCGGCCCCGGCCGATGCGCTGGCGGTCCCGCCCGAGGATGTGATGCAAGCGCGGCTGACGTTCGCGCCGTCGATGCGGATCATCCGCTCGGACTGGCCCATTCACGCGATCTGGCGGTTCAATTCGGAACCGCATGCCCCGAAACCCACCACCGGGGCCGAGGATGTGCTGATCACCCGCCCCGAATTTGATCCGGCCCCACATCTGCTGCCACCGGGCGGCGCAAACTGGATCGGACATATTCAGTCAGGCAACACCATCGGCGAAGCGTTCGAAAAAACCGCTGTGGAAACACCTGACTTTGACCTTGGAACCACTCTGGCACTGCTTCTGCAAGGTGGTGCAATAACCTCTGTGACTATCGAAAGGCTGGCGACATGACTGCCCTGATTTCAATCCACAACAACGTTCTGGGTAAGGTGGACCACGCGTCCGGCTGGCTCACACCGACGCTTGCGCGGCTGATCTTCATCGCGGTTCTGCTGGTCTATTACTGGAATTCGGCCATGCTGAAGATCGACGGGTCGATCTTTTCGCCCTCCAGCGGGGCGTTCGGGCAGATCTTTCCCAAAGCGGCCGAGGCGGTCTTGTGGGACGTCACGCAGATGACCTTCTTCCAGCGCATCGTGATCTTCTTTGGCACCGTGGCCGAATTTGTCCTGCCCGCCCTGCTGCTGGTTGGCCTGTTCACACGCTTGGCCGCGCTGGCCATGATCGGCTTTGTCTGGGTCCAAACCATTGTTGATGTCACCGGCCACGGCGTCAAACTGGGCAGCCTGTTCAACGCTGCGCCCGATCTGATGGATCAGCGTGTGATGTGGACCTTCCTGTTCCTGGTGATCGTCATCCATGGCGCAGGTCCGCTGTCCCTGGACCGCTTGCTGCGCCTGAAATGATCTACAGCGTTTTGCGTTTTATCTGAGACACATTCATCGGAATGCGCGTTCGACCAAAGGGAGAGGCAGCGCATTCCGATTCAAGTTTAACGCAAAGCGCTTCAGAAATGCGCCTTGGGCTCGTCCGGTTTTCCAGCGGCGAGCCCAAGCACCCCGGCCACACCGGCAAACGCAATCGGGAACATGGTGAAGACACCGAACCCGAACGCGTAATACATCCCCGCCGCCGACACCAACAGCAAGACACCCGCCACCAGCGCGCGGGCATGGGCCATTGCCCCACCGACAAGAGCCAGCAGCGGTGCCACGATGGACGCCGTCTGGATCAAAGCGGGATTGTCCACCTGCTCGGCGATGCCATCGATATCGCCGAAATGCTTGATCGCCTCAACATATCCATATCCAAAGAACCCAACAATCATCCCGACCAAACCGGCGATGACACCCAAAATCATTGCGGCGTTTCGCATAAATTATCCTCGCAGTTGCGCCTGATCAGATAAGTACCCGATCACGCCACGCCAAGCTTTGCGCGCGCCTCGGCGGTCCAACCTAACGTCAATGCTCCGTCATTTTCGATCAGCGGGCGCTTCATCAGCGTCGGATGGTCTTGCAGCAATTCCAAAGCCGGGCGCGTGCGCTGCGCCTCATCCAATCCACGCCAGGTTGTCGAGCGGGTGTTGAGCAAAGCCCCGCCGAACTCGGCAAAAGCCTGCGCCAGTACAGTTTCGGGAACTCCGTCGCTGCGCACGTCTAAAAACTTGGCATCTGGTAGTGATTTCAGCGCCTTACGGCAGGTGTCGCATGTTTTCAGACCATAAAGGCGCATTTGGGGACTGCTCCGGTATTTGTTTCAATTTTAGGCGATTGTGCCAGTTTCCAGCGGTTATTCTTGATTTTTTACTTCACCGTGCAATGTTGAAAAAGGTGAAACGTGCAAATCGGACTGTAACCCGATCAGGAAACAGTCCGTTTTTTGCGGTCTTGCCAACCACCGCCCCACCAATTTGTGGGACAATGCGAAAGTAGAAGGAGACACGGGAGATGCCAACTGGCACCGTGAAATGGTTCAATACCACCAAAGGCTATGGGTTTATTGCCCCTGACGAAGGGGGCAAAGATGTGTTTGTTCATATCTCGGCCGTAGAACGGTCCGGACTGACCGGGCTCGCAGACAATCAGAAAGTCTCGTACGAGTTGCAGGACGGGCGCGATGGCCGTCAGATGGCAGCTGATTTGAAGCCGTTGTAACGACGCCCCCGTGTGACGCGGGGTTCTTCAATTAGGATTGGCGGCCAATTTCCGGCCGCCAATCGCCCCCTTTTCCGGCGAATGCCCTACCCCCGTGCTGGCTTGTCGTCGGCATGCGTGTGCCAGTCTTGTCCCATCGCAACGATGCAGGACGTACCGGCGGCATAGGTCACGACCATGGTCCAGTCGCCCCTTTCGCTGCTCCAGACCTCCATGATCTGTTCAGGGCCACGCATTCCCGTTGCCACACGCTCGGACCGGAATTGTCCCTTGAGCTTGTCATGTAGCCGTTGAGTCGGCTCGCACAACACCTCGGCAATCGGGGATTTGGCCTGCGCGGGCACAGCCAGCGCAAAGGTCAGGCCCAGAACGGAAAGAAACGAAGCATGGGTCATGAAACCAAGGTAACAGTTTCATGACAACCTGTATAGCGGATTGATATGCGCCCGGTTCAGCCTTCGCGGATGATGGCCTCAAACTCACGCCATTCGCGCGCGGTCATTCCCGAGTTGTCTTGCGTGACCGTTTCACCCGCCAACATCCGACGCAGACTGTTGACCATCTGAGCCGACAGATTGACCGCGCCAAGGCGATAATCCTCGAACGCGCGATATGCGAATGGGACCCAATCGGCCACGATCTTGCACATCATCTCGGCATAGACCCGGATCTCGTATTGCGCATGCGGGTCAGCGCGCAGGCGCAGGAAGTGGAACAGGTTGTGCAGGTCGACCTTCCAGTACCACTGCGTATAAACGTTCGCGGGCAGGTTCATCCGCGCCAATTCGCGCGCCAGCCCCTGTTGCCCGTCCTGATTGATCATCGCCTCGTAATTGTCATAGCAACGGGTGCTGTCGGCCTTCAGGATTTCCAGCACGCGCGCGGCCTCTTCCCCTTCCAGCGCCGAACCGCGCCCCTGATTGTTCACCTCGGACTGGGCGGCGACATGTTCGGGCGCGGGGATATAGAACTCACGGTCCAGAATCGAATACCGCGCCGAATATTCGTTCACATTGGCGGTCCGGTGACGAATCCACTGACGGGCCACAAAGACCGGAAGCTTCACGTGCAGCTTGACCTCGCACATCTCGAACGGGGTCGAGTGCCAGTGCCGCATCAGATAGCGGATCAGCCCTTCGTCGTTCTGGACGGATTTCGTGCCTTTGCCATAGGATACGCGCGCCGCCTGACAGATCGCGGCATCGTCGCCCATATAGTCGATCACACGGACAAAGCCGTGATCCAGCACCTGATGCGCGGTATACAGGTGATCTTCCATTCCCGCTGCAACGACGCGGCGTGTTTGATGCGACTGCGCGCGTTGCGCTTCGATCTCGGCCTGTTGGTCGGCAGACAGCGGCATGAAAACATCCTTTCCGATAATGAGTCGCCGCCTACTATATATCGTCAGTTCCGGCGCTGGAACCGCATGATGTGCCGCACATGGATGATTTCCGGAAATGTGTTCGCAGCCCCCCTCGACACGCCCCCGAAGCGCGCTAAGCTGATGGCGAACTCATGCTGAATAAGGATTGCCGTGATGGGGCTGAAATACCTTCACACTATGGTTCGGGTGAAAGATCTGGAAAAATCTCTGGCGTTCTACGAGTTGCTCGGCCTCAAGGAAACACGCCGCTATGACAGTGAAGAGGGCCGGTTCTCGCTGATCTTCATGGCGCCTCCGGGGCAAGAGGATCGACCGATTGAACTGACCTATAACTGGGATGGCGACGACGAGCTGCCAAATGACAGCCGCCATTTCGGCCACCTCGCCTATGGGGTCGACAATATTTACGAGACATGCCAGCACCTTCAGGACAATGACGTGGTGATCAACCGGCCCCCGCGTGACGGGCGCATGGCATTTGTGCGCTCGCCCGACAATATCTCGGTCGAACTGCTGCAGAACGGCGATGCGCTGGAACCGGCGGAACCCTGGGTCAGCATGGGCAACACCGGCCACTGGTGATCCGCACCTTGATAGCCGTGGGTCTGGCCGCGCTGGCCAGCCCTGCCCAGGCCGAGACCTGCCGTCTGGCCCTGGCACTGGCGCTGGATATTTCGGTGTCGGTGGATGAAAGCGAAGACTCGCTGCAACGGCAAGGGCTGGCCGCCGCCCTGATCGCGCCCGAGGTTCAAGAGGCCTTTTTCTCCTCACCCATGCCCGTTGCCCTGGCTGTTTACGAATGGAGCGGGCGGTCCACGCAGCATATCATCATGGATTGGCGGATGATCCGGAACACCGGCGATCTGCTGGCCGCCGCGACACAGATCAGCCAATCCGAACGGTCGGATGCCGGGTCGGCTACGGCGATGGGCTATGCGCTGGCCTTTGGGGCGACCTTGCTGCAACGGGCCCCGCCCTGCCTGTTTCAGACGATCGATCTGTCGGGGGACGGGTCGAACAATGACGGGTATGGCCCGCAGAACGCCTATCGGCACTTTCCGTTCCGCGACGTGGTGGTCAACGGGCTGGTCATCAATGCCGCTGATTTTGAAGGCGAATTGTTCCTGATCCCGTTTTTTGAGAACAACGTTCTGCACGGCCCCGGCGCGTTTCTTGAGGTGGCGCAGGGGTTTGAAGATTTCGAACGCGCAATGCGCCGGAAACTGGAACGGGAATTGCGGGGCCTGCAAATTGGGGCGTTGCAGGACGTGACCGAATGATGCTGCGCATCCTGATGACATCGCTGTGTCTGCTCGCGACTCACGCCACCGCTCAGTGCAGGCAGGCTCTGGCCTTGGGGTTGGACGTGTCGGGCTCGGTCGACGCGCAGGAGTACAGGTTGCAACTGCGCGGGCTTGCGGCAGCTCTGCGTCGTCCGGACGTAGCGCGTTTGATCCTGTCCAATCCTGGCGCGCCTGTACGGATTGCCGTGTTCGAATGGAGCGAACCCGATCATCAGAAACTGCTGTTGGACTGGACCGAGATCCGCACCCAGTTTGATCTGACCCGCATTGGGCAACAGCTAGATGCCGTGAAACGCAGCCCTGCCCCGCAAGGCACCGCCGTGGGTTCGGCCATGGCCTTCGGTGCCAATCTGCTGATCCGGCAAGAGTGTTGGAAGCGGACGCTGGACCTATCCGGCGATGGCAAACACAATCTGGGGCCGCATCCGCGCAAAGTAAAATCTCAACTGCACTCCACCGGCATCACAATCAACGGGCTGGTCATTGGCGCAGACGATCCGAGACAAGGCGATCAACGGCAGGTGCAGGTCGGTGAGCTTTCAGCCTATTACAACACTTGGGTCATCCTCGGCCCGGATGCGTTTGTCGAGGTCGCCCTGGGATTTGATGCCTACGAAGATGCCATGGCGCGCAAACTGATCCGAGAGCTGGAGGGCCTTGTGCTGTCGGACGCGCGCCCCGGATCAGTAGATATAGCGGATTTGGTCCGTCCAGTAACGCTCGACCCGGCGCAATGAGTTTGTAATATCATCGATCCCTTCCAGGCCCAGCACACCGCGATTTTGCAACCCTTCGGCATGGCGGGCAAACAGGTCTGACACAATGTCCCGAATCTCGCGCCCGCGCGGCGTCAGGCGCACCCGGACCGAACGTCGGTCTATCTCGCACCGTTGATGGTGCATATACCCCATCTCAACCAGTTTCTTGAGGTTGTAGCTGACATTGCTGCCCTGATAGTAACCCCGGCTCTTCAACTCACCCGCCGTCACCTCATGATCGCCGATGTTGAACAGCAACAGCGCCTGAACTGCGTTGATTTCCAGCACGCCGACCCGCTCGAACTCGTCCTTGATCACGTCCAGAAGCAAGCGGTGCAACCGTTCCACCAGGGCCAGCGCCTCAAGATAGCTGGTCATGAACCCTTTGGTCCCCGGTGCCGAGACCTGCAATTCCATACTCATCCAACCCTCCGATTCAGTCGTGCCTTTCCGACACGATGAACCGAAATCCCGAAAAATCAGTTAAGCCTGTTTTATCCTTACTTTTGAAAGGTCTGGGCGATATCCGCGATCAGGTCGGCCAGTGCCTCGGGCGGTTGGACCTGCCCTGTCACCCATTGATACAGGTCCTGATCGTTTTCGCTGAGCATCGCATCATAGGTGTCCAGACCGTCGGCATCCATTCCGTCAAGATTGCGGTCAGCATAGGCGGTCAGGATCAGGTCCATCTCTTTGATGCCCCGCCGCATCGACCGCATTTTCATCCGTTTGATCCGAATATCGCGGGGTTCGGTCATTTGCTGGCCTCCAGCATCAGGCGCAGTTTCTTTTCCAGCCGCGCGGCGCGTTCCGAGCAGGCGCGCATCTCGCCCCGGATGGCGCGCAGTTCGGCCACGGCCCCCGCCAGATCCAGATTTGCATGCTCTTCGTCCACAGGCGCATCCATCCCCTCGCCTTCGCCGGTCAGCAGCCACTTGATCGAGACGTTGACCATCCCCGCCATCATCGACAGACGGTTGGCGCGCGGCTCGGACAGGTCGTTTTCCCAATCCCCGATCGTTGACTTCTTGACCCCAAGCCGACGCGCCAGTTCGGCCTGAGTCATCCCCGCCGCCTCGCGCGCGCCTGCCAGCCGATCCCCAAATGTCGCCGCGTCTGGTCCGAACCAATCGTTTTCGTCGCTCATTCAGGTCTCCGATTCCCGGTTTCATATCGCTTGATCGTCATTCGGGCGCACCCTATGACAGTCAGGCTGAACATACAAACCGAGGCCGCCCATGAGTTTCCTGTCTGCGACATTGTCCCGCGTCAAACCTTCGCCGACCGTCGCAATGACGGCTAAAGCGGCCGAATTGAAGGCCGCCGGGCGGGATGTCATTGGCCTCAGCGCCGGTGAGCCCGATTTCGACACGCCGCAGAACATCAAGGACGCCGCCGTTGCCGCGATTGCCGCTGGCAAAACCAAATACACGGCCCCCGACGGCATCCCCGAGCTGAAACAGGCCGCTTGTGCCAAGATGAAGCGCGATCACGGTCTGGATTACACACCCGCACAGATCTCGGTCGGGACCGGCGGCAAGCAGACGCTTTATAACGCGCTGATGGCCACGATGAATGACGGGGATGAGGTTATCATTCCCGCCCCCTATTGGGTCAGCTACCCGGATATGGTGCTGCTGGCCGGTGGCACACCGGTTGTTGTCGAAACCAGCGTCGAGAACAGCTTCAAACTGACACCCGAGCAGCTTGAGGCCGCGATCACCCCCAAGACCAAGTGGTTCATCTTCAACTCGCCGTCGAACCCCACCGGCGCAGGGTACAGCCGGGATGCGTTGAAAGCTCTTACCGATGTGCTGATGCGCCACCCGCAGGTCTGGATCATGTCGGACGACATGTATGAACATCTGGCCTATGACGGGTTCGAGTTTTGCACCCCTGCCGAGGTGGAACCGGGGCTTTATGATCGCACGCTGACCTGCAACGGGGTTTCCAAGGCCTATGCGATGACCGGCTGGCGCATTGGTTACGCGGCCGGGCCGGTCGAGATCATCGCAGCCATGCGCAAGATCCAGTCTCAGTCGACCTCGAACCCCTGCACGGTCAGCCAATGGGCGGCGGTCGAGGCACTGAACGGAACGCAGCATTTTCTGGCCACCAACAACGAGATTTTCAAACGCCGCCGCGATCTGGTGATCGGCATGTTGAACGAGATTGACGGGGTGCAATGCCCCACCCCCGAAGGCGCGTTCTATGTCTATCCGTCCATCGCCGGGCTGATCGGCAAGACCACCCCTGCAGGCACCCTGATCGACAATGATGAAGCCTTTGCCACCGCCTTGCTGGAAGAGGCCGACGTCGCCGTCGTCTTTGGTGCCGCCTTTGGCCTGTCGCCGAACTTCCGCGTCAGCTACGCAACCTCGGACGAGGCACTGACCGAGGCCTGCACCCGCATTCAGACCTTCTGTGCGTCCTTAACCTAGGCGGAGCCTTTCATGTCCACTGAATTGCCAGAATACTACTTTCGTGTCCGCGAGAATGGTGCGGCAGTCTTTCGGATCGACACCGAGAACCGCCAGCGCCGGATCGAGATGGACCAGATCGCGGTCATCAATATCCGCAACGGCGAGGTCAAACCACACGGGCAACGCACGCTGAGCGAGGCCGACAAGACCGAAATCGCGCGCTGGATGGACGAACGTAAGGCCCTGCTGGCCCAGCGCGACATCGACGACATCCATCGCGCGGTCGATTACCTGAACCTGACCACCCAGTGGGCGCAGTCCAAAGCGACGGACGAACAGCTGGAAGACGTCACCGACAGGCTTTTGATGGCAATGCACGATCTGCGCTCGGTCCTGGTGCGCAAAAAAGCGGACCGGATGGGGAAAGAGTAACGGCTATTCAGCCGGAACCCCAACCTCGCGCACGGAACGCATCCAGAACCGGGCCATCAACAGCACCGCCGCGCAGGCCAGTCCAAGCACAAGGCCCAGCCAGACGCCAATTCCGTCCATCCCGCGGATAAAGCCGAAATAGTATGACGACGGAAGCCCCACGACCCAATAGCTGAGCGCCGCCATCAGCATCGGAATTTTCGCATCCTGCAAGCCGCGCAACAGCCCCAGCGCAATGACCTGAGCACCATCCACCAGTTGGAACAACGCGGCCATCGCCAGCAGCCCGGTACCGATCATCAGGATCTGCGCGCGCTGCGGGTCGTCCGCCTCCATGAACAGGGAAATCAGCGGCTCGGCGCAGGTCAGGAACAGGATGATCGTCAGCACGGACATAACCAGCGACATGGCAGTGACCGCGATTGCACCTTTCTCAAGGTGCGGGCGATCCCGACGGCCCAGCGCGTTGCCAGCCCGAATGGTCGCGGCGTTGGACAGGCCCAGATGCACCATGAAGGTGGCCGATGCCAGATTGAGCGCGATCCCGTGCGCGGCCAGAGGTACCTGCCCCAGCCAGCCCATCATGACAGCCGATGTGGCGAACAACGTCACCTCGGCCAAAGTCGTCAATCCGATGGGTACACCAAGGCGCAGAACGCTTCCGAACATCTCCCAATCGGGCCGCCAGAACCGGCGGAACAGGCTGTGTTCCGGCAGCACTTTCACGGCATAAATCACAACCGCCACCAGCGACACGACCTGCGTCACGATCGAGGCGATCGCCGCCCCCATGACCCCAAGCTCGGGCGCGCCCCAATTGCCGAAGATCAGCGCATAATTCGTCAGACCGTTGACGACCGCAGCGACAACGGTGATCCAAAGGACGATCTGTGTGCGCTCCAGCGCCGCAAGGTAGGATTTCAGCACCATCACCAGCAGCGCCGGGAACAGACCCCATCCGGCCACACGCAAGTATTCCGCTGCGGTTTCAGCCACTTGCGGCTCTTGCTTCAAGGCGATCAGGATCGGGTGCGACCACCACAGCAGCGGCATCATCAGCGCCGCATACAGCAAGGACAGCCACAGCCCCATCCGGGTCGAGCGGCGAATGCTGGTCTCATCCTCTTCGGCCGCAGCGGTGGCCACCATGGGCATGACAGCCCAGCCGAACCCGGCCCCAAACAGGAACAATACAAAGTAATAGCTGCTGGCCAGCGTCACCGCCGCCAAAGCCTCGACCCCGTACCAGCCCAGCATGATCGTATCGGTCAAGCCGATGGCAAACTGCGCCAGATGTCCACCGACCAACGGCAGGCCCAGAACAGCAATGGCCTTGAAATGGGCCGGATATGTCATCACCTTGTTCATCCGACCAGCCATATGCCCGGCTTGACGCCGGGACAAGACCAGATCAAGCAAATTTCAAATTGAGACTAATCCGGCCTCTGCCTGCCATCGGTGCAACGCGAAACAGGGGGAACCTTCAGCGCGTCTCGGGGTGCAGGGCAGTACCCAGAATATGCTCGGACCGGTGGATGACGTGATGGGCCTGCCCGACGATCAGGGGATCGGGTTCGCCAACGATCTCATGATCCTTGCCGGGGTAGTCCAGCGTCGATAGGAAATGGCGCATACAGTTCAAACGCGCGCGTTTCTTGTCGTTCGATTTGACAATGGTCCAGGGCGCATCAGCGGTATCGGTGTAGAAAAACATCGCCTCTTTCGCCTCGGTATAGTCGTCCCATTTGTCCAGGCTTGCCTTATCGATGGGCGACAGCTTCCATTGTTTCAATGGATCGGTCTCGCGGCTTTTGAACCGGCGCTGTTGCTCGTCCTGCGTGACCGAGAACCAATATTTGTAAAACTGAATGCCCGAGCGGACCAGCATCCGCTCCAGATCCGGTGTCTGCCGCATGAATTCCAGATACTCGTTGGGCGTGCAGAACCCCATCACACGTTCCACCCCTGCCCGGTTGTACCAGGACCGGTCGTAGAACACCATTTCGCCCACTGTCGGCAGTTCCTGCACGTAGCGTTGGTAATACCACTGGCCCTTCTCTTCCCATGTCGGTTTGTTCAACGCGACCACACGCGCCTGACGCGGGTTCAGATGCTCCATGAACCGTTTGATCGTGCCGCCCTTGCCGGCCGCGTCGCGCCCTTCGAACAGCAGGACAAAGCGCTGCCCTGTCTCCTGTGCCCAAAGCTGCACTTTCAGCAGCTCGGCCTGTAACAGCGCCTTTTGCTTTTCATAGGCCGGACGGGCCATCTTGCGCCCATAAGGGTATTTCCCACTTTCAAACGCCTTGCGGATTTCTTCCGGGCCGGGTGTTGAGTTTTGCGTGTTTTGAGGCGGAACCTGCTGGTTCGGAACGGATTTCAGATCGAGTTGAGCCACTGCGTCCATGCACATTTTCCTTTTTCACTGTCCTGCAGAAGCTCTAGCAGAAACAGGGAAAATGCGCTTTGATTGGTATCAAACTGATGCCCGAAAACGCCGATTGTTCCGAAGTCGTAGGAGAGAGAGTTGGACAGCACCTTCACCGATCTGAACGGCCAGACATTTTTTGTCCGAACATGGGGCGACAAGGCTAATCCTCCGTTGCTGATGCTGCACGGGTTTCCGGAATATGGCGGTGCGTGGGTCGATCTCGCCCCGTATCTTTCACAGCACTTCCTCTGCGTCGCACCGGATCAGCGCGGATACGGACAAAGCTGGGCGCCAGAAGGCGTTCGGCACTATGCGCTTTCAAAGCTGGTCGGGGACATGGCGACGCTGATCGAACAACTGGGGGCACCGCTTGCCGTTCTTGGGCACGACTGGGGTGCATCGGTGGCCTACGGGTTGGCGATGTTCCGGCCTGATCTTGTCAGCCATCTGATCATCGCCAACGGTGTGCATCCGGTTCCGTTTCAGCGGGCCATGGCGGCGGGAGGCGCGCAATCCGAGGCCTCGCAATACATCAACCTACTGCGCGCGTCCGATGCCGTGCAAAAGCTGGCCGATAACCGCTTTGCCAGGCTAGAGCGGTTCTTCCGCCACGGTATGGGCCTTGACTGGCTGTCTGATGACCGGATGGAGGACTACCGGGCCGAGTGGGCGCGCCCCGGACGGCTGGAGGCGATGTTGAACTGGTACCGCGCCTCACCCCTGGTCGTGGCCAAACCGGGTGAACCGCTGACCCACCTGCCTGAATTGCCGCTGGACCGGCTTCATATCACCTGCCCCCATCTTCTGCTGTGGGGCCCAGAGGACAAGGCCCTGTTGCCCGAAACAACAGAAGGGTTAGAGGACTTTGCGCCAGACCTGACGCGGATCGCGATTCCGGGAACCGATCATTGGCTGCACCACCAGAACCCCAAAGCCGTGGCTGAGGCAATTCTGGGCTGGCTCGGACATCCCTCATAAACCTTACCGATGCCCCCAATCGTCAGGATTGTCCGAATTGTTGGGCGATAGGCCCAGCACATCGCCCTTGGTCGAGCAGCCCAGCCCCAGAACCGTGCGGTTCGCGTAAGAGAAATAGGCGCAGACCTGATTGATCTCGAGGATTTCGCCATCGTCCCACCCGGCCTCCCGCAGGGCAATCACATCCGCCTCGACCATTTCCGCCGGAGCTTCGGTCAACTTTCGCGCATACCCCATCGCCGCAATCTGCGCCCTGTTCAGCGGCGCATCATCGGGACGACGCTGCTCAATCGCTGCTCGGATCTTATCGCCACGTGCCGGGTCCTTCAGCAGCCTTTGCAAGCCGTTGAAATGATGCTCGACACAATAGCTGCATTGATTGAGCGAACTGACCCAAACACCAAGCGTCTCAAGAAACCACTTCGGCACCGTGTTGCCCGAATGATGCAGCACGTTTTTGTAGATCGCCATATGGCCTTCCATCGAATGTGGCCGCAGCGAATGCGCCATCATGATGTTGTCCACATTGTTGCCGGGCCCCGTGACCCGCTCATAAAGGGTTCGTAGCTTCCCCGTAGCTTCGGCAAAGGGAATTGTTCTGATCCAGCTCATACGCGGCCTGCCCGTTTTGGAGAGTTTCAGGCAACATATAAACAACAGAACCCATGCCCGAGAAGAGCGTGTATCGCCTGAATATCCCTGCCAGCCCCCGGTAATCACTAAACACGACTGAAATGTGTTTTTTCACACCCATGTCGTGTATTGTAGAATTCTATTTGTTGAAAAAGTTGTACCGCGCGAGTTGGCAGAATGAAATTTGTCACGATTCTAGAAATAGATAACGACCCGCTTGGCTTTACGGATGTCACCGTCCTGAATTCCTTTCAGGTCGCCGTTATTGACGATGACGATACGCTGGAAGACCCTGATGCCGATGGCAGTCAGCAGTTGGATGTATCCAGCGTTCCGGGGTTCATCGGTGATTCAACAAACTTTCAGACCTTTGAAACTTATAGCGGAGACATTGGCGGATCGCCGGTCACATTCACGCTGATTCAGTTTTCCGACCCCCAATATATCATTGTCACATCAGGCAATGTGGATGTTGGCGACACGATCGAAAACACCAACAATTCGATCATCACCGCCCCGCCGGTGGATTATGACACCCTGCCCTCTTTCGTCTGCTTCACTGCCGGGTCGCTGATCCTGACCCCGTCTGGAGACAAGCGGATCGAGACCCTGCGCCCGGGCGACCCCGTAATCGTTGCGGATGGCAGCAGCCGCCCTGTCCGGTGGATCGGACGGCGGCACCTTTCGGTGCGCGACCTGAGAAGACAACCGAAATTTTGCCCCATTCGCATCAGAGCCAACAGTTTTTCGCACGGCTGCCCGGCGCGCGACCTGCTGGTTTCGCCGCAACACCGGATCGTTGTGTCGTCTTACAATACGCAGCTGTTTTTCGGCGACGACCTGATGCTGGCCCCGGCCAAGGGTCTTGTAACCGGCGACGCGATCTCTCAACTGCCGCCGGACCGGGACGTGGATTATGTTCATATCCTGTTCGACCAGCACGAACTTGTCCGTGTCGAAGGCGTCTGGTCCGAGACATTCTTTCCCGGCGACACAAGCCTTGACGCCATGACACGTGCCACCCGGCAAGAGCTTCTGGACCTGTTTCCCGAGCTCATGACGCCCAATGGTCCATTCAGCGAAACCGCCCTACCTGTCCTGAAACCGCATGAGGCGCGTTTGCTGCGATCTGATCTAACCTCTCCTGCCGGAACTGTCTTTCCGCTTTAGCGTTTGAAAGGGACGGCACACCGTCAATCCAAGTTCGACGGTGATCGCAAGCAATTTGTCCACAACACCTCGTGGCCCTCTTCCCCCGAACCACATCCCCTGCCATAATGGGGGAAACTCAAAAGCAAGAGCAGCCCATATGCCCGACGATCTGTTGACGCCTGACGCGACCACTACCTATGACGCCTCATCCATTGAGGTGCTAGAAGGGCTGGAACCGGTCCGCAAACGGCCCGGCATGTATATCGGCGGCACGGATGAACGCGCGCTGCACCATATGGTGGCCGAGATCCTCGACAACTCGATGGACGAGGCGGTCGCAGGCCACGCCAACCGGATCGAGGTCGAACTGCACTCTGACTACGCCCTGACCGTGCGCGACAACGGGCGCGGTATCCCGATCGACCCGCACCCCAAATTCCCGGACAAATCCGCGCTGGAGGTCATCCTTTGTACGCTGCACGCGGGCGGGAAGTTCTCGGGTAAAGCCTATCAGACCTCGGGTGGTCTGCACGGCGTGGGTGCGTCGGTGGTCAACGCTCTGTCGGATTCGATGGTCGTGCAGGTCGCCCGCGACAAGACGCTGTTCGAACAGCGGTTCTCGCGCGGCATTCCATTGGGTCCGGTCGAAAAGATCGGCGCGGCCCCCAACCGGCGTGGCACCACCGTTACGTTCCATGCTGACCCGGACATCTTCGGCCACCACCGGTTCAAACCCGCCCGTCTGTTCAAATCCATCCGCTCCAAGGCCTACCTGTTCTCGGGCGTCGAAATCCGCTGGAAATCCGCCATCGACGACGGGGAAACCCCGACCGAGGCCACATTCCACTTCCCCGGCGGCCTGTCGGATTATCTGAAAGAGACAATGAACGGCTCGTCCACATACGCCGAGCAGCCGTTCGCAGGCACGGTGGACTTTCAGGAAAAATTCGGCACCCCCGGCAAGGTCGAATGGGCGATCAACTGGACACCGTCACGCGACGGGTTCATCCAGTCCTACTGTAACACCGTCCCCACCCCCGAAGGTGGCACCCATGTGGCCGGATTCTGGGCTGCGGTCCTCAAGGGGATAAAAGCCTATGGCGAGTTGATCAACAACAAGAAGGCCGGTCAGATCACCCGCGATGACCTGATCACCGGCGGCTGTGCGCTGGTGTCCTGCTTTATCTCGGAACCGGAATTCGTCGGCCAGACCAAAGACCGCCTGGCCACGGTCGAGGCGCAGCGGCTGGTTGAAAACTCCGTCCGCGACCATTTCGACAACTGGCTGGCCGCGGACACGAAATCCGCAGGCGCAATCCTCGACTTCCTCATCCTGAGGGCCGAAGAACGCCTGCGCCGACGGGCCGAGAAAGAAACACAACGCAAGTCCGCCACTAAGAAACTCCGTCTTCCCGGCAAGTTGGTGGACTGCTCTTCTCAAACACGCGACGGCACCGAATTATTCATTGTCGAGGGCGACTCGGCGGGCGGGTCCGCCAAAATGGGCCGCGACCGCAAAACACAGGCCCTTCTGCCCCTGCGCGGTAAAATCCTGAACGTGCTGGGTGCGGCCAGTTCGAAACTTGGTACGAACGCCGAGATCAACGACCTGACCCAAGCGCTGGGTGTGGGGCTTGGCACCAAGTTCAACGTCGACGACCTGCGCTATGACAAGGTCATCATCATGACCGACGCGGATGTGGACGGGGCGCACATCGCCTCGCTGCTGATGACTTTCTTCTTCACCCAGATGCGCCCCATGATCGACGCGGGCCATTTGTATCTGGCCTGCCCGCCTTTGTACCGCCTGACGCAGGGCGCCAAACGCGTCTATTGTCTGGACGAGGCCGAGCGTGACGAGTGGCTTGAGAAAGGTCTGGGCGGCAAGGGCAAGATCGACGTCTCGCGCTTCAAGGGTCTTGGCGAAATGGACGCCAAGGACCTGAAAGAGACCACAATGGACCCGGCATCCCGCAAACTGATCCGCGTCACGATTGATGAGGATGAACCCGGCGAAACCGGCGACCTGGTCGAGCGCCTGATGGGCAAGAAGCCCGAACTGCGGTTCCAATATATTCAGGAGAATGCGCGGTTTGTGGAGGAGTTGGATGTTTAATACTTAAAAAGCACTTTTCAGGAGGCGTAATTGTACCTTATGTACGCTGACGAAGCGGACCAAGATGGTCAACGAGAGTTTCTCGTTTACGCTTCCGTTTTCTTTCCCGCAAAAAACCTTCTTAACATTTCTAACAGAGTATCCCAGCTTCGTGGCAAACACGGCTTCCGCAATGGGGATAGTTTGAAGTTCTCAACCGGCACCAAGCCCGACGATGTAAGCCGGGAACAACACACGGCGATTAAGGCAGAAATCCTACGCCTTGCCGTCAAAAACGATTGCAAAGCCTGCTGTTATGTCATTCCCCATGCTATTGCGAAAGGAAAGCCGCACGAGGACCGACTAAAATTTGCTGTGAACACACTACTCATCAAGTTTGACCAATTTCTTAAGGAAAGTGGTAGCATCCCTGGTTCTGCGCACTTCGACCACACTGAAGACTACAATCAGAATAAGTTTCTGAGAGAAATCTCAGAGTTGGGTGTTCAAAGCGAAGCCGGCACACGAAAGAAGTTAGATCGCGTAATTGCAGTTGGAACTACGCAAAACGGCATGTCCCACCTAAACTCTGTCACCGACATAGTAGTAGGATCTTTTCGTTGGGTGATTAATGAACCGGAGAAAGACAAAGTAGGTGCTAAGCTACTTGCGCAACTATCTGGATTGCTTTGGGGGAAGACGAACGACAAAGGTGTCCTAAACGTGCGCGAACGCGGGCTTGTAGTGCGCCCCAAAACGATTAAGTCGCAAAAATACAAAGCTGATATTGATGCCTTCCTAGCGAGACTAAACAAATACCAGCAAGCGTAGGATGGGTGCTTGCACCCATCACTTGGCAAATCTACCGTTCAATGATGGGTGTAAACACCCATCCTACAATCGCCGCGCCTTTTGATCGCGGGCTGGTTGGGCGCGTGCTTGGTTCAAAGCATCAAGCATTGGACGGGCAGCGCAGCACATCTCCACAACGCGTAGGCCGGGCTTCAGCCCGGCACACCGCAACCCCCTTGCCTAACCCGTTGATCCCCTTCACACTTACCCTCAACCCGTCATCCAAGAACGACATTTGAGGCTCCGGGCGTCCAAGACCCAATTTGACCACGAACAGATTTTCGAACGGGAGGACGACATGAAAACACTAACCCTCGGGCTGGCCTTTGGCCTGCTGGCCTCGGCAGCCGCCGCGCAGCAGATGCTCAGCACTGCGTCTCCGATCCCGGATGGGGCCGAGACCCGGTTTTGCTATTACGAAGGCATGGCCTATTCGATGGACTCGTTCATCGTCATCAGCGGCGACAATACCGTTACGCCCACCGTCAACACGCGTGAGGAACGGTTGCTGCGTTGCGTCCCAAGCGAGGCCGGGCCGATGCATTGGAAGCCGCAAAGCACGTTTCAGGTCAGCAAGTAATGCCTGTTAAACGGCCAGTCCGATCAGGGCTACTCCGCCCGCCATCAGGACGGCTGCGCCGAGGCGGCGGATCCAGTTGCCCTCGTGCAGGAAGATGAACCCGATCAGGGCGGCGAAGATGACAGAGGTTTCGCGCAGGGCCGAGACCGCGCCCAGCGGGGCAAAGTTCTTGGCGTAAAGCACCAGACCATAGGCCGTCATAGAGACCAGCCCGCCAAGGATGCCGATCATCCAGACCTTGGCGGGCAGTGCCGCCAGCGTGTCCCGCTTTCGCACTCCCACGAACCCCGCGATGAACAGGTGCAGGAACGCGCCCCAGGCCCAGTAGCTGAGCGTATTGCCTGACAGCCGCACACCGATCCCGTCGACCACCGAATAGATCGAGATACAGAATCCGGTGCCCAGCGCAAAGCCCAGCGCGCTGCGCCCGACGCCGGATCGCAGGGCGCTCCAACTGCTGAGTTGGATGCCCAGCGCGATCAGGGCGATCCCGGCCCAGGCTTGCAGGGGCAGAACCTCGCCCACCAGCAGCATGGCCCAAAGCGAGACCAGCGCGGGCACGATACCCCGTGCGATCGGGTAGACGACGCTCAGATCGCCGTGCTGATAGGCTTTGCCCAGCATGAAGTAATAGCCGAAATGCACGACGGTCGAGAGGGCGATGTAGATGAAGCTCTCGGCGCTCGGCAGCGGCAGCAGCAGGATCATCACCGAGGCCGGAATGACGTGCCCAAACGCCACAAGGCCCAACGTCGTGGTACGGTCAGCGGCGGTTTTGACGATGGCGTTCCAAACCGCGTGCAGCAAAGCCGCCGTGAGAATGATGAGGATGACAAACAGTGTCACGCTTGTGCCTTCCGCGCTGAGTATTGGCCCTGATTGGGTCAATCGCGGAGTTTGCACAGCGTTTGGGCGATCTCAATACGGGATGTGTGGCCTAACCCAGCTTTTCCTGCAGCCAATTGGCGATTTGTGCGGCTGGACGCTCCCACCCCGGCTCCATAAACAGGAAATGCGCGTGGTTTTCGACCGGCAGGAAAGTCGCGCGGTCTCCATACAGTTTCGCCAGCGCCCGGCAGGTGTTGGGGTTCACAGCCCGATCCTCGGTGCCGGAAACGATCAGTACCGGGCAGTCGACCTTGTCGATATCGACCTTCATGGCGTGGTGGTCATCGAACATCCAAAAGAACATCTCGAACATCACCCGCCCGCTTTCGGGGCCGAGTTGGTCGAACACCGCGTGCTGCTGAGCCTCGGGCATCTTGTTGAGCGCGAAGGGGGCCATCAGGTCGAACTCGACCCGCATGGGCTGTTTCCAAAACGCCCCGCCCTCCATCAATGCGCGCGGGACGGCGCGTTCGTCGTCGGTTTCGGGCAGCGTGCCCCAGGCGGCGTTTGGGTTGATCAGGACAATCGCACTGGCCAAGCCGCGCGCGGCCACCTGCTGCGCCACGACGCCCGCGATCGCGTGGCCCAGAAGGACGGGTTTGCTGTCCAATCCCTGAACGAACTCGGCAATGTCACCGGCATAGTCCGTGACACTGGTATCGGTCAGACCCGGGTCCGGTTCAGCCTTCGGGTCACCGCCGTGATAGCGCAGCGCCGGGGTGTGGACGGTCCAGCCGCGATCACAGAAAAAACCTGCGTAATCTTCCATACACCATGGGCCCGCAAACGCGCCGTGGATCAGAACGATGTCTTTGGTCATGAAAATCTCCCACCTCAGCGCGTCCAGTATGAGCATCCTGTAAAACGAAACAACTGCGCGTGATCGCTGTTGCGTGAGGGGGCGGACCACTTAAACTCAGCCCCATGACATTTGTGACCGAAAACCAGTTGCCACTGCTCATCCTGTTCTTTCTGATCGGATCGGTCGGAACAGGCTTTCTGTTCCGCAAGCCAGCAGGGCACCGGGCTTGGAAACTGGCTGATCTGGTCTGGGTCGTATTGGGCGGCATCGGGGCTTTGGTGGCGGTTCTGGCGGGGCTTTACACGGCCGACAGCTCTCGGCTGGACCGACAGATTGATGTGGCATTTGCGGCCTCATCAGCCTTTGACCGCGACGCTGCGCGGTTCCGGTTGCGGTTCTGCGATCCGGCCTATGACCCGGATACAGGCGTTCTGTGCGAGAAGGTCGAGTTTCTGTCGGCCTCAACCGCCAGCAACGCAGATCTGCCCCTGTTCATCGAAGTCACGAACGAGGTCGCCCCGCTGCAAGGGCTGCATTTCCTGTTCGGCCGGGACGACAAGGACGAGATGGAGCAGATGGCCGCCAAGGCCGATGCGTTTGATATCGACCAGTTTCTGGTCTTCACCTCGATGGATGACGAAACACAAACCGCCATCGACAACATGCGCCGCAAGGTGCCCGCGATTGCCGGAGACTATCTGATCCTGGCCCAAAGCTATGACGACCTGATCGAGCAGGTCAGCAAGCTGAAAGACGAATGGGAATATCTGCAGGCCAACGCGCATATTCTGGTCTTGCAGATCGTCGCCTTGTGTCTGGTCAGTTTCGCAGCACCTTTCCGATTGGGGAAATCCATTGTCGAGCTGCGGACAACCCTTATCGCCGATACGACTGAGCCAGCTGTTCCGGATCGGCCCCAAGAAGATACCGTGTCAGAGTCCACAGATTCCGAGCACCCCGCCGCAGCCAGCCCGCCCGCTCATAGCGTTCCGCACTCGTAACGGCCCGCGGGTCAAGCAACGTGATCCGCGGCAAGGCACGGGCAAGGGCGACATCCTCCATCAACTGCTGATCTTTGTATTCCCCCGCGCGGATATAAAGATCGCGCGGGACAAGCAGACCCTGATCGCCATAGGGCAAACTGAACAGACGGCTGCGCAGATTGGCCCAACCGGCGACCCATCGCGGAGCGATCCCCTTGGCCCGAAACGCCAGCCGAAACGCCGCCGGGGTTTTGGACGCCAAATGATCTGCCACGGGTTTTGCCCATCCCGGTTCCAACACAGTATCGGCATGCAAAACCAACACCCAGTCACCTTTTGTCAGCGCGCATCCTCGCCTGAGCTGCCCCCCGCGCGAGGCGGGCCCTTCAACCACCTCGGCCCCGGCCTCTTCGGCGATATCAAGCGTCCGGTCGGTCGAGCCGCCATCGCTGATGATCAGTTCGCGGATCAGACCGGCGTGCAGCCCCTCCATCAGAGCCTGAAGGCAGGCGGGCAACGCGGTTTCAGCGTTAAGCGTGGGGATCACGATGCTGATCGGGGCGGGCACGGCGGATAACCTCTGGTCTTGGCAGCGGAACTTCCTATATCACGAGGCCAAGGCAAATGACGAGGACCCTGCCATGCCCAATCGCCGCATCCTGCGCCTGACCGGCTCGGACACCGAGAGCTTTTTGCAGGACCTCATCACCAACGATATCGGCGGGCTGGACACTGGGCTGGTTTATGCGGCGTTGCTGACGCCCCAGGGCAAGTATCTGGCCGACTTCTTCCTGAAGCGTGACGGCGATGCCTTGCTGCTGGACGTGGCCGAGGACATGGCGGATGGGCTGGCCAAGCGGCTGGGCATGTACAAGCTGCGGGCGGATGTGACAATCGAACCGTCAGGCCTGAACCTGCAACGCGGTACCGGGCCTGCACCGGACGGCGCCCTGCCCGATCCGCGCCATGACGATATGGGCTGGCGCGCATACTCTGACAGCCTTGAAAGCGATGACGGTACCGATTGGGACGCGATCCGCGTGCGCCATTGTATCCCGGAAAGCGGGGTGGAACTGACACCGGACAGCTACATTCTGGAATCCGGGTTCGAGGGTCTGAACGGCGTGGATTTCAAAAAGGGCTGTTATGTCGGTCAGGAAGTCACCGCCCGCATGAAGCACAAAACCGAACTGCGTAAGGGGCTGCGCCGCGTCCGGATCACCGGCACAGCGCCCGTCGGGACCGAGATCACGGCCAACGGCAAACCGGTCGGGATCCTGTTCACCCAATCCGGCGATCACGCCATTGCCTATCTGCGCTTTGACCGGGCAAGCGGGCCGATGCAAGCTGCAGACGCTATTGTCACTCTGGCGGACTGACCCGACGCTGTTGCCGATCCGTTACGCTTGGGCCCCAACGCGCCGCCTGCCGGTTTGACGTGACACTTCCCACTGTCACAGTACGGGCAACGGAACCACCCGGATGCCCGCATGCTACAGCTTTACCTTGCGATTTGGCGCGCCAGTGCCGGACGGCAGATCATCCTGATCGTGCTGTCCTTGGCCGTTGCGGCGCTGGCCGCCGTACCCCTTGAGTTTCAGCGCGACATCATCAACCACCTGACCTCGGACGATGTAGGAACCGAGCGGCTGATCCTGCTGGGTCTGGGCATGATGGGGGTCATCCTGCTGAGTCTCGGGCTGAAATGGGTGCTGGGCTACCGCGCGGGCGCTCTGGGCGAAGACCTCATTCGCATGATCCGGCAACGGCTGCTCTGGCGCTCGACCGATTTGAACGAATCCGGTGAAACGGTTCGCAAGGGCGCGATGAGCACGGCCATCTCGGCCGAGGCCGAAGAGTTGGGTAAATTCGCGGGTGGCGCGTTCTCGGACCCTGTGGTGCAGATCGGCACATTGATCAGCGTGATCGGCTATATCTCGTCCACCCAGCCGGGGCTTGGGATGATCGCGTTTTCGATGATCGTGCCGCAGATCATCATCGTCTTGCTGTCGCAGCGCAAAGTGAATGTCTTCGTCGCCCGGCGCGTGCAGATTCTGCGCAGTGCCACCGACAGCCTGACGGTCGAAGACCTTGAGGCCGTCGAAAAAGACATCGATGCGATGTTCGACGATATCTACGAAACCCGGCGAAGGATGTTCCTGTGGAAACTGTCCGCCAAGTTCCTGCTGAGCGTCATCAACGGCGCGGGCACGGTCGGGGTGCTGATGCTGGGCGGCTGGCTGGTTCTGCAGGGCAGAACCGATGTGGGCACCGTGGTCGCCGCCGTCAGCGGGCTGGGACGCATCCAGGGGCCGACGGCCTTTCTGATCGCCTTCTACCGGCAGGTCAGCGCCAACCGCATCAAATACGAACTGATGCTAGAGCTTTTCGGCCCGGACCCGACCCGCTATCGGCGGATGCACAGAAAATAGAAAACCGCGCGGGCGGGTGCCTGCGCGGTCTTTTCGATCCGGTAACGCAGCGTTACGCGCGTTCGGAATATTCCATGGATTCGGTGTTCACGATGATCATCTCGTCCTGCCCGATGAAGGGCGGCACCATGACCTTGACGCCGTTGTCCAGAATCGCCGGTTTGAACGAGTTCGCAGCCGTCTGACCTTTGACCACTGGCTCGGTCTCGACGATCTTGCAGGTCACTTTCTGGGGCAGCGTCGCGTTCAGCGCTTCGCTTTCGTAGAATTCGACCACGATGGTCATGCCGTCCTGCAGAAACGGGCGGCGTTCGCCCAGCAGGTCAGCGGGCAGTTCGATCTGCTCATAGGTCTCGGCATCCATGAACACCAGCATCCCGTCGGACTCATAAAGGAACTGCTGATCCTTCTGTTCCAGGCGCACACGTTCGACCTTGTCCGCCGAGCGGAACCGTTCGTTCAGCTTCGATCCGTTGCGCAGGTTGCGCAGCTCGACCTGGGCAAAAGCGCCGCCTTTACCGGGCTTTACGTGATCCACTTTCACAGCCGCCCACAGCCCGTCGTTATGCTCAAGCACGTTGCCGGGGCGAATTTCGTTCCCATTTATCTTGGGCATGACATAAATCCTTCACAAACGGTTGATGCGTCAGTTGCGGTCCCTATATCTGGCAGGACCAACCCTGACAAGACAACGAGACCTAGTGCTGCACTTGCAGCAAGCCATGCACATGACGCAACGCAACTATGCATTTTAGGTGTATCCGAATCGCACCTAATAGGTCATAAGGACCGTCACGCCGAAAATGCAAGAGCAAGAACAACAAGGAAGACGAGATGAGAGATTTCGTTGACGGCACTGCCTTTAACAACGAGCAAGGCAATCGTGCACGCAAACTTTTCGCGGCCGTTGTGTTGGCTGCACTTGATGACGCTATCGCCGATGACAAGAAATACGGCAATGGCCCCGAACAGATCGCCCGCTGGGCACGCTCGCGCGATGGGCGCGAGGTGCTGTCCTGCGCCGGTATCGACCCGAATGAGCGGGTTGTCAGCGGACTGATGGAGTTCGTTGGCCGTGGCGTGCGGACCTCGGTCGCGCTGTCGCGTGAAGAAAGCGAGCGTCGCAATGCCGCTCAGCAGGCCGAAGCTGCCTAGACACTGGGCGACTTCCCTTTGAAAAAGCGCGCTCCGTCAACAGGGGCGCGCTTTTCTGTTGCGGGGTCAGAAAAACAGCAGCCACTGCCGCAGCACCCAGACCTCGGCCATCAGCAGCAGGGCAAAGAACAGCTTTGCCGTGATGGACAGGCCGCGCTGCCATAAGGCGACATAGGCCAACAGGCAGATCATGGCGGATACAGGGGCCACCCACAGCGCATGATGGGTGCTGTCCCAATAGCTGACCGGGCTGTGAAAGACCCAATCGCTGATCGGCCAGAACTGAGGCCGCCCGTCGCCCGCGTGCAGGAAAAAATCCATCACCAGATGCAGCAGTCCTGCGGAAGCGGCCACCGTCAGAAACGACCAGTCCCGCCACATCCCCAACGCCAAAGCCAACCCCCACAGAATGAATGAGTTGTCGATGGCAAAGACCGTTTGCCAGGCGGGCGAGAAGTAAAGTTCGTCAAACACGACCTGTGGCGGGATGCCGAGGATATACAGCGACGTCCCCGCCATCAGATACAAGGACAGATCCGGCAGCAGTGATCCCAGCACCGCCGCCCACAGGATGCGTCCCCGTGCGGGCCGCGCAAAGGCGGCAGCACCGATCAAAAGATGCGCTGGCGTGTTCATCCGGGGCTTTCCCTTTGGCCTTAAATCAGGTCATCTGCGCGACAAGGTATAGGAGACGACCATGGTTCGCGCCATAATGATTCAGGGCACCGGCAGCAATGTCGGAAAATCGGTATTGGTAGCCGGACTGGCGCGCGCTTATACGCGACGCGGGTTGCGGGTGGCCCCGTTCAAACCTCAGAACATGTCAAACAATGCCGCCGTGACCGAAAACGGGGGCGAAATCGGGCGCGCTCAGGCCCTGCAAGCGTGGGCTGCGAACCGTCCGACGCATACCGATATGAACCCGATCCTGTTAAAACCTGAAACCGACACCGGTGCCCAGATCATCGTTCAGGGCCAGCGCGCAGGCACGATGAAGGCCGGGGATTACCGCAAGGACAAATCCAAACTGCTTGGCGCGGCTTTGGAGAGTTTCAACAGGCTGTGCAGCGACGCCGATCTGGTGCTGATCGAAGGCGCGGGCAGCCCGGCGGAAACCAACCTGCGCAAAGGCGACATTGCCAATATGGGCTTTGCCCGCGCAGCCGGTGTGCCGGTGGTGCTGGTCGGAGACATTCATCGGGGCGGTGTGATCGCGCAGATCGTTGGAACGCAGGCCGTGCTGGACCCCGGCGATCTTGACATGATCAAGGGCTTTGCCGTGAATCGGTTCAAGGGCGATGTGTCGCTGTTTGATGAGGGCCGCGACGATATAGCCGCACGCACGGGCTGGCCCTGTCTGGGCGTGGTGCCGTGGTTTCACGATGCGTGGAAGCTGCCCGCCGAGGATATGATGGACATCCGCTCACACACCGGCAGGGCGTGCAAGGTCGTTGTGCCTCAGCTTGAGCGCATGGCCAATTTCGACGATCTGGACCCTCTTTCAGCCGAACCCGGTGTGAGCGTCGAGATCATCCCCGCAGGCCGCCCCCTGCCCGGCGATGCCGACCTTGTGCTGCTGCCGGGCAGCAAATCCACCATTGGCGATCTGACCTATTTCCGGGCGCAAGGCTGGGATATTGACCTTCTCGCCCATGTACGCCGCGGCGGGCATGTTCTTGGCCTGTGCGGCGGCTATCAGATGCTGGGCAGAACAATCTCGGACCCCGACGGGGTGGACGGTCGGCCGGGCAAGGTTGAAGGGCTGGGCCTGCTGGATGTGGACACTGTCATGGCCGGTAAAAAGCATGTCACGCTGACCGAAGCCTGCGCCCTGCCCAACCGCGAACCTGTCAGCGGGTATGAGATTCATATGGGTGAAACGGAAGGCCCGGATTGTACGCGGGCCTGGCTGGAGGTTGAGGGCCGCCCCGAAGGCGCAGCCAGCGCCAATGGGCGCATTCTGGGCAGCTATCTGCACGGCATATTTTCGTCCGACGCGTTTCGGGCGCAGTTTCTGGCAAAACTGGGTGTGAAATCGGAAACCGCCTATGAGGATGGTGTCGAGCAAACGCTGGATGATCTGGCCGATCATCTAGAGCAGAACATGAACCTGGATTTACTGCTGGACCTTGCGGAGCCGCCGCAGCGGGGCTGAGCTGTTACTCCAGCTCCTGCGCTGCCAGCGCCCGGTGAATCTCGCGCCGGACCATCTTGCGCACGTTGCGGGTGATCCGCTCGCCCAGCACGCCCTGAAGCTCTTGCCGGACAACCTCGGCAATCATGTCACGCAGCGCGTCTTCGTCGATGGCCACGTCGCGCGCGGGCACAGCGTCTTCGGCCACAGGCATGACTTCGGGCGAACGAATGAAGGTGGCCGGTTGCGGTTCTTCCTGCTCGGGCTCGGCCGCTGCAGCTGCGTCCTCACCGTCTGTTGCCTGCTCTGCAGGCACATCCTCTGGCTCGGGCTCTTCGAACCCTGAATCCGTGGTCCAGGCGAGGCCCTGAGTCGGCGTCCCTGAATAGGCATCGTCACTGTCGCCATCGGGTTCCCACTGATCTTCGGTCCGTGCGATTGCAGCTTCCAGCGCTTCGATCTTCGCGCTCAGGCTGGTTGCGGGGTCTTCGGTGGCCTCAGGCTCTGGCCTGGCCTCTTCCTGACGCGGCGCATCGCTATTGGCCGCCGCATCGGCCTTCACGATGTCACAGGCGCGCAGCAGCATTGGTTTCGCCGACTCCTCGGCGCTGTATTTCGGTTCCAGCTTCAGCGGGGGCTGTTCAACCTGAGCGGGTTTTGAGATTCGCAACGCCTCGGTCAGCACCAGACGCCCGGGCTTGCGCGCGCCCGAGGACGGGGCTTTGCGCCCCTCTTCGCTGACCAGACGTTTGACCGAAGACAAAACGTCTTCGATCCCGGCTTTTACGACATTGTCCGTCATTTTGCTCTACCGCTCTTTCCTCAGGCCCGAGTGTAGCCAATCCTGTCAGAGCGAACAACAGATAGTATTGCCCGTCAGTCCCGACGCAACGCTTTGAGGACGCGATCCAGGTCTTTGCTCTGTTTGCTGACCTGTGCAGGGGCTTTCTTGACCAGATTATAATACAGCGTCGGGTCATAGATCTGCACCGCCAGACCCAGACGTTCCGCCGTCAACAGGCCCTGAGCCTGCAACAGCTGATAGGCAGCGCGCGAACGCTCGGTGCGCGAGGCGACCTCGTTCAGCTGCGCATCCAGCAAATCCTGCTGCGCGTTCAGAACGTCCAGCGTGGTCCGTGCGCCCAGGGTTGCCTCTTCGCGAATCCCGTCAAAGGCGACCTGCGAGGCGCGTACCTGCTCGGTCGATGCCCGCAGGCTGGCCGAGGCGGCCTGAAAGTTTGCATAGGCTTCGGACACGCCCTGCGTGATGTCCTTTTGCACGTTCAGAAGGTTCGCGCGCGACGCATCGCGGGTGGCCATCGCCCGGCGCACCGATGCCGCCAGACGTCCGCCGGCATAGATCGGCTGGTTGAAGTTCAGCGAGACACTCGCATTTTCGGTGTCATCGTCATTATCATAGCTTTCCGTAATGCCCGCATCTGCATTCAGCGTGACATTCGGCCCCAGATTCGCCCGCTGCTGCTGCACCTGCAAATCAAGCGCACGCACTTCGTGCTGGGCCGCAAGAATGGCCGGATGGTTGCGGCGCGCGAACGAAATCGCCTCTGACTCGGACCGGGGCAGTGACGGAAGGCTGGGCTGACCAGCGGTCGCCCCCGGTAGTTTGCCGACGGCATTTACATATTCCGCCTGCGCCGTGCTCAGGTTACCGCGTGCAACTGCCAGATCGGCCTGGGAACTGGCCAGCTGTGCCTCGGACAGGGCGACGTCCGTGCGCGTGACTTCACCCACTTCGAAACGGTCCCGCGAGGCCCGAAGTTCCTCGGCCGACACATCGACGTCATTCACCTGAATCTGCACGGTTTCTTCCTGCAGAACGACGTTGAGATAAGCGTTTGCTGCGCGGAACAGAATGGCCTGCTCGACATCGATCAGGCTTTGGCGCGTGGACAACACGATTTCCTGCGCGGATTGCTTACCGAGAATCGAGAACCCGCCATCATAGATCAACTGGGCCAGCGTGAGGCCGGTAAAGAATGTCGAAGGCTCGTTCCGGACCACTATACCGCTAGTCGTTGTCCGCGTGTAATCCTGCGAAACGCGCACTGTCCAGTTGATGATCGGACGCAGCGCGGACACCGCAATGGCAACATCTTCATCAGCGGCACGCAACAGCGCGCGGTTCTGTTCAAGAAGACCGCTGGTGTTATACGCCCCGATAAAGGCATCGGTCAGGTTGTCCGCCCATGCCAGGCGTACAGGCATAACGCTAAGGGCAAGACCAGCGGTCACCGCCAAGGCCCTGACCAGCTTACCAGTTGCCGTTCCACGCATCACCAAATCCTCTCAAATCAAAATTACACTGCCCTGCGGGAAGTTTGCGTTGCCGTTTTCAACTAATCAAGGTGGCAGAAAAAACCACCGCCCGACTATAGCGAAAATGCACACTCGACTGAAAAACTGTCCAGTGTCGGCGCACTGGCGTTGAAAGCGTCGCGCCAGCTGACCCGGTCACCAGCCTTGCGCCCGATCCGAACGACGCCCAGACCATCCTGCACAAACAGACAGGCGATGCGCCCGTTGTCTTTCAACTGACCCAGCAGAGCGTCCGGCACCTGCTGCACGCCGCCCTGTATCATGATCACGTCGTAAGGCCCGTGTTCCTCGGCCCCTTGCTCCAGCGGGCCCACATGCACCACGGCATTGTCTGCATCCGCCTCGGTCAGGGCATCCTGCGCTTCTGCGGCCAGCGCCTCATCGCTTTCAACAGCAACCACCAGTTCAGCCATGCGCGCGGCAACGGCGGTGGAATACCCCAGCCCCGGCGCGATATCCAGAACCGCCTCATCTTTGCAAATATTCACAGCGTCCAGCATCTTGGCCAGAGTCCGAGGCTCCAGCATGCTGCGCCCGTCCCCCAGATCGATTATGCCTTCAACATAGGCGGCCTCGCGCTGCGCATCCGGCACAAAATTTTCACGCGGGACGGTCAGCATGGCATCGATGATCGGGAATTTCGTGACATCAGAGGGCCGAATCTGCGTATCGACCATAGTGCGGCGTCGGGTTGCGAAATCTGTCATTTGATCTCTCGTCTGAATTCCCACGTTTTTTTGGCTTTTGCCACATCCCGCAGCAACCGGCAACGGCCCTGTTGCCACAGCCCGGCCCGTGCGACAGGTTTGTGATCCGGCCCAGATCAGCATTTCCCGCCTCAGGCGCCAAAATTACACGCAATCCTCTGGACGCCCCATAAGAAAGCTGCTAAAACGCCTGTCACACCACGGCAAGTATTTGATTTTACTTGAAAAGGCGAGTTGGCGGAGTGGTGACGCAGCGGATTGCAAATCCGTGTACACCGGTTCGATTCCGGTACTCGCCTCCACTTCCTTCAATACCTTCACCTCGCGACGCAAAGACGAAAGCGCGCCCCTCTTAGGAATCGCGCCCCGCCGGGATAACCTCATAACCCGGTTCTTCAGGTTCATCGTCCTGCATTTCAGGTGGAAAGCCGGGCGCGCGGATGTCGAGGCCGGTGGCGTCTTCCAGGCGTTTGATGATGTTGGGCGACAGTTCGCGTTCGCCGTAGCGTGCGATGCCGTCCTCGAAGATCTTGATCATGATCGGGTTGATCTCAAGCGGGACACCCGCGCGGTCGGCGACGTCCTGAAACAGGCCGATATCCTTTTTGACAAGGTCCATGGTAAAGGAAATATCGCGCGAGCCGTTCAGGATGACCTGGCTTTCGGTCTCATGCACAAATGAGGTGCCAGACGAGATCTTGATCGCCTCATAGGTCGTGTTCAGGTCCATCCCGGCGGCTTTGGCGGTCACCAGCGCTTCGGCGCAGGTGATCAGGTTGGCGGTGGCCAGATAGTTGGTCAGAACTTTCAGAACCGAGGCCGAGCCGAGATCGCCGGTATGCAACACCCGACGGCCCATCGTTGTCAGGAAGGGCAGGATTCGCTCAAAAGTATCCCGGTCGCAACCCGCGAAGATCGAGATATTGCCGGTTGCCGCCCGGTGGCATCCGCCGGAAACGGGGCAATCAACCGCCGCCCCGCCCCGTTCGATGACCATGGCACCCAGCCGCTTGGCCTCGGCCTCGTCGGTGGTGGACATTTCCATCCAAATTTTGCCGGGGCCGACCTCGGGCAACATCTCCTGCATCACCGCGTCCGAGGCGGCAGGCGATGGCAGGCAGGTGATCACCGCGTCGCAATCGTGCATCAGCTGGGCCGGGCTTTCGGCGGCCTTTGCGCCCTTTTCGACGAATTCTGCCACCAGGTCTGCATTGAGGTCATGGACCGTCAGGTCGATCCCGTTGCGCAGCAATGAGCCCGAGAGTTTTCCGCCCACATTTCCAAGTCCGATGAACCCAACTTTCATTATTCGCGTCTCCCTGCGTGTTTTCCGGTATGCGACCATGTCGCGGGCACCGCGTCATGCCGCCCAGCGACGCTGGCAGGTCGCTTTTCATCCTAGCCACGCGATGGTGGTCGCATCGCGCTTGACAACCTGCCCGCACGTGCCGCATGTCCCTGTCGTTGGTGTCGGCGACAGCCGATGAAAAGGGAATGCGTCAACGGTTTATCCGCCAAACGCAGCCGCCCCCGCGACCGTGACCGGAGAGGGTGCCCAATGCCACTGGCCTGCCAGGCCGGGAAGGCGGGACATCCGACAGAGGAGCCAGACGAACCGGGCCTCTGACATCCGCAAGCCGGGAGACCTGCCAGCACCCGAAGTTGAAACCGGGCGGGGTGTTCCGGTGTCGGGTCCATGTGCATCGCGTGGCCCGCATGAAACCCCGTCCCCCGCGAAGAGGATTTGGGGGGATGAGAGACATGACCGAGACTGCGCCGGTCGAGCTGCTGGTCTGCACCACGTGCCGCCGTGGTCTGCCCATCGAGGATGACGATCAACGCCCCGGCACATTGCTGCACAAAGCGCTGGAACAGGCGGACCTGCCCGAGGGCGTCACGCTGAAAGCCGTCGAATGCCTGTCGAACTGCGATCAGGGCTGTTCCATCGTGCTGCGCGGCGGGCCGGATCGCTGGACCTTTGTCTATGAGAACCTCAATGAGGCCGATCACGTTGACGTCATCGTCGATGGTGCGACCAAGTATCTGGCCACCGAGGACGGCCTGGTCAAATGGCGCGAGCGCCCCGAACATTTCCGCAAGAACTGCGCCTCGCGCATTCCCCCGATTGGAGCCCTGAAATGAGCAACCTCGAAAAACTCCCCGTCACTGTGATCACCGGCTTTCTGGGTTCGGGCAAAACGACGCTGGTCAAGCATCTGATGCAGAACCCACAAGGCAAGCGGCTGGCCGTGGTGGTCAACGAATTTGGCGATGTGGGCGTTGATGGCGACATCCTGAAATCCTGCGCGATCCCGGATTGCCCGGCGGAAAACATCATGGAACTGGCCAATGGCTGCATCTGCTGCACCGTGGCCGATGACTTCATCCCCACCATTGAGGCGCTGATGGCGCTGGAACCGCGCCCGGATCACATCCTGATCGAAACCTCGGGCCTCGCCCTGCCAAAACCGCTGCTAAAGGCGTTCGACTGGCCCGATATCCGGTCGAAAATCACCGTGGACGGCGTGATCGCTCTGGCCGATGCCGAGGCTGTGGCCGCCGGTCGCTTCGCGCCGAATGTCGAGGCGGTGGACGCCCAGCGTCTGGCCGATGACTCGATCGACCACGAAACGCCCCTGTCGGAGGTGTTCGAGGATCAGATCTCCTGCGCCGACATCATCCTGCTGACCAAACCCGATCTGGCCGGTCCCGAAGGTGTGGCGAAAGCCAAAGAGGTCATCGCCGCCGAAGCCCCCCGCCCCCTGCCCGTGGTCGAAGTGGCCGAAGGCGCGGTGGACGTGCGCGTCGTGCTGGGCCTTGAGGCCGCCGCCGAGGATGACATGGACGCGCGCCCGTCACATCACGACGGCCACCACGACCACGAGCATGACGATTTCGAAAGCATCATCGTCGAGCTGCCGGAACAGACCGACCCGGCGGAACTGGTCGCCAAGATCGAACGTCTGGCGAATGAGCTGAACATCCTGCGCGTCAAGGGCTATGCCGCCGTTCAGGGCAAACCCATGCGTCTGCTGGTGCAGGCCGTTGGTGCCCGCGTGCGTCACCAGTATGACCGCCCGTGGGAGCCCGGCGAGGACCGTCGCTCACGTCTGGTCGTGATTGCCGAGCATGACGACATCAAAGAGGCCGCGATCCGCGATATCCTCGTGGGTGTGACCGAGGCTGCCGAGTAAACCATGCACGTCGTCTTCCGCGAAAGCCACGGGTTAGAGGAAACCGAGACCCCGACCGATCTGGGCCAGAGCCCGGCGGATCTGGTGGTGCTGTCGTTCTCGGACAGTGACCTCGGCGCCTTTGCGGCGGGCTGGCATCGCGGTGGCGGCCCCGAGGGGCGGATGCCGACGATGCGGCTGGCGAACCTCACGGCGCTCAAGCACCCTCTGTCGGTCGATACCTATGTGGAACAGACGCTGGAGGGCGCAAAGGGTATACTGATCCGCCTGATCGGCGGTGTGCCCTACTGGTCCTACGGGTTGCAACAGGTTCTGGCACTGGCGCAGGCCAAGGGCATCGCGCTGGCGGTCCTGCCTGCGGACGGGCGCGAGGATACGCGGCTGGATGACTATTCCACTCTGCCCATCTCGACCCTGCGGCGATTGGCGCATCTGTGCGACACCGGCGGAGAGGTCGCGGCGCAGGCCGCCCTGGCGCAAATGGCGCTGGCGGCGGGGCTTTATGCCGGGCCGGTGATGGGGGCCAAGACGTTGCCCGAATGCGGCGCGTGGTGCCCGGATCGCGGCGTGATCCCGGTGGATGCCGCCTTCACGGGCGATGCAAAACGCATCCTTGTGACCTTCTACCGGGCCTATCTGACCTCAGCCGACACCGCTCCTGTCGCGGCTCTGATCCGCAGCCTCCGCGCGCGGGGTTTTGAGGCGGTGGGCCTGTTCGCTCCGTCTCTGAAAGCGCCCGCAGCAGCCGATTGGCTGCGTGAGCAGGTCGTGGCGCTGGCCCCGTCGGCCATCATCAACGCCACCTCATTCTCGGGCAAAGGCGCGTCGGGCACCTCGCCTCTGGACGCCGCCAACGTGCCGGTATTTCAGGTCGCGCTGGCCACCTCGCGCCGCAAGGCATGGGCCGAGGCGGAACGCGGGCTATCCCCCGCCGACCTCGCCATGCATGTGGTACTGCCCGAAGTGGACGGGCGGATTTCAGCGGGCATCGCCTCGTTCAAGGAACCGGGCAAGCGCGACCCGCATCTGGAATATTCCCGTTTCGCCCACCGGGCCGAGCCCGAGCGGATCGAAGCGATCATCGACCGCGTGTCAGGCTGGCTTAACCTGCACGACAAACCCAAAGCCGATCAGACGCCTGCGCTGGTGCTGTCCAGCTATCCCGGCAAGGACTGGCAGATGGCCCATGCGGTAGGCCTCGACGCGCTGACCTCGGCCGAGGCGATGCTGTCCGATCTGCAAGGCGCAGGCTATGACACCACCCCTGCCGAGCCGATTGCCGATGCGCTGCCGGATGCCCGGATTTCATGGCCGCTGCAGGACTACCTGACCGCATTGGCCGAATTGCCCGAAACCCTGCGCAGTGATCTGCAATCCGTCTGGGGCAAGCCCGAAGATGACCCGGCCTGCGCCGATGGAGCCTTCCATTTCACCGCCCTGCGACGCGGCAAGGCCCTGATCGCACTGCAACCGGAACGCGGCTCGCCCGAGCTGCGCGATGACGATTACCACGACCTCTCGCGCACTCCGCGCCACGGCTATGTGGCGTTTTACCTGTGGCTGCGCCAAGGGCTGGGTGCGGATGCGCTGATCCATATCGGCGCGCATGGCACGCTGGAATGGCTGCCCGGCAAATCCGTCGCCCTGTCCGCCGATTGCTGGCCCGAGGCGCTGATCCGCGATCTGCCGGTCATCTACCCGTTCATTGTCAACGACCCCGGCGAGGCCGCGCAGGCCAAACGCCGGATCGGGGCCGTCACGCTGGGCCATATCCCGCCCGCGCTCAAGGAAAGCGGTACGCCGGATCGGATGGTGCGGCTGGAATCTCTGCTGGACGAGTTTTCAAACGCCGATGGGCTGGACCCCAAGCGCCGCGACCGCCTGCAAGAGGATATCCGGGATGAGGCGCAGGCCATCGGGCTGGAAAGCGACCTGGACCTCGATCAGGCCACCTGTACCGCCGAGGCGATTACCCGCATCGACCGCTTTGTCTGTGACATCAAGGAAAGCCAGTTCGGCGACGGGCTGCATGTCTTTGGCCGGGTGCCCGACGTGACCGGCAATTTCGACCCCGCGCCCTCGGCCCATGCCGAACGCACCGCTTTGCTGGACGCATTGGCGGGCAAACGGATCGAGGCTGGCCCTTCGGGTTCCCCCTATCGGGGTCGGTCGGATGTGCTGCCCACCGGGCGCAACCTCTACACCACCGATCCACGGTCCGTGCCCACGCGTGCCGCCTATACCCAAGGGGTCAAACTGGCCGAGGAACTGGTGCGGAGGCATTTGCAGGAAGAGGGCGATTATCCCAAGGGGCTGATCGTCGACCTCTGGGGCTCGGCCACCATGCGCACCGCCGGGGAAGAATTCGCCATGGCGCTGCACCTGCTGGGCGTCAAGCCGGTCTGGGACAAGGGGTCCGAGCGCGTCTCAGGCATCGAAGTTCTGCCGATCACCGACCTCAGCCGCCCGCGTCTGGATGTCACCCTGCGCGTCTCGGGACTTTTCCGCGACGTGTTCCCGACGCTCTCTGCGCTTTACGGTCAAGCGGTGCGGGTCTTGTCCGAACGGGATGAGGCACCGGACTGGAACCCCTATGCCGGGCAGGCCCCGGCTGCGCGCGTGTTCGGCCCCGCGCCGGGCAGCTATGGCGTGAACATGACGCAACTGTCTGAAATTTATACGGATGAGGCCCGCACGCAGGCGGGTGAAGCATGGTTGCAGGCCAGTTCCTATGCGCTGGAAGGCGAGCATATCGCGCAGGACGTCGATGGGATCACGCAGCGCGTCGCCAATGCCGACAGCTTTGTCCACCTGCAGGACCTGACCGAGACCGACCTGCTGCTGGCCAACGATTACGCCACGCACGAGGCCGGGTTTGCAGCGGCCAAAAAGGTGACCGGCGGCGAGGCGCAGCTGTACCATCTGGACAACACCAACCCGGACAATCCCCGCGCGCGCACCCTGCCCGAAGAGATCAGCCGCGTTGTCCATGCCCGCGCCGCCAACCCTGCTTGGATCGCCGGAATGCAGCGGCACGGGTTCCGGGGCGCTGCCGAGATCGCGGCAACATTGGATCACATGGCGTCCTTCGCGCATCTGTCGGGCACGGTCGCGCCGCATCTGTTCGATCTGTATCACGACGCGACGCTGGGCGATCCGCAGGTCGATGCCTTTCTGGCCGAGGCCAACCCGCAGGCGCATCAGGCCATGCAGGACCGGTTCCGCGCCCTTTTGGAGGCGGGGCTTTGGAACACCCGCCGGAACTCGATCCGCGCGGATTTGGAGGGGCTGGGATGAGCGCCCCCGTTGTTCAAGGTTGGTGCCCGGGCGCGCACCGCCCGATGATGTCGGGCGACGGTCTGGTGGTGCGGGTACGGCCTCGGCTGGCGCGTCTGACGGTCGATCAGGCGCTGGGTCTGTGCGACCTTGCAGATCGGTTTGGAAATGGCTCGATCGACCTGACCAACCGCGCCAATCTGCAACTGCGGGGGGTCGAGGACTATGACCACCAGCCACTGCTCAAGGAACTGGCGGCACTGGACCTGCTGGATGCGGAACCGGGCATCGAGGTGCGGCGCAACATTCTGGTCACGCCGCTGTACCAGGCGGGCGATTTGACCGCGCGCCTGACGCAGGAACTGATTGACCGGCTGGCGGAACTGCCTGCCCTGCCCGCAAAGTTCGGCTTTGCCATCGACACCGGGCCCGCGCGCCTGCTGAGCGCGGATTCAGCGGATATTCGTCTGGAAACCGGCGTTGACGATCTGATCCTGCGCGCCGACGGCTGCGAGACCGGGCGGCCTGTGGCCGAGGCCGACGCCATTGCCCATGTCATCGCTTTGGCACGGTGGTTTGCAGGAACATATACGCCCGAGACGCGCCGCATGGCACGGGTCACCGACGCTTTGCCGCAGGAATGGCAGGGACATGCACCCGGCCCGGTCGGTAAAAAACTGCGCCCCGGCCCTTGTGAACTTGGTGCGTTGTATGGTGCCGCTTTTGGGTCGCTGCCTGCCCGCAAGCTTTATGATCTGATTGACGACAGCGGCGCAACCGCCCTGCGTGTCACCCCGTGGCGGCTGATCCTGCTGGAAGGCGGGGCGGCGATACCTGCCCCGGACTTCGTCACCGATGGCACCGACCCGCTGATGAGCACCGACGCCTGCCCCGGCGCGCCATTCTGCCCGCAGGCGCAAGTGGAAACCCGCGACATCGCCCGCGCCCTGGCCGCGCGCGTTCCCGGCAGCCTGCATGTCTCGGGCTGCGCCAAGGGATGTGCCCGCATGGGCCCCGCCGACGTCACTTTGGTCGGCAACAACGGACGATTTGATCTTGTCAAACGGGGCCGCGCAGGGGATGAGCCCTGTCAGCGCGGGCTCAGCCCCGAAACACTTTTGACCATGGACCTGACCTGATGCCCTATGAATACGAAACCGACGGCGCAGCGATCTACAAGGAGAGCTTTGCCACCATCCGGTCCGAGGCCGATCTGGCCCGGTTCGACGCCGACGAGGAGCAGGTCGCCGTCCGCATGATCCACGCCGCAGGCATGGTCGGACTGGAAGAGTTCGTGCATTTCTCACCCGGTTTCGTGACCGCCGCCCGCACCGCGCTGGAAAATGGCGCGCCGATCCTGTGCGACGCGCGGATGGTCAGCGAAGGTGTGACCCGCTTTCGCCTGCCCGCCGACAATGAGGTGATCTGCACCCTGCATGACGACCGCGTGCGCCCGCTGGCGGCTGAGATGAGCAACACACGCTCCGCCGCCGCGCTGGAACTGTGGCGGCCGCATCTGGAGGGTTCTCTGGTCGCCATCGGCAACGCGCCCACGGCGCTGTTCCACCTGCTGAACATGCTGGAAGACCCCGACTGCCCGCGCCCCGCCGCCATCATCGGCTGCCCGGTGGGTTTTGTCGGCGCAATGGAATCCAAGGACGCGCTGTGGGAGGCGCAGCCGGTGCCGTCCTGCATAGTAAAGGGCCGTCTGGGCGGCAGCGCGATCACTGTGGCCGCTATCAACGCCATCGCGAGCCGCGCCGAATGAGCGCGGGTAAAATCTATGGCGTGGGCCTCGGCCCTGGCGACCCGGATCTGATGAGCGTCCGGGCCGACCGGCTGCTGCGCAATGCCCGCCACGTGGCGTTTTTCCGCAAGCCGGGCCGCAGCGGTCAGGCGCGCAAGATCGTCAACGGCATGATCCCCGGAGACGCGGTGGAATTCCCGATGGAATACCCCGTCACCACGGAAATTCCCGTGACAGACCCGCGCTACAACGAATTGCTCGCCGCTTTCTACGAAGACTGCGCACGACATCTGAAAACGCTGGCCGACAAAGGCGAGGACGTTGTTGTTCTGTGTGAGGGTGATCCGTTCTTCTACGGGTCATTCATGCATCTTTACAGCCGCTTACGCGATGAAGCTGATGTAGATGTGGTGCCTGCAATTACTGGCATGTCCGGCGCGTGGACGGCAACGGGCGACCCGATCACATGGGGCGATGATGTGCTGACCGTGCTGGTCGGAACCCTGCCCGAGGATGATCTGGCGCGACGTATGGCGCAAACCGATGCGTTGGTTGTGATGAAGATCGGGCGCAATATCGACAAGGTCAAACGGGCGCTGAAGACTGCGGGTCTTTTTGACCGGGCCTGGATCGTCGAGTTTGCGCAGATGCCCAATCAACGGGTGCGGAAACTGTCCGAGGACGGGGACGGCATTGCCCCTTATTTCTCGATTATCATCGTGCATGGCCAAGGACGCAGACCATGAGCGGATGGGTCAAGATCGCCGGGCTGGGCCCCGGTGATGAACAACTGGTGACGCCCGAAGTATCCGCAGCGCTGGCCGAGGCCACTGATGTTGTCGGCTACATTCCCTATGTTGCCCGTGTTGGCGACCGTGAGGGCTTGACCCTGCATGCCAGCGACAACCGGGTCGAAATCGACCGGTCCCAGCACGCGCTGCAAATGGCGGCTGAGGGGAAGCGCGTGGTCGTGGTTTCGTCGGGTGATCCGGGCGTGTTTGCCATGGCGGCAGCAGTGTTCGAGGCTATGGAAAACGGGCCGCGTGAATGGCGTGACATTCCGGTGGACGTACTGCCCGGCATCACCGCGATGCTGGCCGCCTCGGCCCGTGCCGGTGCGCCCTTGGGCCATGACTTTTGCGCCATTAACCTGAGCGACAACCTCAAGCCATGGTCCCTGATCGAAAAGCGCCTGCGCCTTGCGGCACAGGGCGATTTCGCCATGGCGTTCTATAATCCGCGCTCAAAGTCCCGCCCGGAAGGTTTTGTAAAAACGCTGGAAATCCTGCGGGAAGAATGTGAGCCAGAACGGTTGATCCTGTTCGCACGGGCCGTGTCTCGGGCGGATGAAGCGATCCGAATCTCAACGCTGGCCGAGGCGACACCGGATATGGCCGACATGCAGACGGTTGTGATTGTCGGATCCTCTCTGACGCGCGTGATCGAACGCGACGGCGCGTCGATTGTCTATACGCCAAGGTTCACTCTGGCCGAGGGTCAGGGATGAGCCAGCCAGTCCAGAACTTGCGCGACCGAGGACAGTTCCTGCCGGGGCGGCAGGCTGGGCCGGTCGATCATCAGGACTGGCACGCCCAGCGCCCGCGCGGCGTCCAGCTTGGCGCGCGCGCCGGTGCCGCCTGCGTTTTTCGAAATCACCAGTTCGGTGGCGTGGTGTTTCATCAGCGCAAGGTCGCCCTCAACCGTAAACGGCCCGCGCGAGACAACAATATCGGCGTTAGGCAGCGGCACATTGTCAGGTTCGTCAACCAGCCGCAGCAAATAGTCATGGTGGGGTTGGGCAGCGAAATCCTGCAGGTGCATCCGGCCCACAGCCAGAAAGACGCGCCGAGCGGGGCCTTCAAGCGCAGCAACAGCCGCCGGAATGTCCGGAACATGCTGCCAGCGGTCTTCGTGCTGCGGAACCCAGGCCGGTCGGGTCAACGAAACCAGCGGAACACCTGCGGCTTCGCAGGCGGCGATGGCATTCCGGCTCATCTGCGCGGCAAAGGGATGCGTTGCGTCCACGACATGCGTGATCGCGTTGTCGCAGATATAGCTGTGCAGTCCGTCGGCCCCTCCGAACCCACCGACGCGCACCGGCAAAGGTTGCGGGCGAGGATTGTCCACACGCCCGGCGTAAGAGTAGATTGCGCGCACCCCCCTTTCGGCAAGGCTGCGGGCCAGTGCATTGGCTTCGGTCGTGCCGCCAAGAAGCAGGAGGTTGGGCATGATTAAGGCTCCGTGGCTGACCATTCTGGGGCTGGGCGAAGATGGACTGGATGGCCTGCCGCCCGCAAGTCGTCAAGTGCTGGATCGGGTCGAGGTCGTCATGGGCCCGCCCCGTCATCTGTCGCTGATCCCCGAAACACAGGCTGAACGGATCGAATGGCCCGTGCCGTTTGCCGATGGCATCCCGATACTGACGGGTCTGCGCGGGCGGCCAACGGTTGTGCTGGCCTCGGGCGATCCGTTCTGGTTCGGTGCGGGATCGGTCATTGCCAGAACCTTTGACGCGGGTGAATGGACTGCCCTGCCCGGTCAATCCACCTTTTCGCTGGCCGCTGCCCGGTTGGGTTGGCCGCTGGAAAGTACGCTGACCTTTGGGCTGCACGCCGCGCCGCTGACCCGGCTGAGACCGCATCTGGCGGCGGGGTTGCGTGCCATTTTGCTGCTGCGCGATGGCAAGGCGGTGGCTGAATTGGCCACCTATCTGACCGAGACCGGTTTCGCCGACAGCGCGCTGCATGTGATGCAAGCCCTGGGCGGGCCACGCGAAAACACGCAGACCGTGACACTGACCGAAGCCTTGCTGGGCACGTTCGATCACCCGGTCTGTGTTGGGCTTGAGGTCACCGGCCCCGGACTGGCTTTCCCCAAAGCAAGCGGAAAACCGGACGACATCTTTGAAACGGATGGTCAGATCACCAAGCGGCCCATCCGGGCGCTGACCCTGTCCGCGATGGCACCGCAACGGGGCGAGCATCTGTGGGACATCGGTGGCGGTACCGGTTCGATCAGCATCGAGTGGCTGATGTGCGACCCGACCCTGACCGCAACCTCGATCGAGCCGCTGGCCGAGCGTGCAGACCGAATTAGGCGCAACGCGGACACGTTGGGGCAGGATCGGCTGGAGGTCGTTCATGGCACCGCGCCCGATGCTCTGCCGGGCTTGGCCATGCCTGATGTGGTTTTTATTGGCGGCGGGCTGTCCGAGGCTTTGCTGGTCTGGCTGCGCGACAACCTGAAACCGGGCACGCGGCTGGTCGCCAATGCCGTGACGCTGGAAAGCGAGGCTTTGCTCGCCCAATGGCACGAGGCCCTTGGCGGCGACTTGCTGCGGATTGAATTGGCGCAGGCGGGCGCTCTGGGCCCCCGCCGCGGATGGAAATCCGCCTATCCGGTGGTGCAGTGGAGCGTGACCCTATGATCGTCGCCGGTCTTGGTTTTTCCAGCTCCGCCACGGTGGACAGCCTGAAGGCGGCCTATGATCAGGCGTCCTCGGGCCATGCCGTGGATGCGCTGGCGACGGTCGCGGACAAGGACGGCCATGCCGCGTTGGACGCCTTTGCGGCAATCGTCGACCTGCCCTTGCACCTTGTTGCACCCGCTGACCTGGCCGGACAGCGCACCCTGACATGCTCAGCCCGCAGCGGCGCCAGCTATGGCACCGGCAGCGTGGCCGAAGCATCCGCTTTGGCTGCCGCCGGGTTCGGCGCGCGGCTGCTTACACCCAGACACATCTCAGACGACCGGCTGGCCACGTGTGCCATTGCCATCGGAGGACAGACATGACCGTTCATTTCATTGGTGCCGGGCCGGGTGCCGCCGACCTGCTGACCCTGCGCGGGCGCGATATCATCGCCTCTTGCCCGGTGTGCCTTTATGCGGGCTCACTGGTGCCGGAGGAGATCCTGAGCCATTGCCCCGAAGGCGCGAAGATCGTGAACACCGCGCCGATGGATCTGGACCAGATCATGGCCGAGATTGAAGCGGCCCATAAAGCGGGGCAAGACGTGGCCCGGCTGCATTCAGGCGATCTGTCGGTCTGGTCGGCAATGGGGGAACAGATCCGTCGTTTGAAAGAGATGGGCATTCCGGTCAGCGTCACGCCCGGTGTGCCGTCTTTTGCCGCGGCGGCGGCGGCTCTGGGCACTGAACTGACCTTGCCCGGACTCGCGCAATCGGTGGTGCTGACCCGCACGCCGGGACGTGCATCTTCCATGCCCGAAGGTGAGACGTTGGAGAACTTCGCCCGCACCGGGGCCACGCTGGCCATTCACCTTTCGATTGGCAATCTGGACAAGGTTATCGCTGACCTGACCCCGGCCTACGGCGCGGATTGCCCGGTGGCCGTTGTCTATCGCGCCAGTTGGCCGGATGAGCAGATCATCCGCGCGACCTTGGAAACGTTGAAAGATGCACTGGATGAGGGCATCTCGCGCACTGCACTGATAATGGTCGGACCAGCGCTGGCGGGCGAAGGGTTCGACGAAAGCTGCCTGTATTCCAAGTCCTATGACCGCCGGTATCGCCCGCAAAGCGCGGACAGCCCGTGGTCAAGCTGGAGCCACGGTGATGACTAATCCTCCGGGCATTCTGATCTCGGCCCCGTCTTCGGGAACCGGGAAGACCACCGTAATGCTGGGTCTGCTGCGTGCACTGACCGAGGACGGCCTGACCGTGCAACCGTTCAAAAGTGGCCCCGACTATATCGACCCGGCCTTTCACCGGGCGGCGGCAGGACGGGCCTCGTTCAACCTCGACAGTTGGGCGATGGGCGATCCGCTGTTGAACGCGATCTCTGCGCAGGCGGACGGGGCGGATATTGTGGTCGCCGAAGGCTCGATGGGGTTGTTTGATGGCGTCGCGAAGCCCGGAGAACTGGGGCATGGCTCCAGCGCCGAGACAGCGCAGCGGATGGGCTGGCCGGTGGTGCTGGTGCTGGATGTGGGCGGACAGGCGCAATCGGCGGCGGCGACGGCGCTGGGGTTCAAGATGTACAACCCCGATCTGCCCTTTGCCGGCGTGATCCTGAACCGCTGTGCCAGCCCACGCCACGAGCGTCTGACCCGCCTGGGCATGGAGCGCGCAGGCCTGCCGGTTCTGGGCGTGCTACCAAGACGCGGTGATCTGACCCTGCCCGAGCGGCATCTGGGCCTGATCCAGGCCGTTGAGCACCCCGATCTGGAAAGCGCCATCGCCGGATATGCGGCCTTCCTGCGTGAGCATGTAGATCTGGAAGCGATCAAGCGGGCGGCCTCCTCAGGCCCGGCTGGGCCATCGTCAGCCGCGCTGCCGCGCCCCCCGGCCCAGCGAATTGCATTGGCGCGGGATGCGGCATTTTCCTTTACCTACCCACATTTGCTGGAAGGCTGGCGCAGGGCTGGGGCCGAGGTGTTGCCCTTCTCGCCTTTGGCGGATGAGGCCCCGGCGGCGGATGCCGATCTGGTCTGGTTGCCGGGTGGATACCCCGAATTGCACGCAGGAACGCTTGCTGCTGCTGATACCTTCCTGACCGGACTGCGTCGTCACGCGAAAACCAAACCGGTTCACGGCGAATGCGGCGGGTACATGGCTTTGGGCGAAGGGTTGATCGACAAGGACGGCACGCGGCATAAGATGGCCGGGCTGCTTGGGTTGGTCACATCCTACGAAAAGCGCAAATTCAATCTGGGCTATCGCCGGGCTGAACTTCTGGCCCCGATGCCGGGACTTGCGGCGGGCACCGCCCTGCGGGGGCATGAGTTCCACTATTCCTCGATTGTCGAACAGCCCGATGCCCCCTTGGCGCGGGTGTTTGATGCCGAGGGAACCGAAGGTCCCCAAACTGGATCAGTGCGCGGCAACGTCACCGGCACGTTCTTTCACCTGATTGCCGAGGCCTCGGCATGAGCGGTTTTGTCTCTTTCGTAGGCTCAGGCCCCGGCGACCCGGAGCTGTTGACGCTCAAGGCCGTGGACCGGATGCAAAAGGCCGACGCGGTGCTGTTCGATGACCTGAGCAGTGGGCCGATCCTGACGCATGCGCGCGAGGATGCGGATCTGGTCGGCGTCGGCAAACGCGCCGGACGCCCCTCGCCCAAGCAGGATCACGTGAGCCGCCTGCTGGTCGAATATGCGCAGACCGGTCAACGCGTGGTGCGGTTGAAATCCGGCGATGGCGGGCTGTTCGGGCGGCTGGAGGAGGAACTGGTGGCGTTGCGCGAGGCCGGGATCGAGTACGAGGTCATTCCGGGCATCCCCTCGGCTGTCGCAGCAGCCGCCGCTGCTGGTATCCCGCTGACACGTCGCCTGACGGCACGGCGGGTGCAATTTGTCACCGGCCACGACGTCAGCGGGCAGTTACCGGACGATCTGAACCTGCCCGCTTTGGCCGACGGAATGGCCACGACGGTTGTGTTCATGGGCAAGCGCACCTTTCCCCTGCTGGTCGAGGCGCTGCATGCACATGGCCTGCCGTTGGACACGCCGGCGCTGATGGCTGAATCCGTGTCGACCCCCGATCAGACGCTGCATCGATCCACCATCGGCGCGCTTGCAGACACGCTGAAATCCGAAATCGGCACGGCCCCTGCCCTGATCCTTTATGGTCCATTGGCGGAGTTGGATGATGTATGACCTGACCCTGATCGGGATCGGTACCGGCAACCCCGATCATGTGACCCGGCAAGGCGTTCAGGCAATCCGCGAGGCCGATCTGATCCTGATCCCGCGCAAGGGTGAGAACAAGGCCGATCTGGCCGGGCTGCGCGAAGAGATCATTGCCACGGTCACGGACAGCTCGCCGCAGATCGCCTATTTCGACATTCCCAAACGGCGGTCCGAGGACGGTTATCTGCAAGGCGTGGATGAGTGGCACGACGCCATTGCGCTGCGCTGGCAGGAGGCGATCTCGGCCCATCCAACGGCCAGCAAAGTCGCGCTGCTGATCTGGGGCGATCCGTCGCTTTATGACAGTTCCTTGCGCATCGCGACCCGGCTGGATCCGCAGCCGAACAAGCGGGTGATCCCGGGCATCACCGCGTTGCAAGCGCTGACGGCGGCCCATGCCATTCCGATCAACGAGATCGGCGCGCCCTATGTCGTCACAACCGGGCGGCGTTTGCGGGACGAGGGCTGGCCCCCGAGCGCGTCGAATGTGGCCGTCATGCTGGATGGAGAGTGTTCGTTCCAGTCACTGGACATGGCCGAGTATGACATCTGGTGGGGCGCCTATGTCGGAATGAAGGAAGAGATTCTGATCCACGGACCGCTGGCCGACGTGGCCGAAGAAATTCTGGCCAATCGCACCAGACATCGGGCCGCACATGGATGGATCATGGATATCTATCTGTTGAAGCGACGCGCTGACTAACAAGTAACAGCACAAGAATGTGAGTGCGCCGACACGCGAATTCTGGCATCAAGCAGGCAGCCAAGTTGACGGAGGGCCTGCGATGAAACCTGTCGTTGCGTTTGCGTGTTTGCTGGCTCTGCCCGCCCTTGCGGATGAGCCTTTGCCCGGATGGGCCGTGTTTGACAGCAAAAAATCCTATGAGGCGTTGGTCGCTGACACGAAAGCGGCAGTGAAGGCCAATGGGCTAATCGTGGTCACTCAGGCCGGTCCGACCAAGGCCGCCGCGGCGCGTGGGATTACCATCCCCGGCAACCGTGTAATCGGCGTTTTCAACAACGATTTTGCCGTGCGCGTTCTGGAAAGCTCGACCGCCGCGATGATCGAAGCGCCGATCCGATTTTACGTCACCGAAAATGACGATGGCACGGCGACATTGTCCTACAAAACGCCCAGCTTTGTCTTCCAGCCTTACGCTGACGAAGGCGGCGCGGCGCTGTCTGCGATTGCCGAAGAATTGGACGCAAAGTTTCAATCCATCGCGGATTCCGCAGTCAAATAGTCACACTGGCGTGATCCGGCTTGCCTCTGTTAGGGATGTCAGACATTTGCTTCCCATTGGCTAATTCGGAGCATGACTGATGCAGGACCTGTCCCCCCGCGCTGCGGACCTTCTGGCCCAACGGCTGTACGAGGCGGGTTGCCGCCACGCGTTTGGCATGCCGGGCGGCGAGGTTCTGACGCTGGTTGATGCGCTGGAAAAGGCTGGCATCACCTTTCATCTGACCAAACACGAAAACGCCGCAGGCTTCATGGCCGAGGCCGTGCATCACCGCGACGGTGCGCCCGCCATTCTGGTTGCGACCATCGGGCCGGGTGCGATGAACGGGATCAACGTGGTCGCCAACGCGTTTCAGGACCGGGTGCCGATGATTGTTCTGACCGGCTGTGTGGATGCAGACGAGGCGCTGACCTATACCCATCAGGTGATGGACCATTCACAGGTCTACCGCTCGATCACCAAGGCCACCTATGTGATGACCGCCGAAGGCGCGGGTATCATTGCGGATAAGGCAGTGTCTCTGGCCAATCAGCCCCGCCCCGGCCCGGTTCATATCGACGTGCCGATCTCGGTTGCGGATGCGCGCGTGTCTTCGCCCAAACGCCGCCGTCTGGCCAAGGTGGCAGCCGTAGCGCCGGAAGGCGATTGCCTGTCCAAGGCCCGCCGCTGGGTGGCCGAGGCCGAACGCCCCGTCGCGATCATCGGGCTGGATGTGCTGTATGACGACTCGCGCAGTGTGGTTCAGGCGTTTCTGGAACATTTCAGCATTCCTTTTGTCACCACCTACAAGGCAAAGGGCGTGATCCCCGAGGATCACCCTTTGTGTCTGGGCGGCGCGGGGCTGTCGCCTCTGGCCGACAAACATCTGGTGCCGCTGATCGAACAATCCGATCTGGTTCTGTGCCTTGGCTATGACCCCATCGAAATGCGCCCCGGCTGGCGCGAGATCTGGGATCCGGACGAAAAGCGCGTCATCGACATCTCGGCCGTGGTGAACGATCACTACATGCATCAGGCCGGCCTGAATCTGGTGGCCGATACCGGCCAGACGCTGGAGGCGATTGCCAAAGGCAACCCGGCCCGCGCCACGTGGCCCGGTGGAGAACCCGCTCAGGTCAAGGCCGCGCTGGCGCAAGCCTTCCCGCAGGACGACGATTGGGGGCCTGCGGGTGTGATCGCCGAAACCCGCGCCGTGCTGCCCGGCAACACGCTGGCCTCGGCCGATAGCGGCGCACACCGCATCCTGCTGAGCCAGATGTGGGAGTGCCAAGAGCCGCGCGGGCTGATCCAATCTTCTGCTTTGTGCACAATGGGTTGCGCCCTTCCGATGGCGATGGGCCTGAGGTTGGCCGAACCCGACCGCCCGGTGATCAGCTTTTCGGGCGATGCAGGGTTCTTGATGATCGCCGGAGAGCTGTCGACCGCTGCCGAAATGGGCGGAAATCCGATCTTTCTCGTGTTCGTCGACGCCTCGCTGGCGCTGATCGAATTGAAGCAACGCCAGCGCCAGATGGGCAACCGGGGCGTTGATTTCGACCGCCACGACTTTGCCGCGATGGGCCGCGCCTTTGGCGGCTATGGACATACCGTGCGCAACCGCGCAGAACTGCGCGCAGCATTGAACGAGGCGATGAAGGCCGACCGCTTTACCGTGATCGCCGCCGAGATTGATCGTGGAGGGTATGATGGCCGCATCTGAAGGACCGCTGAAGGGCGTAAAGGTTCTTGACCTGTCGCGCATTCTGGCCGGACCGACCTGCACGCAATTGCTGGGCGATCTGGGTGCAACCGTCATCAAGATCGAAAACCCCGCAACCGGCGGCGACGATACGCGGCAATGGGGCCCTCCTTACGTCGAGGATGCAGACGGCAACCGCTCGGACCTGAGCGCCTATTTCATGTCGGCCAACCGCAACAAGAAATCCGTCGCCATCGACATCGCAACGCCCGAGGGACAGGCTGAAATCAAACGCCTTGCCTCACATGCCGATATTCTGATCGAGAATTTCAAACCCGGCGGGCTGGCGAAATACGGGCTGGATTACAACAGCTTGTCTCAGGATCTTCCGGGGCTCGTCTATTGCTCGATCTCCGGATACGGGCAGACCGGCCCCAATTCCAGCAAGCCCGGTTATGACCTGATGGCGCAAGGCTATGGCGGGATCATGTCGCTGACCGGCGATACCGACGGCGCGCCGATGAAAGTGGGCGTGGGCATCGCCGATGTGATGTGCGGCATGTACGCGACGGTCGGCATTCTGGCGGCGCTGCGTCACCGCGACCTAACCGGCGAAGGTCAGCAGATCGATCTGGCGCTGGTGGATTCGCAGGTGGCCTGGTTGATCAATGAAGGCGTGAACTATCTGACCTCGGGCGATGTGCCCCAGCGGCGCGGTAACGGGCATCCCAATATCGTGCCCTACGAGGTTTATGAAACCTCCGATGGCCACGTGATTCTGGCAGTTGGCAATGACAGCCAGTTCCGCCGGTTCTGCGATTTCATCGGGCATCCCGAACTGGCCGACGATCCGCGTTTTGCAACCAACCCCGCGCGGCTTGAACATCGCGATGACCTGAACGCGGTGCTGCGTCCGGCAATGAAATCCCAGGCAACAGCCACGGTGATTTCCGAGCTTGAAACCCGCAAGGTGCCGGTTGGCCCGGTGCGGACGCTGGATAAGGTTTTTGCCTCGGATCAGGTGGCAGCCCGCGGCATGCAGATCGCCATGCAGGCCGATCCTGCCGAGGTGAAACTGATCGGGAATCCCCTGAACCTGTCACGCACGCCTGTAACATATCGGCATGCCCCGCCGGTGTTTGGTGCGGATACTGATGCAGTTTTAGGCGCTGAAAACCCCTTCGAAGACTGAAACACTTGCCCATTTCGGCGGCAAGTTGCTGAAACATGCCCTTGAATCGGCGGTTTTTTTCAATTTTTACACACACGGCTTTTCACCAATTCGAGAGCAGGGTCGATACTGTTACGACGCGCCCGCACACTCTGATAAATCGAACAGTGTCAAATATCGCAATCAGATTGGACCCAAGTATGAAACAAGACGTTTTTGGACAATTGAACACCCTCAGCCACCCGGCAGCCGTCGAAGCGTGGGATGGTGTTCTGCTTGGGTTCATGGCGCACGCGGCGATCACCCCTCAGCATCTGGGCAAAGTGCTCGAGCTTGAGCCGGATTTCGCATTGGGTCATGCGATCAAGGGTCTGTTCATGGTTCTGCTGGGTCGGCGCGAGATGTTGCCCGTCGCGACCGAGGCTCTGGCCGCAGCCAACACCGCAATGACACGCCAGACCGTGTCGGCGCGTGAGAAGCTGTATGTCGACGCTTTGTCGCTCTATCTGGCCGACCTGCCCTCGCAAGCTGTGCAGAAATTCGAAGAGGTTCTGCGCGCCCATCCGACCGACACGCTGGCGATGAAACTCAGCCATGCAACGCGGTTTGTATTGGGCGACTCGGCGGGAATGCGCCGGTCGATTGAACGGGTTCTGCCCGCTTACGAGCCGGATCATGCCGGACGCGGCTATTTGCTGGGCTGCCATTCCTTCGCGCTGGAGGAAACCGGCGCATACGAGAAGGCCGAAATCGCCGGGCGTCAGGCGCTGTGGATGGTGTCGGACGATGCCTGGGGCCTGCACGCCGTGGCGCATGTGCATGAAATGACGGGGAACGCGCAACTGGGTCTGGATTGGCTCGCGGGGCGCGAGGATGCCTGGGCGCATTGCAACAACTTCCGCTATCACGTCTGGTGGCACAAGGCGCTGATGCATCTGGATCTGGGTCAGGTCGATCAGGTGATGGCGCTGTATGATCAGCATATCCGCAAGGACAAGACGGATGATTATCGCGACATCTCGAACGCGACCTCGCTGCTGTCGCGGTTGGAGCTTGAGGGCATCGATGTCGGCAACCGCTGGGAAGAACTCGCCGACCTCAGCGCCGCGCGGACCGAGGATGGCTGCCTGATCTTTGCCGACTTGCATTACCTGCTGGCGCTGACCGGTGACAACCGCACGGACGCGACGGGCAAAATGTTGCAGCGCATTCAGAAGGATGCGCAGCGCAATCAGGGGGACACCCCGATCCGCATGTCCGATCCAGGCATTGCTGCGGCCAAGGGCCTGGAGGCCTTCGGCGACGGGCTTTATGGCGCGGCCTTCGATTTCCTGTCGACCGCGCGCGCTGGCATGCAAATGGCAGGTGGCAGCCACGCACAACGTGATGTATTCGAGCGCATCACAATCGATTCCGGCCTGCGCGCCGGGCGTCTGGACGCGGTGGAGCGCATCCTGGACGACCGGCGCGCCAAACGTGCCGGGGGCGAGGACAATTACGCACTTGCGCGCCGCGCCCTGATCGACGCGGCCCGCGACAGCGGAGACGCTCAAAGCGTCCCGGCCGAATAACAAAAAGACCAAGAAGGACAGAAAACGTATGGCGACTGCATCGCCCGCTTCTGATTTTGCGCCTGTGGCGGCCCCGGTGGCCGCTCCGGCAACCGTGCGCGACCCGCGACTGGATTTCTATCGCGGCATCGCGATGTTCATCATTCTGGTTGCCCATATCCCCGGCAACCCCTGGACAAGCTGGATCCCGGCGCGCTTCGGGTTTTCCGACGCTACCGAGATCTTTGTGTTCTGTTCCGGCATGGCCTCGGCCATCGCCTTTGGCGGCGCGTTTCTGCGCAAGGGTTGGTGGATGGGCACCGCCCGCGTGGCGTTCCGCATCTGGCAGGTCTATTGGGCGCATATCTGTCTGTTCTTCTTTGTCGCCATGACCATGGCGGCGTTGGATAATTCCGGCCTGTTTACAAAGAACTACGTCTCGTCCCTGAACCTGCAGCATTTCTTCAACGATCCGCTGCCGCAGATGGTCGGGATTTTCACCCTGACCTATGTGCCCAACTACTTTGACATCCTGCCGATGTATCTGGTCGTGCTGGCGATGATGCCGTTGTTCATGGCGTTGTCGCGCATCGGGTTCTGGGCCGTCGCGCTGGCTTCGGTGTCGATCTGGCTGGTGGCTCAGACCGGCGCGCTTGCCCTTCCGGCCGAGCCTTGGTCGGACCGGCAATGGTTCTTCAACCCGTTCGGCTGGCAGCTGCTGTTCTTCACCGGCTTTGCTTTCATGCGCGGCTGGATCCCTGCCCCGCGGGTGTCAAAAACACTGATCTGGGCGGCGATTGCGTTTCTGGTTCTGTCCGCGCCTATCGGGTCGTGGAAAGTGTTCTTGTGGGTGCAATCTGCAGCCCCCGGCCTGGCCGAAGAAATCCGCGAGATCTGGCCCCTGACCAAGGAACTGCGCGGCAAGACCGAGTTCGGCCTGTTCCGTTACATCCACTTCCTGTCGCTGGCCTATCTGGGCTGGGTCGTCGCGGGTGAACATGGCCACCGCCTGATCGCCTCGGGCCACAGTGTTGGCGCACGGGTTTGGCAAGTGGTGCTGAAGCTGGTGACCAAAGTCGGCCAGCAATCGCTTGCGGTCTTCGTCTTCTCGATGGCGGCAGCCCGTCTGATCGGCGTTGCGCTGGATCAGGCCGGGCGGGATGGCGCCACCGTTTTCGCCGCCAACATGATTGGCTTTGCCATGATCATCGCAGTGGCCTATCTGGCCGGCTGGTTCAAATCTCATCCGTGGAAATCTAAGAAATGACTTTTACGCGCCGCGCATTTCTGGCCTCAACCTCCGCGCTGTTTCTGGCGCCGGCCACCTTTGCCTCGGGCGGGGACGTGCCATTTGACCGTGATCATGTGATCGAGCTGGCCCGTGAACTGGCCAGCCGTCCCTTTGCCGAGCGTGAGATGGTGCCGCAGGAATGGCAGGACTTGACGTACCAGCAATACCGCTCGATCCGGTTCCGACTGGATCGCGCCCTTTGGTACGAGACCGAGACCCCCTTCAACGTCGATTTCTTCACGCCGGGCCTGTACTTCCCGCGCACGGTCAAAGTGTCGACGGTTGAGAATGGAATGACCAAGCCGGTGGCCTTCGATCTTGCGATGTTCGACAAGTCGGATGAGGTTCCGACCCTGCCTATCGACGACACGCTGGGCTTCTCGGGCCTGCGCCTGCGCACCGAAATGCACCGCCCCGGCAAAACAGATGAGTTCTGCGTCTGGCAGGGGGCCAGCTATTTCCGCGCCATCGGCCTGCACGAGGTTTACGGTCTGTCCGCCCGCGGTCTGGCGCTGAAAACCGGCGATCCGGATGGTGAGGAATTCCCGGAATTTATCCGCTTCTGGTTGGAACGCCCGGAACCGGGCCAGCGCAACATGGTGGTCCACGCGTTGATGGACAGCCCCAGCGTGACCGGGGCCTATCGTTTCAACGTTACCGCCGGTGCCGACTGCATCATGGATGTCGAAGCCACCCTGTTCCCGCGCACCGAGCTGGATCACGTCGGCATCGCGCCTGGAACCTCGATGTTCCTGTTCGATCAAACCAACCACAGCCGGTTCGACGATTTCCGCCCCGCTGTCCATGACAGTGACGGGTTGCTGATCCGCAACGGCGCGGGTGAGGTGATCTGGCGGCCTCTGGCCAACCCGACGCGCCTGCAAATTTCGTCTTTCGTGGATACCAACCCCAAAGGGTTTGGTCTGATGCAGCGCAAGCGCGAATTCTCAGACTATGCGGATCTTGAGGCGAACTATCACAAGCGCCCCAGCCTGTGGGTCGAACCGGGGGATGACTGGGGCAAGGGCACCGTCACACTGGTCGAGATTCCGGCCGATCAGGAAATCTATGACAACATCGTTGCCTATTGGCGTCCGGCGGAACCCTATGCTGCATGCAGTCGGGTTGATCTGACCTACCGTTTGATCTGGGGCGAGGAACCCCAGCGCACCTCGATGCCGCGTGTCATCAACACGGCGATGGGGGAAAACACCTTCGGCGAAGGCCGTCTGGCCGTGATCGACTTCGAACCCAGCGAGTTGTTCGACGATCTGGACGCCATTCGCATCTTTGCCAATTCGCCTCATGCCGAAACTTCGGACGGCGTGTTGCAGCGCAACCCCGATACAGGCGGTGTGCGTCTGGCCTTTTCGTTCCAGCCCGGCGACCGCGATTATGTTGAACTGCGCGCGCAACTGCTGGTGGGCAAGCAACCGGCCTCCGAAGTCTGGCTGTACCGTTGGACCACATGAGCCGCGATCTGCATATCATGCCGCCCGAGGCGCCCTTGGCCATGCCCGCGCAGGATTTCCGCGCGGGGTTCCGCGATGCCGGGGTGCCGTCGGGCAAACGCCGATCCGCCGGGTTCTGGCGTGCGCTGGCCTTTTCGCCCGCCATGGCGGCAACGCTGGGCCTGCTCTGGGTCATGAGCGACTGGTTCGGGGCCGAGGGGATCAATCTGGTCGAAGGCATTCTGCTGGCTCTGATCTCGTTCAACTTCTTCTGGATTTCCTTCACCGTCTGCACGGTGCTTCTGGGCATGATTTCCCTGTCCCGGCAGGATCGCCCGATCAGACGGGAACGCGCCCAACCGCTGCGCGTGGCCCTGTTGATGCCGACCTATAATGAGGTCCCGTGGTTCGTGCTGGGCAATGCCCGCACCATGCTGGAAGAACTGCGCGCGCGTGGTGGTCAGCATGAATACGCGATGTTCATCCTCTCGGACACGCGCGACCCGGATATCGCCGCGCAAGAGCAAGCCAGTATCGAAGCGCTGCGCACGACCTTGGCCCCGGACCTGAAGCTCTATTACCGCCGCCGCCCGCAGAACACCGACCGCAAGGTTGGCAATATCGCCGATTGGGTCAGCCGCTGGGGCGCGGATTGGGACGCGATGCTGGTTCTGGATGCCGACAGCCTGATGACCGGCCGCGCCATTGCCCGCCTGACGGATTCGCTGGCGCGCGACCCCGGCGCAGGCCTGATCCAAAGCTACCCTCAACTGATCGGCGCGCAATCGGTCTTTGCCCGGATGCAGCAGTTTGCCAATGGCGTTTATGGCATCGCCTTTGCCGAAGGTCTGGCCCGCTGGTGCGGGCAAGAGGGCAATTATTGGGGCCACAACGCCATCATCCGCACCAAGGCCTTCGCCACTTGTGCCGGTCTGCCCAAGCTGCGGTCCTTGACCGGGCAGGAAAAGCTGATCATGAGCCACGATTTCGTCGAGGCCGGTCTGCTGCGTCGCGCCGGATGGGCTGTGCGGTTCCTGCCGCGCATCCGGGGGTCTTACGAAGAAACGCCACCCACCCTCATCGACCACGCCATGCGGGATCGCCGCTGGTGTCAGGGCAACCTGCAACATCTGAAACTGCTGGGCTCGCGCGGGTTCCGCTCGGTCTCGCGGTTTCACATGTTCCATGGGGCGGTTGGATATCTGATGTCGCCACTGTGGTTTGCGCTGCTGCTGATGTGGGCGCTGATCGGTCAGGGCGAAGAGGCCTCGGTTCTGCATTACTTCAGCCCCGATAATCCGCTGTTCCCGCAATGGCCCGAAATGACCGAGACGCGCCACGTACTGATCATTCTGGTCATGTACGCCATGCTGCTGGCCCCCAAGGTTCTGGGCGTCGCCGCCCTGCCCCTCAGCGGTGTGCGCTATTCGGATTTCGGCGGCTGGCGGCGGTTCTTCACCTCGTTCCTGTTCGAGGTCATCTTGTCGATCCTCTACGCTCCGATCCTGATGGTGCAGCAGATGATCGCCGTGTTCCGCACCGCCTTGGGCATTCAAAGGGGCTGGTCGCCACAGGCACGCGATGGCGGCAGCTATTCCTTGCGCACCCTGATCCTGTGCCACACGCTGGAAACCATCAGCGGCATCGCGCTGAGCGTTGGTATTCTGGCCGGTCTGGTCTCGGTCTGGCTGGCCCCGATTGCGATCAGCCTAGCACTGGCGATCCCGCTGTCTGCGCTCAGCGGCGTGTCCGCCGGTACCGCCCGCCGCATGGTTGGCATGCGCGAGGATTTTGCCGAACCGGCCATCACCCGCTCGGCCCGTCGTCACCGGGATGAATTGAAGCGGCTGATCGAAGGCAAAGGCACAATGACCCCGGCGGAGTAATCAGCCGCCGGGCAACCCCTCGTACCAGTCCAGCATCATGTCAGCCCAGCCACTTGGCACGTTGTGACCGCCGGGAAACAGCGCAAATTCCAGCGCACTGCCTTCGGCGCATCCCATCCAGTTGCGCCGCATGAATTGCCCGGTGGTCGAAAACCCGCTGGGCTTCGTATCCTCGCATTCGTTGGCGATGCGCCAGATTTCGAGGCCCGCAAAGATATCGCCCTGATGAAAGCGCCCGCCGCCCAGCAGACGCCCTTCTAACGGGACCACATTGTCGGTCCAACCATGGGTGTGGAACATCCGAACCGGCCCTTCGCAGGCTTCGGGATGCGGACGCCAGAACCCGCCCGAGACGGGCACATAGGCCGAGAATGTATCGGGTGCCGCGCAGGCCAGGTAATTCACCATGAAGCCACCAGCCGAGAACCCGCCAAGTATCGCGCGTTCACTGTCGATGCCAAAGCGCGCGGCCGCATCTTCGACCGTTTCGCTAAGAAACGCGGTTTCATCACGATCCCCAAAGCCCGGATAGAAGTTCCAGCTTTTGGTGCCGCCCCTGTCCGGTCGTTCCAGCGCTTCCGGAGCCATGACGGCATAGCCACGCTCTAGCAATGGGTCCACCATAGCGCGGTTTCTCATGGTTCCGGCACCGCTGCCCCCATAGCCATGCAGGAAAACCACCAATGGCGGGTTTTCGGCGTTGGGCAATTCTATGTGATATTCGCCCGACGGCGTCTGGCAGGTCCCTTGATCCGGACCACAATCGGCAAGGGCCGAGCTTCCTGCGCAAGCCAAACAAAAAGACAGCCAGTATTTCGTTTCCATTACGTCCCCTCGGTATAAGCTTCGACCGGCAACCCGGCGCGCACCCAGCCCGGCCCGGCGGCAGACCCCAGCATGCCTTCGGGCACATCGATGATATTGGTGAAACCCGCCTCGGTCAGTTGGTTGCTCAGCCGGGCTGAGCGGACCCCGCGGGCGCAGATCAGGGCAACGGGGGCGGATTGATCTCCGCCCGTCAACGTCGTCAAAGCCTGAACAAAATCGTCCCGCCGCATATCCAGAGGCTGCGCCCCCTGCCCGATGCCGGTTGCGCGCCATTCGCGCGGCGTGCGGATATCCACCAGCAGAACATCGCCCGAAACCGCCTGTTGATGCGCCTGAGATACGTCCAGCTGACCACCAGAATAATCCTGCGGGATCAGACGATATTCCCGTATCGCAAACCCGGCTGCGATGGCGGCCCCGCCACCCAGCAAAACCCACCTTCGGGTCCGGTTTGTCCTGTCCGCCATGCGGCGCCCTCCTGCGCTGACGGGTGTTTTCTAACACAGCAGCGGGGCCGGTGCTGCGCGGAAAACCGGCCACCCGTTCAAGTTCGCGTCATTATTACGCAGGTTAATCACATCCGGAATACATCTTTTGAGGCCGTTCGAAACCTTGCAATTTTTGGACAGTCAATAAATTATCCTTACCAATTCAATCATATTGACCGCTCAGACCGGAGTATCGCACTTGTCCCTATTCCTCATCGCGGCCCTTCCCTTTATCGGAGCTGTGTTTCCAGCCCTCCTGATCCGGGCGGGACGAAACGCAGCCGCCTCGGCCGCTGGGTTGACCACCTTCCTGGCCCTGATGGGGTTGTTGATCCACATCCCCTCGGTCATGCGAGGTGAGGTCGTGACCGCCCGGTACGACTGGATACCGGGCCTGGGGCTGAACGCGAACTTCATGCTGGACGGGCTTGGTTTTCTGTTTGCCCTGCTGATCTTGGGCATCGGTCTGCTGATCATCCTCTATGCGCGGTTTTACCTGTCGCGCGAAGATCCGATGGGGCAGTTCTATACCTATCTGCTGCTGTTTCAGGGCGCGATGGTCGGGATCGTTCTGTCCGACAACATCCTGCTTTTGTTGATCTTCTGGGAGTTGACCTCGTTAAGTTCCTTCCTGCTGATCGGCTATTGGAAACACCTGCCCGAAGGCCGTCAGGGCGCGCGAATGGCACTGGCCGTCACCGGTGGCGGCGGGCTGGCGATGATCGCCGGGATGCTGATCCTGGGCAATATCGTGGGGTCCTACGATCTGAGTGTGATTCTGCAGAACAAGGAACTGATACAGGCATCGCCCTATTACATGCCCGCGCTGATCCTGATCCTGCTGGGCTGTTTCACCAAGTCGGCGCAGTTCCCGTTCCATTTCTGGCTGCCGCACGCGATGGCCGCACCGACGCCGGTTTCGGCCTATCTGCACTCGGCCACGATGGTGAAAGCGGGCCTGTTTCTGATGGCGCGGATGTGGCCGGTTTTGTCGGGCACCGATGCGTGGTTCTATATCGTTGCCACCACCGGTCTAGTAACCATGCTGCTTGGGGCGGTGATCGCGCTGTTCAAGGATGATCTGAAGGCGCTGCTGGCGTTTTCAACCGTCTCGCATCTGGGTTTGATCACCATGCTGCTGGGCTTTGGCACCAAGTTTGCCGCCGTGGCCGCCGTGTTCCACATCATCAACCACGCGACGTTCAAAGCCGCCTTGTTCATGACCGCCGGGATCGTCGATCACGAGACCGGAACGCGTGATGTCAAACGGCTGGGGGGTCTAAGGCACCTGATGCCGATCACCTTCACAATCGGCACAATCGCGGCACTGTCGATGGCCGGCCTGCCGCCGCTGAACGGGTTCCTCTCGAAAGAGATGATGCTGGAGGAAACCGTGCACACCACATGGCTGAACTCGCACTATCTGATGCCGGGTCTGGCCCTGCTGGCGGCGCTGTTTTCCGCCGCCTATTCCTTCCGTTTCGTCAGCCATGTGTTCCTTGGACCGCAGCGCGACGATTACCCCGCGCATCCGCATGATCCGCCTGTCGGGCTGTGGATTGCGCCGGCGTTCCTTGTGGTTCTGGTTGTGCTGATCGGCTTCTATTCCGCCGCTATCGTCGGCCCATTGGTGGCCGTTGTGTCCAGCGCTGTGATCGGGGGCGAGAAACTGCCCTATTACTCGCTGAAACTGTGGCACGGGTTTACTCCGGCGTTGTATATGTCGGTCGTGGCCACGCTGGGCGGTCTGTTCCTGTTGGCGCTGCACAAACGGGGCGAGTATGTGTGGAACGCTCTGCCCCGCCCCGAAGCCAAGGTGATTTTCGAGGCTATCATCAACGCCTTCACGCGCCTCAGCCAGTGGATTACGGATGAACTGCACAATGGGGTCCTGAGCCGCTACGCGATCATCTTTGTCGCCTTTACCGTAGGGCTTGGCTATTACGCCTATTCGACGGGAACCATCGGTGTCGAAACCCGTGTACCGATTCCCGCGCAGATCATTCCCATCATTGGCTGGATCTGTCTGGTCGGCGCGACGCTGGGCATCATGTGGTTCCATCGCAACCGTCTGCTCTCGCTCGTGCTGATCGGCGTTGTTGGCCTGATCGTTTCGGTTGCCTTCAACTATCTGTCGGCACCGGATCTGGCGCTGACCCAGATCTCGGTCGAAGTGGTGACGATGATCCTGCTGCTGCTGTCGCTGAACTTCCTGCCCACCGAGACGCCATGGGACAGTTCCGCCGCGCGGCGCTGGCGGGATGCGGCGATTTCCGTGGTTGCTGGCGTGGGAACCGGGGCGTTGATCTATGCGATCATGCTGCGCGACTTCGCCTTCCCGACGATTTCCGATTTCCATCTGGCAAACTCGTACAAAGGCGGCGGAGGCACCAATGTGGTGAACGTCATTCTGGTCGACTTCCGGGGCTTTGATACCTTTGGTGAGATCATTGTTCTGGGCATTGCCGCGCTGATCATCTTTGCCCTGACCGAGGCGATTCTGGGCACCAATGTGCGCGGCTACCTGCTGAACCGCAAACCGCACTGGCCGCAATCGGGGGATTCACACCCGCTGATGATGGTGGTTGTCACCCGTGTGATGATGCCCATCGCGCTGATGGTCGGGGCCTATATCTTCTTCCGGGGTCACAACCAGCCCGGGGGCGGCTTCATCGCCGGTCTGATCGTCGCGATTGCGTTTCTGATGCAATACATGGCCAGCGGCTATACCTGGGCGATTGAACGACAAAGGTTCTACTATCACGGCACCATCGGCTGGGGTGTGCTGATCGCCGCCGCCACCGGTCTGGGGGCCTGGTTCAACGAACGCCCCTTCCTGACCAGCGACTTCGGCTACATCAACTGGCCCCCGCTGGAAGAGTTCGAATGGGCCACCGCCATGTTGTTTGACGTGGGCGTGTTCCTGGCCGTTCTGGGGGCCGTGATGCTGGCGCTCGACAGCCTGTCGCGCTTTGCGTGGCGACCGGGCATGGCGCAGGAATTCCCGATGGATATCAACCCGCTGCGGGATGCCCCACAGGACGAAGTAGAAGAGAAGGAGCAGGCCTGATGGAAGCGCTGGTTGCCTCTGCCGTAGGCATTCTGACCGCCGCCGGGATCTTCCTGATCCTGCGCCGACGGACATTCCCGGTCATTCTTGGCCTGTCGCTGATCACCTATGCGGTGAACGTGTTCCTGTTTGCCACCGGACGTTTGGCCCTGAATGCGCCTGCGGTTCTGAACAAATACGAAGACGTCCCCTATACCGACCCGCTGCCCCAGGCCCTGGTGCTGACGGCCATCGTGATCTCGTTCGGGATGACGGCGGTGATCGTGATGATCGCCCTGTCGGCCTATCTGTCCTCGAAAGATGACCATATCGACATGAGCGCAAGCGACAGCGTGGACGCGCCGGAGGAAGACGCATGAACCACTGGATCGTTGCGCCGATCGTCCTTCCCGCGATCCTGGCCCCGTTCATTATCATGGTCCTGCGCTATCATCTGGACCTGCAACGCATCTTCTCGGTCTCGGGCGTCGTTGCCTTGCTGGGCATTGCCCTGACCGTCACCGCCCAGGCAGCGGGAGGGGAGATTCAGGTCTATGAGCTTGGCAACTGGCCCGCGCCGTTCGGCATCGTCATGGTGCTGGACCGGCTTTCGGCGATGATGGTTCTGCTGACCGCTTTGCTGGCGTTGCCCATTGTGCTCTACGCTATCGCCTCGGGCTGGGATGAACGGGGGAAACACTTCCACGCCTTGTTCCATTTCCAGCTTATGGGCGTTTGCGGCGCCTTCCTGACCGGTGACGCCTTCAACCTGTTTGTGTTCTTCGAGGTTCTGCTGATCGCCTCATACGGTCTGATGACCCATGGCGGCGGGTCCGTGCGGCTGAAATCCGGCGTTCAATATGTGGCCTACAACTTGCTGGGCTCGACCCTGTTCCTGTTTGCTCTGGGCACGCTTTACGGTGTGACCGGCACGCTGAACATGGCCGATATCGCCCTGCGCGTGGCCGAAATCCCGCCCGAAGACACCGCGCTGCTGCGCGTCGGTGCGGTGCTGCTGCTGCTGGTCTTCTGCATCAAGGCCGCCGTTCTGCCGCTGCATTTCTGGCTTCCAGCCAGCTATGCCAACGCGCCGCTGCCGGTGGCCGCCCTGTTTGCGATCATGACCAAGGTCGGCGCGTACTCGATCATCCGAATGTATACGCTGGCCTTCGGTCCCGAGGTCGAGGCGACCCAAGGGCTGGTCGGTGACTGGCTGCAACCCGCCGCACTGGTCACGCTTGCGGTCGGGGCTATCGGTATTCTGGGCTCGCAACATATCGCGCGGATGGTGGCCTTCTGCGCCATTGCTTCGATGGGTACGCTGCTGATCGCAATCTCACTGTTCACGCCTCAGGCCAGCGCCGCTGCGCTGTATTACGTGTTCCATTCGACGCTCGCCACGGCGCTGCTGTTCCTTGTCGCCGATCTGGTGATGGAACGACGGGGCGGAGCGATCATGCCCAAAGCGCCGATGGCGCAGACCGGGCTGATCTCGGCCCTGTTCTTTGTCGGAGCCATTGCCATGGCCGGTATGCCGCCGCTGTCGGGCTTTGTCGGCAAACTGCTGGTGCTCGATGCCTCGCGCGGGGCGCCGGATGCGAGATGGGTCTGGGCCGTGATCCTGATCGGGTCCTTTGTCACCATCGTCGGACTGGCGCGCGCAGGATCGTTGATCTTCTGGAAAAGCCACGATGCATCAACACCGGAAGATGACGCCACCCCCAAAACCGCGCCCGAGCCGCAACCCGGACTGGCCTTTACATCCGTCTGCGGTCTGGTCGCCGGGCTGATCCTGCTGACTATATTTGCCGGGCCCGCACTGACCTACACCAGCAAAACCGCTGAACAACTGTTCACGCCCGAGCACTACATCTCGGCCGTGTTGGGAGGGGAAGAATGATCAAGCTGCTGCGCCGCGTATTCCCGCACCCGCACCTGACCTTCCTGCTGACGGTGGTTTGGATGCTGCTGGCCAACAAACCGTCGCTGAACTCGTTGGTCTTCGGGCTGATCCTGGGGATCATCATTCCCTTCATCACTCAACCCTACTGGCCCGACCGCCCCAAGCTGCGCAACTGGCCGATGGTCGTTGAATACATGCTGGTCGTTCTGTGGGACATCGTCATGGCCAACATCACCGTTGCCCGGATCATCCTGTTCAAGCGCGACGGGGACCGCCAGCCCAACTGGGTCTGTATCCCGCTGGAACTGCGCACGCCCGAGGCGATCACCGTTCTGGCAGGCACCATCACCATGACGCCCGGCACCGTCAGCTGCGATCTGTCAGCGCAGGGGCATAACCTGCTGGTGCACTGCCTCGACGCGCCCGACCCCGACGCGGTCCGTGACCAGATCAAGCACCGCTACGAGCGCCGCCTGAAGGAGATTTTCGAATGATAGACTATGCGATCTGGTTTGCCTTCGCCTGTTTCGGAGCGGCAATCATGATGTGCCTCTGGCGGATCATCACCGCCGATGGCGTCGGCACCCGCGTTCTGGCACTGGATACGATGGTGATAAACACCATCGCCCTGATGATCCTTTACGGTCTGGATCAGGGCACCGAGATCTTTTTCGAAGCCGCCATGATCATCGCCATGCTGGGCTTTGTTTCAACCGTGGCCTACGCGCGCTTTATGCTGCGCGGCAATATTATCGAGTGAGGGCGGCATGACTTTTCTCGTCGAACTTCTGATTGCAGCCTTCCTGATCATGTCTGGCATCTTCGGCTTTGTGGGCTCTTTCGGGATGATCAAACTGAAGGACCCGATGTCGCGTCTGCACGCACCCACCAAGGCAACGACGCTGGGGGTTGGCGGCGTCCTGCTGGCCTCGATCGCGCATTCTGTTTTGTTGGAAGGCAAACTTTCCCTGCACGAGTTGCTGATCACCCTGTTTCTGTTCCTGACCGCCCCGATCACGGCCCTGTTCATTGCCAAATGGCACATACATCGCCATGAAAAGCCCGAGGATCTGCCCGACGCGGGTGAGGATGAGCTTTGGGCCACCCACGCGGTCGAGCAGGTCGAAGACGTCCCTGACCACAGTACGAACTGATCCTGATGAATAGATCTCCGCTGCCCCTGACCCGTGATCTGGTTCTGATTGGCGGAGGACACACCCACGCGCTGTTGCTGCGCAAATGGGGGATGAACCCGCTGCCCGGTGCACGGGTGACTGTGATCAACCCCGGCCCGACCGCGCCTTATTCCGGGATGCTGCCCGGCTATGTCGCGGGGCACTATGCCCGGTGGGAACTGGATATCGATCTGGTAAAGCTGGCCCGATTTGCCGGTGCGCGGGTCATTCTGGGGGCGGTCGATGGCATCGATACCAATCAGCGCTGCGTTCATGTACCGGGGCGTCCGCCGGTGGCGTTCGACGTGGCCTCGGTCAATGTCGGGATTACCTCGGATATGCCCGCCCTGCCCGGCTTTGCCGAACATGCGGTGCCTGCCAAGCCCTTGGGCCCCTTCGCCGCCCGTTGGGCTGCGTATCTGGATGGCAGCGGCCCCGCATCGGTTGCCGTGATCGGCGGAGGTGTCGCGGGGGTCGAACTGGCCATGGCCATGGCCCATGCGTTGAAATCCCGCCAGCGCGCGGCGCAGGTGACGCTGATCGACAATGCCTCGGCCCTGACAGCGACCCGAGCCAAAGCGGCCGCGACGATCCGTCGGGCGATGGTTGATCTTGGCGTCGAGGTGCTGGAACAGACCGCGATCAAGGAAATCGCCGCCGATCATGTGGCGTTGCAGGATGGCCGCCGGATCGAGGCCCAGTTCGTGACCGGAGCCGCAGGGGCCCGCCCCTATGACTGGATCACCCGCACCGGGCTGGACCTGCAGGACGGGTTCATACGGGTGAACGGCCATCTTCAAACCAGCGATCCGGCCGTTTTCGCCGCCGGGGACTGCGCCCATCTGACGGAAAACCCACGCCCCAAGGCGGGCGTTTATGCGGTGCGTGAAGCCCCGGTTCTGTTTCACAACCTGTGGGCGGCGCTGGGGGCCGGGACAATGCGGCGCTATGTGCCGCAAAAGGATTACCTGAAACTGATCTCGCTGGGCGGCAAATCCGCATTGGGCGAGCGGCTGGGCACCTCGTTCAGCGGCGCATTGATGTGGCAGTGGAAGAACCACATCGATCAGAGTTTTATGAATAAGTTCCGCGATCTTCCCGCGATGCAAGCCCCGGCGCTGCCGCGCGATCATGCGGCAGGCGTGACGGAGACATTGGGCGACAAACCCATGTGCGGCGGCTGCGGGGCCAAGGTTGGGCGCGGTGCATTGCAACAGGCGCTGGCGGCTTTGCCTGATCCAACCCGGACCGACGTGACGCCCCTGCCCGGAGACGACGCGGCGCTTTTGACAACGGGTGGGGTGCGGCAGGTCATGACCTCGGACCATTTGCGCAGCGTGACCAATGACCCGGTTTTGATGACGCGTATCGCGGCGGTGCATGCTTTGGGCGACATTTGGGCCATGGGGGCCGAACCGCAGGCTGCAACGGCGACTCTGATCCTGCCCCGCATGTCCGCAGCACTACAGGAACGCACCCTGAGCGAGATCATGACCACCGCCAACGAGGTCATGCGAGAGGCCGGGGCCGAGATCGTCGGCGGTCACTCTTCGATGGGCGATGAGATGACGATTGGGTTTACGCTGACGGGTTTGTGCCGGGATACGCCGATCACTCTGGCCGGTGGCCGACCGGGGGATGTACTGATCCTGACCAAGCCTATTGGCAGCGGCGTCGTGATGGCTGCGGAAATGGCCGGGCGCGGAGATGGTGCAAGCGTGGCAAGAGCTTATGAAATCATGACCCAACCGCAGGGTGCTGCGTCGCGTATTCTGGTCGATGCGCATGCCATGACCGACGTCACCGGCTTCGGTCTGGCGGGTCACCTGAAGGGCATGTGCGACGCCTCGGGCGGTGGCGCGGTTCTGGATCTGGAGGCTGTTCCCGCAATGCCCGGGGCCTTGGACCTGAACGACAGCGGCATGCATTCCACCTTGTTCGCGGATAACAGATCAATCGCGCCCGAACTTCCCTCGGACGGCAAGGCGGCGCTGTTGTTCGACCCTCAAACCGCAGGCGGGTTGCTAGCAGCCATTGCGCCCTACGATGCCGACGCGGTGTTGGAAGACCTGCAAAACGCCGGGTATCCGGCGGTGCGCATCGGTTCCCTGACCGAAGCACCGGGCCTGCGGCTTCAATGCTGATCCAGAGCCCGTTCGATCCGGGCGGCTGCCTCATTCAAGCCCGGCTCATCCAAGCGCACGACTTCGATCTGCGCCAGTGTGTCGGTCGCAAAAGACCGTCGGGATTTGGTGTAGGCGGGATCGTAATGCTGCTCCATCAGGGCGCGGGTCAAGGCCGGTTTGTCACCGGCATCGATCAGTTGCAACCACCCATCAACAACCTCGTGCCCACGATGGAGGCGCAGCGGTGACAGCCGGTCGCGCAGACGTTCGGTGTCCGACAGGATGTCGTCATATGCGCGAGCGAGATAGGCGGCGCGAGCTTCAATCGGTGCGCTGATGTGAATGCGCGGCGCGTTGCACATCGCGGTCCAGACGCTGGGCGGCAATATGCGCTCTCCGATTTTGGACGACTCCGCCTCGACCACAACCGGGCGTGCCGGGTCCAGAGCGCATAAGGCGGCAGAGAGAGCGGATTCAAAAGCCTTCTGGCTGGGCTGCCCGCCCGGCCTTTCCCCCAGCAAAGACCCGCGATGATTGGCCAGACCTTCCAGATCGACGACCTGAACGCCTCGTTGGTTCAGATAATGCAACAGGTCGGTTTTGGCGGTCCCGGTATACCCATCCAACGCCACCAGCCGGAACGGTAACGGTTGGTCATACAGGTAGGCATTCACCAAACGGCGATAGGTGCGATACCCGCCCTCAACCACTTCGGCCCGCCACCCGATCTGTTGCAATGTCCAGGTGAATGAGCCCGAGCGCTGACCGCCGCGCCAGCAATAGACCAGTGGACGCCAGTTGCCCTCATGATGGCTGAGCCTGTGTTCGATGTGGTTGGCCGCGTTCCGAAACACCAACGCGGCCCCAAGCTTGCGGGCCAGAAACGGGCTTTGCTGTTTGTAGATCGTTCCCACCCGCGCGCGTTCTTCATTGTCCAAAACAGGCAGGTTGATCGCACCAGGCAGGTGATCTTCGGCAAACTCTGCCGGGCTGCGCACGTCGATCACGGTGTCGAACCCATGCGAATAAAGCTGTGTGAGATCAGAGAATTTCAGAGCCATGGCAACGATCTAGCTGTCCGCGCGACCTATGGAAAGCCTGTCAGCGATCATTCTTCGATTGCCTCGATCAATTCGGGGCCCGACGCGCGGTTGGAATTGACCGTCGGGTCGACCCGGTGAAACTCCAACACATCCTCGGCCCCGGGTTTCATCAGCCGCGCGGCACCTTTGCCTGCCTCACCCAACCACAAGGACCAGTCGTCCGGCTCAAGGATCAAGGGCATCCGGTGGTGAATGGCAGACAGGTTTTGGTTCGCTTGCGTGGTGACGATGGCGCAGGTGGATTGCCGGGCGTCATCAGGGCCCCAATCCTGCCAGACCCCTGCAAACGCGATGTGAGCCCCATCTTTGCGATGAATATACCAGGGCAGACGGGTGCCCTGTTCCGTCTTGGTCCATTCGTAGAAACCGGTGGCTACGATCAGGCACCGTCGCGCGCGGCAGGCATCGCGAAAAGCGGGTTTTTCAGCCAGTGTTTCAGCCCGGGCGTTGATCAACAAGGGCCCTGCGGTTTCGGTCTTGTACCAACGGGGCAGAAATCCCCACCGCAGCGCGTCCAACTGCCGACCGCCCTCACCCAACCGCACGGCGTGGACCTGATTTGTCGGGCAAATGTTGTAGTTCGGGACGGCGGGCAAGGCGTTGGCAGGCCTGCCGGCAAAAAGCTGCGCCATGGCATCATTGGGAAGAGTTATTGCAAACCGTCCGCACATGGGTAATGAACCCTCGAAAGTGTTTCATTCAGGCACAAGGTCTCATGGGGTGACATGAAAAATCAAACGGCGAAATCCCTGAAAGACAAGGCAATCGAGCTTTTGGAGGCAGGAAAACTGCCACAGGCGTTGAAAAAGGCCGAGCTGGGGATCAAGAAATTCCCGAAGGACTGCGATTATCGCGCCATAGCCGGGTTCGTCCTGACCGAGATGAAGCAATACAAACGCTCGATCCCGCATTTCGTCGAAGCCTCGCGTATGAAGCCGGAAGACCCGCAATTTGTCGAGAACCTTGCAAATGCGTTGATGCAGACCGGCCAGATCGAGCGCGCGCTGACCTATGCGGAACAAAAATCCGAGAAGTTTCCGAACAACAAGGAACTTGCGCGGGTCATCGAAGAGATTTCGCTGAAGGGCAGCAACTGGCGGTCGATCATCGACTATGCGACGCAGAAACTGGCCAATGATCCCGATAATGCTGATCTGCTGATCAAAAGGGCGCGTGCTTTCGCAAGGATCGGCTTTGTGGAGGAAAATACGCGCGATGTCTCACGCGCATTCGAGTTGGACGCCGAGAATCCGGCAGTCGCCTTTGCCAAAGCAGTTACCTTGCACCAAAGCGGCGACAAAGAGAGCTCTGGCACGCTTTATCGTGCGATTGTGGACAAGGACCCGAACCACAAGAACGCGTTGCTGCAATTGTCGACCATTGCCGACAAGGGTAATGCCTCTGCCCTTTTGAACAAGGTTGAAGCGGCGATAGATGCCAGTGATCACGACTTGCAAGAGCTTCAATTCGCAAAGGCCCACCTGACCTCGAAGATTGAAGGGCTGGGTGCGGCGATGCCGCATTTCGCGCAAGCCAACGCGACGCAGCACGGCACCAATCCCTACCATTTTGCGGCGGAAGATAAGAAGTTTAACGCGATTACGAACCTGTTTCCGGTTGGCGGGCCTGCAGTCAGTTCTGATCTGGTCGAGACCCCAGCCCCGATTTTCGTGATCGGGCAGCCCCGCTCTGGCACAACGTTGATGGAAATGATGCTCAGCGCCGCGCCCGGTATCGCGGGTTGTGGCGAACTGACTTTGGCGGCGGATTTGTCTGTCGAGTTCCAATCGGGCGAACAGGCGTTCGACGCGGATGCAGCACGCGAGTTCGCGCAGCAGTTTCGCGAGCTAATGCCGCCGATCCCCGAGGATTCGACAGCCTTTGTCGATAAGATGCCCCATAACTTCCAGCGCGTCGGCTTCGTCCTTGGGGCGTTCCCGAACGCGAAAGTCATCAACATGTTGCGCGATCCTCGGGATGTTGGCCTGTCAAAATGGATTCGGCGTTTCCCGGCGGGCGGTATGAACTATGCCTCGAACCTGGAATCGATTGCGCATACGGCCAACCTGTACCGTCGGTACATGGCGCATTGGGATGCCGCGTTTGCCGGTCGCATCCTGACCGTGCCTTATGAAAAACTGGTTGCCGACCCGGAAACCTATAGCAGAGACATCGCTGCGTTCTGCGAGATTGAATGGCACCCCGCGATGGTGCGCCCCGAGGACAATACGAAACAAGTGCGAACAGCCAGTATCGATCAGGTGCGCAACAAGATCTCGACCAAGTCGATCGGTGGCTGGCGCGCCGTCGCCGAGCATATTCAGCCCATGCTGGACGGGTTCGATCCCGATCTATGGCCTGAGTACGATTTCAGCTGATCCAAACGAAAAAAGCCGCATCGAAATGATGCGGCTTTCTTTGATATACCAGCGCCTTACTTCTGCTTGATACGCCCATCGACATAAGGCGTATACGGCGCGTTTGCGGCCAGATATTCCGCTGTCACATCCGCCAGATCAGGACCAAAATCATAAGCGTTCTTGTCGTCGCCTTCGAACATGCTGTACCCGTCTCCGCCATTGCGCACATAGTTGTTGGTCACGACCAGATAGGTCGCTGCCGGATCGATCGGCACAAAGCCGTCACCCTCGGCAACCATGACTTCAGTGATACGGCCCTCGTTCGGCGCGACCGAAGGATCCCAGGTGAAGGTCATACCGGCAACCTGCGGGAAACGGCCTTTGACTTCTTCCACCTGGCTGACACCGTTTTCCAGCGCGTCAATGACGCCCTGACCGCTGATCTCAAAGGTCGACAGCGTGTTCTGGAACGGCAGAACCGTCAGGACCTCGCCCATGGTCACTTCGCCTTCGTCAATCGAGGCGCGCAGCCCGCCCGAGTTTGCGATGGCGATTCGGGCCCCCTGATCCGCAACCCGCGCCAGCATCGCATCGGCGACAAGGTTGCCCATCTCGCATTCCTGCACCCGGCAAATATCGCGCGACCCTTCGACCGCGGCACCGGTTTCAGCAACCACGCGCTGCTTCATCTCTTCAATCGGTGCGCCCATTTCGGCGACACGCGCTGCGACGTCCGGGTCAGGGGCGACCGAGGCGTCCAGCAGGATCGGCTCACCTTCTGCGGAAATCAGATTGCCGTCATCGTCGAAGGTCAGAACCACTTCGCCCAGATATTTCGAATAGGCATAGGCCTGCACCACCGGCACATCGCCCACCATCGTCGGATAGGCACCCGCAGCACCTTCGTCCGTGTTCGACAACAGCGTGTGCGAATGGCCGCCAACGACAAGATCCAAGCCGGGAACCTGTTCGGCGATCTCCAGATCTTTGGCCAGACCCACATGGTTCAGCGCGATGATGATGTTCACCCCGTCTTCCTGCAGCGCCGCGACGTCGGCCTTCAGGCTTTCGATTTCGTCCTTAAACACCACGTCCTTGCCGGGGCTTGAGGTATCGACCGTATCCGTTGCCAGCGCCGAGATGATGCCGATCTTCTGGCCACCAACCTCAAGAACCACGTGGTTTTGCACCTTGTCCTTCAACTCGGCCGAATTCGACAGATCCAGATTGCCCGAGATCACCGGGAAGCTGACCGCGTCGATGAAGGCTGCAAGACCTTCGGGGCCATCGTCGAACTCGTGGTTGCCGACGGCCATGACATCATAGCCGATACCTTCCATGAACTCGGCCTCGGCCGCGCCCTTGTAGGTGGTGTAGAACAGCGAGCCCTGGAACGGGTCACCCGCATCCAGAAGCAGCACGTTTTCATCCGCCAGCTCGGCCCGCTTGGCGTCCACGGCTGTTTTCAGCCGGGCCACGCCGCCGAAACACTTGCCCTCGGCCTCGTCTTCGGCGTCGCAGGTGGAATCGTATTTGTTGATCGACTCGATGCGGCTGTGAATGTCGTTTGTGTGCAAAATCGTCAGCTTATACTCAGCCGCCGCAACACCTGCGGTCAGGGCCAACACGGCGGCCGATGTCAGGAAACGGGTCAACATTTGAATACTCCCTATCTTTGATTGCGCAGATCGTGCGCTGTGGACGGGAAAGAGTCAAAGGGGCAAATCCGACTTGATTCCCCCCGCAGCGCGAGGCATCACCCAAGACATGCTGATCTACAAAATTTTCCGGGCCGATGAATGGGCCGAGTTGCAGGCCAATGGGGCATCGGACGGGGCTCCGATCGATCTGTCCGACGGGTTCGTGCATTTTTCCACCGCTGAACAGGCGGCTGAAACCGCAGCCAAGCATTTCGCCGGTATCGAGGGGCTGACCCTGTTGGCCTGCGACGCGGATGCCATGGGCGATGACCTGAAATGGGAGGTGTCGCGCGGCGGGGCCTTGTTCCCACATCTCTATCGCCAGATCCGCATGAGTGACGTGGTCTGGTCGCGCGCGCTGCCCTTTGATGGCCAAACACACCACTTCCCGAAGGAGATGGCATGACCGCCTATATCGATCCCGAACGCGAGCAGTTTGAAACCTTCAAGACGCTGGATCGCGATCACCCCATCGAGATGTTGAATCTGGTCAAGTTTCGCGCCAAGGCCGCCTATCCGGCGGGTCACGAACTGGCCGGGGCCGACCTGACCGGGGCGGATGCCTATGGCAAATACGGGGCAGAGACCGCCCCTATCATTGCCCGTTTGGGCGCGTCGATCCTGTGGCGCGGCGTGTTTCAGGCAACCCTGATCGGACCGACGGATGAAGCGTGGGATGCAGTGTTCATCGCCCGTTATCCCAGCGCTCATGTGTTTTTGGAAATGGTCACCGCTCCCGACTATCAGAAAGCCGTTGTGCATCGTCAGGCGGCGGTCGAAACCTCGCGCCTGATCCGCTGCGGTTCGACCGAGGGCGGGGCGTCCTTCGGATGAAACTGACCGAAAAACTCGGGCTGGCCGCCCTGCACCGGATGGACCCGGAAACCGCCCATGGGCTGTCGATCAAGGCGCTGAAAGCCGGGCTGGCCCCTGCGCCCGGGCCGATCACCTCGGCCCGGCTGAGCACCGAAGTTGCGGGGCTGCGCCTGCCCAACCCGGTGGGGCTGGCCGCTGGATTTGACAAGAACGGAGAGGTCCTGACCCCTCTGTCCCGCGCGGGCTTTGGGTTTATCGAGGTCGGGGCCGTGACCCCGCGCCCACAGCCCGGCAATCCCAAGCCCCGCCTGTTCCGCCTGACCGAGGACAAGGCCGCCATCAACCGGTTTGGGTTCAACAATGACGGAATGGAGGTCATGGCCGGACGGTTGGCGAACCGTCCCAAGGATGCTGTGATCGGCCTGAACCTTGGCGCAAACAAAGACAGCGACGACAGGCCGGGAGATTTCGCCAAAGTGCTGGCCCATTGCGCCGCGCATCTGGATTTTGCCACCGTCAACGTCTCATCCCCCAACACCGAAAAGCTGCGCGATCTTCAGGGCAAAGCCGCGCTTGGCGCACTGCTGAGCGGCGTCATCGAGACACGCAATGCCCTGCCCCGCCCCCTGCCCATCTTCCTGAAAATCGCGCCCGATCTGATCGAGGCCGAATTGCAGGACATCGCCGAGGTCGCCGCCGAGACCGGCGTGGATGCTGTGATCGCAACCAACACCACCCTGTCCCGTGACGGTCTGCGCAGTGCGCACAAGGACGAAAAAGGCGGCCTGTCGGGTGCGCCCTTGTTCGAGAAATCGACACGCGTGCTGGCCCGGTTGAGTCACCTCACCGGCGGCAACATCCCTCTGATCGGCGTCGGCGGCGTCAGCACGGCGGAACAAGCCTATGCCAAGATTTGCGCCGGGGCGTCCGCGGTGCAGTTCTATACCGCAATGGTCTATGGCGGTCTGTCGCTGGCTGCGGAGATCGCGCAGGGGCTGGACGCCCTGCTGGCGCGTGACGGGTTCGACTCGGTGGCGCAGGCCGTGGGTAGCAAACGAGAGGATTGGCTGTGATCGAATATTGGCACAACCCGCGCTGTTCAAAATCCCGCACGGGTCTGGCAATGCTGGAAGAGCGCGGTGCGGAGGTTCAGGTTCGGAAATATCTTGAAGATGCCCCCTCGGTCGAGGAGTTGCGCGCAGCTCAGGCCCTTCTGGGCGTATCCGCCGTTCAGATGATGCGCACGGGCGAGAAGCGGTTCAAGGAATTGGGCCTGTCAAAAGATGCACCGGATGCGGAACTGATCAATGCCATGGCCGAGAACCCGATCCTGATCGAGAGGCCGCTGGCTATCGCGGGCGGTAAGGCTGCCATCGGGCGACCCCCGGAAAACCTGTTGGACCTGCTTTAAGCCACCTGAGCCTCAAGCCGGGGATAGCGCCAGCCCATTGTCACGCCGCGCGCAAAGTTCAGGACCATAAGCGCGGCCCACAGCCCGTGGTTGCCGAAGCTGGGCACCAGCAGGAACAGGGCCACGACGTAGATGGCCACCGATTGCAGCATCGCATTGCGCATCTCACGGGTCCAGGTGGCGCCAATATAGATGCCATCAAACATCCAGCTTGCCACGCCAATGACCGGGGCAATCGCGGCCCAGAACAAAAACGCGCGCCCGGCCTCGCGCACCTCGGGCGAGGTGGACATCAGATCGATCAGCGCAGGTCCGGCGAAAAAGAAAACCGCGCCCAGCAGCACGGCCCCGCCGACACCCCATTGCGACGACACGACAGAGACGCGCCGGACCTGAAACCGGTCCCGAGCGCCGACCGCGCCACCGACCGGCGCCTCGGCAGAAAACGCAAACCCGTCCAGCGCAAAGGCGGTGATTTCCAGAAATTGCAGCAACACCTGATTGGCGGCCAGATTGACATCGCCCAGATCGGCCCCAACAAACAGGAAGGTTGTGAAGGACCCGGTCAACAGGACCGAGCGGATCATGATATCGCTGTTCACCTGAAGCATCCGCCGCAGACGGACCGCATCGAAGATACGCGCCCAATCGCGCCAGATCCGGTTCCGGAACCCGTCGCGGCACAACCACAGCCCCAGCGCCAGCCCCGTCCACTCGGCGATCAGGGTTGCAATGGCAACGCCTTCAACGCCCCAGCCGAGGCCCAGAACAAACCACAGGTCCAGAGCGATATTCAGCCCGTTCATCCAGATTTGCAGCAGGAACACGCCCCGCGTCCGCTCGACCGCGATCAGCCATCCGGTCACCGCGTAAAGCGCGATGGTGGCTGGCGCGCCCCAGATCCGAATTTCAAGATAGGCCCGGGACAGCGCCTCGACCTCTGGGCTGGCCGGAGACAGCAGAAACGCGCCGCTGAAAATCGCGACCTGCGTGACGATAAAGACCAGCCCGGCCGCCGCACCCAGCATCAGCCCCCGGATCAGCAGGGCGCGCATCTCGGTCGTATCCCCTGCCCCTCGCGCCTGCGCGGCAAGGCCGGTGGTGCCCATGCGCAGAAAACCGAATATCCAATAGACCGCAGACAGGATCACAGCGCCGATCCCCACGGCCCCAATCGGGGCGGCCTGACCCATCTGCCCGACAACGCCGGTGTCCACCGCACCCAGAATCGGCACCGTCACGTTGGACAGCACAATCGGAACCGCGATCTTCAGCACCCGCCCGTGCGTTATGGGTGCCGGGGCATCGTGCATTCCTTAGCTCTTGTCAGAGCGGCTTTGGGGGATCAGGAAATGCCCTGTGCCCTGCGCGAACAACTTGTCGTGATTGTCCTGCCATGCCTCGACCCGAACCGAGGCATAACGCCGACCGGATCGGTTGATAAAGGCGCGGGCATAGGCGTCGCGCGGCAGGCCTGAGCGCAGGAAATCCACCGTGAAATCGATCGTCTTGGGAAAGCGTGTCTCTTCTGATTTCAGAATATCCGCAACATCCAGTTCACCGCTTTCGATCCGGGGGAACAGACGTTCCCAGCTTAGAGTGATAAGGGCTGTGACCTCAAGAAACGCCGCCGTCACGCCACCGTGCAGGGCGGGCAATAGCGGGTTTCCGATCAACTTTTCGTCAAAATTCAGAACACCGGTCAGCTCATCTCCGCGCCGGTCGAAGCTGATATTGAGAAAGCGGATATACGGAACACCTTCGACCAAAGCGGTCAGCGCGGCATCTCGGCGCTGTTTGACAACCTGCATGGGTTCGGGACGTGCACGCGCCATTTACTTGACCTCCACGGTGAAGGCACCCGATGCGGTGGCGACCGGATTGTCCTGATCTTCATCGGTTGCCGTGGCCCGTACAAAGGCCACGTTCCGCGTGATATGATAGCATTTGGCGCGTGTGGTGATGGTCTGGCCCGGCTTTGCGGCGCGCATGTAATCTATCCTCAGATCGATGGTTGCGGTGCTTGTCGGCTTCACCGGATTGCTCATCACCGCTGCGCCGCAGCACGTGTCCAGCATTGTCGATACGGCACCACCATGAATGACACCGGTCCGGGGATCGCCAACCAGCGCCTCGTTGTAAGGCATGGTGATTTCCGCTTCACCATTGTTAATATACGTCAGCTCTAACCCAAGTGCCTGTGCGTGAGGAATGGCCTGGATGAACTGGCGCGCAAATTTTGAGATATCCGCCATACATTTGGCTCCTGTCGTCAAGTTGCCCCTTTATGAGCCGCGGACGATGCAAAGGGCAAGCCCGCCTGTTGCGCTCGTCCTCATGACACCCTACGGTGCTGCCAAGGAGACCAGGAATGTCCGACAACCGTTTGTCATTCAAAGAGATGTGCGCTGAGTACGATGTGACTCCGCGTACCCTGCGTTACTACGAGTATATCGAGTTGTTGCAGCCCGATCGGGAAGGCCGGTCGCGGTTTTACGGCCCCCGCGAATGCGCGCGCATGACGCTGATCATGCGCGGGCGCAAATTCGGTTTTCCGCTGGAAGAGATTCGTCAGTGGCTGCTGATCTATGAAGATCAGGGCAACGAGGCGCAAATGGCTGCCTTTGTCGAAATGGCCGACCGCCAGATGGACGAACTGAACCAGCAACGCCAGCAACTGGACGAGGCGATGGGCGAGCTCAAGCGCCTGCGCGACCAGACAGCAAAATCTCTGAACTGACAGGCTCAATGCCTGCCGGGTGCCGCAAGCGCCCATAAATCTGCCAGTCGTTTTGGCGGCGTCCGCCCCGATTCCCGGTTGACGCGGGGGAAATAAAATTGCCCCTGAGTCTGTTTACGCGTTCGGAAGTTACGTCAACTTGGAAATGACGCAGCGTTTGGATTACGTAAACGTCACTCTCATGTTGTAAAGCGACCAGCAACTGCGCAAGTCATGTCCAGTGACGCCAGTGACGAGAGTATGACGAATGACCGAAGATCTGATGACCATCCGTGAGATGTGCGAGACCTATGATGTCACGCCCCGTACCTTGCGGTTCTACGAGGCGAAGGAACTGCTGTTTCCGATCCGCGAGGGTCAGAAACGCCTGTTCACCAAACGCGACCGCGCGCGGCTGAAGCTGATTCTGCGCGGCAAGCGGTTCGGGTTCAGCCTGGAGGAAATTCGCCAGCTTCTGGATCTGTACCATGTGGGCGATCAGCAACTGACCCAGATGACCCGCACCTATGAGATCGCGTGCGACCGTCTGGCAGACATGGAATCGCGCCGCGAAGAACTGACGCAGGCAATCGACGATCTGAAAGAACAGTTGCGTTGGGGCGAAAAAGTCATCGCCTCGATGAAACAGGAAAAAAAGGCAGCCGAGTAACCTCGGCCTGCCGGCTGGAAATATGAATTAAGGGAGCTTTCCATGCCCGTGTATAACGCGCCTACCAAAGACACGCAGTTCATCCTGCATGACGTTCTGAAAGTCTCGCAGTCGGATATTCCCGGCTATGATGAACTGGAAGCCGAATTTACCGGCGCAGTTCTGGAAGAAGCAGGCAAAGTTGCCGCGAATGTGCTGCATCCGCTGAACACCGTGGGCGACACCGAAGGGTGTCGGCTGGAAAACGGCATCGTTTACACGCCGACCGGGTTCAAGGACGCTTTCGAGCAGGTGAAAGAAGGTGGCTGGACTGGCCTCGACATGCCGGAAGAGTATGGCGGCCAGAACATGCCCTATGTCATCGGGACTGCTGTGGGCGAGATGTTCTCGGCCGCGAACCAGGCCTTCACCATGTATCAGGGCCTGACCCACGGCGCGGCCTCGGCCATTCTGGCGCACGGCTCGGACGAGCAGAAGAACAAATACCTGCCCAACATGGTCAGCTGCGAATGGACCGGCACCATGAACCTGACCGAACCGCATTGCGGCACCGATCTGGGCCTGATGCGCACCAAGGCGGAACCGCAGGAAGACGGCAGCTATAAGGTCTCGGGTCAGAAGATCTTTATCTCGGCTGGCGATCACGACATGTCCAACAACATCATCCATCTGGTGCTGGCCAAGATCCCCGGCGGCCCCGAAGGCATCAAAGGCGTGTCGCTGTTCATCGTGCCCAAATTCATCGTGAACGAAGACGGCACCCCGGGCGAGCGCAACGGTGTTTCGGTCGGCAAGATCGAAGAGAAAATGGGCATCCACGGCAACTCGACCTGTGTGATGAACTATGACGAGGCGACCGGCTGGCTGCTGGGCGACCAACACAAAGGCATGCGCGCCATGTTCACCATGATGAACGAAGCGCGTCTGGGTGTGGGCATGCAGGGTCTGGCGCAGGCCGAGGCCGCCTATCAGAACGCCGTCGAATATGCCAAGGACCGCCTACAGGGCCGCGACGTGACCGGCGTGAAAAACCCGGACGGCCCCGCCGATCCGCTGATCGTGCACCCCGACATCCGCCGCAACCTGATGGATCAGAAAAGCTTTACCGAAGGCGCGCGCGCGTTCATCCTGTGGGGCGCGACGATGATCGACAAGGCGCATCGCTCGGGTGACAAGGACGCGGACGGTCTGATTTCGCTGCTGACACCGGTGATCAAGGGCTTCCTGACCGATCAGGGTTACGACATGACGGTTCAGGCGCAGCAGGTCTATGGCGGCCACGGCTACATCGAGGAATGGGGCATGTCGCAATACACCCGCGACGCCCGTATCGCCCAGATCTACGAAGGCGCCAACGGCGTTCAGGCGCTGGATCTGGTGGGCCGCAAACTGGCACAGGATGGCGGCAAGCACGTGATGGCCTTCTTCGAAATGGTCAAGGGGTTCTGCAAAGAGAACACGGGCCAGGACGAAGCTTATGACAAGGCGTTCATCGAACCGCTGAAGGCTGCGTCGAAGGATCTGCAGGCCGCTGGAATGTATTTCATGCAGCAGGGCATGAAGAACCCCAACAACGCGCTGTCGGGATCCTATGACTTCATGCATATGTTCGGCCATGTCTGCCTGGGCCTGATGTGGGCGCAGATGGCCAAGGCCGCGCAGGGTGCGCTGGACAATGGTGCGTCGGACAAAGAGTTCTACGAGACCAAGATCAATACCGGTCGCTTCTACATGGCCCGCCGCCTGCCCGCCACGACGCTGCATCTGGCCCGTATCCAGACCGGTGCGGACACTGTGATGGCTCTGGACGCGGCGAGCTTCTGATCTCAGTCTGGGTCCGGGCGCTCATGCCCGGGCCCAGCTATTGAGAGGATACAAGATGCCAAAACGTTTTCGCCTGACCCGCCGTTTTCCGGTCGCCATGACTGAAGACGGGTATCGCAAACTCAAGGGTTTCGCCCGTGAGGCCGGTCTGGATGAAGGTGAGGCGCTGTCCTTTCTGTTCGAGAACTTCAACAGCGTGATTGACGAGGAGAATCTGACCCACCGTCTGCGCATCTTCAACTCTGAGCTGGAAGCGCGAAAACGGTGAGGGCACGCACCAACCAACTGCCTGCTACGGCCTTAGGGCCGGACGCCTCCGGCGGGAGTATTTCTGAAAAGATGAAGACGTGATGCGCCCCTGCCACCGGGCGCACTCGCCATCAGGACAGGGACGACTTCACCTTTTGCGGTCATCGGCTCTCCAGCCTGTACCGCAAGCCGAGTGAAACAGATCCGGTTTGATAAATGGTAAACGTCCTCACTTCATCTTTTTACAAATACTCAATTCCAACCTGACCACATGCGCCTTGGGAGGGGCAATCGCATGACGATCAAACTGCACTGCTTCGGAGAAAGCGGAAACAGCTACAAGGCGGCGCTGGCGTTGGAGATGTCCGGGCTGCAGTGGGAGCCGGTCTTTGTCGACTTCTTCAACGGTGAGACCCGCACGCCAGAGTTCCGCAAGGACGCCAACGAGATGGGCGAAGCCCCGTTTCTAGTCGATGGCGATTTTCGCACCAGCCAGTCCGGCGCCATTCAGGCTTACGTGACCGAAAAATCCGGCAAGTTCGGCGGCAAGGACCGGGACGAGAACTACGAGATCCTTCGCTGGGTGCTGTGGGACAACCACAAGCTCAGCTCGATGGCCGGGTTGACGCGGTTTCTGGTCAATTTCCTGCCGGAAAAACACCGTAACCCGGATGTGATTGCGTTTAATCAGGGGCGATTGAAAGCGGCTTACGAAGTCCTTAATGCCCATTTGGAAGGCCGTGACTGGATTGTTGGTAATGGCGTCACCAACGCGGATCTCAGTTGCTGCGGCTATCTGTATTACCCCGAACCATTCGGCTTTGACCGTGCCGACTGGCCCCATATCGATGCCTGGCTGACCCGTCTCAGCGCACAGCCCGGCTGGAAACACCCCTATGACCTGATGCCCGGCAACCCGTCGGATCGAGCTTAAGGAGAAGTCTCATGACCGAAGCTTACATATATGATGCCCTGCGCACCCCGCGCGGCAAGGGCCGCAAGGATGGCAGCCTGCACGAGGTGACCTCGGTGCGCCTGTCCGCCCTGACCCTGAACGCGATGAAAGAGCGTAACAATCTGGAAGGCCACGCTGTCGAGGACGTGATCTGGGGCAACGTCACGCAGGTGATGGAGCAAGGCGGCTGTCTGGCGCGCTCGGCTGTTCTGGCCTCGGATCTGGATGAATCGATCCCCGGTCTGGCCATCAACCGTTTCTGCGCCTCGGGCATGGAAGCGGTGAACCTGGCGGCGAACCAGGTCAAAGGCGGCGCAGGCGAGGCCTATATCGCCGGCGGTGTCGAGATGATGGGCCGCGTGGCCATGGGCAGCGACGGTGCGGCGATTGCCGTGGACCCCTCGCTGGCGATGGGCACCTATTTCGTGCCGCAGGGCATTTCGGCCGACATCATTGCCACCGAATATGGTTTTACTCGCGATGACGCGGACGCGCTGGCGGTTGAATCGCAGCGCCGTGCCGCAGAGGCCTGGGCGGACAACCGGTTCGAGAAATCGGTCATCACCGTCAAGGATCAGAACGGGCTGACCATTCTGGACCGCGACGAGTACATGCGCCCCGGCACCGACATGCAAAGCCTTGGTTCGCTGAACCCGTCCTTCCAGATGATGGGCGAGCAGATGCCGGGCTTTGACAAGGTAGCGATGCTGAAATACCCGCATCTGGAAAAGATCAACCACGTCCACCACGCGGGCAACAGCTCGGGCATCGTGGATGGGGCCGCTGCTGTGCTGATCGGCAACAAGGAGTTTGGCGAGAAATACGGCCTGAAACCGCGCGCGCGTATCAAGGCGACCGCCAAGATCGGCACCGATCCGACCATCATGCTGACCGGCCCTGTTCCGGTGACAGAGAAGATTCTGGCCGACAATGGCATGAAGATCAGCGATCTGGACCTGTTCGAAGTGAACGAAGCCTTCGCCTCGGTCGTGCTGCGGTTCCAGCAGGCGTTTGACGTCGATCCGGCGCTGGTCAACCCAAATGGCGGCTCGATCGCGATGGGTCACCCGCTGGGCGCAACCGGTGCGATGATCATCGGCACGCTGCTGGACGAGCTTGAGCGTCAGGACAAGGAAATGGGTCTGGCAACGCTTTGCATCGCGTCCGGCATGGGTGCGGCAACCATCATCGAGAGGGTCTGATGCCCAAGCTGGATCTCTCTCAGATCCCATTCAGGGGCGGTTCGGGCTATCCCGGCAAGCTGGCAAAGGCAGGCGATGGCCGCTTTGTCCAGCCTGTGGGGGATGCTGGCGGGCTGACCCAGTACGGGGTCAACATCGTGCGGCTGGAACCGCAGGGGCTGTCCTCGCTGCGCCATTATCACATGGAACAGGACGAGTTCGCCATCGTCCTCAGCGGCACCTGTACCCTGATCGACGATGATGGTGAGCATGAGATGCAGCCCGGTGATTGCGCCGCTTTTCCCGCAGGTGAGGCCAACGGCCACCACCTTGTGAACAAAACCGATGCGCCCGCGACCTTTCTGGTGGTGGGCACACGGACCCCGACCGAGACCGGCTATTACAGCGACCTAGACATGATGGTGAAGTTCGATGCCGACGGCTTTCGCTTTACCCGCAAAGACGGCAGCCCGCTGACGGCTGACCAGATTGGAGATGACAATGACTGAATTCACTCTGACAAAAGACTCTGATGGCGTGGGCGTCATCACCTGGGATGTGCCCGGGAAAACCATGAACGTGATGTCCTTTGACGGGCTGGCGCAACTGAGCAGCTGCATCGATGATGCGCTGGCCGATGACGCGGTCAAGGGCATCGTCATCACCTCGGGCAAGGAAGGGTCGTTTGCCGGTGGCATGGACCTGAACCTGCTGGCGGTGATGAAGGAACAGGCGGGCGACGATCCGGCCAAGGGTCTGTTCGAGGGCACGATGCAGATGCACGCCCTGCTGCGCAAGATCGAGCTTGCGGGCATGGACCCCAAGACCAAGAAGGGCGGCAAGCCGATTGCCACCGTTCTGCCCGGCACCGCCGCGGGCATCGGTATGGAACTGCCGCTGTCCACGCACCGCATCTTTGCCGCCGAAAACCCCAAGGCAAAGTTCGGCCTGCCCGAGATTATGGTCGGCATCTTCCCCGGCGCGGGCGGCACCACGCGGATGGTGCGCAAGGTTGGCGCGATCGCGGCGGCTCCACTGTTGCTGGAAGGCAAGATGCTGGACGTCAAGAAAGCCAAGGGCGCAGGCTATATCGATGAGATCGCCGAAGACCCGATGGCTGCGGCCAAGGAATGGGTGCTGAATGCCAAGGACGGCGACATCGTCAAGCCCTGGGACGCCAAGGGCTACAAGATGCCCGGCGGCGCGCCCTACCATCCTGCGGGCTTCATGAACTTCGTCGGAGCCTCGGCGATGGTGCATGGCAAGACCCAAGGCGCCTTCCCGGCTGCCAAGGCGCTGCTGAGCGCGGTTTATGAGGGCGCTCTGGTCGATTTCGACACCGCGCTGAAGATCGAGGCGCGCTGGTTCACATCCGTGCTGATGAACCCGTCCTCGGGTGCCATGATCCGCTCGCTGTTCCTGAACAAGGAAGCGCTGGAAAAAGGCGCTGTGCGTCCCGCTGGTGTTCCCGATCAGTCGGTCAAGAAGATCGGCGTTCTGGGCGCGGGCATGATGGGTGCGGGCATCGCGCTGGTGTCGGCGCAGGCCGGTATGGAAGTGGTTCTGGTCGACCGTGATCAAGCAGCCGCCGACAAGGGCAAGGCCTATACCGAGACCTATCTGGACAAGGGCATGAAGCGCGGCAAGGTCACCGCTGAAAAGAAAGAGGCCATGCTGGGCCGCATCACCGCGACCCCGGATCTGGACAACCTGAAAGGCTGTGACCTGATCATCGAAGCCGTCTTCGAAGACATGGGCGTCAAGGCCGAGATGACAAAGAAGGTCGAAGCGATCATCCCCGAGGATTGCATCTTTGCCTCGAACACCTCGACCCTGCCGATCACCGATCTGGCCAAAGCCTCGGCGCGTCCGGATCAGTTCATCGGCATCCACTTCTTCTCGCCGGTCGAGAAGATGTTCCTGGTCGAGATCATCAAGGGCAAGGAAACCGGGGATCGCGCGGTCGCCAAGGCGCTGGACTATGTGCGCCAGATCAAGAAGACGCCCATCGTGGTCAACGATGCACGCTTCTTCTACTGCAACCGCTGCATCATCCCCTACATCAACGAAGGTGCGCGCATGATCACCGAGGGCGTCAGCCCCGTGCTGATCGACAACGCCGCGCGGCAACTGGGCTTCCCGGTGGGTCCGGTTCAGCTGACTGATGAGACCTCGATCGATCTGGGGGCCAAGATCGCCCGTGCCACCAAGGCGGCGATGGGCGATGCCTATCCCGAAAGCCCCTCGGACGATCTGATCTTCTGGATGGAAGAACAGGGCCGTCTGGGCCGCAAATCGAACGCAGGCTTCTTTGACTATGACGAAAAGGGCAAGCGCGTCGGGTACTGGAACGGCCTGCAGGACAAGTATCCGCTGGCCGAGGATCAGCCCGACCTGATCGAAGTGCAGGAACGTCTGATGTTCGCGCAGGTTCTGGAAGCGGTGCGCGCGCTGGAAGAGGGTGTACTGGAAGACATCCGCGAAGGCGATGTGGGCGCCATTCTGGCCTGGGGCTTTGCGCCGTGGTCCGGTGGTCCGCTGAGCTGGCTTGACATCATCGGCGCGCCTTACGCCGCCGAGCGTTGCGACCAACTGGCCGCAGCCTATGGCGAGCGTTTTGCCTGCCCGCCGCTGCTGCGTGAGATGGCCGAGAAAGGTCAGACCTTCTATGGCCGCTTCGACCCCGAAGCCAAAGCCGCTTAATCAATTGATGCAGGCGCGTGACACCACGCGCCTGCATCGTTCTTTTCGTGTTTGGTTAGGTCTGCCATTCAGGCCGCAGAAACAGGACAGGCGCATTTGGCCTGCCCGGACGCCCCGGTCTGCGCATGCCGGATGGCGGGCGGATCGGAAAAATCGGTTCCTGCGGGATGGGTGCAGGCAGTGCACCCAACGGGTTTGCAAGGGCTGAAACGTCGCCCCTGATTGCAATCGAATTGACCAAAGCCGTCGCGGTCTGTTCATCCGCCACCCTATAGGGCGCGTGATCCTGTGCCGAACGGGCACTGAACCGACCAGCCGGGCAAAAGGCCTGCAGCCCACCCTCGACAAAGATCACCTCATCCGTGTCAAAAAACAAAGTCGTCACCTGGAACGATGACCCCGGCACCTGCGCCGACATCCGGCACGCGCCGTTCAACATCCGGGCCGGAATAACCGAGACACCCGCCGCGTCGGGATCGAGTTTCCCAAGATCCAGCGCCATGCCCTGCTCGGGCATCAACCAGACAGGCCGCCCGTTATAGGTCGCCCGTGCGGGTACAAATATCGGCATGTAATCGGCGCGGGTTTCATCGGCCGGAATAACGACGCAACAGGTCGAAATCCGGCGCACCTCGCGAAACCCGTTATCCAAAGTTCGCACCAGATCGCCCACGGCAACCCGTTCGATCAACTTCCAGCCACTTGTGGTAGCAACTTTGGTGCCGTGCAACAAACCACCACGGCGTGCGTTTACCGCTTTATTCGGGTCGGCGAAATCAACGTCACCAGATTGATCCGAAAACCCCGAAACACTCACTACTTCAAACACGTGCCTCACCCCCTTGTGGCACAAACTAACGATGCAAAACGGATAGCATGAATTTTAAGAGGTGACTTATTTCTGACATATTTGCGCCCAATTTGGGCCTTTTGAGGCCCCTTTTGCGCACATTTTACAGACAAATGCGGGGTAAATACTTCTTTTGATCCGCGTTCGGAAACGATTACTGGGCCGATCCGTCGAACTGATATCCGAATCTCCGAATATCTTCCGCGCAGGCTTGGGCAACCGCATCCACTGTTTGCGTCGTATAGTACCGACGGTAATCGCGATCCCGCTTCGACCGGTTCAGATGCGGCAGCTCCACGTCAAACCCGAGATGTTCGATCAGAGGCCACGCGTCCTGTGCGAAATGCTCAAGGCGAATATATGCGTCACATCTTTCGGCCCCGTTGGCCATGGTCACATAGGCGCGCGCGGGGTGGTGCCGAAAGGATCGCAGCGTGGACGGATGCAGGACAAACGACCCGAAATCCAGATCTTTGGCGCGCCCGACATCCGGGTGATCAAAGCTCTGTACCCGCAGCCAATGATAATAGCTCACCATCCGGTCCCACGGATTGCGCACCATCGTAAACACGAACATCGACGTCAAAGCCTTGGCAGACAGAACCCCGTCGATATCGGACAGCGTTGAATGCTTCCACAAGCGCCCGCGCGCGTTCAGGGATTTGGCGCGGCGTCGACGTTTCAGCGCCTTGGGCGTATCCCCCAACAGAATGTCATCCTTCATCGCCCGCTGTTCCAGCGCCAACACCAGCGACGTGCCCCCGGTCTTGGGGATATGCACGAACACATAACGGCGTCCGGTCGAGATGATCACGCCACGCCCTGCTCTGCCGTTGCGCGACTGGCGCGCCATCCCAGCACGGCCCCCGCCGTTGCAATCAGTCCGATGCCAAAGACCTGCATCACGCCGATGGACTGCCCCAACGCCACCCAGGCAAAAAGCGGGCCGAAGATCATCACCGAATATTCGAACACGGCAACAAAGGACGGCTCGCCCACTTGATACGCCTTGATCAGCATGAAGACCGCGATGGTCGACCCCACGGCTTGCACGACGATCCACGGGATGGCCGGTTGGAAGTCCCAGACCAGCCCTCGGGTCACAAACCCATCCGGCCCCTCGGGCGTATCCACCGGAAAGGCGGTGAAAAAGGCCAACCCGATTGCGCCTGCCAGTCCCAGGGTCATCACCATATTCGCCAGCAGAGCCACCGTGCTTTCGTCCGAGCAATGACTGCGGGTGACAATGGCGCTGAGCGCATAGAAAAACCCGCCCGCCACCGGCAACAGGGTTCGGGCGTCGAAATCGGTTGGGTTGGGTTGCAAAACGCACAGGATGCCGATGAACCCGATCATCACTGCCCCGATACGCCACGGACCGATAGGTTGTTTCAGCCCCAGTGCCGAGATCAGAAGCACAAAGATCGGTGAGGTAAACAGCCCGGCCAGCGCCTGCGCAATCGGCATCAAAGCCAGCGAGGCGAAATAGAACAGCATGGCCGTGGTGATCAGCAGGCTGCGCACCACGACAGGCCTTAACCGTTTGGGGCGCAGCGTGCCAAAGCCCAGCAGCGACAGCCCTGCGATCAAGGGCAACATCAAAGCGGCCCGACTCAGGTGGAATTGCCACAGCCCTATTGTCTCGGCCAGCAGAATCACGACATTGTCCACAACCCCGATGATGGCCATGGAACTGACCATCAGGGCCGCGGCCAAAATCGGTGAGGTCGGTTTAGCTGCCTGCATCTGCCACATGTTCCTGTTCTGCGTCCCGCCATCCAGCACAATTGCCAATCCCGACGCAACAAGTTTGCGCCACGCGATTTGGGCGTGCTAAGCTGCGGCAAAAGAAATACGAGCAGAACCCATCCAGATGACCGCCCTGAAACAGTACCAGCGGATCGAAGCCACCGGTCTGTGGCGCCCCTCGCCCGATGAACAACGGCGCGAGGTTGTCGTCTCGATTGGTGAGGCCACGCTCACCATCTCGGATTTCAATGACCGGGCGTTGACGCATTGGTCACTGGCGGCGCTGGAACGGCAAAATCCGGGCGTCTTCCCGGCGATCTTCAACCCCGATGGCGACCCGGATGAGACGCTGGAGCTGGCCGAAAGCGAAAAGACCATGCTAGAAGCCATCGACCGGCTGCAACGCGCCATCGACAAGGCACGTCCGCATCCCGGGCGTCTGCGGTGGCTCAGCGTTGGGGGCGTTGTTGCCGCTGTTCTGGCGGTCATGCTGTTGTGGCTGCCCGGAGCGCTGCAAAGCCACGTGGTGTCCGTCGTGCCCGAGGTGAAGCGGCAGGAAATCGGCGGCGCGATTCTGAAACGGATCGAGCGTGTGTCGGGGCGTGCCTGTACCTCACGCGATGCGCAGGCGTCATTGGATCGGTTGGCGAAACGGACCGGCGTGCGGCAGATCATCATCCTGCCTGCAGGGGTGCAGGACAGCCTCAGCCTGCCGGGCGGTACCGTGCTACTCAGCCGGTCATTGGTCGAGGATCATGAGGATCCAGCCGTCGCCGCCGGATATGTTATTGCAGAACGGGCGCGGTCCGAACAGCAGGACCCGCTGGATGATTTGCTGGACCGGACGGGCGCGTCCTCGGCGTTTCGATTGCTGACAACCGGAGGGCTGACGCCTCAGATCGTCGACAGCTATACCGAACAGGTCTTGTCCGAACCCCGCCCCTCGGTCACGGATGAGGCGTTGCTGGCGATGTTCGCGCAGGCCGCCCTGCCCTCGACCCCTTATGCCTATGCACGTGACATCACCGGGGAAACCGTGCTGGGCCTGATCGAGGCCGACCCGATGGCCGGGCGCACGTTGGAACAGGTGTTGCCGGACCGCGATTGGGTCCGGCTACAGAATATCTGCGGCGAGTGATCCGCCTTACTTGGTGCCGAACATCCGGTCCCCGGCATCACCGAGACCGGGCATGATATAGCCTTTCGAGTTCAACTCGCGATCCAGCGCGGCGGTGACGATATGCACATCTGGGTGCGCCTCTTTCATGCGTTCGACACCTTCGGGTGCGGCCAGCAGGCAGAGAAAGCGAATATCGGTCGCGCCCTGCTCTTTCAGCAGATCAATCGCGGCGGCAGAGCTGTTGCCGGTGGCCAGCATCGGGTCCACGGCGATGACCAGACGGTCTTTCAGCCCCTCAGGGGCCTTGAAGTAGTACTGAACGGGTTTCAGCGTTTCTTCATCGCGATAGAGGCCGACAAATCCCACCCGTGCCGAGGGGATCAGTTCCAGCACCCCATCCAGCATCCCGTTGCCCGCCCGCAGGATCGAGACCAGCGCCAGCTTCTTGCCGGCCAGAATGGGGGCGTCCATCTCCTCCATCGGGGTTTCGATATGCCGCGTCGTCAGCGGCATTTCCCGCGTGATCTCATAAGCCAACAGCAGCGTGATTTCGCGCAGCAACTGCCGGAACACGGCGGTCGAGGTACCCTTGTCCCGCATGAGCGTCAGCTTGTGTTGCACCAGCGGGTGGTCGACGACGGTCAGGTGATCGCTCATGAGTTCTCCAGTCTTTTCTTGACCCGCGCGCGGGTGTCTTCGTCACAAAAAGCCGCGTTCAGGGCTGTTTCATTCAGTGCGGCAAAGTCCTCGGCGTCCCAGCCGAAGGCTGCGTGCAGCATCTCATATTCGCGCCGCATGGTGGTATGAAAAAAGGGCGGATCGTCGGTGGAAACGGTGACCTTGACGCCTGCATCGCGCAACCGCGCAATCGGGTGGGCTGCGAAATCAGGAAACAGGCCAAGGACCACGTTTGATCCCGGACAGACCTCTAGCGTGATACCACGGTCGGTAATTTCGTGCACAAGGTCAGGATCTTCAATCGCGCGCACCCCGTGGCCGACGCGTTCCACACCAAGATCGCGGATCGCATCACGGACACTTTCCGGGCCGCCAAACTCGCCCGCATGGGTGGTGAGACGCAAACCCGCCTCGCGGGCGCAGTCGAAGGCCCATTTGAAATCCCCCTGGGTGCCCACGGATTCGTTGCCGCCCATGCCAAACCCGGTGATCCAGTCGCCTGCGGTTTCCGCCGCGCAATGGGCGCTGCGTTTGGCCTGTTCAGGACCAAAATGGCGGACACAGGTGACAACGCCGCGCAGGGTGATGCCAAACTTGCGCTCAGCCTCGTCAGCGGCGTCCTGAATGGCCGTCAGATAGTCGCGCCAGGCATGAAGATCCCCGCCGCCGCAGAAATCGGGGCTGAGAAAGGTTTCCGAATAAACAACACCATTTGCGGCGCTTTCTTCAAGTATCGCCAACGTCAGGCGGCGGAAATCCTCGGGCGTTTTGAGAACCTCACAAGCGGCCTCATACACGCTGAGGAAATGGGCGAAATCGCGGAAGTCATAGCTGCCGTCGGGTTTGAAAATCCCGCTCAGATCAACGCGCTTTTCATGGGCGAGTTGGCGGATAAAGGCGGGCGGGGCCGCGCCTTCATGGTGCAGGTGCAACTCGATCTTGGGCAGGTCTGCGACGGTCATAGAAAGCTTCTCCCCGGCCCTTGCGCCGGTACGTTCAGGTGATGGGCAATGCTGGTGGCGACGTCGGCGAATGCGATTTGCCCGATCTGGCCGCTGCCTTTTCCAGCGACCAGAACAGGCACCTGTTCGCGCGTGTGATCGGTTCCAGTCCAACTGGGATCGTTGCCGTGATCGGCCGTCAGCAGCAGCAGGTCGTCCGGGCGCAGCTTTTGCAGGATCACACCGATTTCCCTGTCGAACCATTCCAGCGCCCGCGCATAGCCGCTGATGTCGCGGCGGTGACCATAGAGGCTGTCGAATTCGACGAAATTGGCGAAGGTCAGGCTGCCCTCTTCGGCGTGGTCCACCAGATCGGACAGGTGCCTCATCAACTCGGCATCCGAACCTTTGCGCAGCGTGTCGATCCCCTGCATCGAAAAGATGTCGCCGATCTTGCCTACGGCATGCACCTTGCGCCCGGCATCCTGCACCCAATTGGTCAGCACCGGCGCAGGCGGCAGGATCGCAAAATCCTTGCGGTTGGTGGTGCGGGTGAATCCGTCCTCAGGCGATCCGACAAAGGGCCGTGCAATCACCCGACCCACTTTCATCTGGTGCAAACGCGGCGCGAGCGTCCGGCACATCTGCAGCAGGTGTTCGAGGCCAAAGCTGTCTTCATGCGCCGCGATCTGGAATACGCTGTCGGCTGATGTGTAGCAGATCGGCCAGCCGGTTCGCATGTGCTCAGCCCCCAGTTCCGCGATGATCGCGGTACCCGAGGCGTGGCAGTCGCCCAAAATGCCATCGGCGCCCGCTGCCTCGGCTGCGGCGCGGCTCAGATCAGCGGGAAAGGCCGGGGTGGTGTCGGGGAAATAGTGCCAATCCCACGGTACGGGCAAACCGGCCAGTTCCCAATGGCCCGAGGGCGTGTCCTTGCCCGGCGAACGTTCGCGCGCGCAGCCCCAGAGGCCCGAAGGATCAGCATCAAGCCCCGGCGTATCCTCCCCCGACGCCAGACGCGCCGCAGCACCAAGGCCCAGCGCGTCCAGATTGGGCAGGTCTAGCGTGCCAGAGCGCCCGTCTTCGGCGCGACCCTCGGCGCAGGCCTGCGCGATATGGGTAACCGTGTTGGCCCCGGTGTCCGGCACGTCGCCGTTGAAATACTGGCCCGCATCCGGCGCGCCGCCGATGCCGACCGAGTCCATGACGACCAGAAAAGCCCGGCTCATGCGGTGATCCTTTCATGAACCAGCGTCGGGGTCATCGGTGCATCATCGCCGATCGAGATGGCTTGCAGGATCGTTTCTGCGGCCTGCCGCGCGGCGTCTTCACGCGCTGCATACACCACGGCCAAGGGCGCGCCTTTGTCGACTTTGTCGCCCAGCCGGACAATGCCGGACATACCGACCGCCGGGTCGATCACGTCACTTTCGACCTGCCGACCACCGCCCAAGGCAACCACGGCAAGGCCCAATGCCTCGCCATTTATCGCATTGATATACCCACCGCGCGGGGCTTGAACCTCAAGGATCACGCTGGCTTCGGGCAGGAAGCGTGACCAGTTTTCGACGAACTGCAGCGGCCCGCCGACAGCGGCCATCATGCGGCCAAACCGCTCGGCTGCGCGCCCGTCGCGGATAACGTCAGTGATTTTGTCGCGCCCCTCATCCGCCGTGGCAACCATGCCCGCATCGGCCAGCAATACGCCGCCCAGCTCGGCCGAAATTTCGGCCAACGGCGCGTAATGCGCATTTGTCAGAACATTCATCACCTCGGCCACTTCCAGCGCATTGCCCAGCGCCGGGGCCAAGGGTTGATGCATATCGGTGATCACGGCCGAGGTCCGACACCCCGCCGCATTCGCGGTCTCGGTCAGGGCCTGTGCCAGCTTGCGCGCCTCGTCCAGCGTTTTCATGAACGCGCCGCTGCCGACCTTGACGTCGAGCACCAATGCCTCGGGGCTAGCCGCCAGTTTCTTGGACAGGATTGACGCGGTGATCAGATCGAGGCTTTCGACCGTCGCCGTGACATCCCGGATCGCATAAAGCCGCTTGTCGGCCGGTGCGATCTGACCGGTTGCGCCAACAATCGCGGCCCCGGTTTCGCTTAGTATCTGGGCCAGACGGTCCTGCCCGATCTGCGTGGTGACGCCGGGAATTGCCTCAAGCTTGTCCAGCGTGCCACCTGTATGACCAAGGCCCCGCCCGGAAATCATCGGAACATAGGCCCCGCATTCCGCCAGCGCCGGGGCCAGTATCAGGCTGACGCAGTCCCCCACGCCACCGGTCGAGTGTTTGTCGATGACCGGCCCATCCAAATCCCAACTCAGGACATCGCCGCTGTCGCGCATGGCTAGGGTCAGGTCGGCACGTCCCTGCGCGCCCAGCCCGCCCATGCAGACTGCCATCGCAAAAGCCCCGGCCTGCGCATCGCTGACCCCGCCATCAGCCAGACCTTGTGCAAACCATGACAGGTCTTCGCTGGTCGGCACCTCATGCCGGCGCAGTTTTGCGATGATCGAGCGGGCATCCATTGGCTCAGGCGTCCTGCATATGGGACGCGTCGAACGCGCCCGGCAGAAGATCACCGATGGTGGTTTCCAGTTCCATCCCCCCGGTCGTCGCCAGCGTGACCTTCACGTTGCGCCCACCGAACTCGGCCAGTTTCTGACGGCACCCCCCGCAGGGCGGTACTGGTTGTGGGCTTTGGGCCACGACGTAGACCTCGGCCAGTTCGGTCTCACCTGCGGCAACCATGGCGGCTATCGCCCCTGCTTCGGCACAGGTGCCTTCGGGATAAGCCACGTTTTCGACGTTGCAGCCAACATACAGAGTGCCGGACCCGGACAGGATCGCCGCGCCCACCTTGAAGTTCGAATAAGGCGCATGGGCGTTTTCGCGAACCTTCAAGGCAGCATCTTTGAGCGACATGGCGATTCCCCAATTTTTGATCAGTTGGTCAGAAAAACGTACCCTAATAGCAAGCGCCGGGGAAGTTGAAGCCCCCAGCATGTGTTTTTCGCCTATTCCAGCATTGTGTTGAAGGTTCCCGGTAATGTCACCTCAAGCAATTCGATATCCTCGGAAGGATCCGCCAGCCGCGTGCGCATTCGTGGCGGAATAACAAAGGCATCCCCCTGTTCCAGCCGGTATGGCTCGCGCCCTTCGCCCTCCAACGTGACCTCTCCGGTCATGACGAAGGTAAAGTGAATGTCGGTATCATGGCTGGCCCAGACCGGATCCCCCTGCCCGCGGCGGACGACCTGTACCCCGGCCACACCCTTGGTGTTTTCGGCAATCGTCGTGTCTCGGCAGATGTATCCCGGCAACCGGAAGGGCATCCACTCGGCATCCTTGGCCTGATTGTAGACAAAGCGTTGGCCCTGCCATTCCCGGTCCGGACGCAAATGAGGCGTCGGCAGTTCCATCTCATGGTCGATCTCGGTGACATGCTCGGCCGGGACGCCAATCTCGATCACCTGCACGTTGTCCGAGGCTTCCAACACACGGTGGCGGATTTCCGGGGGCTGGATAAAGCAATCCCCGGCGGTCAGGCGCATCTTGTCACCCTGATCCTCGTAGACAACATCGACCCAGCCATGGATGCAGAAGATCAGCTGAAAGCCCACCTTGTGGAAATGCACCATATCCGGCACCGGCCCGCCATCGGGGATGCGGATATGGCTGGCGATGATCGAGCCGCCCAGACGATCCGGCACCAGATCGCGGTAATGCATGCCCGCGCGCCCGATGATCCAAGGGGCCTGATCTTTCAGACGACGGACGACAAAGGAATGGACAGTCTCAGGCATGACCAGCGGCGGGTCGCGGTCTTCAATCTCGATTCGGGTTCCGTTTGGCGCGACCAATACCCGTTCGCCGCCTGCAAATGCGTCGGGGTCTTCGGTCAGGATGCGAAGCGTTCCGGCACCTTCAGGCGCATCCTTTTCGATGCGCAGGCGCAACCCATGACCCGAAAACACGGCAGTCCGCGGATCGTCTGCGGGATAGATCATGTCCATCCGCATCCCCAGAACCTTGGTGTAAAACGGGATGTCGTCCCTTAGCTCATTCGTTGGTAAGCGGAACTCGGCTATCGTCTGGTTCGAACGCAAAGGGCGCATCGGGCAGTGTCTCGTGCTGTTGGTGTTTACGCCATCCGATCAGAACCGAAGCGAAAATGCCAATCGAAAACAATAGCTCGAGCGTTTCTTCTACAACAAAGAGACGCATCAGTGTCAGTTGGGAAAAGTCCGTATATTTGGGCCGTGCGACCTGATCCACGACTTGCGCCACGACGACAGCCAACACTGCCAAAGCAAAAACGGTAAGGAATGGCGCACGGGCGTTGCGGGCTTTCCAGATCGTTGGGATCCCGTGCCAAACCACTCCGAATAGCAAGACCAGACCCAGAACCACCCGAACCCAAGTGGGATCGAGCATGTTGTCAATCGCGTTGAAAACAGCCGCAAGCGAGCTGTCTGTGGCGAAGATCTCGGTGTCGATCTCTCGCTCTGCCAGAAGGAAACAGCCCAGCGAAATATACACTCGCGGCAACCCCTTCAAAGTTACCAACGCCGCCACAGCCGCGCCGAACAGCATCACAGCCGATGCAATCTCGACAATACCGCCTTCATTAACATGCGTGATCGCCCAGGTTGGCCACAGTATCCCAACCACGCAAAACAGCAGCGTCGCCAACATGACACAATGGGTCACCGCAACGCCGGTTGCGGGTGCAAATCGAACGGGCAGAGTCAAACGCTCTGCTTTGGTTTCAGTGCTGAAAGTCATGCCTATCTTGGTTCTGCTGGTTCGGCAGTTTGAGTGAGTGGATTTGGCCGAATGTAAATATTTTACAACGGAAATCAACCAAGCCGGGATTAAGAGACATCAAGCTGTGATAGGTGACGCAACGTAGCCAAGCCGCAAAAACTGGGTTACCACACGGTTAGATACCAGAAGGGAGCCGTATCGCTGATGTCTGACTCACGCAGCCAAAGACAAGCCGCGCTTGACTATCACGCCCATCCAAAACCCGGAAAGCTTGAGATCAAGGCCACAAAGCCAATGGCCAATGGTCGCGATCTGGCCCGCGCCTATTCGCCCGGCGTGGCCGAGGCGAGCCTTGAGATCAAGGCCGATGCGTCGAACGCGGAGCTTTATACCTCGCGCGGGAATCTGGTGGCTGTGGTGTCGAACGGAACGGCTGTTCTGGGGTTGGGCAATATCGGCGCGCTGGCCTCGAAGCCGGTGATGGAGGGCAAGGCGGTCCTGTTCAAGAAATTCGCCGGAATCGACTGTTTCGACATCGAAGTCGATCAGCCCGACCCGGAAAAGCTGGCCGATATCGTCTGCGCGCTTGAACCCACGTTCGGCGCAATCAATCTGGAAGACATCAAGGCCCCGGATTGCTTTGTCGTCGAAAAGCTGTGCCGCGAGCGCATGAACATCCCCGTCTTTCACGACGACCAGCATGGCACGGCCATTGTGGTCGGAGCAGCCGCCAAAAACGCGCTGCACGTCGCCGGCAAGTCCTTCGAGGACATCAAGATCGTCTCGACCGGCGGTGGCGCGGCGGGCATCGCGTGTCTGAGCATGTTGGTCAAGCTTGGCGTGAAGCGCGAAAACATCTGGCTGTGCGACATTCACGGGCTGGTCTATGAGGGCCGCGAAGAGGATATGAACCCGCACAAGGATCAGTTCGCGCAGAAATCCGACCTGCGCACGCTGGACGACGTGATCGATGGGGCCGATCTGTTTCTGGGTCTCAGCGGCCCGAACGTTCTGAAGCCCGAAATGGTCAGCCGAATGGCCGATCAGCCGATCATCTTCGCGTTGGCCAACCCGACCCCGGAAATTCTGCCCCAAGCCGCGCGCGAGGTCGCGCCGGATGCGATCATCGCCACAGGGCGCAGCGATTTTCCCAATCAGGTGAACAACGTCCTGTGCTTTCCGTTCATCTTCCGCGGCGCGCTGGACGTTGGCGCGACCGAGATCAATGACGAGATGCAAATCGCCTGCGTCGATGGTATCGCCGAAATGGCCCGCGCCACCACCAGCGCCGAGGCTGCCGCTGCTTATAAGGGCGAGCAGCTGAATTTCGGCCCGGACTATCTGATCCCCAAACCCTTTGATCCGCGTCTGGTGGGCGTTGTGTCCTCGGCTGTGGCGCGCGCAGCGATGGACAGCGGCGTTGCCAAACGTCCGATCAAGGATCTGGATGCCTACAGGGAAAAGCTGAACCAGACCGTCTTCAAATCCGCCCTGCTGATGCGGCCTGTGTTCGAAGCCGCCGCTGCAGCCTCGCGCCGGATCGTGTTTGCCGAAGGCGAGGATGAACGGGTCCTGCGTGCCGCGCAGGCCGTTCTGGAAGAAACCACCGAAACACCGATCCTGATCGGACGGCCCGAGGTGATCGATGCCCGCTGCGACCGGCTGGGCCTGACCATCCGCCCCGGCAAGGACTGTCAGATCGTGAACCCGGAGAACGACCCGCGCTATTACGACTATTGGAGCTCGTACCACAAGATCATGCAACGCCGGGGCGTGACGCCGGATCTGGCCAAGGCCATCATGCGCACCAATACAACCGCCATTGGGGCGATCATGGTGCACCGGGGGGAAGCGGACAGCATGATCTGCGGCACGTTCGGCGAATATCGCTGGCACCTGAACTATGTCGAGCAGGTGCTGAACAAGGGCGACCTGCGTCCGCATGGCGCGCTGTCGCTGATGATTCTGGAAGACGGCCCCCTGTTCATTGCCGACACCCATGTCCGGCAATTGCCAACGCCCGAGGAACTGGCCGAATCCACCATAGGCGCGGCCCGCCATGTGCGGCGTTTCGGGCTGGAGCCCAAAATCGCCTTCTGTTCGCAATCTCAGTTCGGCAATCAGGCCGAAGGCTCGGGCAAACGCCTGCGTGCTGCCATCGAAATACTCGATCAGCGACCAAGAGATTTCATCTACGAAGGCGAGATGAACCTTGATGCCGCGCTGGACCCGGAGCTCAGGGCCCGGATCTTCCCGGCCTCGCGTTTGGAAGGGGCGGCAAATGTGTTGGTCTTTGCCCATGCCGATGCGGCAAGCGGAGTGCGGAACATTCTGAAGATGAAAGCCGACGGGATCGAGGTTGGTCCGATTCTGATGGGTATGGGAAACAAAGCCCATATCGTGACACCGTCGATCACAGCGCGCGGGTTGCTGAACATGGCGGCCATCGCCGGCACCCCAGTCGCACATTACGGCTGATGCGATGCGCGATTATGAAGCCGAACGCCTGCTTTGGCGTTCGGCGAGTCGTCGCCTTTGCACAGAAAAGTTAACAAATTTGCAATTTCCGCAAGGTTATTCAACTAAGCCCAAAAAACCAAACGGGTTTGCAATAATTTGCAGATCATTCCGAACCGAACTGCAAAGATTTTGCGATAAACTGACGCGGCGCCACAAGCGCCGCTTGTTTGATACGCGGCGGATACCTAACAACGTGCTCAGTGCTTTGGGAGGAAGACAAAATGGCATATCAGGACGTTTACGATAGCTGGAAAAACGACCCCGAGGCGTTCTGGATGGACGCTGCAAAAGGGATCGATTGGGACAAACCTCCGAGCAAAGCGCTGTTTGACGATAACGCCCCGCTTTATGAATGGTTCAGTGACGCGCAGGTCAATACCTGCTGGAACGCCGTCGACCGCCACGTCGAAAACGGGCGCGGCGAGCAGACCGCCATTATCTATGACAGCCCGATCACCCATACCAAGCGCGAGATCTCATATGTCGAGCTGCGCAACCGCGTCGCCACCCTGGCCGGGGCGTTGCGGGCCAAGGGCATCGAAAAGGGCGACCGGGTCATCATCTATATGCCGATGATCCCCGAAGCGCTTGAGGCGATGCTGGCCTGCGCCCGACTGGGTGCCGTGCATTCGGTGGTGTTCGGCGGTTTTGCCAGCAACGAACTGGCCGTCCGCATCGATGACGCACAGCCCAAGGCGATCATCGCCGCCTCATGCGGGATGGAGCCGGGCCGCGTGGTGCACTACAAACCCCTGCTGGACGGCGCCATCGACATGGCAAAGCACAAGCCCGAGTTCTGCGTGATTTTCCAGCGTGAACAAGAGGTTGCGCAACTGATTGAAGGACGCGACTTCAATTGGCACGGCTTCCAATACGGCGTTGAACCGGCGGAATGCGTGCCGGTTGCAGGCAATGATCCGGCCTATATCCTCTATACCTCGGGTACCACGGGTGCGCCGAAAGGGGTTGTGCGACCAACCGCCGGGCATCTGGTTGCGCTGAACTGGTCGATGAAGAACATCTACAATGTCGATCCGGGCGATGTGTTCTGGGCGGCCTCGGATGTGGGCTGGGTCGTGGGGCATTCCTACATCTGCTATGCCCCGCTGATCCACGGCAACACCACCATCGTGTTCGAAGGCAAACCTGTCGGCACCCCCGACGCGGGCACCTTCTGGCGGGTGATCTCGGAACACAATGTCCGTAGCTTTTTCACCGCCCCCACCGCCATCCGCGCCGTCAAGCGCGAGGACCCCAAAGGCGAGATGCTGGCCAAATATGACCTGTCCGGCTTGCGCGCGCTGTATCTGGCGGGCGAACGCGCTGACCCCGATACGATCATCTGGGCCCAGGACGCGCTGAAGGTTCCGGTGATCGACCACTGGTGGCAGACCGAAACCGGATGGACCATTGCTGGCAACCCATTGGGGATCGAGGAATTGCCGACCAAACTTGGCTCGCCCGCCAAACCGATGCCCGGCTATGATGTGCAAATCCTGGACGAGGGCGGCCACCCGATGAAACCGGGTGAGTTGGGCGCGATTGCCGTGAAACTCCCCCTCCCCCCCGGCACGTTGCCAACGCTGTGGAATGCCGAGGACCGTTTCCGGAAATCCTATCTGGAACACTTCCCCGGATACTACGAAACCGGCGACGCAGGCATGATCGACGAGGATGGATACCTCTATATCATGGCGCGCACCGACGATGTGATCAACGTGGCGGGCCACCGCTTGTCGACCGGCGGGATGGAGGAGGTACTGGCCGCCCATCCCGACGTCGCAGAATGCGCAGTGATTGGCGTCTCGGATCAGCTGAAAGGCCAGATGCCGGTCGGCTTCCTGTGTCTGAACGCGGGTGCCGCACGCGATCATGGCGACGTGGTTCAGGAGGTCGTCAAGATGGTCCGCGACAAGATCGGGCCGGTCGCGGCCTTCAAGCTGGCTGTCGTGGTGGATCGTTTGCCCAAAACCCGCTCGGGCAAGATCCTGCGCGGCACCATGGTGTCGATTGCCGACGGGCAGGACTACAAGATGCCTGCAACCATTGATGATCCGGCCATTCTGGACGAGATCAAAGCGGCCCTGCAAACCATCGGATACGCGCAATAAGTCCGGGGCGGCCTGCACCGCCCCCCTTGCAACCGGATACAGGCCCCCTACTGTCACGATCAGACAGTGAGGGCCCATGACACAAAGCGATATCTGGCGTCTCAGCGCCACCGAGTTGACACAGCTGATCCGCAGCGGCGACTTGAGCGCCGAAACCGCAACACAAGCCGCGATTGATCGGATGCATGCGGTCAATCCCAGCCTCAATGCAGTGGTCGAAGACCTGAGCGATCAGGCGCTTGACCGTGCCCGAGATCTGGATCAGGCGCGTGCAAAGGGCGAAGATCCCGGCCCGTTGTTCGGCGTCCCGGTCACGATCAAAGTGAATGTCGATCAAAAGGGCCACGCCACCACAAACGGCGTGGTCGCGTTGAAAGACGTGATCGCGCCGGATGACGCCCCGGTTGTGTCGAACCTGCAAAAGGCCGGGGCCATTGTGATCGGCCGCACGAACACGCCAGAGTTTTCCTTCCGCGCCGATACGGACAACCCGCTATACGGGCGCACCCATAACCCCTGGGGTCAGCATATCTCGCCCGGGGGATCGTCTGGTGGGGCCGGTGCTGCCGTGATGGCGGGTATCGGCGCGCTGGCTCACGGCAATGACATCGGTGGCAGCCTCAGGTTTCCCGCCGCCGCCAATGGCGCGGTTACGGTCAAGCCCGGCCTGGGTCGCGTGCCCGCCTGGAACCCCAGCCAAAAGGCCGAGCGCGGATCGCTGGCCCAATCCATGTCGGTGCAAGGGCTGTTGACCCGGTCCGCTGCGGATCTGCACCTGTCGATGCCCAGCCTGATCGCGCCCGACGCACGGGACCCTTTCCACGTGCCGATGCCTTGGCGCGGGGACGATCTGGAAGGGCCGATCAAAGTTGCCTTTACCAAAAACACCTTTGGCTACGCCCTTCACCCCGAGGTCGAAAAGGCGCAGGACACCGCGCGCGATGCGCTGGCGGATGCCGGGTATCTGGTGGAAGAAATCGATCCGCCCGATGTCTTTGAATGCGGGCGGATCGGCTATCGCTCGTTGATGGGCGAAGTGCTGACGCTGATGAAGTCGGATGTCGAGGCTGCGGGCTCTCAGACCATTCAGGACATCTTCGACGTCTATTTTCAGGAATTCCCGCCTATCGTCGAAACCGAGTTGCTTAGGATGCTGGCCAAACGCAGCCATTATGCGCGCGAATGGTCGCTGTTTCTACAGGATTACCCGCTGGTCCTGTCGCCCTTCCTGCCGCAACCCTTCTTCAAGCCGGACCGCGACACCGAAGGGGCCGAAGGCGTGCATGAGGTTCTGGGCTGCGCCGTTTATTCCTACGCGATGAACTTTCTGGGCCTGCCCGCCGCCTGCGTCCCTGCCCGTCTGGCTCAGTTGCCGAAAGGTCCGCAGCCCATCAATGTCCAGATTGCCGCGCGGCGCTGGCGCGAAGATCTGGCCGTGGACGCTGCCGCCGCCATCGAAGAACGTGTCGGGCAGATGTGTCTGCCACTATGGGACAGGCTTTCAGACGGGTAACCGCCCCAAACAAAATAGACCCCGGGTTATTGGGCCCGGGGTCCAGCTGCTTAAATATGCCCGGATTTCTGATGACGAGCGTAGCACCACCCACCCTCGCCAGCGCGAAATTTACGCAATCATTCGAAAACGCCGTACAGGTGGCCACTCACTCCCACCATAGCGTGATCTCCGAGCACGGTCAGATTAGCCAATCCGTAACGAATGCCGTGTGAACTTCTTCACACAAGAGAAAATAAATCTAAAAAAATCGCAGTTTAGGTGAATTGCTCAGAGATTAAGCGCTCTTCCAGACCATGGCCCGGGTCAAACAGGATGCGATGGGTGATTGCAGGCTCTGACCGAATCTCAACCCAGTCGATATCCGGGAATGAAATGGAATCAGCGTCGGCCATGACGGGGCGTTTGTCTGCGTCCAGAACGTCGAATCGAACCTTGGCAATCTTCGGCAGCAAAGCCCCCCGCCAGCGGCGCGGCCGGAATGCGGCAATTGCGGTCAAGGCAAGGACGTCCGCCCCGATTGGCAGAATCGGACCATGGGCCGAGTAGTTATACGCCGTCGAACCGGCAGGCGTGGACAGAAGCGCACCGTCGCAGACCAGTTCCGCCATCCGCTCGCGCCCATCGACGCTGATTTTCAACCGTGCGGCTTGCGGGCCTGCGCGCAGCAGTGAGACCTCGTTGATCGCCAATGCCTCGTGCAGCTTTCCCGATTGGTCCATGGCCCGCATGGCCAGCGGGTTGATGACCTCTTCCTGCGCATCTGCAAGACGGGCCATCAGGTCCTCTTCATGAAAATTGTTCATCAGGAACCCGATTGTTCCGCGATTCATACCGTATACCGGCGCGTCGAGATGCTGCATGTTCTTCAATGTGCGCAACATGAAACCGTCACCGCCCAGGGCAACCACCACCTCGGCGTCGCGCGGGGCGGCATTGCCATATTGTTCAATCAGGCGATCACGGGCGTCCTGCGCCATCTCGGCCTCACTGGCGAGGAAGGCGATTCTTTTTTTCATTGGGTCTGGTTTCCGGTGCTACACATTTGGTTCCGAAACAAACATACCTTTCCTCAATAGGCCAGACTTGACGCCGCAGCGGGCCAAATCGTCGCTTTATGCCTTTTGCCGATGGTGGGTTTCCGATAGGAAATCCGCAAGTTTTTACCCCAGTCTATGGAGCGCAAATGAACGCCAACCTTCGTGATACGGGCTTTTTCACCCAATCCCTGTCCGACCGCGACCCGGAACTTTTCGGCTCGATCACATCCGAGCTGGGCCGCCAGCGCGACGAGATCGAGTTGATCGCGTCCGAGAATATCGTCTCTGCCGCCGTGATGGAGGCGCAGGGCTCGGTCATGACCAACAAATACGCCGAAGGCTATCCCGGTCGGCGCTACTATGGCGGCTGCCAGTTCGTCGATATCGCCGAGAACCTGGCCATCGACCGCGCCAAGGAACTGTTTGGCTGCGGCTTTGCCAATGTGCAGCCGAACTCTGGCAGCCAGGCCAATCAGGGTGTATTTCAGGCACTGATCCAGCCCGGCGACACCATTCTGGGCATGAGCCTGGACGCAGGCGGCCACCTGACCCATGGCGCACGCCCTAACCAGTCGGGCAAGTGGTTCAACGCGGTGCAATATGGTGTCCGCAAAGAAGACAACATGCTGGACTATGATCAGGTCGAGGCGCTGGCGAAGGAACACCAGCCCAAGCTGATCATCGCCGGTGGCTCGGCCATCCCGCGTCAGATCGACTTTGCCCGCATGCGTCAGATCGCCGACATGGTCGGCGCGTATCTGCACGTGGACATGGCGCATT